>JALORN010000011.1 GCA_025458905.1 Steroidobacteraceae bacterium
CGGGCCTGGATGAGCTGGATCACGGCCTTGGGATCGATCGAGTTGTCGGCCTCGAACTGCAGGTAGCCGCCATGCGCGCCGAAGTCGAGGCGGCGCACGCCGAGGCGACGCGCCGCGATGCGCAGCCGCGCGCTGCGCAGCAGGTTCTGCGCCGGATCGGGCAGCTCGCCGAAGCGGTCCACCAGCTCCGCCACCAGCTCGTCGATGGCCGGTTCGTCGGCCGCCGACGCGATCTGCTTGTAGAGCGCGAGGCGCACGTGCACGTCGCCGACGTAGTCGTCGGGGAGCAGCGCGGGCACGCGCATCTCGACCTCCGATTGCGCGGCGAGCGGCGCGTCGATCACGCCCTTGCGGCCAGCCTTCATCGCCTTGACCGCGCGGTCGAGCATGTCGAGGTACATCGTCAGGCCGACCTCGGTCATCTCGCCGCTCTGGCCCTCGCCGAGCAGCTCACCGGCGCCGCGGATCTCCAGGTCGTGGGTGGCGAGCACGAAGCCCGCGCCGAGGTCCTCGAGCGACTCGAGTGCCTCCAGCCGCCGCGTCGCGTCCTGGCCGAGGGCCTTGCGCGAGGGGATGATCAGGTAGGCGTAGGCACGATGGTGGGAGCGCCCGACGCGGCCGCGCAGCTGGTGCAGCTGCGCGAGGCCGAACCGGTCGGCGCGGTCGATGATGATGGTGTTGGCGCTCGGCACGTCGATGCCGCTCTCGATGATCGTGGTGCACAGCAGGATGTCGAAGCGACGGTGGTAGAAGTCGACCATCAGCTGCTCGAGCTCGCGCTCGCGCATCTGGCCGTGGCCGACGCGTACCTGGGCCTCGGGGACGAGCCGCGCCAGGTCGGCGGCGAGCTTCTCGATGTCCTGGATCTCGTTGTGGACGAAGTAGACCTGCCCGCCGCGGCGCAGCTCGCGCAGCACCGCCTCCCGCAGCGTCGAGTCGTTCCACTCCACGACGAAGGTCTTGATGGCCAGCCGCTCCGCCGGCGGGGTGGCGATCAGCGACAGCTCGCGCAGCCCGCCGAGCGCCATGTTGAGGGTGCGCGGGATCGGCGTCGCCGTCAGCGTCAGCACGTGCACCTCGGCGCGCAGCGCCTTCAGGCGCTCCTTGTCGCGCACGCCGAAGCGGTGCTCCTCGTCGATGATGATCAGGCCGAGGTCCTTGAAGCGCACGCTCGCGTGCAGCAGGCGATGGGTGGCGATCACGATGTCGACCGTGCCGCGCTCCAGGCCCTCCACGACCGCATTGGACTCCTTGCCGGTGCGAAAGCGCGACAGCGACTCGATGCGCACCGGCCAGTCCGCGAAGCGGTCGCGGAAGTTGGTGTGGTGCTGCTGCGCGAGCAGCGTCGTCGGCACCAGCACCACGACCTGCTTGCCGGCCTGCACCGCGGCGAAGGCGGCGCGCATCGCGACCTCGGTCTTGCCGAAGCCGACGTCGCCACAGACGATGCGGTCCATGGGCTGGTCCGACTGTATGTCGGCGAGCACCTTCCCGATCGCCTCGGCCTGGTCGGCGGTCTCCTCGAACGGGAAGGCGTCGGCGAAGGCGCGGTACTCGAGCTCGCGCAGCGGCAGCTTCAGGCCCTGGCGCGCCTTGCGCTGCGCGTAGAGGTCGAGCAGCTCCGCGGCGACGTCGCGCACCTTCTCGGCGGCGCGGCGGCGCGCCCTGGCCCACTGGTCGGTGCCGAGCTTGTGCAGCGGTGCGCTCTCCGGTGCCGCGCCGCTGTATCGGCTGATGAGCTGCAGCGAGTGCACCGGCACGTACAGCCGGTCGCCATCCTGGTACTCGAGCACCAGGAACTCGCCCGGTTGCCCGCCGATATCCATGATCTGCAGGCCGACGTAGCGGCCGACACCGTATTCCTCGTGCACCACCGGTGCACCGGCCGAGAGGGTCTGCAGGTCGCGCAGGATCGCGGCCGGGTCGGCCGCGCTCTTGCGACGGCGGCGCTCCTGGCGGGCGCGGGTGCCGAAGAGCTGCGACTCGGAGAGCACCGCGACCGGCGGCTCCTCGACCGTCAGGCCCGCCACGTCCGGCGCGACGGTCAGCGCCAGTGGCTCGGCGCCGGCGGCGAACGCGGCCCAGTCCTCCGCCAGGGCGGCACGTCGGCCGGCCCCGCGCAGCATGTCGGCGAGCACCTCGCGCCGACCCGGCGAATCGGCCACCAGCAGCACCCGGCCCGGGAAGCCGGCGAGGAAGCCCTCCAGCGGGCCCAGCGGGCGCTCGGCGCGCGCGTCGAGGCGAAAATCGCGCGGGGCGCTGGTCGGGAAGTTGACGATCACGCCGGGCCGTTCGTCCTCGGCCTTGAACGTCGAGATCTCGACCCGGGCGAAGCGCGCGGTCCCGTTGCGCACCTCGCCGGGTTCGACGAACAGCTCGGTCGGCTGCAGCAGCGGACGCTCGATGTCGTGCCGGCGGTCCTCGTGGCGCTGGCCGATCGCGGCCCAGCTGCGCTCCAGCGAGGCTGCGGCGTCGGCCGTGTCGGCGACCACTGCATCCGCCGGGAGGTAGTCGAACAGCGTCGCCGTCTCGTCGTGGAACAGCGGCAGCCAGAACTCGATGCCCGGCGGCGCAAGGCCCTCGCTCACGCCCCGGTAGACGGGGCTGCGCGTGGGGTCACCCTCGAAGCGCTGCCGCCAGCGGCGCCGGAACGCGCGCACCGCGTCGCCGTCGAGCGGGATCTCGCGTGCCGGCAGCAGGCGCACCGATTGCAGGGTGTCGCGCGAGCGCTGGGTCTGCGGGTCGAAGCGGCGGATGGCCTCGATCTGGTCGTCGAACAGGTCGATGCGCAGCGGCGAGTCGGTGCCCATCGGGAACACGTCGAGCAGCGAGCCGCGCAGCGCGAACTCGCCGGGTCCGGCGACCTGCGAGACGCTGGCGTAGCCGGCTTCCACCAGCCTGCCGCGGAAGGCCTCGAGCGCGAGCGTGTCGCCGACGGCCAGCGTGAAGCTGCGGCCCGCGACGTAGCTGCGCGGCGGCAGGCGCTGCAGCAGCGTGTCGGCCGTGACCAGCAGGACGCCGCGGCGCCAGTGCGGCAGTTCGGCGAGCGTCGCGAGCCGCTCGGAGACGATGTCCGGATGCGGCGAGAACACGTCGTACGGCAGCACTTCCCAGTCCGGCAGGCTGAGCAGCCGCAGACCCGGCGGTGCGAAGAACGCGAGCTCGGCCCGGCGTCGCTCGAGGCTCCGGCTGTCGGGTTCGACGACGACCCAGGGCCGCGTGTCCGCGGCCGCGGCCTCGGCGAGGGCCAGGGCCGCCGAGCTGCCATACAGCTGGTTCCAGCGGACGAGGGGGCGGTGCGCGTCGGGGACGGGGGGCTTGAACAGTTCCGGCATGCGAGGGCTGGGCGGCGGGCGAAACACGGTCGCCGCCCCGGGTCCAGGGCCCGGGGCGGGGAGCGCGAGAGCTTACCGACGCGACGCGCGAAGGCAAGTCGCGGGCCGGTCGCCGCCGCGCAGGAGCTCAGGAACCGCGGGCGACGGTGTGCAGGACGCGGTCGTTCTCGAAGTACACCGAGAAGCCGGGGTAGTCCCACCGCGTGATGGGTGGCTGGCCGACGGCCGGTGCACGGTTCTCGGGCGCGCCGAAGCGCTGCTCGACGCTGCGCATCGACATGCCGCGCGCGGGCGTCGGGCCGTCGACCGTGCGCACCTTGACCTGGCCGTCGATCACCAGGAGCTCGGCGCGCGCGGCCGGCGCCAGCGCGCCGAGCGCGAGCAGGGCGAGGGGTATCAGGGGGTGCATGGGACCTCCGGGCAAGCGCCCTGAATATAGCACCGGGGCCGCGGTCCGAGAGCCGCCGCACGGACCGGGCCGCAGCGCCGTGACGGGGTTCAAGATTCCCCGGGCAGCGGTGCTCGTTGTGGTTAAATCGCGACCGGATGTTCCAGCCCCTGTCGCTGTTCGTCGGGCTGCGCTACGTGCGCGCGCGGACGCAGAAATTCTTCGTCTCGTTCATCACCTGGGTGTCGCTGGTGGGCGTCTGCCTGGGCGTCGCGGCGCTGATCGTGATCCTGTCCGTGATGAACGGCTTCGAGGGCGAGTTGCGCGGGCGGCTGCTGGCGCTGACGGCCCACGCGCGCGTCACGCTCGTCCCGGGCGCCGAGGCTGCCGAACCCGGCGTGCTGCGCGAGCGCTGGTCGCAGGTCGCGCGCGAGGCGCGCGCCGTGCCGGGCGTGGTCGGTGCCGCGCCTTACGTCGAGATCCAGGCGCTCGCGATGCACAGCCCGGAGATGCTGCCGGTGCTGCTGCGCGGCGTCGATCCTGCAGCCGAGCCGGCCGTGACCGAGGCGGCCGACTCGGTGATCGAGGGGCGCCTCGCCGATCTCGTCCCGGGTGCCGACCGCGTGGTCGTCGGCAGCGTGATCGCCAAGCTGCTCGGCCTCGGTCTCGGCGAGCGCATGACGCTGCTGGTTCCCGGCGTCGGGCCGGACGGCGCGCCTCAGCCGCGCCTGCGCGAGTTCACCATCGCGGGCATCTTCGAAGTCGGCCTGCAGGACCACGACGGCGTGCTCGTGCTCGCCGACCTCGAGGATGCCCGTGCGCTGACGGCCGACGACCCGCGGGCCGCGGGCCTGCGGCTCAAGGTGGCCGACGCGCTGCAGGCGCCGGCCGCCGCCGCCGCGCTGCAGGCGCGGCTGCCGGAGGGATTCGAGGCACGCGACTGGACGCGCGACCACGCGAACTATTTCCGCGCGATCCGCATCGAGAAGACGATGATGGCGCTGATCCTGCTGCTGATCGTCGCTGTGGCGGCGTTCAACATCGTCGCGATGCTGGTGATGGTGGTGACCGACAAGCGCACCGACATCGCGATCCTGCGCACCCTCGGCGCCTCGCCAGGCGGCGTGATGGGCGTGTTCCTGACGCAGGGCCTCGTCATCGGCTGGTTCGGCGTCGCGCTCGGCGTCGCGCTCGGCGTCGCGGTCGCGGCGAACGTCGCCGACATCGTGCCGGTGCTCGAGGGCCTGCTCGGCTTCCGCGTGATGAATCCCGACGTCTACTACATCACCCGCATCCCTTCGGAGCTGCGCTGGGACAACGTCGCCTGGATCGGCGGCGCCGCGCTGCTGCTCACTGGCCTCGCCACCGTCTACCCGGCCTTGCGCGCCTCCAAGGTCGCGCCGGCCGAGGCGCTGAGGTACGAGTAGCCATGCCCGCCGCCTCGTACGAATGGCTGATCGGCACGCGCTACCTGCGCTCGGCGCACCGGCGCGGCTTCGTGTCGTTCGTGGCGGTGATCTCCGTCGCCGGACTGATGCTCGGCGTCGCGGTGCTGATCGTGGTGCTGTCGGTGATGAATGGCTTCGAGCGCGAGCTGCGCGCGCGCATCCTCTCGGTGACCTCGCACGCCACCCTGATGGGCCTCGAGGGTGCACTGCCGGACTGGCGCGCGGCGCGCGAGGTCGCGCTGCGCACGCCGGGCGTGCTGCAGGCCGTGCCTTATGTCGAGGCCCAGGCGATGCTCGCGAACGGCGGGCGGGTCGTCGGCGCCGCGGTCCGTGGCGTCGACCCGGAGGAGGAGCGCAAGGCGGTCGGGCTGGCGCGGCGCATCGTCGGCGGGCAGCTGGAGGACCTGGGGCCGGGATCGTGGCGGATCATCCTCGGCGCCGCGCTGGCCACCGAACTCGGCGTGGCGGTCGGGGACTCGGTGGTGCTGATCGCGCCCGAGGGCGCCGCGACGCCCGATGGCATCGTGCCGCGGATGCGGCGCTTCACGGTCGCCGGTACCTTCGAGTCGGGGATGTACGAGTTCGACCGCGGGCTGGCGCTGGTCAACCTCGCCGACGCGGCGCGGATCTACCGCCTCGGCGAGCGCGTCACCGGCGTGCGGCTCGCGCTCGAGGATCCGTTTAGCGCGCCGCAGACCGTCCGCGACCTCGCACTCGCCCTCGGTGGCGGCTTCTACGTCAGTGACTGGACCCGCAACCATGCCAACTTCTTCCGCTCGATCGAGCTCACCAAGTCGATGATGTTCGTGATCCTGCTGATGATCGTCGGCGTCGCGGCCTTCAACATCGTCGCGACGCTGGTGATGATCGTGAAGGAAAAGCAGCCCGACATCGCGATCCTGCGTACCCTCGGCGCGGGCCCGCGCAACGTGCTGGCGACCTTCGCGCTGCAGGGCACGCTGATCGGGCTCGCCGGGACCGCCGCGGGCGCAGCGCTCGGCGTGCTGCTGTCGCGCAACCTCGAGTCGCTGGTGCACGGGCTCGAGCGGCTGCTCGGCGTGCAGTTCCTCGACGAGCGGGTGTACTTCATGAGCGACCTCCCGGCCTTCGTCGAGTGGACCGACGTGGTGCGGATCTGTGGGGTGGCCTTCCTGCTGTGCGCGCTCGCCACGCTGTACCCGGCATGGCGCGCCGCGCGCACCCAGCCGGCCGAGGCCCTGCGCCATGACTGACGCGCGTGCCGCCGCTGCGTCCGGCGGGGCGGGGTCATCGGCCGTGGCAGCCGGGGTCGCGGTACCCGGGATCGCGGCCGCCCGCATCGAGGAGTGCAGATGAGCGATTCGCAGCCCGTACCGGTGCTCGAGGCGCGCGGCGTGCGACGCGAATTCCGCGAGGGGCCGTCGACGCTGACCGTGCTGCAGGAGGTGAACCTGCGGATCGTCGCGGGCGAGCGGCTGTCGATCGTCGGCGCTTCGGGGTCCGGCAAGACCACGCTGCTGCAGATCCTGGGCGGACTCGACCGCCCGACCGCGGGTACCGTCGAGATCGCAGGTCGCGACATCCACGCGATCGACGAGCGCGCGCGCGGCGAACTGCGCAACCGCACCCTCGGCTTCGTCTACCAGTTCCACCACCTGCTGCCGGAGTTCAGCGCGCTCGAGAACGTCGCGATGCCGCTGCTGGTGCGGCGCACGCCGACGGCCGAGGCGCGCCGGCGCGCCTCGGCGCTGCTCGGCCGCGTCGGGCTCGGCTCGCGCCTCGAGCATCGGCCGCACGAGCTGTCGGGCGGCGAGCGGCAGCGGGCCGCCGTGGCGCGCGCCCTGGTGACCGAGCCGCGACTGGTGCTGGCGGACGAGCCGACCGGGAACCTCGATGGCCGCAACGCAGCCCAGGTGTTCGACCTGATGCTCGAGCTCAACCGCGAGCTGGGCACCAGCCTCGTGATCGTCACGCACGACACGCGACTCGCGGCGCGCATGGACCGGGTCCTGACCCTCGAGTCCGGATATCTGGTCGAAGAGCCCCGATCAGCCGCTTGAGGCGGTACGCCGCGCGCGATATCTATTGATCACCTGTCGGCGCCAGACGAGCTCCAGCAGGGCCCAGCCCGTCAGTCCCCCGGCCACCCCGCAAAGCGCGCACCCGGCGAGGAACGGCTTCCACACGGGCCCTAGCCCGCGCTGCAGCCAGTCCCAGGACAGCTCGAAGTCGAAGGCGCCGCGCGGCTCCCCGAGGGCCAGGCAGCCGACGCGGTAGGCGAGGTAGTACACGGGGACGGCCGTCAGCGGGTTCAGCAGGAACGTCGTCGAGACGATCACCGGCACGTTCACGCGGGCCAGCACCGCGACCGCGAGCGCCGTCGGCACGTGGACGGGCAGCGGCAGGAAGCAGATCGAGAGGCCGGCGCCGAAGGCGACGGTGATGCCGCGCCGCTGCAGCGACCACAGCCGCGAGTCGCCGAGCCAGCGCGCGAAGGGCCGGGCGTACCAGCGGTGCCGGAGCCGCTGCACGCGGCCGGCGAGGTGGCGGATGAACGGGCGGAGCATCGGAGGCGGACACTCTAGCAGCCCGGCGTCGCAGCGGTCGGCGCGGCCTGCCGGGCTCCCCGCGGCCGCCGGTTTCGCACTGTGCACGGGCTGCTGCCTGGCGCTCTGGGGGCCGTGGCTTCCCGGCGGCGTGGCGCTGCTGGTGGCGGCAGTGGCCGCCGTGCTCTGCGCAGCGGCGTCCCGGCCGGTGCTCGCCTGCCTGCTCGCCGGCTTCGTCGCCAGCGGCGCGGTCGCGCACCGGCAGGTCGCGCTGCGCTGGCCCGCGGCACTCGCAGGCGAGCGGGTCGTCGTCGAGGGCCGGGTCGATGGGCTGCCACGGGGCGACGGCGCCCAGGTGCGCTTCGATCTCGAGGGCGCGATCGTCGCTCCGGCCTCGCTCGCCCGGCCGGTCCGGCTGCGCGCCACCGCACGCGACCCCGCGGTGCGGCCGCGCGCGGGCGAGCGCTGGCGACTGCTGCTGCGGCTCGAGCCGCCGCGCGCTGCCGCGAATCCCGGCGGGCCGGACGCGGAACGCCTGCTGTTCATCGAGCGGATCGACGCGCTGGCCACGGTGGTGCCGTCGCGGCTCGGTGCGCGGCTCGCGGCCGCGGGGCCGGGCCTGGATGGGCTGCGCGCGGCGATCGGCGAGCGCATCCGCGAGAGCGTCGCCGATCGCGATGCGGCGGCGCTGATCGCGGGCCTCGCGATCGGCGCCAGCGCCGACATCAGCCGCGAGCAGTGGCGGGTGTTCGGCGCGACCGGCACCGTGCACCTGGTCGCGATCTCCGGGCTGCACGTCACGTTGTTCGCCTGGCTTGCGACTCTCGGCGCGCGCCGCGCGTGGCGCGTGCTGCGCCTCGGTTCGCGCGTCGAGCGCGAGCCCTTCGCAGCGTGCTTCGGGATCGCCGCCGCCGCGGCCTACGCGCTGCTCGCGGGCTTCGGCATCCCCGCCCAGCGCACCCTGGTGATGCTCGTCACCTGGTGGGCGGCGCGGCTCGGCGGACGCCGGGCCGGCGGCATCGAGGTGGTCGGCCTCGCCCTGCTGGTGGTGCTGGCGCTCGACCCGCTGGCGCCCTTGTCGGCGGGATTCTGGCTGTCGTTCGCGGCCATCGCGGTGCTGATCGCGGCGGGGGCCGAAGATGCGGCGCGGCCGGGTGTCGTGCCGCGGGCCGCGCGCAGCGACCGCCATTGGGCCACGATCCCCACCCGGCTGGCTGCGGCGGCGATCGAGCTGCTGCGCACGCAATGGCGGATCACCCTGGCACTCGCGCCCGCGACCCTCGTGCTGTTCGGCACCGTTCCGCTGGCCGGCCTGCTCGCGAACCTCGTCGCCATCCCGTTCTTCTCGGCGCTCTTGGTCCCGCTGATCCTCGCCGCGCTCGCGGCCTTGCCCTGGTCGCCCGGACTGGCCGCGTCCGGCTGGCAGCTCGCCGAGCGCCTGTACCTCGCGGCCTGGCCCGGTCTCGAGGCGTTCGCGGCACTGCCTGCCTCGGACTGGCTGCGCACGCCGCCGCCCGGCTGGCTGCCGGTCGCGCTGCTGGCATTGCCGTGGTGCGCGTTGCCCGTGCCTACGGCGCTGCGCGCCACCGCGCTGGCCGCAGTGCTGCCGCTGCTCGGCCCGGCGCAGGCGCCGCCCGAGCGCGGCAGCTTCCGCGCGCTGCTGCTCGAGACGGGCGATGGCACGGCGCTGGTGCTGATGACCCGGGCGCACACCGTGGTCTACGACACCGGCGATGTCTACGGCAGCGCCGGCGCTCGGGCCAGCCAGGCCGTGCTGCCGGCGCTGCGGGCCCACGGCCGCCACCGGGTCGACCTGCTGGTGCAGAGCCGCGCCGTCGGCTTTCGCGTCGCCGGCGTCGCGGCGCTGCTCGACGGCGTCGAAGTGCGCGAGCTGCGCTCGGGCGGGAGCTGGAACGGCGCGCCGCGTCCCGGAGTCGCCTGCGACTCGGAGACGGGCTGGATCTGGGACGACGTCGAGTTCCGCGTGTTCCCGGCCGCGCCGACCCACGGCCGCGTCGGCGGCGGCGGGGGCGGGACCGGGGGCGAGGGCAGCGTGGCGTCCTGCGTGCTGCGGGTCGCGGCGGCGCGCGGCCGGGGCGCGGCCTTGCTGCTGGCGGGACAGCTCGACGCGGCCGAGGCGCTGCAGGCCGGCGGTGCCGCCGGCGCCTCGCGCTGGCGCGCCGACACGGTGCTGGCGCCGCGCCGCGGCTCGACCCGCGTACCGGCCGCGACGCTGGCCGCGGCGATCGCACCACGCCAGCTGCTGGTGGCGAGTCGCGACCTGTCGCCCGGGCGGCGCGCCGCGCTGGCGCGTGCCTGGGGCATCGCGCCGGCCGAGGTGCGCGCGACCGCGCTCGAAGGCGCGCTGGTGGTCGAGGTCGCCGCCGACCGTGAGCGTCTCGAGGTCGGGCGCTGGCTCGACGCGCAGCCACGCCGCCACTGGCGCGTACCGCGCGAATGAGGGTGGGGCCGACGGGCGCTGCGCTCGCCTCCTGCGAGCGGTGCCGTGCTCAGGGTTGCTGGGACGGACTGCCGCGGAAGCGGATCGAGCTGTTCAGGTAGTGCAGGCGCTTCAGCTCGTTGCGTGCGCGCGTGACCGTGCCGAGGATCAGGCCGCAGACGAACGAGAGCGCCGCCGTCAGGGCGAGGCCGGTCGCCAGCACCGCCGTGGGCAGCCGCGGCACCAGGCCGGTCTGCGCGTACTCGACGAAGATCGGTACTGCGAACAGCAGTGAAGCGAGCATCAGCAGTGCCCCGACGGCGCCGAAGAACTGCATCGGGATCTCCTCGCGCACCAGCTGTCCGATGGTGTTGAGGATGCGGAAACCGTCGCGGAAGGTGCTGAGCTTGCTGGCGCTGCCGCGCGGCCGGTCGGCATAGCGCGTCGCCACGTCGGCGATCGGCAGGCGCAGCTGCAGCGCGTGCACGGTCAGCTCGGTCTCGATCTCGAAGCCCGACGACAGCGCCGGGAAGGTCTTGACGAAACGTCGCGACATCACCCGATAGCCCGACAGCATGTCGCTCGAGCGCTTGCCGAAGATCTTCGCGACCAGCGTGGTCAGCAGCCAGTTGCCGAACTTGTGGCCGCGCCGGTAGGCGGCGGCGCCTTCCTCGACGCGGGTCCCGGTGACCATGTCGAGCGACTCGCGCATCAGCTTGTCGACCAGCGCCGGCGCGGCGGCCGCATCGTAGGTGGCATCGCCGTCGACCATCACGTAGATGTCGGCCTCCACGTCGGCGAACATGCGGCGCACGACGTTGCCCTTGCCCTTCAGCGGTTCGCTGCGCACCACCGCGCCGTGGGCGCGCGCCACCTCGACGGTGCGGTCGGTCGAGCCGTTGTCGTAGACGAACACCACGGCCTCGGGCAGGTGCTGGCGGAACGCGTCGATCACCAGGCCGATGGCGACCTCTTCGTTCAGGCACGGGACGATCACGGCGATCTCGGGCTTCACGGGATGCCTCTCGGGGACGGTCCGGCCGTGGGCCGGCGGACGTAGATGCGATAGGGGGGGCGGTCGTATTCGAGCCGGAACGCGCCGGAGGCGCGCAAGGGCGGCTCCTGCACCTGGGTACGCGGATCGGACGTGCCGCCGTTGAACACGTACCAGTCCACGCGGTCGAGGTTCTGCGGCTGGTTGATCGCGAACGCGACCCTGTCGGTCAGCAGGCGGAACGCCCGCGGCCTGAAGAACGCGATGCGGGCGCCGGCGGGCGCGTGCTCGCGGACGTAGGTCATGACCTCGGTCGTGGCGGGCGCGAAGGGTGCCTCGACGCCCGGGTCGGCATAGGACTGCTGGTCGGTGCGGATCTTGACCAGCATCAACAGGGCGACGAGCGCTGGGGCGACGACGGCGAGGCCCTGCGCCAGCGACCGCGCACGCTCCGCGCCCAGCCGGCGTGCCAGCGCCTCGCGCGCGCCGGCGCAGCCGAACACCAGCAGCAGCCCTGCCGCGGGCAGCAGCGGATGGTAGTAGCGCTCGCCGCCGTCGAACGGGAACACGGTGAGCAGCGCCAAGTGCAGGGCGAGGTAGACGAGCGCGATGGCGCCCTCCCAGGGACGCCGCAGCACGCCCCAGGCCATCAGCGCCAGCATCAGGCCGAGCGGCAGCAGCTTCCCCGGGCCGAGCAGCGTCTTGAAGGTCACCCAGGTGGCGATCGCGTGCACGTGGGCGAGCGCGCGTCGCGCCCAGACCCCGGGGTCGGTCGTGAGGTAGCTCGCGTGCACCAGGCTGCCGTCCGGCAAGGCCGCGAAATACAGCGCCACCAGTGCGGACATCACCGCGGCGAACGCCGCGCCATGGAGCAGCGTCGCTCTCCAGGCCTGCGAGCCGCGCAGCGCGGCGAGGCCGAGCATCGCCGCATAAGTGCAGGGGATCACCGCGCCGTTCGAGCGCACGGCGAAGGCCGAGGCCCCGACCAGCGCGACCGACAGCATCAGGGCCGTGCTCCAACGCTGGCCGGCAGCGGCGCGGCGCCACTGCATGAACACCAGCAGCAGTGCCAGCGCCGACAGCGCCGTGAACGGCACGTCGCTGCCGAGGTAGCTGGCGTCGAGCACGACGGCCGGCTGCATCGCCACGGCCAACGTCGCGAACACGGCGAGCGCCCGGCCGACGTGCAGCCGGGCGAGCGCATAAGTGGAGGCGGCGAGCACCAGCAGGGAGAGCCCGCCGACCGCCTTCAGTCCCACGATCGACCAGCCCGACGCGAGCCCCGCCGCGGCCAGCAACAGCGGATAGCCCCAGGGGTAGGCGTAAGGCCCGATCTGGACGTCACCGCCGTCCATCGCGACCGTGTTGGTCGCGAGCTCCGCATCGACGCGGCCCTCGACCAGCGCACGGGCCTGCAGCAGGTAACCGGCCCAGTCGTCGCCCCAGTGCATCAGGGGGGTGAGGCCGGCTGCCCAGGCACCGGCCACGAGCGCCGCGAGCCCGAGCAGCCAGGGCCACTCGTCCGCGGGCCGTGGTGCCGGCGGGAGGGGCGTGCTCATGAGCGCGCGACCGTGCGGCGCCGCGTCACGGGCTGCTCCGGAAGACCAGGCGGCGCGACAGCAGGAAATTCGCCACCAGGCCCGCGGCCGAGCCCGCGCCCACTGCCAGCACGGGCCAGCGCCGGGCGGTGTCCGAAAGGGCGACGCACAGCGCGTAGGTGCCGTAGTTCAGCAGGCCGCCGACGCTGTTGGCGGCGAGGAAGCGCGCCCACTGCCGCAGCGGTGATCGCCGGTCGGCGTCGCGGAACGTGAGCCGCCGGTTCAGGAACCAGGTGAAGGTCGCGGCACAGAGCCAGGACCCGAGGCGTCCGACGTACAGGCCAGCGCCGCCTGCGAGCAGGAGCTGCAGCATGCCGGCGTCGACGAAGAATGCCGCCGCGCCGATGCCGGCGAAGCTCAGCAACTCGCGCGAGACGATGGGTCCGGCCTGGGCCAAGGGCGCTCCCTGAGGTCGTGGTTTCGGGGCGGAAAGTTTCTTTGTGTTCCGGGTACTTGCCCCGCAGCGGCGCATCTTGCGGGATCCTGTGACCGCGACGGCGGGACGGACTCCGCAATTCAGTCCCGGCTGCGCGACCCGAGGTCGCCGGGCCCGGCGGTGAGCCGCCGGGACGCCGCTGCGCTGCGACATAATCTAGCAGCTCCGGTTGCGCACCGGTCGTTCCGGCAGGTGCGCTGGCGCCCGCTAAGCTGCTGTTTCGACGCGGATCCTGGACGTTCAACAGGCGTTCGCGCGCTCCGGTATCATCCCGCCACCTTCGCTTGCCAGTCGGAACGTCCTAGATGTGGGAAATCGTGCGGGCCGGTGGTCCGCTGATGTGGCCGATCATCCTGTGTTCGGTGATCGCCCTCGGCATCGTCGTGGAACGGATCTGGACGCTCCAGGCCCAGCGGGTGATGCCCCCCGGGCTGCTGCCCAAGGTCTGGCAACTGGTGGAGTCCGGGCAGGTGACCGACAAGGTCATCGCCGCGCTGGAGCAGAATTCCCCCCTCGGCCGGGTGCTGGCCGTCGGCCTCGCCAACCGCCATCGCCCGCGGGCGGTGCTGATGGAGCGGCTCGAGGACACCGGCCGGCACGTGGTCCACGAGCTCGAGCGCTTCCTGAACACGCTCGGCACCATTGCCGGGGTCACCCCGCTTCTCGGCCTGCTCGGCACGGTCACCGGCATCATCAAGGCCTTCAACGCCATCACGGTCGGGGCCATGGGTGACCCGCGGGCGCTGTCCGGCGGGATCAGCGAGGCCCTGATCACCACGGCCGCGGGCCTGGTCGTCGCGATCCCCGCGCTGATCGCCTATCGCTACCTGCGGGGCCGCGTCGAGCGGATCGTCATCGAGATGGAGAAGAGCGCGATCGCGCTCGCCGACGTGGTCGAGAAGGCGCCGGTTGCGCCGGCGGCGGGCGGCGTGAGCGGGGCCGCCGCGTGAACCTGCGGCCGCGGCGCGCCGAGGAGCCGGAGATCAACCTGATCTCGCTGATCGACGTCGTGCTGATGATCGTGATCTTCTTCATGGTCTCCTCGACCTTCATCGAGGAGACCGCGCCGCTGGCGCGCGGCGAGACGCAGCCGATCGTCGTCACCGTGACGCAGGGCGGGGGCTATCGCGTCAACGAGCGGGAGCTGGTCAACGCCAGCGCCGAGACGCTGCGCGCCGCGCTGCTGCGGCTCGCCTCGGCCGAGCGCGCCGAGCCCGTGACCGTGCGCGCCGACGGCCGCGCGACCCACCAGTCCGTCGTCACCGCGATGGACGTGATCGGGCGCCTCGGCTTCCGCGAGATCAACATCGCGACGGTGACCACGCCGGCGGCGCCCGGCGGGGGTGCAGGGCGCCCGCCGGCTGCGCCGGCACCGGCCGCTGCGGCACCTGTCGCGGTCGCCCCGGGTCCGCGTTGAGCGCGCAGGCGCCGGTACTGATCGACGATCCCGGTCGCGTCTACCGGCGGCTGCTGGGCTATGCGCGCCCGCACCTCGGCATGTTCTCGATCGGCGTGCTCGGCATGGCGCTGTTCGCGGCCACCGACTCGGCGCTCGCCTACCTGGTCAAGGTGTTCCTCGGGGGCGCCTTCGTCGATCCGGATCCGCGCGTGCTGTGGATGGTGCCGCTCGGCGCCATCCTGCTGTTCACGCTGCGGGGCATCGGCGACTACGTCTCGAACTACTTTCCGGGCTGGGTCGGCCGGCAGATCATCAAGTCGCTGCGGGCGGAGCTCTTCGCCCACTACCTGCGCCTCCCGGCTCGCTACTACGACGCCTCGGCCTCGGGCCAGATGCTCTCGCGACTGACCTACAACGTGGAGCTGGTCGCCGATGCCACCACCAGCGCCGTCACCGTGCTGATCCGCGACACGCTGACGATCGTCGGCCTGCTCGGCATGCTGTTCTGGTTCAACTGGCAGCTGGCCGCGTTCGCGCTGACGCTCGCGCCGCTGATCTCCTGGCTCATCCAGCACATCAACCGCTCCTTCCGCCGCTACAGCGCGCGCATCCAGGCCTCGATGGGGGACGTGACGCGGGTGGCGAAGGAGGCGCTCGACGCCAACCGGGTCATCAAGGTCTTCAACGCCGAGAGCCACGAGGAGCAGGCGTTCGCGGCCGTCAACGAGCGCAACCGCCACACCAACATGCGGCTGATCGGCGCGAGGGCGCTCTCGAACCCCGTGGTGCAGCTGATCGCCGCGCTCGGCCTCGCGGGGGTGCTCTACTTCGCGATCCGCCAGGTGTTCACCCGCGAGATGCGCGTCGACGACTTCATGTCGTTCCTGACCGCGCTGCTGCTGATCACCGCGCCGCTGCGCCGGCTGGTCCAGGTGTTCGGTCCGCTGCAGCAGGGCATCGCGGCCGGCGCGAGCGTGTTCGAGGTGCTGGACACCCCGGTCGAGGACCCGGGTGGCGAGCGGCGCATCGAGCGCGCGCGCGGCGAGGTGGAGTTCCGCGACGTCGGCTTCACCTACGCGCGCGACAAGGGCGTCGTGCTGCACGGTGTCAGCTTCCGGGTCGCGCCCGGGCAGACGGCCGCGATCGTCGGCCGCTCCGGCAGTGGCAAGTCGACGCTCGTGAGCCTCGTGCCGCGCTTCTACGACCCGGACGTCGGCGCGGTGCTGCTCGATGGCCTCGACGTGCGCGAGTACCGGCGCGTCGACCTGCGCAACCAGGTGAGCCTGGTCAGCCAGGAGGTCGTGCTCTTCAACGACACCATCCGCAACAACATCCGCTTCAGCCTCGTCGACACCGAGGACGCCGCCGTCGAGGCGGCGGCGGAGGCGGCCTTCGTGATGGACTTCGTCCGCGAGCTGCCGGATGGGCTCGACACCGTGATCGGCGACCGCGGCGCCGGCCTCTCCGGCGGCCAGCGCCAGCGCATCTCGATCGCGCGCGCGCTGCTGAAGAACGCGCCCGTGCTGATCCTCGACGAGGCGACCAGCGCGCTCGACAGCGAGTCCGAGCGCTGGATCCAGGCGGCGCTTGCGCGGCTGGTGCGCAGCCGCACGACGCTGGTCATCGCGCATCGCCTCTCGACGATCGAGCAGGCCGACCTGATCGTCGTGCTCGACGAGGGCAGGGTGGCCGAGGTCGGGACGCACGCCGAGCTGTTGCGGCGCGACGGCATGTACGCCCAGCTGCACCGCCTGCAGTTCGCGGCCTGACGGCCGCGTGCCCGTGCAGGCCTGGCTCGAGTCCGCGTGGTACGACCCCTCCGGGCGGCGAGGTGCCCTGTTGCGCCCGCTCGGCGCGCTGTTCGGGGGCGTGGTGGGGCTGCGGCGCGCGGCCTTCGACCGGCGGCTCCTGCGTTCCGGCCGGGCAGGCCTGCCGGTGGTGGTGGTCGGCAACCTCACGGTCGGCGGCACCGGCAAGACCCCGTTCTCGATCTGGCTGGCGCGCGAGCTGCGCGCGCGCGGGCTCGTGCCCGGACTGCTGTCCCGCGGCTATGGCGGCCGCGCGGCTGGTGTCCGCGACGTCCGCGCCGGGGACGACCCCGCCGTGGTGGGCGACGAGCCACTGCTGCTCGCCGCCGCCGGCGACTGGCCGGTGACGGTCGCGGCCGAGCGGCTCGCGGGGGCCGCCCGGCTGCGCGAGCGCGGCGCCGGGATCGTGATCTGCGACGATGGCCTGCAGCACTACGCGCTGGCACGTGACCTCGAGATCGTCGTGGTCGATGCCGCGCGCGGCCTCGGCAACGGCCGGCTGCTGCCCGCGGGGCCGCTGCGCGAGCCGGCGTCGCGGCTCGAGAGCGTCGACTTCGTCGTCGTCAACGGCGAGGGCGGCTGGCGTCCCGGTCCCGCGGTGGCGCCCGGGTCGGTGTTCACGATGCGGCTCGACGCCGCCGAGGCGCACGCGGTCGCGGCGGCGCGCGCCGGCGAGCGGCGGGCGCTCGACTCGTTCCGCGGCGCGCCCGTGCACGCGGTCGCCGGCATCGGCCACCCGGCGCGTTTCTTCGCGATGCTGCGCGCCGCGGGGATCGAACCGATCGAGCACCCTTTCCCCGACCATCATGCCTTCGCCCCGGCCGACCTCGCCTTCGGCGACATGCATCCGGTCCTGATGACCTCGAAGGATGCCGTAAAATGCCGGGGGTTCGCGGACCCGCGCCTGTGGGAGCTGCCGGTGCAGGCCAGCCTCGCCCCGGAGTCGGGACGCGCGCTCGTCGAACGCATCGTTTCCCTGGTCCGCGCGAGGCTCTGACCGATGGATACCCGACTGCTCGAGATCCTGGCCTGCCCGATCTGCAAGGGGCCGGTCGTGCATCGTCGCGATGCGCACGTGCTGGTCTGCCGCGCCGACCGCCTCGCCTTCCCCATCCGTGACGGCATCCCGGTGATGATCGAGGAGGAGGCGCGCCAGCTCGCCTCGGACGACCCGCTGCTGGAGCGCTGAACGTGTTCCGGGTCGTGATCCCCGCCCGGTACGCCTCCACCCGTTTTCCCGGCAAGCCACTGGTCGAGCTGGCCGGGCGCCCGATGCTGCACTGGGTCTACGGGAACGCCTGCCGCAGCGGTGCGGAGCAGGTGCTGGTCGCGACCGACGACGAGCGCATCGCGCAGGCGGCACGCAGCTGCGGGGCGCCGGTCGTGATGACGGCGCCGACCCATGCCTCCGGCACGGACCGGATCGCAGAGGCCGCGGCGCTCGCAGGCTGGGGTCCGCGCGACATCGTGGTGAACCTGCAGGGCGACGAGCCCCTGCTGCCGCCGGTGCTGCTGCGACAGGTTGCCGAGCTGCTGGAGCGGCATCCCGGGGCCGACCTCGCCACCCTCGCGACGCCGGTGCGGTCGGTCGAGGAGTACCTCGACCCGAACGTGGTCAAGGTGGTCGCCGCACCCGACGGCCGCGCGCTGTACTTCAGTCGCGCACCCATACCCTGGCATCGAGACGGGGCCGAGGCGGGCGGCGCGCCGCGTTTCGCGGGTGCCCGCCGGCACATCGGGTTGTACGCCTATCGCGTCGAGGCGCTGGCTCGCCTCGCGACGCTGCCGGTCGCGGCGCTCGAGGACACGGAGAAGCTCGAGCAGCTGCGCGCGCTCGCCGCTGGCCTCGAGATCCGGGTGATCGACGCGCTCGAGCACCCGGGCCAGGACGTCAACACGCCGGCCGACGTGGAGCGTGCCGGCGCGCTGCTCGCCGCGCGCCACGGCGCGCCACGGCACTGATGCGCGTGCTGTTCGTCTGCCTCGGCAACATCTGTCGCTCGCCGACGGCCGAGGGCGTGCTGCGCGAGCTTGCGCGTCGCGAGGCGCCGGGCCTCCTCGCAGAGGTCGATTCCGCCGGCACGGCGGACTATCACGTCGGCGAGGCGCCGGATCCGCGTACCTGCCGGGTCGCGGCGGCCCGCGGCTACGAGCTCTGGGGCCTGCGGGCGCGCCAGGTGGCGCGCGCGGATTTCGAGCGTTTCGACCTGCTGCTCGCGATGGACCGGGCCAACCTGCAGGAGCTGCAGCGGCTCGCGCCCGCAGTGCATCGCGACCGCGCGCAACTGTTCCTGCCCTATGCCGGGCACTCCACGATCGCCGAGGTGCCCGATCCCTACTACGGCGACGAGGCCGGCTTCCTGCGCGTGCTGGAACTCGTGGAAGAGGGCGCGCGCGGCCTGATCGCGCGGCTGCGCGACCAGGCCGGCTGATCGGCGGTCACTCTTCGCGACGCCGGTCGGCGCCGGGCGTCGGAGGGCCGGAAGACCAGACGACGCGCGAGCGTGGCGGCTCGGCTGCCACGGCCGCCGGCGATGCCGGTGCGGACCCGGCCTGAGAGGCGCCGGCGTGCACGCCAGACTCGGGCTCGGCTGCCGGTTCGAGCGCGTCGAGCCCCGGCGGCATGGGCAACTCACCGGTCGCTTCGCCATCGTCTTCCGCGGTCACGGTCGTCGGGGACACAGGTGCCGGGGCCGAGGCCAGGGCCTGGGCCGCGGCGGGCGGCGGCGCGAGCGCCGGATCCCCGCCGCCGGTCGCCGCCTCGACGTCGCCGGCGGCGATCACCGGCAGGTCTGGCTGTGTCGAGGCTGCCGCATCGCTTGCACCCGCGACGGACGGCTCGCCGATCGCGAGGCCCGTCCAGGTGATCGTGGCGGATCCTTGCGGAGGCTCCCCGACCGGCAAGCGGGACGGCGCGGCGGCCGTCTCCGCTCCCGGTCCCGCGAAGCCGGCCGTCACGGCGTCGGCTGAGGCCGCCGGATCGGACTCGTCGGCCACGGACTCGGGGTCGGCTCCCGGATCGGCGGCTTCCGAAACCGCTTCGCCGAGCGCCGCGGCACCGGCTGCAGCGACCTCGCCGCGATTGCCACCGCGCCGGCCGCGTCGCCCGCGGCGCCGGCCGCGGCGCTCGCCGCCGCGCTCGCCGGTCGCGGCTTCGCCGGCGGCCTGGCCTGCGGCGGCATCGACCGCTGGTGGCTCGAGCGAGTCGGGCGCGGCCGGGGCGGCTGCCATGGCCGTGTCGACGGCGACGGGTGCCGGGGCAACGGCGGCGGCGGCTGCCGGCGCACTCGAGGCTGCAGCAGCCGGCCGGTCGCGATGTCCGCGTCCCCCGTCGCGCTCCCGCCCACCGCGTCCGCCGCCCTCGCGGCGTCCAGCGCCGTTGGTGCCGGCAGCGGACTCGCGCGGTGCCTGCGCGCCGCCGCCGTTCTCGAGCGGCGCCGCGACGGCGCCGTCTCGGCCACGGTCGCGGCTGCGCTCGGGGCCCTGAGCTCGTTCGTTGCGTTCGCCACGTTCGCGGTCCCGGTCCCGGTCGCGGTCACGGCCACGGGACTCGCTGCGGGCGCGATCGCCCCGGTCGCGATCGCGACCACGATCCCGCTCGCCGCGCCGCCCGTCGCGGCGTTCGCCGCGCTCGCGGGGGCTGCGTGGCTCTTCGGCGACCGGGGCCGGCGTCGCTGCCACGGCAGCCGGCGGCTGCGGGTCTCCGACCAGCCAGCGCTTCAGGCGGGTGAGCACGCCGAGTTGCGGAGGCGGCGCTGCGTAGACCGGCGCGGGGGCGGGCGCCGGCGCCGGGGCAGGCGCGGGGACCTGCACGATGATCGGCGCGGGCGTCGTGGGCAGGAAGGTCGGCACCGCGGCCGGCTCCGGCTCGGCCTTCTTCTCGCGCGAGCCCGACGGGTCGAGCACCTGGGCCGGTGTCGGCAGCTGGTAGCTGAGCTTCTTGTTCTCGGGGCTCTCGGCCTCGTCGTCGCGAACGCGGCGGATCGAGTACTCCGGCGTCTCGATGTTGAGGTTCGGAACCACGATCACGTCGACGTCGCTCTTGTCCTCGAGCGTGCGCAGCCACTCGCGCTTCTCGTTGATCAGGTAGGTGGCGACGTCGACCGGCACCTCGGCGATCACGCGCGCCGTGCGATCCTTGCGCACTTCCTCGCCGATCAGGCGCAGGATCGCGAGCGCCATCGACTCGACGGTGCGGATGCTGCCGATGCCCTGGCAGCGCGGGCAGAGCTCGTGGCTCGAGTCGCTGAGCGAGGGCCTGAGGCGCTGGCGCGACATCTCCAGCATGCCGAAGCGCGACAGGCGCCCGATCTGGATGCGGGCGCGGTCCATCTTCATGGCCTCGCGCAGGCGTTCCTCTACCGCCCGCTGGTTCTTCGACTCCTCCATGTCGATGAAGTCGATGACGATCAGCCCGCCGATGTCGCGGATGCGCAGCTGGCGGGCGATCTCGTCGGCCGCCTCGAGGTTGGTGTTGGTGGCGGTCGTCTCGATGTCGCCGCCGCGGGTCGCGCGCGCCGAGTTGATGTCGATCGAGACCAGCGCCTCGGTGTAGTCGATCACGATCGAGCCGCCCGAGGGCAGCTGCACCTTGTGGGCGTAGGCCGACTCGATCTGGCTCTCGATCTGGAAGCGGGTGAAGAGGGGGATGTCGTCGGTGTAGTGCTTCAGCCGCCGTCCGCCCTCGTTGGGCATGAAGCGCTTCATGTATTCCTGGGCGACGCCGTAGGCACCCGCCTCGTCGACCAGCACCTCGCCGATGTCCTCGGAGAAGTAGTCGCGCAGCGCGCGCGTCACCGGGTCGCTCTCGCGGTAGACGAGGAAGGGACCGGGGCGCTCGACCGCGGCCTTCACGATCTCGTCCCACTGCACCTTCAGGTTGTCGAGGTCCCACTGCAGTTCCTCGGCGGCCCGGCCGATGCCTGCGGTGCGGATGATCACGCCCATCCCGTCGGGAACCTTGAGCGCGTCCATCAGTTCGCGCATCGCATCCCGGTCCTCGCCCTCGATGCGGCGGCTGACGCCGCCGGCGCGCGGGTTGTTCGGCATCAGCACCAGGAAGCGACCAGCGAGGGAGTAGTAGGTGGTGAGCGCCGCACCCTTGTTGCCGCGCTCCTCCTTCTCGACCTGGACCACGATGTCCTGGCCCTCGGCCAGGATCTCGCGCATGTTGATCTTCCCGCCCGAGGGCTGCTTCAGCCAGTACTCGCGCGAGATCTCCTTGAGCGGCAGGAAGCCGTGGCGCTCGGCGCCGTAGTCGATGAAGCAGGCTTCGAGGGAGGGCTCGATCCGCGAGATCTTGCCCTTGTAGATGTTCGCCTTCTTCTGCTCCCGGGAAGGGAGCTCGATCGAGAGGTCGTAGAGCTTCTGGCCGTCAACGAGCGCGACACGCAGCTCTTCCTGCTGCGTCGCGTTGACCAACATTCTCTTCATGGGCCCCGGTTCTCCAGTAGGGGGCCGACGGCTCGGCGACGGTCGTCCGCGAGGACGCCACGGCGCGGGGATCGCGCTCGGGCAGGAGAGCCAGAGAGGTGTGCGGGGGCGCGGAACTCGGGAGGCGGGCGGTCACTGAGTACGTTCTAGCGAGTAGTACTGGATTGGCCTGCTTTACCTGTGCCCGGTCGGGCCGCTTCCAGGTTCCCCGGAAGCACGCCGCGAAGGAGCGCCTGTCAAACCTGCGGTGGTCTCTGAAACCGACGGCGCGCCGGGGAGTCTTTCGGACTCGACGCCGGTCGCGGCGGCTGTCAGCCTGACTTCGATGGCCTCGTCGTCGAGGACCAACTACCATGCAGCTTCCCCGCCACACGTGTCGTTCGCGATCGCGACGCCACGGGGCCTGGATGCCACGCTGTCGTCTGCCGTGGCGGCCGCGCACGGGGCGCGCGCCAAGGCGACCTGTGAATAATATGGCAAAGGCTTTGGAAAAACAACATCTTACAGAACGCGTCGGCGGCACCGTGCGGCACGTCACGATCGGCGAGGACTTCGTCGGGGTGCGGCTCGACAAATTCCTCGCCAAGCAGTTTCCCGAGGTGCCGCGTTCCCGTCTGTTCCGGATCGTCCGCAAGGGCGAGGTGCGGATCAACGGGGGTCGTGCGCAGATCGACCAGCGCCTCGAGGCCGGCGACGACGTGCGCCTGCCGCCGGTGCGCGCCGAGGTGCCGCTGGAGCAGGCGGCCGGGAGGACCGGCGACGTGGCCGCGCCCACCGCGCGGACCCTCGCCGTTGCGCGCGTGCCACGCCTGCTGCAGCAGGCAGTCCAGGACGCGATCGTGCAGGAGGACGAGCGCCTGATCGTCGTCAACAAGCCCGCCGGTATCGCGGTGCATGGCGGGAGCGGGGTGAGCTTCGGCGTCATCGAGGCGCTGCGGGCCGCGCGCCCGGGCGAGGCCGACTCGCTCGAGCTCGTGCATCGCCTCGATCGCGACACCAGTGGCGTGCTGCTGGTCGCGCGCAAGCCCGCCGTGCTGCGCATGCTGCACGCCCGGCTGCGCGAGGGGCACGAGTTCGAGAAGCGCTACCTCGCGCTGGTGAAGGGCAGCTGGCAGCTCGGCCAGAAGCGCATCGACGCCCCGCTGCGCACCGACCTGCGCGTCGGCGGCGAGCGCACGGTGCGCGTGCAGGCTGGCGGCAAGGCGTCGATCAGCGAGTTCCGGCCGGTGCAGTTCTTCGGCAACCGCGCGACGCTGATCGAGGTCGGGATCCTGACCGGCCGCACTCACCAGATCCGCGTGCACGCCGCCTACGCCGGGCATCCGGTCGCCGGCGACGACAAGTATGGTGACCGTGACTTCAATGCGGAGCTCCAGACCCTGGGCCTGAAGCGCATGTTCCTGCATGCGTCCAGCCTGTCGTTCACCTGGCCCGACCGGGGCACGGAGTTCAGCGTGAATGCGCCGCTGCCGGCGGACCTTGGCGCAGTGATCGACGCGCTCGTCGCGACGGCACCGAAAGGTCGACGCGGTTCGCGGCGCCGCTGAGCGGCCTCTACCCTATCGCCCGTGGCGGCCCATGGCGGCCCGCGCGACCGCGGTGGTGGGGACAAACACCGGCTGGCCGCCGGGTCGTGCCGGCAAGTCAGCTCGTCGGGCGCAGGAACGGCCGCAGCACGCTGGCCACCCAGATCAGCGGCAGGCCTATCAGGCCGGTCGGGTCCTCGCTCTCCATCCGTGTCATCAGGCCGATGCCGAGGCCCTCGGACTTGAAGCCGCCGGCGCAGTCGAGCGCGGGTTCGACCTCGACGTGGCGGACGATCTCCTGGTCGGACAAGTGCCGGAAATGGCAGCGGGTCTCGTCGAGGTGCTCGGCATGCAGGCCCGCCTCGCGTCCGACGATCGCAACGGCAGTGTGGAATACCGCTACGCACCCGGAGAGGCGTGCGAGCATCTCGCGGTTGGCGGCCACCGAGGCGGGCTTGCCGAGGATCCAGTCGCCGGCGGCGCACACCTGGTCGGAGCCGATCACCAGCGCACCGGGGTGGCGCGCCGCGACGGACCGGGCCTTGGCAAGCGCCAGCCGGGCCGCGAGCGCCCGCGGCGCCTCGCCCGCGGCACGCTGCTCGTCGACCCCGGGATCGACCGTCTCGAACGGGATCCGCAGTCGCTCCAGGAGCGCCTTGCGGTGCCGCGAGGTGGAGGCGAGGAGCACCGGCCGCAGCGCCGAAAACGGGTGCTTTTCAGCCACGGAAACAAGGGCTTATGGTGGGCATTCTTTGACTCGGCGGAAGCTCGCACCTATTATACGCGCCCCATGCCGGCCGACTGGTCACGTCCCGTAGATGTGGATCGTCTGGCCGACGCGGGTGAGACGCGTGATTTCGACGCCGAGCTCGCCGTTTTCCCGCGCCTCGCGGACCAGCTGGCGCGCCCCGGTGCGAGGGCGCGCGGCTCGTTGAGCGTGGCGCGCGAACGCCGTTTGCCGGTGGTCGACGTCGAGGTCCATGCGCAGCTGCCATTGACTTGCCAGCGCTGCCTCGGCGTGGTCGAGGTGCCGGTCGACAGCAGCGCGCGCGTCGCGATCGTGCCGGATCTCGCTGCGGCCGATGCGCTCGGGTCCGATCTGGAGCCGTACCTCGCGGTCGATGGGAAGCTCGCGCTGCGCGACCTGGTGGAGGAGCAGCTGCTGCTGTCGCTGCCGCTGGTGCCGCGGCACGAGGACGACGCGCAGTGCGCGTCGGCCGGCGCCGCGCGGGAAGACATGGGGCGCGAGGGCGCCCGCGGCGAGCCGGACGAGGATGCCGGCGCGCCGGTGACGCAGAAGCCGTTTGCGGAGCTGGGCGAGCTCCTGAAACGCAAGCGCTGACCGTCGTGCGCGACGGCCGGCTGGTTCGCCCGGTTTTGCCGATGCATTCGAGGAGATCTCCATGCCCGTACAGAAGAGCCGCAAGACGCCGTCCAAGCGCGGCATGCACCGCTCGCACGACAAGCTCGCCAAGCCCGCGCTGTCGATCGACCCACAGTCCGGCGAGACGCACTTCCGCCACCGCATCACGCCCGACGGCTTCTATCGCGGCAAGCGCGTGATCGAGAAGGCGGCGACGGAAGACGGCGAGCAGTAGCCGAGCTCGGCCCGGCCCGCGAGGGCAGGGCGCGGGCCTTCCCCGTCATGGCGCCGCACACGCGGCGCCATGTCGTTTCGGCCACGACATCCGATCCGCCACCCCGATGCCAGTCATCGCGCTCGATGTGATGAGCGGCGACCTCGGCGCACGCGAGTGCGTGCCCGCGGCGCTGCTCGCGCTCGCCGCCGACCCGCACCTGCGCCTGCTGCTGGTCGGGCAGCGGGACGTCGTCGAAGGCGAGCTCGCGCAGTCTCGCGCCGCGCAGCGCGCCGCGGGCGACGATGATCGCGGCGGGGGCGACCTGCGTTCGCGGCTCGAGGTCGTGGACGCGCCCGAGGTCGTCACCATGACCGACAGCCCGCGTGAGGCGATCCGCCGCAAGAAGCATTCGTCGATGCGCATCGCGGTCGACCTGGTGCACGCGGGGCGTGCCGAGGCGATGGTGAGTTCCGGCAACACCGGGGCGCTGACCGCGATCGCCCATTTCGTGCTCAAGTGCCTGCCGCAGGTGGAGCGCGCACCGATCATGTCGGCGGTGCCGAACGCCAGCGGCTTCACCCACATGCTCGACCTCGGCGCCAACCTGCGGGCGAGCGCGGTCCAGTTGGAGCAGTTCGCAGTCATGGGCGCGATCGTCGCTCGTGACGTGCACGGCGTGGCCTCGCCGCGCGTGGGCCTGCTCAACATCGGCGAGGAGGAGATCAAGGGCCACGAGACGATCCAGGAGGCGCACGCGCTGCTGCGCGCCCGTGCCGCCACCCTCGCCGAGGGCGACCCTGCCGCGTTCCGCTATGCGGGCTTCGTCGAGGGGCACGACATCTTCACCGGCGAGGTGGACGTGGTGGTCACCGACGGTTTCACCGGCAACGTCGCGCTGAAGACCATGGAGGGCGTCGCCGCGCTGATCACCCAGCGCATGCGCGCCGAGTTCAGCGCCACCGCGGCGAGCAAGCTCGCCGCACTCGTGGCACGCCCGGTGCTCAAGCGCGTCGGCGCGGCGCTCGACCCGCGTCGCTACAACGGCGCCGTCATGGTGGGCCTGAACGGAGTCGTGGTAAAAAGCCACGGGCGCTCGGATCGCGTCGCCGTGGCGCGAGCAGTGGCCACGGCGGCGCTCGCGGTCGAGCGCGGCCTGATGCGGCACGTGTCGCAGGCGCTCGGCGGCACGCACGGCGCGGGCGGTCCCGGCATCGCAGCCGAAGGCGCAGGGGCTCGGGGGTAGGGTCTTGAAGTATTCACGGATCGCCGGCACCGGCAGCTACCTCCCCGAGCGGGTCGTCACCAACGCCGACCTCGAGAAGACCATCGACACCTCCGATGCGTGGATCCGCGAGCGGACCGGCATCGAGCGGCGCCACATCGCCGCCGACGGCCAGACCACGGTCGACCTGGGCGAGCAGGCGGCGCGACGTGCGATGGCGGCCGCGGGTGTCACGGCCGAGGACATCGACCTGATCGTCTTCGGCACCACCACGCCGGACCTCGTGTTCCCCAACTGCGGCGCATTGCTCCAGGCTCGGCTCGGCATCCGCAGCTGCCCGGCGATGGGCCTCGAGGCCGCCTGCAGCGGCTTCATCTACGCGCTGTCGGTCGCCGACAAGTTCGTGAAGCTCGGCGAGTCGAAGTGCGCGCTGGTGGTCGGCGCCGAGACGCTCTCGCGCATCACCGACTGGACCGACCGCGGCACCGCGATCCTCTTCGGCGACGGCGCCGGGGCGGTGGTGCTCCAGGCTTCCGACGAGCCCGGGATCATCTCGACCCACCTGCACACCGAGGGCTCCTACAAGGACCTGCTCTACTGCCCGGTCGGCGTCTCCACCGGCTTCCGCGAGGACGCGACAGGCCGGGTGCCGATGCACATCACGATGGTGGGCAACGAGGTGTTCAAGGTCGCGGTCCGCTCGCTCGGCTCGATCGTCGACGAGACGCTGGCCGCCAATGGCCTCGACAAGTCGGCGATCGACTGGCTTGTGCCGCACCAGGCCAACATCCGCATCATCCAGGCGACCGCGAAGAAGCTTGAGATGCCGATGGAGCGCGTCATGGTCACGGTGCAGGACCATGGCAACACCTCGGCGGCCTCGGTGCCGCTGGCGCTCGACACCGGCATCCGCGAGGGCAGGATCAAGCGCGGCGAATTGCTGTTGCTGGAAGCCTTCGGCGGCGGCCTCACCTGGGGCTCGGCCCTGGTCCGCTACTGAGGCGCCATCCTGCGCGAGGCGTCACCCGCCCGCGCCGCCCTTCCCGGATGCGCAAGAGAGCAAAAAAAACGCCGCGCTTTCGCGCGGCGTCTTCCGAACGGACGTTCGAATGAAGTAGGGCGGTGCCTTACTTCGAGATCGAGCGCTTGAACATGCGGTCGATCTTCTCGTTGGTCGCATCGCAGCAGGACTGGCTGGCCTGCGCGGCGGCGAGCGCCTGGTTGGCGGCGCTCTGGGCACCGCTGGCGGCCTGCGAAGCGGCCGAGGCAGCGCTGTTCGCGGCGTCGGCGGCGCTCTTGGCCGAGGCGAGCTGCGACTGCAGGCTGGAGACCTGGGTCTTCAGGCCGTCGATCTCGGCCTGCAGGGGCTTCAGGTCGGTGCAGCCGGCCAGGGCAACGACGGCCGACGCGGCCGCAATCTTCAGCATCTTCATAAGGTGATCATCCTCTTGTTGATGGCTTGGGGTGAAAGCCTACGCAAACACAAGGGACTACCCTCCACGATCGTCCCAGTGCATCGGGGCGCAACTGCAACAAATCCGCGCAACTATTGCAACAGAAATCTCTGCTCTGTCGGCTGCCGGAGACAGTCGGAGACGCTGGATTTCAAGGGTATTGCGCACCGCGCGTGCGCTCGCGCACGCAGCCTTCAGCGCTTGCGCAGCAGGAACTGGTGGTTGTGCGTGCGCACCTTCTCGGGGGTACCGGTGGCGATGAACTCGTCGACGGCCCGCGTCACGCCGTGGTCCCAGATGCCGCGCCGGTCGTAGTCGTCGCCGGCGATGTAGCCGCCGCGCTTGAGCTTGGGCCAGAAGGCCGCGAGATCCACCTTGACGTCTTCGTAGAAGTGGCTGGCATCGACGTAGATCCAGTCGAAATGCTCGTCCGGGAACAGCGGCGCGGCCAGGTGCGACAGCGTGCGGTGCACTTCGATCCGCCCCGAGGCGATCTCCGCGGCGAAGCGCCGCGTGACGTGCTGGTACTGGCTCTCGAGCGCTGCGCTGGCCTGCTGGGCCGACGAGAATTGCTGCGTGGGCCCGTCGTAGAGCGTGCCATCGTCCTTGGTAAACCAAGGGTCTACGAGGTGCAGTTTGCGTGGTTCGTTCAGCGCGAGGATGCGCTCGGAGAAGTCGCCGTCGAACACCCCGACCTCGATCACCACCCCGCCGCGCGGCAGGACCTCGAACAGGAAGTCGCGCTTCGCGGCACGTCGCGCGCGGCGCGAGGTCAGGCGGTCGATCAGGCGGTAGCCGGGCAGTTCGTCGGGAGGCAGGGACAAGGCAGGTCTCCGGTCGCGTCGGGCGGGTTCACGGCGCGCGTTATTCTGCACCCGGGCGGTCCGCCGCGACACTTGGACAGCGTGGCGGCCGTCGGCCGATACTCTGGCCATGTCCCCCGGTCCACGCCTGCTGATGGTGCCCGTGAGCGGGCCCCGCGGCATGGGGGAATACGCGCGCTGCCTGGCGATCGCCGCGGCGGTCGCGCGCCGCTGGCCGCAGGTCGAGATCCGCTTCCTCGTCAGCCGCGAGGCGCCCTATGCGGCCACCTGCCCATTTCAGGCGATCCTGCTGCCGTCGTCGCCGACTCGCTGCACCGCCGAGGTGCTGGCGCAGCTCGCCGAGTTCCGCCCCGGGCTCGTGCTGTTCGACAACTCGGGCCGCACGCGGCAGCTGCAGGCCGCGGGGGACGCCGGGTCGCGGGTGTTCTTCGTGAGCTCGCGCAGCCGCCAGCGCCGCAAGGCGTTCCGGCTGCGCTGGATGGGTATGCTCGACGAGCACTGGATTTCCTACCCTGCGCCCCTCACCGGGGAGCTGACCTCGCTCGAGCGCTGGAAGCTGCGCTGGCTCGGGCGCCCGGCGGTGCGTTTCCTCGATGCCGTGGTGGCGCCGCCCGATGCCGCCGCAGCCGATGCGCTGCTCGTGGCCGCCGCTGCCGGATCTGCCGCGACGCCCGGTGCCGATGCGCGCGGCGGCGGCCCCGGCTCTGCGGGCGATGCGCCCGGCGCGTCGCCGGATGTCGTGGTGGTGCCCGGGGGCGGCAGCAGCTATCCCGATGCGCGGATCAGCCCCGGCCATTTCGTCGAATGGTCGCGCTGCCTCGCCGCGCGCGGTCATCGCGTGGTGGTGGTCGGTGGTCCGCAGTTCGACGTACCGGTGACGGTGGCGGCGCGCCTGACGCTGTTGCGCGGCGTGCCGGCGGGCGCACTGATGGCGCTGCTGCAGCGGGCACGACTGGTGCTGGTGAACGGCGGCGACACGCTCGCCCAGGCGCTGGCGCTGGGCCGGCCCTGCGTCGCGGTGCCGATCGCCGGCGACCAGGCGGCGCGGATCGCGCGGGCCGCTGCGCTCGGGGTGGTCGCCGCGCCCGCGGTCGCCGACGTGCCTGCCGAGTGCCTGCGACTGCTCGGCCAGCCCGGGGCCGCCGCACACCTGCAGGAACGGCTCGCGGCGCTCGGCTGGCGCGATGCCACGCCGCTGATCCTCGGGCGCATCGGGGCCGCGCTCGGCCTCGGCTGAACCCGCCCGCCCGAGGCCGCGCGCCGGGTGCGCGGCGCAGCGCGTTCAGCCGCGTCGTGCCTCGAGCAGTTCGCGGTAGGCCGCCTCGGTGGCCCGCAGCACGTTGGGCAGGTGGTAATCGGAGAGATCGTGCGCGAGGCGCGGTGGCGGCGCGGCCGCGAGCTCGCGCAGCGCCGCGGCCATCGCGGCGACGTCCTCGACCGGCACCAGGCGGCCGGGAAAACGTGCGAGGATCTCGGACGGCCCCTGGGTGCGGGTGGCGAGCACCGGCACGCCTGCATCGAGCGCCTCGAACAGCACGCGCCCCAGCGGCTCGCTGCGCGAGGGGCTCACGAACAGGTCGAACGCCTGGTAGAAGTCCTTGGCGTCGTCGCGGAAGCCGAGGAAGCGCACCGGCAGTCCGGCCGCCAGGGCCTCGAGCGCGGCGCGCTCGCGCCCGTCGCCCACCAGCACGAGCCGCGCCCCCGGCAGGGCGGCCTCGCGGAACGCGCGCACCAGCAGGTCGAAGCCCTTCGAGTGCGCGAGACGCCCGACGCCGCCGACCAGGAACTCGCCGGGCGCGGCGCCGGCCGCCGCGCGCAGCTGCGCGATGCGGGCCGCGTCGAGCCGCGGGTGTGGCACCAGCGACTCGTTGATGTCGAACACGCGGCCGCGGTAGGGCGCGAGGTCCTTCTTCTGCCACTGCGCGATCACGACCAGCCCGTCCATCTGCAGGAAATGCGGGCCATTGACCCACATGTGCAGCGTGGCGATCGCCGGGCAGGGCGGTCGCAGGCGGGCGACCAGGCGGGTGCTCTTGCGCAGGTGGGTGTGGATCACGTCCGGCCGCCACTCGCGCACCAGGCGCGCGAGGCCCCGTCCGGGGAACCAGTCGCCGAGTTCGTGCCGCTGCACCCGCGGGTCGAGGTGGTCGACGATCGAGGCGCCGGCGCGGCTGCGGTGGCCGCGCCGTACGGCGAGTGCGACCTCGTGGGCGTCGCAGAGCGCGTTGCACATCTCGGCGGTCGCGCGCTCGGTGCCGGCGAAGCCGCTCGAGAGCAGGGCGTGCAGGATCCTCATCGTCGGCCCATCCCCGTCGTCAGCGTCGCGCGAGGATCGCGCGCGCCGCATTGTGCCCGGGCAGGCCGGTGACGCCACCCCCCGGGTGCGCGCCCGAGCCACAGAGCCACAGGCCGTCCACCGGCGTGCGGTAGTCGCCGTAGCCGAGCGCCGGCCGCGCGGCCCACAGCTGGTCGAGGCCGAGGGCGCCGTGGAAGATGTCCCCGCCCGCGAGTCCGAAGCGCCGCTCGAGGTCGAGCGGCGAGAGCGCCGAGCGCGCGACGACGCTGGCGCGGAAGCCCGGCGCGCAGCGCTCGACGGTGTCGATCACGAGGTCGGCCGCGCGCTCGCGCTCGGCGTCGTCCCGCCAGCTGCGGCCGCCGGGCAGGTGGTAGTCGAAGTGCTGGCAGAAGAGGCTCGCGACGTGTGCGCCGCGCGGCGCCAGCGAGTCGTCGAGCACCGAGGGCAGCAGCATCTCGACGATCGGCTCGCGCGAGATGCCGTGCAGCCGCGCGTCGGCGAAGGCGCGGTCCATGTAGCGCAGCGAGGGCGCGACGATGATGCCGGCGCCGAGGTGCGCGGGATCGCGCGCGGCGGCGCCCGCGCGCGTGGCGAAGCGCGGCGGCGCCGCGAGCGCGACGTTCATGCGGAAGGTCGCCGAGGCGGTGCGGAAGCGCTCGATGTGCGCGCGGAAGTCCGCCGGCAGGTCGCCGGGCTCGAGCATCGAGAGGAACAGCGGCTTCGGGCCGACGTTGGCGGCGATCGTCGCGGCCTCGAACACGCGGCCGTCCTCGAGCTCGACGCCGGTGGCCACCGGGGCGCGCCACGGGGCCGCGTCGCGTGCGACACGGAGGGCGTCGGTCGCGCCGCCGCGTGCACCGGTCAGGCCGCCGCGCGAGGTGCCGGGCGCCGCGCCGGAGGTGACGGGCCGCGTCAGCACCCGCCGCACCGGCGCATCGCACTCGACCTGCACGCCGAGCCGCGCGGCCTCGCGCGCCATCGCCTCGGTGATCGCGCCCATGCCGCCGACCGCGTGGCCCCAGGCGCCGCCCTGGCCGTTCACCTGGCCGAAGGCGTGGTGCAGCAGCACATAGCCGCTGCCGGGCGTGTAGGGGCTCGCGTAGTTGCCGACCACGGAGTCGAAGCCGAGCAGCGCCTTCAGCGGCTCGGCCTCGAACCAGTGGTCGAGGATCTCGCCGGCGCTGCGCGTGAACAGTTCGTGGATCTCGCGCTGCGCGGCGAGCGGCAGGGCGCGGAAGCGGCGGCCGAAGGACAGCGTCTCCCATAGGTCGCGTGCGCGGCGCAGGTCGGTCGGCGGCGTGCGCGCGAGCAGCGTGCGCAGCAGCGCCACGGCGCGTCCGAGCATCGCGTGGTAGTCGGGCAGGCGCGCGGCGTCGCGGGCGCTGAAGCGGCGCGCCTCGGCGAGCGTGTCCGCGGCGCGCGGGCCGGCGCTGAACGCGTCGCCGCCGGGCAGCGGCAGGAAGTTCTGCACCGGCCGTTCGAGGATGCGCAGGCCGTGCTCCGCGAGGCGCAGGTCGGTGATCACCTTCGGATCGAGCAGGGAGACGGTGTAGCTGGCGGTGGAATTGCGGAATCCGGGGTGGAACTCCTCGGTCACGGCCGTGCCCCCGACGGTGTGCCAGCGCTCGAAGATCGCTACCTTGAGCCCTGATTTCGCGAGATAACATGCACAGGTCAGGCCGTTGTGGCCCGCCCCGATCACGATCGCGTCGAAACGTCCCATGGGGGGCTTGCGGCTGGATAAAAGCACAGGTACTGTACGGATCAACAGGCCGTCGGAGCCCGGCAGCCGCCCCGGCAGCACGCACCTCGAGAGCACACCATGTCAGACCTCACCCCCCGACAGACCGAAATCCTTCGCCTCATCCAGCGAGCCATTGCGGAAACCGGCATGCCGCCGACGCGGGCAGAAATTGCGCAAGAGCTCGGGTTCAAGTCCGCCAATGCCGCCGAGGAGCATCTGCGTGCGCTCGCCCGCAAGGGCGTCATCGCGCTCGTGCCGGGCGCCTCGCGAGGCATCCAGCTGAAGGACACCATGCGCGAGCAGCTCGGCCTGCCACTGATCGGCCGCGTCGCCGCGGGTCGACCCATTCTCGCAGAAGAGAACATCGAGTCGCGCTTCAACATCGACCCCGACATCTTCTCGCCGCGCCCGCACTACCTGCTGAAGGTCACCGGCATGTCGATGAAGGACGCCGGCATCCTCGATGGCGACCTGGTCGCCGTGCACCGCACGCCCGAGGTACGCAACCGCCAGATCGTGGTCGCGCGCCTCGAGAACGAGGTCACGGTCAAGCGCTATCGCCAGGAGGGCCCCACGGTCTGGCTGCTGCCCGAGAACGCCGACTTCGAGCCCATCAAGGTCAACGTCAAGCAGGACCCGCTGATCATCGAGGGCGTCGTCGTCGGCGTGCTCCGCCGCGGCAAGGCCCAGATGGGCCTGATGTGATCCGCGGCCGGGCGCGGGCGCGCGGACCGGATGCGCGGGCCCGTCGCTCCACCGGCTGCCGCGGCCCGCTTCCCTCCCACGCCATGTAGACCTTGCCGACCACGCGAGAACCTCGATGCGCTCCGCTCGTGACGTCACGCTGTTCCACTCACCGCAGAGCCGGTCCACCGGAGCGTTGGCCCTACTCGAGGAATTGGGTGCCGATTACCGCCTGCAGGTGCTCGACCTGCAGGCCCGCCAGCAGCGCGAGCCGGCTTATCTCGCGATCAACCCGCTCGGCAAGGTGCCGGCGATCCGCGTCGGCACCGGCCCCGACGGCCCCGCCGATGGTGCAGTGGTCACCGAGCAGGTCGCGATCTTCATCTACCTCGCCGACCTCTACCCCGAGGCTGGCCTCGCACCGCAGCCCGGCGACCCGCTGCGTGGCCCGTACCTGCGCTGGATGAGCTTCTACGGTTCCTGCTTCGAGCCGGCGATCGTCGACCGCGCGATGAAGCGCGATCCGGCCGCGTACTCCACCTCGCCCTACGGCGACTTCGACGCGGTGATCGGCGTGATCACCGCCCAGCTCGCGCGCGGGCCTTATTTCCTCGGCGAGCGTTTCACTGCCGTCGACGTGCTCTGGGGACAGGGGCTCGGCTGGATCCTGCGTTTCGGCCTCGTGCCGCGCTCCGACCTGTTCGTGGCCTACGTCGAGCGCATCCGGTCGCGCCCGGCCGTCGTGCGGGCCGCAGCCAAGGATGCCGCGCTGCTCGCGGCGCGCGCTGCCGCTGCCGATGCACGCGCGGCTGCAGGCGGTGCAGCCCGGGCCGCGGCCGCCGAGTCGGCGGCGCCGCCGCGTTCCCCGGCGGGACGTTTCCTCGGCCTGCGTACCGCGAAGTACCGCGCCCCGGATCTCGCACGCGCCAAGGCCTGGTACAGCGAGGTGCTCGGCCAGCCGCCGTATTTCGACGAGCCGTTCTACGTCGGCTTCGACGTCGGCGGCTTCGAGCTCGGGCTCGATCCGGATCCGGCCGATCCGGGCGAGGGCCCGGGCGGCGTCACGGTCTACTGGGGCGTCGCCGATGCCGACGCCGCCTACGGGCGCCTGCTCGCACTCGGTGCGCGCGAGCACGCCGCGCTGCAGGACGTGGGCGAGGGCATCCGCATCGGTGCCGTGCTCGATCCTTTCGGCAACGTCTTCGGTGTCGTCCAGAACCCGAATTTCAAGATGCGCTCTTCCGAGGCCGGTCCGTCATGAGCCGCATCGTCCACGGCCCGCCCCCGGGCCACCGTCGGGGATGGCTGCCCTGCAGCAGCTGGCCACCGTGGCACCAGCGGTCGTCCGCGACCGAGGGCCAGGCCGGCTACGCCGCGAGATGCTGCGGTTCCGCGACGGCCTGCTGATCCAGAACAACGAGGTCTCATCATGCCGCCCTTCGAGTTGCGCCCCCCGCCGGGCGCAGGGGAGCGCTTCGCCCCGAAGAAGCCCGCGCGTGCGCGCGCCGTGCGTGCCAGCCTGCGGCGTTTCAGCTGTCCCTGTGGCTGTGGTCGCAGCGGCTGGTTCTCGCAGCCACGCTCGTTGCGTACGGCGCCGGTGCGCCACGAGCCTTCGTGAGCGCCTGTCGTCGCGCTCCCGCCAGGCGTCGTCGCCGTACGTCGTCGCTTCCCTGCCATGTCCCTGCTCAAAGGCACCGGGCTCGCGCAGCTGCTCGAGCATCCCGCCATCTGGCGCGGTCGCAGCACTGCACGCACCGCTACGCTCAGCACGGGCTTCCGCGCACTCGATGAAGGCCTGCCCGGAGGTGGCTGGCCGAAGGTCGGGCTGACCGAGATCCTCGCGCCGCGCCACGGTGTCGGCGAGCTGCGCCTGCTGCTGCCGCTGCTGGCGCGCGTCGGCGGGCTCGAGCCGCCGCGCTGGACGGTCTGGATCGCCCCGCCGTTCGAGCCCTATGCGCCGGCGCTCGCGGACCACGGGGTGCGCGTCGAGCGGCAGCTGGTGGTGCGCACCGAGACGCCGCTCTGGGCGATGGAGCAGGCGCTCGACTCGGGTGCCTGCGAGCTCGTGCTCGGTTGGGTGCGCCGTGCCCAGCCTCGCAGCCTGCGCAGGCTGCAGCTCGCGGCCGGCCGCGGCCGCACGCCCGGATTCCTGTTCCGTGCGCTCAGCACGGCGCGCGAGGCTTCGCCTGCCGAGCTGCGGGTGCTGTGCGAGCCCGGCGAGGAAGGCGCGACGCTGCGGCTGCTGAAGAGCCGTGGTGGCGCGCGTGCGCCGATCGACATCCGCTGGTGCGAGATCGATGGCGAGGCGTGAACGCGCCGCCTCGGAGCGCCGCGCCGTCGTGCCTCGCGGCGCGGCAGCGCGCGCCGCGGACGCGAGTCACCTCGCGCCGCTGCCCGCGCCTGCGGCTGCGCCCGCGCCCGCGCCTGTGCCGGCGCTGGCATGGGTATCGCAGCAGATGCAGGGCGAGCTCGGGCTCGTCAGCGCGCCGGCCGAGCTGTGGATCGCCTTGCACCTGCCGGCGCTGGTCGTCGAGTCGGTCGCCCCGTCGCCTCCCGGCACGGCAGCCGGTTCAGGCGGCGAGGCCGAGGGGCGCCGGCCGCTCGCGGTGTTCGATGGCGCGGCCGCGTTGCCGCGGCTGGTCGCGGTCGATGCTGCGGCGCGCGAGCGTGGCGTCGTACCCGGGCTGTCGTTGCCGGCGGCGCTCGCGCTCGAGCCCGCGCTCGATGCGCGGCCACGCGAGCCACGCCGGGAACGGGCGTGGCTCGCGCGCCTCGCCGACGCTGCCCTCGGCTTCACGCCCCGCGTCAGCCTCGAGCCGCCGGACGGACTGTTGCTCGAGGTGCGTGGCAGCCTCGGCCTGTTCGGCGGCGCGGCGGCACTGTGCGAGGCGGTCGCCGCCTGCTGTGCGCGACTCGGCAGCGTCGTGCAGCTCGCGCTCGCGCCGACGCCACTCGCGGCGCTGGCGCTGGCGCGCGCCGGCCGCCCGCTGGTGCTGGCCGGGCCGGAGCGGCTCGCGGGGGCGCTCGCGCCGCTGCCGCTCGCGGTGCTTCGCTGGCCGGACTCGGCGCTCCTACGGCTCGCCGCGATGGGCGTGCGCACGCTCGGTGCGGCGCAGCGCCTGCCGCGCGCCGGTTTCGCCCGGCGCTTCGGCCGCATCGCGCTCGAGGACCTCGACCGGCTCGTGGGGAGGCGCCCGGACCCGCGCCGGCCGTGGCAGCCGCGTACGGCGTTCCGCGGGCGCTGCGAGCCGTCGTTCGAGCTCGAGCAGCACGAGGCGATCCTGCGCCACCTCGAGCCGCTGCTCGCCGACCTCGAGCGCTTCCTGCGCTCGCGCCAGTCGGCGGTGCTGCGGCTGCGCCTCGTGCTGCGCCACCGTGCCGGCCCGTTCGACGGCCGGCCGCGCACGACGTCGCTCGAACTGGGGCTCGCGGCCCCCGAGTTCGAGGCGGCGCGCTTCGGTGCGCTGTTCGCCGAGCACCTCGCGCGGCTCGTGCTGCCGGCGCCGGTGGTCGCGTTCGAGCTGCGCAGCGGCGAGCTGCAGGCGCGGGTCGCGCGCAGCGAGTCGCTGTGGCGGCCCGGCGAGCACGGCGGCGCGGCCGGGCGCGAGTCGCCGGCACTGATCGAGCGGCTGCGCGCGCGCCTCGGTCCCGGGGCGGTGTACGGGCTCTGCCTGGTCGACGAGCACCGGCCCGAGCATGCATGGCGCGCAGCGGAACCCGGCATGGAGCGCGCTTCTGTGGTCGCCGGCCGCGAGCCGGCCGGCGTGCACCGGCCGTTGTGGCTGCTGCGGCCACCGCAGCCGCTCGGGCAGGGGCCGCCGCGTGCGCTGCGGCTGCTCGACGGCCCCGAGCGCATCGAGAGCGGCTGGTGGGACGGCCACGACGTCACCCGCGACTACTACACCGCGCGCGACGCCGGTGGCGCGCTGCTGTGGGTGTTCCGCGAGCGTCGTCCGCCGCATCGCTGGTTCCTGCACGGGGTGTTCGGGTGAAGCCGCCGCCCCGCTACGCGGAGCTGCACTGCCTCAGCCACTTCACCTTCCTGCGCGGCGCCTCGAGCCCGGCCGAGCTCGTCGCCCGGGCGCTCGAGCTCGGCTACGACGCGCTCGCGATCACCGACGAGTGCTCGGTCGCGGGCGTGGTGCGCGCCCATGCGGCGCTGGCCGAGGCGCGGGAGGCCTGGCGCGCATCGTGTCCCCCGCCGGCCGGCAGGGATGCCCGGGCCGGCGACGCCGGGCCGGCGCTGCGCCTGGTCATCGGCAGCGAGCTGCGGCTCGAGTGCGGCCTGCAGCTCGTCGTGCTGGCGGCGGACCGGCGCGGCTACGGCCAGATCTGCCGGCTGATCACCCGTGGCCGGCGCGCGGCACCGAAGGGCCGCTATCGTCTGCTCCGCGACGACGTCGACGCGCTGCTCGAGCCGGGACACTGCCTGCTGCTGTGGGTGCCGCGCTACCTGCCGCGGCGCGGCCTCGAGGTGGATGCGGCCGCGACGGCGCGCTGGCTCGGGGCGCGCTGGACGGGCGCCGCCTGGATCGCCGTGGAGTTGCTGCGCGACGGCACTGAGCGGCGGCGCCTGGCGGCGCTGCAGGCCCTGTCGCGCGAGGCCGGCCTGCCGCTGGTGGCCGCGGGCGACGTGCACATGCACCTGCGCGCGCGCCGCGCGCTGCAGGACGCGATGACCGCGATCCGCCACGGCGTGCCGCTCGCGCAGGCCGGCGGCCTGCTGCTGCCGAACGGCGAGCGCCACCTGCGCGAGCGCGAGCGCCTGGCGCGCCTCTACCCGCCGGAGCTGCTCGCGGAAACGCTCGCGGTCGCCGCGCGCTGCCGTTTCTCGCTCGACGAATTGCGCTACGAGTACCCGCGCGAGATCGTCCCCGAGGGCTGGACGGCGAGTGGCTGGCTGCGCGAGCTGGTCGAGCGCGGCGCGCGGCGGCGCTGGGACGGCGACATGCCGGAAGGCGTGCGCCGCCTGGTCGAGCACGAGCTCGAGCTGATCGCCGACCTCGGGTACGAGCCGTACTTCCTCACCGTGCACGACCTGGTCGAGTTCGCGCGCTCGCGCGGCATCCTCTGCCAGGGCCGCGGCTCGGCGGCGAACTCCGCGGTCTGCTACTGCCTCGGGGTCACCGAGGTCGATCCGTCGCGGATGTCGATGCTGGTCGAGCGCTTCATCTCGCGCGAGCGCAACGAGCCGCCCGACATCGACATCGACTTCGAGCACGAGCGGCGCGAGGAGGTGATCCAGTACGTCTATGCCAAGTACGGCCGCGAGCGCGCCGCGATCGCCGCCACCGTGATCACCTACCGCCCGCGCAGCGCGCTGCGCGACCTCGGCAAGGCGCTCGGCCTCGACCCGGTGCAGGCCGAGAAGCTCGCCGGCGCGATGCAGTGGTGGGACCGCGGCATCGACCCGGCGCGGATCCGCGAGGCGGGCTTCGAGCCGGAAAACCCGGTGCTGCAGCGGCTGCTGGCGCTCGCCGGCGAGCTGCTCGGCTTCCCGCGCCACCTCTCGCAGCACGTCGGCGGCTTCGTGATCGCCCGCGGCTTGCTCGAGGAGCTGGTGCCGGTCGAGAACGCGGCGATGGCGGATCGCACCGTGATCCAGTGGGACAAGGACGACCTCGACGACCTGAAGCTGCTGAAGGTCGACATCCTCGGCCTCGGCATGCTGACGGCCATCCGCCGTGCGCTCGACCTGGTCGCCGGCTGGCGCTCGCGGCAGCAGGGGCGGCCGGTCGGCTTCACGATGGCCGACATCCCGGCCGAGGACCCGGCGGTCTACGCGATGATCTCGCGCGCCGACACCGTCGGCGTGTTCCAGGTCGAGTCGCGGGCGCAGATGGCGATGCTGCCGCGGCTGCGGCCCCGCAACTATTACGACCTCGTGATCGAGGTCGCGATCATCCGCCCCGGCCCGATCCAGGGCGACATGGTGCACCCTTACCTGCGCCGGCGCAGCGGCGAGGAGCAGGTGACCTACCCGAGCCCCGAGGTCGCCGGCGTGCTGCAGCGCACGCTCGGCGTGCCGATCTTCCAGGAGCAGGTGATGCAGCTCGCGGTCGTCGCCGCAGGCTTCTCGCCGGGCGAGGCGGACCGGCTGCGGCGCGCGATGGCGGCGTGGAAGCGTCGCGGTGGCCTCGGCCCCTTCGAGCAGCGGCTGATCGAGGGCATGCGTGCGCGCGGCTACGAGGAGACCTTCGCCCGCCAGGTGTTCGAGCAGATCCTGGGCTTCGGCGAGTATGGCTTCCCCGAGTCGCATGCGGCGAGCTTCGCCCTGCTGGTGTACGTCTCGGCCTGGCTGAAGTGCCACGAGCCCGCCGCATTCACCTGCGCGCTGCTCAACAGCCAGCCGATGGGGTTCTACGCGCCCTCGCAGCTGGTGCGCGACGCCCGGCGCCACGGCGTCGAGGTGCGACCGGTGGACGTGGCGTGCAGCGAGGTCGACAGCTCGCTCGAGCCGGGCGACGCGCGTGCGCTGCCGGCCTTGCGGCTCGGCCTGCGGCTGGTGCGCGGGCTGTCGGCCGCGGGCGCCGCGCGGATCGTCGCCGCGCGGGCCGCCGCACCGTTCTCCGACGTCCAGGACCTCGTGCGCCGCGCCGCGCTCGAGCGCGGCGACCTCGAGGCCCTCGCGGCCGCCGCCGCGCTCGCCTCGCTCTCCGGCAATCGCCACCTCGCGTTCTGGGACGTCGCGGCGGCCGAGCGCGAGCTGCCGCTCGCGCCGCGCGGCGACCTCGACGACGGCGCGCCGCTGCTGCCGCGCCCGACCGAGGGGCAGGACATCGTCGCCGATTACCGCGCCGTGGGTCTCACGCTCGGGCGCCATCCGGTCGCGCTGCTGCGCGAACGGCTCGCCGCGGGCGGCGTGGTGCCGGCCGAGGCGCTCGGCACGCTGCGGCATGGCGGGCGCGTGCAGGTGGCGGGCGTGGTGATCACCCGGCAGCGGCCGGCGAGCGCGGGCGGCGTGACCTTCGTGACGCTCGAGGACGAGACCGGCCACGTCAACCTGGTCGTCTGGGAGAGCGTCGGCGCCGCGCAGCGGCGCGAGCTGCTGGAATCGCGTCTGATGGAGGTGCACGGCCGCCTGCAGCGCGAGGGCGAGGTGATCCACGTCGTCGCCGAGCGGCTGGTCGATCGGTCGGCGTGGCTCGGCACGCTGGAAGTGGTGTCGCGCGACTTCCACTGACGGCCCGGCCGGCGGGCCACCGGCGCATGCCCCGAGGCCACCGACCGGCACCCGGCGGCACGAGGCGGCCCCGCCCGGGCTGCCTGCGCTCAGCCGCGCGCCTTGCGCTTCGGTCGTTCCTCGTCGTCGAGGCCGATGTCGTAGTCGTCGAAGTCGCTGGTGAGCTCGGCGGTGCGCTTGTCCTCGAGCAACCGCTCGAGACGGCGCCACGCCGGGTCGCCCTGCTGCTTGGTGCCGCGGCGCCGCGCCTGGTCGAGGTCGCGGATCACCCGGTCCACGTCGACGTCGTCACCGGCCTCGAGGATCTCGTCGGCCTCTTCGTCGTCGAATTCTTCGGCTTCCGGTTTTTCGTTCATGGCACGAAGGAAAGCGGCTTCGTTGGGTGAAATCTATTTCGCGCCGATGCCGCTTGCAACGGGGCGACATAAGACGTGGCGCACAGTTCACGAAGCCCGCCCGCGGAAACGGCATCGTCATGCAGCTGTTGTAGGGCGGCGTCCGACAGCGACTCGCGCCGCCATGGACCCGCGCGCCGCGGTCCGCTCAGCGGATCAGCGTGTTCATCTCGAAGATCGGCAGCAGCATCGCGAACACGATGCCCATGACGAACAGGCCCATCGTCACGATGAGCATCGGGCCGAGCAGCCCGACCAGCGCCGCCAGTATGCCGTCCAGCTCGCGCTCCTGGCTGATGGCGGCACGCTCCAGCATGTCCTCGAGCTCGCCGCTGGACTCGCCGCTGGAGATCAGGTGGATGGTCATCGGCGGGAACAGGCGGCTCTGGCCGAGCGAGCGCCCGATCGGCGCGCCTTCGCGCACGCGCTGGGCCGCGGAGTCCACGGCTTCGCGCATCGGCACGTTGCTGACCACCTGGCCGGCGATCCGCAGCGACTCGAGCACCGGGACCGCGCTGCCGGTGAGGATGCTGAAGGTGCGGGTGAAGCGGGCGGTGTTGAAACCGCGCACCAGCCGCCCGACCAGCGGCAGCGTCAGCAGCAGGCCGTGGAAGCGGCGGCGGGCACCGGGGTTGCGCAGCCAGCGCGCGAACAGGAAGCCACCCGCCACCAGTGCCGCCACGATCCACAGCCCGTAGTCGCGCAGGAAGTCGCTGAACCCGATCAGCACGCGGGTCATCAGCGGCAGCTTGCCCTTGCCGGACTCGAACACCTCGACCACCTTCGGCACCACGTACACCAGCAGCCCCGAGACGATGCCGAGGCACATGACCGTCAGCACGATCGGGTAGAGCAGGGCGCCGAGGATCTTCTGTCGCAGTTCGTCGCGGCCCTCTGTGTAGTCGGCGAGGCGCTCGAGCACCGCGTCGAGGTGCCCCGCCTGCTCACCGGCCGCGACGGTGGCGCGGTAGATCTCGGGGAAGACGCGCGGGAAGTCGGCGAGCCCGTCTGCGAGCGTGTGGCCTTCCATCACCTTCGAGCGAACGCCGAGCAATACGCTTTGCACGCGCGGCTTCTCGCTCTGCTGCGAGACCGCGAGCAGCGCCTCCTCGAGCGGCAGGCCCGCCTTCGAGAGCGTCGCGAGCTGGCGGGTCAGCAGCGCGACGTCGTTGCCCGAGACGCGGCGCGCGAAGCTGAACGAGGTGCGCTGGCGGGTAGCCTCCTTCTCGGAGACCGGCTCGACCGTGACCGGCAGCAGCTGCTTCTCGCGCAGCAGCTGGCGGACGTGTCGCGGGGTGTCGCCCTCGAGTACGCCCTTCTTCTCGCGCCCCGTGGGGTCGAGGGCGGTGTATTCGAAGGCGCCCAACTCAGTCCTCGCGTGTCACGCGCAGCACTTCCTCGATGGTCGTCTCGCCGCGCAGCACCTTGGTGCGGCCGTCCTCGCGGATCGAGGGGGTCATGGTGCGGGCGTGCCGCTCGAGGTCGAGCTCCGAGACGCCGTCGTGGATCATGGTGCGCATCGCGTCGTCGATCAGCACCAACTCGTAGATGCCGGTGCGGCCCCGGTACCCGCCGGCGCCGTCGCGCCCCGGTCGGTAGAGCACGGGCGAGGGGTCCTGCGGGGCGAGGTTCAGCAGCCGGCGCTCGTAGTCGCCCGCCGGGTAGCCCTCGCGGGTCTCCGGGTTCAGCACCCGCACCAGGCGCTGCGCGACCACGCCGATCAGGCTCGAGGACAGCAGGAAGGGCTCGATGCCCATGTCGCGCAGGCGCGTGACCGCGCCCACGGCGGTGTTGGTGTGCAGCGTCGAGAGCACGAGGTGGCCGGTCAGCGAGGCCTGCACCGCGATCTGCGCGGTCTCGAGGTCGCGGATCTCGCCGACCATCACCACGTCCGGATCCTGGCGCAGGATCGCGCGCAGGCCGCGCGCGAAGGTCATCTCGACCTTGGTGTTCACCTGGGTCTGCCCGATGCCGTCGATGTAGTACTCGATCGGGTCCTCGACCGTCATGATGTTCAGCGAGTTGTCGTTCAGCCGCTCGAGCGCGGAGTACAGGGTCGTCGTCTTGCCGGAGCCGGTGGGCCCGGTCACGAGCAGGATGCCGTGCGGCTTGTGTATCAGTTCGTCGACCAGCGAGCAGATCTTCGGGTCCATGCCGATCTGCCCGAGGTCGAGCCGCCCGGCCTGCTTGTCGAGGATGCGCAGCACCACGCGCTCGCCGTGTCCCGAGGGGATCGTCGAGACGCGCACGTCGACCGCGCGGCCCGCGATTCGCAGGCTGATGCGTCCGTCCTGCGGCAGGCGCTTCTCGGCGATGTCGAGCTTCGACATGACCTTGATGCGCGAGACCACGAGCGGTGCGACTGCGCGCTTGCTCTGCAGCACCTCGCGCAGCACGCCGTCGACGCGGAAGCGCACCACCAGCCGGTTCTCGAACGGCTCGACGTGGATGTCCGAGGCGTTCTCCTTGACCGCCTGCGTCAGCACCGCGTTGATCAGGCGGATGATCGGCGCGTCGTCGGTGCTCTCGAGCAGGTCGGCCTGCTCGGGCAGGTCCTGGGCCAGGAAGGCGAGGTCGGTGGTCTCCTCGAGGCTGCCGGCCGCGCTGATGGTGTCCGAGCCCGCCTCGTAGGTCGCGCGCAGCGCCTGGTCGAAGCTCGCATCGTCGACCCGCTCCAGCACGAGCGGCAGCCGCATGAAGCGGCGCAATTCCGCGATCGAGGTCGCCGCGACCCCGTGGCGCGCGGTGCACTCGGCGACGCCGCCGGCGACGCGCTTCACGAGCACGCCGTGGCGGCGCGCGAAGGCGAAGGTCGGCCGGCGGTCGGCCTGCGGCACCATCGGGCCGGCGACCGTTCCCGGTTGCGCGGTCATCGCGGCACGTCCTGCGATCGGGCCGGGGCCGGGGCCGGGGCCGGGGCAGGGGCAGGGCCTGCTGCACCCGAGGGCGTACCCCCGGGCGCGCTGGAGCCACCTGGTGGGCCCGAACCCTGCGGCAGCCCCTGAGGTGTGCTGCGGCCGGCATCTGGCGCCGGCGCTGCCGGCACCGGAGGGACCGGCAGCTCGGGCAGGACCTGCTTCTGGATGCCCGGCAGCAGCGGCAGCACCTCGCCGCGCGGCCCCGAGCGTCGCTGCTGGTCACGGATGTAGTTGTATTTCTGGTTGGTCTCGAAGGTGGTCGCGACCCCGTCGCGCAGGATCCTCGGCTGGATGAAGACCATCAGGTTGGTCTTGTTCTTCTTGGCGCTGCGCGTGCGGAACGCCTCGCCGAGGATCGGGATGCGGCCGAGGAAGGGCACCCGCTGCTCGCCGCTGGTCTGCGTGTCCTGGATCAGGCCGCCGAGCACGATCGTGCCCCCGTCCTCGATCAGGACGTTGGTGTTGATGGTGCGCTTGTTGGTGATCAGGTCGACCGCGCCGCTGCTGGTGCCGGCGATGCTCGAGCTCTCCTGCTCGATCTTCAGCATCACCGAGTCGCCCTCGTTGATCTGCGGCGTGATCTTCAGGATCGTGCCGACTTCCTGGCGCGTGATCGTCTGGAACGGGTTGACCGCGCCGTTGTTGTTGCCGCCGGTGTTGGTGAACTGGCCGGTGACGAAGGGCACTTCCTGCGCGACCTTGATCTGCGCTTCCTGGTTGTCCATGGTCACGATCGACGGCGTCGCGATGATGTTGGTGTCCGAGTCGCCGCGCAGCGCGCGGATCACCGCCGCGAAGTTGATGCCGGTGTCGCCGAGCCGGCCGATGCCGATGGTCGTGCCGCGCGGCACGGCGGTCAGGGTGCTCGGGTCGTCCGCGGCACGCGCGAGGTCGACGATGCTGACGCCGCCGACCGGCTCGATGAAGCCGCCGACCGCCCGGTCCTCGTTGGTGCCGTCGATCAGCCAGTTGACCCCGAGCTCCGCGGACTTGTCCGCCGTGACCTCGACGATGATCGCCTCGACCAGCACCTGCGCGCGGCGGATGTCGAGGCTGTCGATCACCGTCATCAGCGAGTTCATGGTCTTGGGCGGCGCGGTGATCACGAGCGCGTTGGTCTCGGGCTCGGCCCAGATGATGGTGCTGCGGTCGGCGATCGCCTGCGCGCCCTGGGCGGCGGGCGGGCCTGCGGCGGCGCCCGTGATCTGCTCCTTCAGCTTGGTGGCGATCTTCTCCGCGTCGGCGTAGCGCAGGTAGCGCACCCGGGTGTCGCCGCCGTTGGCGAGCGGCGTGTCGAGGTAGGCGATCAGCGTCCTGGCGCGGAGCCGCTGCGACTTCTCGCCCGACAGCAGCACGCTGTTCGAGCGGTCGTCGGCGACCACGCGCATCTGCGGCGAGCCGCCCTCGGCCTGGGCCTGCGCCTGGGTCAGCGCGGTCATGGTGCGCACCACCTCCGCAGCCGAGGCGTTCTGCAGCGCCACGACCTCGATGTCGGCATCGCTGGCCTGGTCGATGCGCTGGATGATCCGCAGCATCCGGTTCACGTTGTTGGCGCGGTCCGAGATGATCAGGATGTTGGCCGAGGGGTAGGCCGCGAGGTGGCCGTACTGGGGGATCAGCGGCCGCAGGATCGGCACCAGCTGCGCGGCACTGACGTTCCGCACCGCCACCACCTGCGTGACGATCTCGTCGGAGGTGGCACTGACGCGGCCCGGCAGGTCGTTGCCCGGAACCTGGCGCGCGTTGGCGTCGGGGATGATCTTGGTGACGTTGCCCGAGGGAACGGCGACGAAGCCGTGCACCTGCAGCAGCGCGAGGAAGGCCTCGTAGAACGCGTCCGGCGACATCGGCGTCGAGGAGAGCATCGTCACCTGCGCGCGCACGCGCGGGTCGATGATGATGTTGCGCCCGGTGGCGGCCCCGACCGCCTCGATGACCTGGGTGATGTCGGCATCCTTGAAGCTCGGCGTGATCCGCTGGGCGGCTGCGCCCGGCGCGGCCTGCTGCGCCGCACCCGGCAGCGCCACGAGGGTCAGCAGGCAGGCGGCGACCGCGGCGCGCACCCCGCCGAGGTGCGTCGCGAGGCGGCTCACTGTGCGCTCCCAGGCGGCGGCATCGGCGCGGCCTGGTCGATCGGCGTGATGCCGTCGGCACCGCTCAGCTGCTCGGCTTCGGAGGCTATCTGGGCCATGTTCAACACCATGTCGTTCTGTCTGCCGTTGCGCATGATCGTGACGCGGACCTCGGGCGCACTGCCGAGCGTGCGCATCACTTCCTCGCCGCGCGACGGGTCATCGAGCGGGGTACCGTTGATGGCGGTGATCAGGTCGCCGGGGCGCAGCCCCAGCCGCGAGAAGGCCGCCGGATTGCGGCCCGGGTAGACGCGGAAGCCGCGCTGCTTCCCGCCGGCCATGACCTGCTGGGAGCGGATCACGTCGCCGAGCGCGCCGGGGTTCTGCTGGATCGCCTGGCGCACGCGGTCGACGGCCGCTCCTGCGTCGCTCGAGGCGGCCGCCGGCGGTGGGGCGACGCTCATCGTGGCGAGCGCCTGCTTGGGCAGCGTCAGCGACTCGAGCACGCCGCCGCGCTCGATCACGATGCGGTCTCCGTAGACCGAATGCAGGCGCGCGCCGCCGGGCAGCGTGCTGCCGACGGCGTGCAGCTTCGCCGAGGCGGCGTTCTCGCCGACGATCGCGAAACCCGAGGCAGGATCGTCCGCGGCGAGCAGGCCGGCGAGCACGAGCGGCATGCTGGTCTGCGGCGCGTTCGCGGCGTTGCCCGCCGGCGCCTCGGCGCGGCCGAACAGGTGGGCGTTGGCGAGAGTGGTCAGGTCCACGGTGCGGCGCCCGGCACCGCCCGCGGGCGGCACGTAGCCGGCTGCCGCGGCGTCGATCGCCACCGGGTCGCCGGCGCCGAGCACGTCGGTGGCGAGCACCGCCGCCTGCGCGCCGATCGCGACCACCAGCAGGCCGGCCACGATCTCCGGGCCTCGCGACTGCACCAGCGCAGCGATGCCCTCCGGGGAGGCCAGCGAGCGCAGCGACGAGGACGACGACATTGCGGCATGATACGAGCGCACTGCTGTAGCTCACAAGCAATTGTTTTGATTCGCGAAATGCGTCGCGGCCCGTCGCCAATGGGAGACGCGCCGCAGGCGCCTGCGAGGCAGGCGCGTTGCGCTCGCCGCGCCGTCGAGGGGTCGCGTGGCGACGCTCGCGGGCTGGCCGCCGCGGTGCGCGATGATCTCGCAGGCGCGTGACGACGCCGGGTCAGCGCCGCGCGGGCGCCTGCGGCCGCGGCCGCGGCCCGGCGCCTCGTGCGGCCGCACGCCGCGTCACTTCGCGGCCGCTCGTGGCGCTCCTGCGCGCCGATCGCTGCGCGCAACTGGCCGAGGTTCGCACGCTCATTGTGCGGCGGCGTGCCGAAGACGGTTTCCGGCCTTGAGTTGGCGGCAGAGGCACCCTATAACGGAAACATGTCGTCCGAAGAGAATCCGCGCCGGGATTCGGGAACAGCCGTCGCAGAAGCCGCACCGCAGGTCAAGCAGCCGCCGCTGTTCCAGGTCATCCTGCTGAACGACGACTACACGCCGATGGAATTCGTCGTGGACGTGCTGGAACGTTTCTTCAGCATGAGCCGCACGAATGCCACCCGGGTCATGCTCGAGGTGCACACGAAGGGCAAGGGAGTCTGCGGGGTGTTCACCTACGAAATCGCCGAGACCAAGGTCGCCCAGGTCACGACCTACGCGCGCGACCATCAGCATCCGCTGATGTGCACGCTCGAGCAGGCCTGACCGGCCCCCCACGAAAGGATGCCAAAGTGCTGTCGAACGAACTCGAAGCCTGCCTGAACGATGCATTCCAGATGGCGCGCGAAGGGCGCCACGAATTCCTCACCGTCGAGCATTTGCTCTACTCGATCCTGGAGACGCCGCGCGTGCGCGAGATCCTGCGCGCCTGCGGTGGCGACGTGCCGAAGCTGCGCCAGGAGCTGAAGGAGCACATCGAGCAGACCACGCCCCGCCTCAAGGCCGGCGAGGAGCGCGAGGTGCAGCCGACCCTCGGCTTCCAGCGCGTGCTGCAGCGCGCCGTGTTCCACGTGCAGTCCAGTGGCCGCAAGGAAGTCGGTGTCGCCAACGTGCTGGTCGCGATCTTCAGCGAGAAGCAGAGCCACGCGGTCTATTTGCTCGGCAAGCAGGAGGTCGCGCGACTCGACGTCGTCAACTACATCTCCCACGGCATGTCGAAGGTCGCCGAGGAGAAGTCCGACAAGGACGAGAACGCCGCCGAGGGCGGCGAACGCGACCCCGAGGGCGGCGGGGCGCTCGAAAAGTATGCCACCAACCTCAACCGGCTCGCCCAGGAGGGCAAGATCGACCCGCTGATCGGCCGCCAGGTCGAGGTGGAGCGCACCATCGAGATCCTCTGCCGGCGCCGCAAGAACAATCCGCTCTACGTGGGCGAGGCGGGCGTCGGCAAGACGGCGATTGCCGAGGGCCTCGCGCGCCGCATCGTCGAGGGCCAGGTGCCCGAGGTGCTCTCGGACTGCACGATCTACTCGCTCGACATGGGCGCGCTGATCGCCGGCACCAAGTACCGTGGCGACTTCGAGAAGCGCCTGAAGGGCGTGATCACCGAGCTCAAGAAGCAGCCCGGCGCGATCCTCTTCATCGACGAGATCCATACCGTGATCGGCGCGGGAGCGGCCTCCGGCGGCGTCATGGACGCCTCCAACCTGATCAAGCCCGTGCTGACCAACGGCGAGATCCGCTGCATCGGCTCGACCACCTACCAGGAATATCGCGGCATCTTCGAGAAGGACCATGCGCTCGCGCGCCGCTTCCAGAAGATCGACGTCGTCGAGCCGACGGTCCCGGAGACGATCGAGATCCTGAAGGGGCTGCGCAGCCGCTTCGAGGAACACCACTCGGTCAAGTACACCGACGACTCGCTGAAGGCCGCGGCCGAGCTCTCGGCGCGCCACATCAACGACCGTCACCTGCCCGACAAGGCGATCGACGTCGTCGACGAGGCCGGGGCGCGCATGCGCCTCAAGCCCGCCGGCGAGCGCGAGACCACGGTCGACACCCACCACATCGAGGACGTGGTCGCGCGGATGGCGCGCATCCCGCCGAAGACCGTCTCCAGCAACGACAAGGAGACGCTGCGCAGCCTGGAGCGCAACCTCAAGCTCGTGATCTTCGGCCAGGACCGGGCGGTCGAGACGCTGTCGGCGGCGATCAAGATGTCGCGTTCCGGTCTCGGCGACTCGCGCAAGCCCGTCGGCAGCTTCCTGTTCGCCGGCCCCACGGGCGTCGGCAAGACCGAGGTCACGCGCCAGCTCGCGATCGCGCTCGGCATCGAGTTCATCCGCTTCGACATGTCCGAGTACATGGAGCGGCACACGGTCTCGCGGCTGATCGGCGCGCCCCCCGGCTACGTCGGCTTCGACCAGGGCGGGTTGCTGACCGAGGCGATTTCCAAGCATCCGCACGCGGTGCTGCTGCTCGACGAGGTCGAGAAGGCGCATCCGGACGTGTTCAACCTGCTGCTGCAGGTCATGGACCACGGCACGCTGACGGACAACAACGGCCGCAAGGCCGACTTCCGCCACGTGATCATCGTGATGACCACCAACGCGGGTGCCGCCGACATGGCCCGCGCGTCCATCGGGTTCACCCAGCAGGACAACGCCAGCGACGGGATGGAGGCGATCAAGCGCCTGTTCTCGCCGGAGTTCCGCAACCGCCTCGACGCGATCATCCAGTTCGCGCCGCTCGGCACGCAGACGATCGAGCGCGTGGTCGACAAGCTGCTGATGGAGGTCGAGGCGCAGCTCGAGGCCAAGCGGGTCACGCTGACGCTCGACGACGCGGCACGCCGCTGGATCGCCGACAAGGGCTACGACCCGAAGATGGGGGCCCGGCCGATGGCGCGGGTGATCCAGGAGCACATCAAGCGGCCGCTCGCCGAGGAGCTGCTGTTCGGCAAGCTCGCCAACGGCGGCCTGGTGCGTGCGACCGTGGCGCCGGACGGCAGCGGCCTGAAGCTCGACTGCCAGCCGGCCGAGGAGCCGGCCGCGCTCGAGTCCTGAGGCGGCGGAGGGCGCGGCCGGTCAGCGGCCGCGGTAGACGATGCGGCCCTTGGAGAGGTCGTAGGGCGTGACTTCGACGGTGACGGTGTCGCCGGTGAGGATGCGGATGTAGTTCTTGCGCATCTTGCCGGAGATGTGCGCGGTGACGACGTGTCCGTTCTTCAGCTTCACGCGAAAGGTCGTGTTGGGCAGAGTCTCGACGACTTCGCCTTCCATCTGGATCGCGTCTTCCTTGGACATCAGGTTCGGGTCATCCGGGCAAAAAGGAGCGCGAATTCTGCCCAAAGGCCCCCGGGTAATCAACGAATCCCCGATGAACCCGCGGGTTCGGGCGTGACCTGGCCCGCAGGCAGCGCTCCGAGGGGCGTTCCTGGGGAGTCCGGGGCACCGGGCGAGCGCACGCGCCCGCCGGCCTTCGCCGGCCAGGCGTCCGCCAGCTGTGGAGCCGCCAGACGCTGCAGCAGCCCCGTGAAGGTCTCGCGCGGGATGGACCGGCTGCCGAGAGAGGCGAGGTGGCGCGAGGCGAGCTGGCAGTCGATCAACTCGATGCCAGACTCCAGCGAGACGCGTACCAGGGCGGAGAGCGCCACTTTCGAGGCGTCGCGCTGCTCGCTGAACATCGATTCGCCGAAGAACGCCCGTCCCAGCTGTACCCCATAGAGGCCGCCGACCAGCTGCCCGCCCTGCCAGGTCTCGATGCTGTGGGCACGCCCCTGGGCATGGAGCTCGCAGTAGGCGGCACGCATCTCGCGCGTGATCCATGTGCCGGGCCCGGAACGGCGCGGCGCGGCACAGGCGTCGATCACCGCCTCGAAGGCCGTGTCGAGGCGCACCTCGTAGCCGCGGTTGCGCTCGCTCTGCGCGAGGCTGCGGGTGCGGCGGAACTCGGCCGGGAACAGCACGGCGCGCGGGTCGGGGCACCACCACAGCACCGGCTGGCCCTGCGAATACCAGGGGAAGATCCCGCGGCGATATGCGGCCACCAGGCGCCGGGTCGACAGGTCGCCGCCGGCCGCGAGCAGCCCCGGCGGGTCGTCGAGCGCGCGCTCGATCGGGGGGAACCATTCCGCGCCGTCGCCGGGCGCGAGCCAGGTGATCGTCTTCACGACTCCGGGTCCGCGGGCCCGCCGCGGTCGGGGTCGGTCACTGCGCCGCGCCGGTCCCGGTAGGGCACGTGGGCCTGCACCAGGGCCGCGTAGTCGTCCACCGACGCCGCCTCGCGCCGCAGGTAGTCGCCGATCGCGGCGCGGAAGCGCGCGTCGGCGATGTGGTGACCCGACCAGGTCAGGGTCGGCTCGAAACCGCGGCTGATCTTGTGCTCGCCCTGCGTACCGGGCTCGAAGCGCCGCAGCCCGCGCTCGATGCAGAACTCGATGCCCTGGTGGTAGCAGGTCTCGAAGTGCAGGCTGTGGAAGTCGGCGCCGGCGCCCCAGTAGCGCCCGTAGAGGGTGTCGCGGCCGACGAAGAAGATCGCCGTGGCGACGATCTTCCCGCCCTGGCGGGCGAGCTTGAACATCAGCGCGTCGCCGAGGGTGCGGCAGGCCTCGTCGAAGAAATCGCGCGTCAGGTAGGGCTCATGGCCATGGCGCAGGAAAGTGTCGCGATGCAGGTCCCAGGCGCGGGCGAGGTCCCGCGGCGCGATCTCGCTGCCGAGGCGCGTCTCGAAGGCGATGCCCGCCTCGGCCACGCGCCGGCGCTCGCGTTTCGCCTTCTTGCGCTTGTCGGCGGTGAAGGTGCCGAGGAAGGCGTCGAAGTCGCCGTAGCCGTGGTTGGTCCAGTGGAACTGGCAGTCACGCCGCAGCAGCCAGCCGCCGGCCTCGAGCGCCGCGCGACCTGGGGCGTCGGGGAACAGCACGTGGACCGAGGAGATGTCGTTGTCGGTGGCGAGATCGGCGAGCGTGCGCAGCAGCACCCGCGCGATCACGTCACGGTCGAGGCCGGGCCGCACCAGCAGGCGCGGGCCGGTTGCCGGGGTGAAGGGCGCGGCGACCACGAGCTTGGGGTAGTAGGGCCGGCCGACACGCGCATAGGCCTGGGCCCAGCTGAAGTCGAAGACGAATTCCCCGTACGAGTGGGACTTGATCCAGGCGGGCGCCGCGGCGGCGAGGCCGGCTGCGTCGCGCAGCGCCACGATGCAGGGCTCCCAGCCGGTGCCGGGGCCGATGCAGCCGGTGTTCTCGAGCGCGGCGAGGAACTCGTGTCGGACGAAGGGGTGCCCGCCGTCGTCGAGAGCGTTCCATTCGGCCGCCGGCAGCTGCGCGACGCGCTGCACGACCTCGGCGCGGAGCGTGGGGAATTCCGGCTGGGCGCTCACGTCCACCCGGTCAGGCCGGCGAGGCCCCGTCGAAGCGCTCGAGCCAGCGGTCGGCGTCGAGCGCCGCCATGCAGCCCGATCCGGCCGACGTGATGGCCTGGCGGTAGACGTGGTCGGCGACGTCGCCGGCCGCGAACACGCCCTCGACGCTGGTCGCCGTGGCATTGCCCTCGGAGCCGCTGCGCACCGCGACATACCCGCCGTGCATCTCGAGCTGGCCCTCGAAGATCTGCGTGTTCGGGGTGTGCCCGATCGCGATGAACACGCCGCTGACGTCGAGGTCGCGGCCCGTTGGCCGGCCGCCCTCGGTGCCGCGCACGCGCAGGCCCGTGACGCCCGACTCGTCGCCGAGCACCTCGTCGACGGCATGGTTCCAGAGCAGCGAGACCTTGCCTTCCTGCGCACGGGCGAACAGACGGTCCTGCATGATCTTCTCGGCCCGCAGCCGGTCGCGACGGTGCACCAGGGTGACGTGCGCGGCGATGTTCGAGAGGTAGAGTGCCTCCTCGACCGCTGTGTTGCCGCCGCCGACGACCGCGACCTTCTGGCCGCGGAAGAAGAAGCCGTCGCAGGTGGCGCAGGCCGAGACGCCGCGACCCTTGAAACGCTCCTCGGAGTCGAGCCCGAGGTAGCGCGCCGAGGCGCCGGTCGCGACGATCAGCGCGTCGCAGGTGTACTCGCCGGCATCGCCGGCCAGGCGGAACGGCCGCTTGGAGAGGTCGGCAGTGTGGATGTGGTCGGCGACCATCTCGGTGCCGAAGCGCTCGGCGTGCTTCTGCATCCGCTCCATCAGCGCCGGGCCCAGCAGGCCGTGCGGGTCGCCCGGCCAGTTGTCGACCTCGGTCGTGGTCATCAGCTGGCCACCCTGCTGCAGGCCCGCGATCAGCATCGGGCTGCGGTTGGCGCGCGCGGCATAGACCGCGGCCGAGTAACCGGCCGGGCCGGAGCCTAGGATGATGAGCTTGCGATGCTTGGCGGTCATTCTGGGGCAGGCGGGCAGTGGATGACTGCATGTTAGGGCAACTGGCCGAGGGTCGCATGCTCGCTGGTGCTTTCCGGCGACGCCCGGTCGCCTTGTGGCGCGCGATCGTATTCCCGTAGAATCAATCGTCTAGACCATTTGCTTGCCGCCGGAACTCAGAACCTTGGCCGACACAGCCGTGCATGGAAAGTCGCCCGCTCGCATTTCGCAGGCGGTGGCGCGGGGGCTGCGCGAAGGCGCGGTGATCCTCACCGGAGTCGCAGCGTTGATGCTGCTGACGGCCCTGCTGAGCTACAGCCCCGACGATCCCGGGTTCTCCTTCACCGGCGGGGGGAGTGAAGTCAGCAACCTGATCGGCCGTACCGGCGCCTGGTTCGCCGACGTGCTGTTCTTCCTGTTCGGAGGTCCAGCCTTCCTCTTCCCGCTGATGCTCGGCGCGGCCTGCTGGCTGATGTTCCGCCAGCGCGATGCGGCCGAGAGCGTGTCGCGGGTGAACACGCTGGTGCGGGTCGGCGGCTTCGTGCTGGTGTTGTTCGCGACCTGCGCGCTCGCGACCCTGCACTGGGGTGCGGGCTCGCTGCGCCAGAGCGCGGGCGGGGTGGTCGGCAGCCTGATCGGCCACTCGGTGCTCGGCAACTTCAACTTCCTCGGTGCCACGCTGCTGCTGCTGGCGCTGTGCATGACCGGCATATCGCTGGCCTTCGGCGTCTCGTGGTTCGAGATCATGGACCGCACCGGGGCGGCGTTCTGGGGCGCGATCGACTGGGTCAAGGCCCGCCGCATCCGCCGGCGCGACGCCGCCGAGGGTGAGGTGCGCCGCGCGGCGCGCAAGGAAGTGGCCGAGGTCGAGCAGAAGAAGTCGGTCGCGCGTGCCAAGCCGCGGATCGAGGCTCCTGCGCCGGTGGCGCAGAAGAGCGAGCGCGTCGAGAAGGAGCGGCAGGTGCCGCTGTTCGAGGCCAAGGCCGGCGAGCTGCCGCCGCTGCAGCTGCTCGACGACCCGCCGCTCGCCGAGGCGTCGTATTCGCCCGAGGCGCTCGAGGCGATGTCGCGGCTCGTGGAGCTGAAGCTCAAGGACTTCGGGGTCGAGGTCGAGGTGGTCGCGGTGCAGCCGGGCCCGGTGATCACGCGCTTCGAGCTGCGGCCCGCGCCCGGCGTCAAGGCGAGCCAGATCAGCGGCCTGGCCAAGGACCTGGCGCGCGCGCTCTCGACGATCAGCGTGCGCGTGGTCGAGGTGATCCCCGGCAAGTCGGTGATGGGCCTCGAGATCCCGAACGAGAAGCGCGAGATGGTCACGCTCGGCGAGATCGTCAAGACGCGCGCCTACGACGAGATCGCCTCGCCGCTGGCGCTGGCGCTCGGCAAGGACATCGGCGGCAATCCTGCGGTCGCCGACCTGCAGAAGATGCCCCACCTGCTGATCGCCGGCACCACCGGCTCGGGCAAGTCGGTGGCGATCAACGCGATGGTGCTCTCGCTGCTCTACAAGAGCACCGCCGAGCACGTGCGCCTGATCATGATCGACCCGAAGATGCTGGAGCTCTCGGTCTACGAAGGCATCCCGCACCTTCTGGCACCGGTCGTCACCGACATGAAGCACGCCGCCAACGCGCTGCGCTGGTGTGTCGCCGAGATGGAGCGCCGCTACCAGCTGATGGCGGCGATGGGCGTGCGCAACATCGCGGGTTTCAACCGCAAGGTTCGCGAGGCCAACGAGGCGGGCAAGCCGATCCTCGATCCCGTGATGCTGCAGAAGGCGGCCAACGACCCCTCGATCGACCAGAAGACGATCCCGGTGCTGCAGCCGCTGCCCTACATCGTGGTGATCATCGACGAGCTCGCCGACCTGATGATGATCGTCGGCAAGAAGGTCGAGGAGCTGATCGCGCGCCTCGCGCAGAAGGCGCGCGCCTCGGGCATCCACCTCGTGCTCGCCACGCAGCGCCCCTCGGTCGACGTGATCACCGGCCTGATCAAGGCCAACATCCCGAGCCGCATCGCCTTCCAGGTCTCGGCGAAGGTCGACTCGCGCACCATCCTCGACCAGGGCGGCGCCGAGTCGCTGCTCGGCCACGGCGACATGCTCTACCTGCCGGGCGGCACCTCGGTGCCGACCCGCGTCCACGGCGCGTTCGTCTCCGACCAGGAAGTGCACCGCGTGGTCGAGGCGCTGCGCAGCGCCTCGCCACCGACCTACATCGACGAGGTGCTCTCGGGCCCGAAGGCACCGATCCCGGGCCTCTCGGGCGAGGAGGGCGAGGGCGCCGGCGAGGGCGGCGATCCGGAGCAGGATGCGCTGTACGACGAGGCCGTCAAGATCGTGATCAACGAGCGCAAGCCGTCCATCTCCTATGTCCAGCGCCGCCTGAAGATCGGCTACAACCGGGCTGCGCGGCTGATCGAGGCGATGGAACTCGCAGGGCTGGTCGGTCCGCTGCAGGCGAACGGCGGGCGCGAGATCCTCGTGCCCGCGCCGTCCGGTGACTGACGCCGTGCGCCGCGGCCGGGTTTGGGTCGTCGTCGCGCGGCCGGGTCGCGCTCCCGGCGCCGCGGCCCGATTGGTGCTCGCCGCGGTCGTGGCGCTCGGGCCCACACCCGCGCTGCAGGCGGCCGCGGGGTCCAGCGGCCGCCTCGCGGTAGTGGCCGGGACAGCGGCGACCAGCGATGCCGGCGCCGCCACCACCGGCGCCCGCGATGCTGCCGGCTCCGCTGCGACGCCGGGCACGACTGCGCTCGACCGCTTCCTCGCGGGGCTCGCGACGCTGCGCGTCGAGTTCACGCAATCACTGACCGACGGCCGCGGGCGCCAGGTCGAGTCGCTCGCAGGCTCGCTGGTGGTCGTGCGCCCCGGGCGCTTCCGCTGGGAGGTGCGTCCCGCCGCGCGCGCGGGCGCAGCGCCGACCGAGGCGACACAGCTGATGGTCGCCGACGGTCGCAACGTCTGGTTCCTGGACCGCGAACTCGAGCAGGTCACCGTGAAGCCCGCGGGCAACGCGCTTACGGCGACGCCGGCCCTGCTGCTGTCGGGGACGGTCGACCTGCGCGCCGCGTTCGAGCTGCGCGACGCCGGCTCGCGCGACGGGCTCGCCTGGGTGCAGGTGCGGCCCCGGCGCGCCGACGCCGAGTTCCGCGAGGCGCGGCTCGGCTTCGAGGGTGGCGAGCTGCGCCGGATGGAAATCGACGACAAGCTCGGCCAGAAGTCGGTCCTGGCGTTCGGCCGCGCGCTGCGCAACGCGCCGGTTGCCGCCACCGAGACGAGCTTCACGCCTCCGCCGGGCGTGGACGTCATCGGCAAGCCGGTGGACTGAATGCCGCTGCTGCCCCTGCGCTACGGCCGGCTGTGGCTGGCGCTCGGCGCCGTGATGGTTGCCGTGATGCTCTACGTCTGCCTGATTCCCGATGTCCCGGGGCCCAAGTTCGAGGGCGTCGACAAGATCGAGCACGTCCTCGCGTGGCTCGTCGTCAGTGCCTGGTTCGCGTCCTTGGTCGAGCGTCGCGGTTTCGTGCGGCTCGCGATTGCCTTGGTCGTGCTCGGGGTCGGCATCGAGTTCGCGCAGGCCTTCATGGATATCGGCCGCCAGGGCGACTGGCGCGACGTGGTCGCGAACTCGCTCGGGGTGGCGGGCGGCATGCTGTCGGTCGCGCTCGGCGGCGACTCGTGGCTGGCGCGGATCGAGCGATGGCTGCCCGCGACCTGACGCGGCCGCTCGCCGACCGGATGCGGCCGCGGACCCTGGACGAGTTCGTCGGGCAGCCGCAGGTGCTCGGGCCCGGCAAGCCGCTGCGCCAGGCGCTGGAGGGCGGGCAGCTGCACTCGCTGGTTCTGTGGGGGCCACCGGGTACCGGCAAGACGACCCTCGCGCGACTGATCGCACAGCGTTCCGGCGCCGACTTCATCGCGCTCTCCGCCGTGATGGCAGGCGTGAAGGACGTGCGTGCCGCGGTGGACGCGGCGCGCGCGGCGCGCGGTGCAGGCCGGCGGACGGTGCTGTTCCTCGACGAGGTGCACCGTTTCAACAAGTCGCAGCAGGACACGTTCCTGCCCTACCTCGAGGACGGCACCCTGACCTTCATCGGCGCGACCACCGAGAACCCGTCGTTCGAAGTGGTGAGCGCGCTGCTGTCGCGGGCGCGCGTCTACGTGCTGAAGTCGCTCGCACCCGCCGACCTCGCCGGGCTGATGCGCCGTGCGCTGGACGACGCCGAGCGCGGGCTGGGCGGCGAGGGCCTCGCGATCGACGACGACGCGCTCGAGCTGCTGGCGCGCGCCGCCGACGGCGACGGGCGCCGCGCCCTCAACATGCTCGAGATCGCGGCCGACCTCGCGCAGCCGCGCGATGGCCAGCGGGTGATAGCGCTCGCCCAGGCGGGCGAGGTCGCGGGCGGTACTCGACGCCGCTTCGACAAGGGCGGCGAGCAGTTCTACGACCAGATCTCGGCGCTGCACAAGTGCGTGCGCGGCACCGACCCGGACGCGGCGCTCTACTGGTTCTGCCGGATGGTCGACGGGGGCTGCGACCCGTCGTACCTCGCACGGCGGATCACGCGCATGGCGGTCGAGGACATCGGCCTCGCCGACCCACGCGGGCTGCAGGTGGCGATCGACGCCTGGGAGGCCTACGACCGGCTCGGCAGCCCCGAGGGCGAGCTCGCGCTCGCCAATGCGATCGTCTACCTCGCCTGCGCGCCGAAGAGCAACGCGGTTTACTCGGGCTACGGCGAGGCCATGGCCGACGTGGAGAAGTTCGGCACGCTCGACGTGCCGCTGCGCTTCCGCAATGCGCCGACCCGCCTGATGAAGGACCTCGGCTACGGCCAGGGATATCGCTACGCGCACGACGAACCCGGGGCCTTTGCGACCGGCGAGCGCTACCTGCCGGACGAGATGCCCGACCGGCGCTACTACCGCCCGGTGCCGCGGGGGCTCGAGATCAAGATCGGCGAGGCGCTCGCGCGGCTGCGCACCGGCGGCCGGGCCCGCGGCGACGCTGTCCCGGGCGGCACGCCGGGCGGCGACTGAGCGATGGCGCCCTGGCTGTACGTGGCGCTCGGCAGCGCGCTCGGGGGCGTGGCGCGCTACGCGGTCTCGCTCGCGCTGTCGCTGCTGCCGGGCCGCTGGCCGCTCGCTACAATGCTCGTGAACCTGTCCGGGAGCCTGCTGATCGGCCTGCTGTCCGTGGCGCTGGGCCTGCGCGTCGGCGGTCCGGACGCGGTGCGCCTGTTCTGGCTGACGGGCGTGCTCGGCGGGTTCACGACCTATTCCGCGTTCGCGCTCGAGACGGCCGTCATGGTCGAGTCGGGCGCCAGCCTGCGCGCCCTGGGCTACGTGCTCGCGACCGTCGCCGGCTGCTTGCTGGCCGCGATGGCCGGCCGCGCGCTCGCCGCGGCGTTCACCGGGGAGACCTGAGTTGCTCGATTCCAAGGTCCTGCGTTCCGATCCCGCCGCCGTCGCCGCGAACCTCGGGCGCCGCGGCTTCGTGCTCGACCTCGCCGCTTTCGCCGCGCTCGAGGAGCGCCGCAAGCACTGGCAGGTCGCGGCCGACAGGCTGCGCGCCGAGCGCAATGCCAACGCCAAGGCCGTCGGCATGGCCAAGGGCAAGGGCGAGGACGCGTCGGTCCTGCTGAGGCGCGGCGAGGAACTGACCGGCGAACTGGCGCGCTGCGAGACCGGTCTCGACGTGGTCCAGGCCGAGGTCGAGCAGTGGCTCCTGAACCTGCCGAACACGCTCCACGAGTCGGTCCCCGAGGGACGCGACGAGGCTGCCAACGTCGAACTGCGGCGCTGGGGAACGCCGCGCCGCTTCGACTTCCCGCCGCTCGACCACGTCGACCTCGGCGCCAAGCTCGGCGGCCTCGACTTCGAGGCCGCGAGCCGCCTCTCCGGCGCGCGCTTCGCGGTGCTGCGCAGCGGCGTCGCGCGGCTGCACCGCGCGCTCGCGCAGTTCATGCTCGACCTGCACACCCGCGAGCACGGGTATGCCGAGTGCTACGTGCCATACCTCGTCTCCGCCTCGGCCTTGACCGGCACCGGCCAGCTGCCGAAGTTCGAGCAGGACCTGTTCGCGCTGCGCGGCGACAAGCCGCTCTACCTGATCCCGACGGCGGAAGTGTCGCTGACCAACCTGGTGCGCGAGCAGATCCTCGCGCCGGAGTCGCTGCCGATGCGGCTGGCCGCGCATACGCCGTGCTTCCGCTCCGAGGCGGGCGCAGCGGGCAAGGACACACGTGGCTTCATCCGCCAGCACCAGTTCGACAAGGTCGAGCTGGTGCACGTGGTCCGGCCCGAGGACTCCTACGCCGCCCTCGAGCAGCTGACCGCGCACGCCGAGGAGGTGCTGAAGCGCCTCGGCATCCCCTACCGCGTGCTCGCGCTCTGCGCCGGCGACATCGGCTTCGGCAGCGCCAAGACCTACGACCTCGAGGCCTGGCTGCCGGGGCAGGGCGCCTATCGCGAGATCTCCTCCTGCAGCAACTGCGAGGCCTTCCAGGCGCGGCGCATGCAGGCGCGCTGGCGCAACCCAGCGACCGGCAAGCCCGAGCCCGTGCACACGCTGAACGGTTCGGGCGTCGCGGTCGGACGCGCGCTGGTCGCGGTGCTCGAGAACTACCAGGAGGCTGACGGGTCGGTCTCCGTGCCCGAGGCGCTCCGGCCCTACATGGGCGGGCTCGAGAGGCTGTCGCCCGTCGGCTGAGCCCGTGCGCCCCTGCGCCGCCGGCCGCGCCAGCGTGGGGTAGGATCGCGTCACCGGAGAGGTGGCAGAGCGGTTGATTGCACCGGTCTTGAAAACCGGCGTCCCTTTACGGGGACCGTGGGTTCGAATCCCACCCTCTCCGCCACGCCGAGTGCCCGATGAATCGCCGAACGCCTGACCCTCGCGCGAACGGTCCCGCCCGCCAACCCCTGCGGCAGGCCGGACCGTCGGCTGCGAACGCCCCTGGCTCACCCCCGGCGGATGCGGCACCGGTGGGGCCGAGGCTCTCCAAGCGCATGGGCGAGCTCGGGCTCTGCTCGCGGCGCGAAGCCGAGGAGTGGATCGTCCGTGGCTGGGTCCGGGTCGACGGTGTGGTGGTGGACACGCTCGGCGTGCGCGTGTCGCCGGCGGCACGCATCGAGATCGATCCCGCGGCGCGCGCCCACCAGGGCGCGCAGGTGACGATCCTGCTGCACAAGCCGGTCGGCTACGTCTCCGGGCAGGCCGAGGACGGCTACGAGCCGGCGATCGTCCTGGTCCGTCCCGAGAACCGCTGGGCCGACGACCCCTCGCCGCGGCGCTTCGAGCCGGCCCACTTGCGGGGTCTCGCGCCGGCCGGCCGCCTCGACATCGACTCGACCGGGCTGCTGGTGCTGACCCAGGACGGGCGGGTCGCGAAGCAGCTGATCGGCCAGGATTCGTCGATCGAGAAGGAATACCTGGTACGCGTCTCGGGGCGGCTGGACGAGGCGGGGCTGGCGCTGCTGCGCCACGGCCTGTCGCTCGACGGCGTGAAGCTCAAGCCGGCACAGGTGTCGTGGCAGAATTCCGACCAGCTCCGCTTCGTACTGCGCGAGGGCCGCAAGCGGCAGATCCGGCGGATGTGCGAGTGCGTCGGGCTGTTCGTCACCGGCCTGAAGCGGGTGCGCAGTGGCCGGGTGATGCTCGGCGGCCTGCCGCCCGGCAAGTGGCGCTATCTCGGCGCGGACGAGACGTTCTGATGGCGGGCGGCAAGGCGCCCGAGCCCGCCTGGCCGCGGGTCCGCTGGATCGAGGACGGGACGCAGCGGGAGGCGTGCTGGTACTCCGCGCGCGGTGCGCCCGCGCCGCGTCGGCTGCGCGTCGTCGACGATCGCACCGACGCCGACGCGGCTTACGGCGACGCGTGCCAGGGCACGGGCCTGCTGTGGCGTGGCGATCATCGCAACGCGCGCCAGTTGCTGGCCGCGCTCTCCCGGCGTGCGGCGCGTCACGGCGCGCATCGTGTCGACCCACGAGCGACGCCACCCGGCTCGTCCGCGATGGCGCAGGCCTTCCATCGCGAGCGCCAGGCGCGGGCCCAGCGCGCGCGCACGCTCGGCATGCTGCTGGTGGAGCTCGACGCCGCGGCGCGCCTCGTCGGCCAGCGCAGCGCACCCGAGGTCGCAGGAGCCGTCGCCGACGCCCTCGGGTCGTCGGCGTTCGGTCCAGCGTCGCCCCCTTTGCTGATGTCGCTGCGCGAACTGCAGGGAATGGTGGGCGCCTGGCAGTGGCGCCTGCAAGGCATCGACGTGCCGGCCGCGGGGGGGCGCATCCATCCTCATTACGGCGTGTTCGCACCGGTCCGGGCCGAGTACGTCCACCTGGTCGCGACGGCGCCCCTGCCGGCGGCGCTCGCGGCGCAGGACTTCGCGGTGGACGTGGGCACTGGCACGGGCGTGCTGGCCGCGGTGCTCGCGCGCCGTGGAGTCGGGCGCGTGCTCGCCACCGACCGTGAGCCGCGGGCGCTCGACTGCGCGCGCGAGAACCTCGCGCGGCTCGGCCTGGCCGCGCGCGTCGAGGTACGGGCGGCCGACCTCTTCCCGACCGGGCGCGCGGCACTCGCCGTCTGCAACCCGCCGTGGCTCCCGGGGCGTCCGGGTTCGCCGCTCGAGCATGCGATCTACGATCCGGACTCGCGGATGCTGCAGGGATTCCTGCACGGACTGGTGGCGCACCTCGCGGAGGGCGGCGAGGGTTGGCTGATACTGTCGGACCTCGCGGAGCGGCTGGGGCTGCGGACGCGCGCCGAACTGCTCGGCCGGATCGAGGCGTCCGGACTCCACGTCGTGGACCGGCTCGAGGCACGCCCGGTGCATCCGCGCTCGCGCGATGAGGAAGATCCCTTCCATGCGGTGCGCAGCGCCGAAGTCACCTCACTGTGGCGCCTGGCTGCCCGCCGCCGTACCTGAGACGAGGAGGTATCGATGGCCTGGTTGATGCTGCTGGCCGCCGGGCTGCTGGAAGTGGTGTGGGCGTTCTCGATGAAGCAGTCGGCGGGCTTCACGCGCCTCTTGCCGACCCTCGTGACCGCGGTGGCCATGGTCGCGAGCGTCGTGCTGCTCGCGTCGGCGATGCGCAGCCTGCCCCTCGGCACGGCCTATGCGGTCTGGACGGGAATCGGCGCGCTCGGCGCGTTCGTCGCCGGGATCGTGTTCCTAGGCGAGTCCGCGAGCCCGATGCGCCTCGGTGCCGCAGCGTTGATCCTGGCCGGCCTCGCGCTGATGAAGCTGGCCACGCCGGACTGAGCGTCGGCCCCGGCGCTCACCGGTTCCAGACGTACTCGAACTTCACGCCGATGGTCGGCAGCACGCTGAGGCCGTCGCCGGTCTCGACACCGCGCCGCTCGTCCCACTCGCGCGCATCGACGATCGCGCGACCGTAGACGTTGATCACGTCGATGAAGCCGACGAGGTTCACCGGCCCCAGCCGGCGCCGGTAGTCGACGCGCACGTTGAGCGTGTGGAATGCCGGGAAGCGGTCGGTGTTGTCGGCGATGAACTCGCGGGAGAAGCGCCGCGGCCCTGCGGGCCCGAGCACGTCGGCGTAGACCACGAACGGGTCGCGAGGCCGGCCGGAGGCGTACTTCCACTTGGCCGAGAACGCCCAGCGGGTGCTCGGCTCCCAGCCGCCGAATATCGTCAGCACGTGCGGCCGGTGCTGGTCCGCATCGAACTCGCCGGCGCCGAGGCGCTCGTCGCGCTTGGCCCGCAGCCAGGAGTAGCTCGCCGAGCCCCACCAGGTGTCGCCGAAGCGGCGTGTGAGGGCGACGTCGATGCCCGAGTTCGAGCCTTCGCCGCGGTTCGACGCGCGGCCGTCGGTGCGGTCGGTGGTGACGACCAGCCGGTCGAGGGCCTGCAGGTAGGTCTCGACCGACAGGCGCCAGTCGTTGCCGATCTCGCGCTGCACGCCGACGGCGATCTGGGTCGAGCGCTCCGCGCCGAGGCGCGAGTTCGCCGGATCCGCGCCGAGCGAGAGGAAGCTGGGGTTCTGGTAGTACACGCCGCCGCCGCTCCAGATGCGCAGCTTCGGGCTCACCTGCCAGTTGACGGCCAGGCGCGGCGAGAGCAGGGACTCGCGCGAGAAGTCGATGTAGTCGTACCGCAACCCGGGGGTGACGCTGACCTGTCCGGCCTTCCAGGTGTAGTCGGCATACAGCGTGGCGTCGGTCCCGGCCTGGTCGAAGCGCGAGTCGAGGCGCTGGGGCGTCAGCACGATGAAGCGCTGCGCGGGATTGGGGCGGAAGTCGTCCCGATCGTATTCGAAGCGGGTCCAGTTGCCGGCGAGGCGGGTCTCGAAGTCGAGTTCGGTGCGCGTGACGCGCGCGCCGAGGGAATACCCGTCGCCCGACTCGAGCACGTCGTTGAAGTCGAGGCGCCAGCCGATCTCGCGCTCGGCTTCGGTCAGCGTCAGGATGTCCGGCCGCGCGGGCACCTGCGCCGCCGTCGCGCCGGGCGGCGCGAGGTCCGGGAAGGCCTCGCCACGGGCGCTGAGCTTGTCGCTTTCGCGGACGTAGAACTGGTTGCGCATCTGGGCGCGCTCGCCCGGGAACCACTTCCAGGTGAGGCCGAACAGCGAGCTGTCCTGGTTCGAGCGGGCGAGGGTGGTGTCCTCGAAGTTTTCCGACAGCAGCACGTTGTCGACGTCGCGGACGAAGTCCTCGGTGGTGTGGATCGCCAGCAGTTCGAGCCGGTGCTCGGGCGAGGGCTCGCTGACGAGCTTGGCGATCAGGTCGGTCAGGGTCGGTGCGCCGAGGTCCGGGTTGTCGATGGCCTCGAAGACACGCTCGAAGTCGAGCGAGCGCGCCGAGGCGAACAGCGTCGTGTCCTCGCGCAGGCCGCTCGGACCCTCGTAACCGACCTCGAGGCCGGCGACGTCGAGCTGGGCACGGGTGGTGGCGGTGGCGGGGTTGCCGCCGACCAGGTCGAGTTGCAGCAGCGAGCCGTTGCGACCCCCCTGCGAGGCGCGCCAGCCGCCGGGCTGGAACTCGGCGCTCGCGATGCTGTCGGGCGCGAAGATCGAGAAGCGACCCCCGCCGCCGATCTCGTCCTGCTCGCCGAGCGACTGCGAGAAGTGCACCACTTTGTCGAAGGGCAGGCCGTCGATCAGGATCAGGTTGTCGCGCTGGCCGTTGCCGCGGACCGCGAACTGCGAGAACTCGCCGGTCGCGGCCACGCCCGGCAGGATGTCGAGGGCGCGGAACACGTCACCCGCGGTGCCCGGGCTGCGCCGGATGGCCTCGCGGTCGAGGCGCAGCGCGCCGACGCTCGCCAGCGGGTCGACGTCGACCGCGCGCGCGGTCACCAGCACCTCCTGCAACGCCTCGTCGGCCAGCGGCTGCAGCGCGAAGTCGATGGTGGTCGCCGCGCGCGGCACGGCGCGCACCCGCTGCTCCGCTGCCCGCTGGAAGCCTTCGAGCGTCGCCGTGAGGTCGTAGAGCCCCTCGGCGAGGTCCCCCACCGCGAACTCGCCCGCGGCGTCGGTGCGCACCGTGCGGCGCGAACCGTCCCGGGCCGCGAGCGTGATCTCGACTCCCGCGAGCGGCCGGGCGGTCGAGAAATCCACCACGCGCCCACGCAGCATGGCGTCGTCGGCCGCGAACGCCGGGGTGCTGGCGGCCAGCAGCACGCACAGGGTGAGCAGTTTCCGGCGCAGGGCGCCCCGCAGGAATGCGCAAGTGGGGGAGGTCATGATCAAGGGGTGCATTCGTATCGCCAGCCTGCGTGGATTCACCCGGTGGACACCGGAGTCACGGTCGCACGGATCCGTGCCCGCCGGCAGGACGTCGGCTGTGGCTGACTGAACCGTGGGCTGCCGGAGCCGCGCCGGCACCGGGTCCGCGACACGGCGCACGTGTGTCAGGCGCGGCCGACAGCGGCTGCCGACGCGGCACCCATGGCGGCGGACGTGGCTCTCCCCGAGCCTTGTCGCCGGCGACCCAGGACGGGCACCGTCCGCATCCGGGATCGCCGCAATACAGGAGGTGAGAGATGAAGAACAACGCGACGATCCTGCTGGCCGCCGGCGTGCTGGCACTCGGTCTCGGCGGCTGCAATTCGCGCCAGTCCGAGCAGGCGGCCGACTCGGTCGAGAACCGGGCCGACGCGGTCCGGGACCAGGCGGACGAACAGGCCGATGCGATGGAGAACCAGGCCGATGCGATGGACAAGCGCATCGATGGCGTGGATCCGCCTGCCGAGCAGGCGATGGAGAACCAGGCAGAGTCCGTCCGCAAGGCCGGCGAGGCCAAGGCCGACGCGATGGAAGAGCAGGCGGACGCGACCCGCAAACAGGGTCGCTGAGATCACCCGCCCGCGAGGGTCCCGCCCGACGGTGGCACCGCTGTCTTCTGGCGGCCTGCTCGGCGAGACTTGCTCCCCGGTGGAGGGTACTGCCTGCTCTTCGCCGGGGAGGCTGAATGCGTTCTTGCGACCCGCGCTGCGGCGTCCTCGCCGTCGGGGCACTGCTCGAGTGCCCGGTCCGCTCGCCGACATCGGCGGGGGACTGAGGGACGCCGGAACGTGGCGCCCGCAGTGCGCATCGCGTCATGGTTCGCGCCGTTCCTGGCCGGCGCCGTTGCATTGCTGCTCGGCCAGGACGCCAGCTGGGACCTTCGCAACTACCACTACTACGCCCCTCATGCCTGGCTGACCGGACGCCTGGACCGCGACGTCGCGGTCGCGCATCTCGCGTCGTTCTACAACCCGACGCTGCACCTGCCGTTCCACTGGCTGGTCCGGCACCTGGAGCCGGCCGTGGTCGGTGCGCTGCTGGGCGCGCTGGCCGGCTGCAACCTCTGGTGCCTGGTCGCGATCGCCGCGCGCGTCGACGCGGCGGACGGTCAGGCGGCGCGTCCGGGAGTGGTGTTGCCGCTGGCGCTGGCCGGGCTGCTCGGGGCGATGTTCGTCTCCGAGGTCGGGACGAGCTTCGGCGACAACCTGCTGAGCCTGCCGGTGCTTGCGGCGGTCGCCTGGGCATTGCGGGAGCTGCCGCGCCTGCGCGACGGCCCCGGGCGCGTGCGAGCCGCGGTCGGGCCCGCCCTGCTGTGTGGCGCCGCAGCCGGCCTCAAGCTGCCGTTCGCGCTCTACGGGATCGCGCTGGCCGCGGCGCTGCTGTGTGTGCCGCGCACCCAGCGGGGACGCTGGGAGGTGCTGCTGGCCTGCGGCGCGGCGGGTCTCGGCGGGGCGCTGCTGACCGGCGGCTGGTGGGCCCTCGAGATGTGGCAGCGCTTCGGCAACCCGGTGTTCCCCTACTTCAACGGCCTGTTCGGCTCGCCGTGGGCCGGCGTGGCTACGTACCGCGACCCGCGCTTCCTGCCCGAGGATGCGTGGCAGGCGTTGCAGTTCCCGTTCTACTTCGTGCTCGCGCCGCGACGCCTCGCGGAGGTGGAGTTCGTCGACCTGCGTTTCCCGCTGCTCTACCTGGCGCTGCTCGCGCTCGGCATGAGCCTCGGCGCCAGGCGGTGGGCCGCACGCCGAGACGCCGCCTCGACGCCGGGTGCGCCGGAGCGACTCGCGCCCGGCGCGGTCGTCGTCCGCCCAGGTGCGCTGGTCGATCGTTTCCTGCTGGTGTTCGTCGTGGTCGCGTTCGTTGCATGGATGCAGGTCTTCGGCATCGCGCGCTACCTGGTCGCCGCGGAGCTGCTGGCGCCCGTGGCGATCTGGGCAGCGCTGCGCCGACTCCGGCCGGTCCGGCCGCCGGGTGTCGCGACGGCGTTGTCGCTGCTCGCGCTGCTCGCGCTCACCGGCAGCCCCGCCCATTGGGACCGCAGGCCCTGGTCGGAGGACTACTTCGACGTCGACCTGCCGCGCTTCGCCGAGCCCGGCCGGACCCTGGTCCTGATGGCCGGCAACGAGCCGAGCGCCTACCAGGTCCCGTTCATGCCGCCGGCGACGCGGGTGCTGCGCATCGAGGGCTATTTCACCGGTCCCTCCGCCGTGCCCAACGAGACCGACCGGCTGATGCAGCGCGTGGTCCGGGCTCACGAGGGGCCGGTGCTGTTCCTGTTCCGCAGCTACGAGCGGCCACGCGCCGGGCGCGCGGCGGCGGCGTTCGGCCTCGGCATCGCGGAGCAGGGCTGTCGCAGCTTCCTGCCGGGCATCGAGCCGGACCGCCTGCATCCGTTCCTGCTCTGCCACGGTGTGAGGCTGCAGCCGTGACGCGCGTCACGCGAGGCTGATCCACGGGCCGGCGCGGCCGGATCGCCGCTTCATGCCGGCCGGACCTGGCCGTTAACCCGACGGATCCCGCGTCCGTGCGGGTCGCCGTCGGGGCGCAGCCTTGAAGTCGTTTCGCGCACTGATCCTCTCGCTCGCCGCCGGCTCGGTGCTGGTGGCCACCTACCTCTCGCTGACCTCGCTGCGCGCGCTCGAGACCCTCGACGAGCAGGCGGGCAAGGTGTTCGCGGCCAAGGACTTGACCGCGGACATCCTGCCCCCACCCCTGTACCTGATCGAGTTGCGGCTGCTCGCCTCGCAAGCCGTCGAGCGGTTCGTCACGGTCGCCGAGGCGCGCCGGCGGTTCGAGGCGCTGCGCGAGGGCTACGAGGCGCGCATCCGGTACTGGGGCGCGCGACGTCCCGACGGGCTGGAGGGCGACCTTCTGGGCGAGCAGCACGTGCGCGGACTCGAACTGCTCGACCTCGTGGGCCGCGAGTTCCTGCCACGGATGGAGGCGGGCGACCTCGCGGGCGCGCGGGCCGTGCTCGGGGAGGTCGAGCGTCGCTATGTCGCGCATCGCCTCGGCATCGATCGCACCGTCATTGCGTCCACGCGCTTCGCGGCCGAGCGCGCCGCGGGCCTCGAGCGCACGCGCCGCGCGACGCGCCGCGGCGCACTGCTCGCGCTGGCTCTCGGCGTGCTTCTGGTCGTCGGACTGTTCCTGCTGATACGTGGACGGCTGGCACAGGTACTCGGCGCCGAGCCCGAGGAACTGGCCGACCACGCCAGGCGGCTCGCCGAAGGGGATCTGGCCGCGCCGCTGCCCGGGGCGCGCGCGGGCAGCACGGCCGACTCGCTCGAGTCCATGCGTAGCCGGCTGGCCGCACTGCTCGAGGAGTCGCGCCGCGCCGGCGAGGAGGCGCTGGCGGCGGCGCGGGAGATCGCGCAGCGGGCCGAGCGGGAACGCCTCGTCGAGCAGGAGAACTCCCGCATCCGCCGCGAGCTCGACCAGGCGCAGGCGAGCGTGCTCGCGGCGGAGGCCGCGAGCCGCGCCAAGGGCGAGTTCCTGGCGACCATGAGCCACGAGCTGCGCACGCCGATGAACGGCGTGCTCGGCTTCACGCAGCTGCTGCTGCGCACGGAGCTCAGCGCCGAGCAGCGTGGCTACGTGCAGACCGTCGACGCCTCGGGCCAGAGCCTGCTGGCGTTGCTCAACGACATCCTCGACTACTCGAAGATCGAGGCCGGCATGCTGGCCGTCGAGACGGTGGCCTTCGACCTCGCCCGGATCGTCGCCGAGGTGACCGCGATGATGGCGCCGCGCTCGGCCGCCAAGCAGCTCGACCTGCTGGTGGAGATCGACCCTGTCGCGCCGCGCGCGGTGACCGGCGACCCCGCGCGGGCGCGCCAGGTGCTCGTGAACCTGGTCGGCAATGCCATCAAGTTCACCGAGCGTGGGCACGTGCTCGTGCGGCTCTCGGCGGCCGAGGCGGGGATGGCGACCCTGTGCGTCGAGGACTCGGGCATCGGCATTCCCGAAGACGTCCAGGCAAAGCTCTTCAATCGCTTCGTGCAGGCCGATGCCGGCACCACGCGACGCTTCGGCGGCACGGGCCTCGGCCTCGCGATCTCGCGCCAGCTGGTCGCCCTGATGGGCGGGCGCATCGGCGTGCGCAGCGTGGCGGGCCAGGGCTCCACGTTCTGGTTCACCTTGCCTGCCGCCACCGGTGCGGGCGCATCGGACGCGCTGCCGGCGCCGGTGGACGAGGGCGGTGCGTTGCGCGGCAGGCGGCTGCTGGTCGTCGACGACCTCGAGCCGAACCGGCGCATGCTGTCGGCGTTCGTCGCGCGCTGGGGCGGCGAGTGCACGGTCGCCGACGGCGCGATCGCCGCGCTGGCGCAGGTGGCGGCTGCGCGCGCCGCCGGCGCGCCATTCGACGTCGCGATCATCGATCACTGCATGCCGGGCACCGACGGCGAGACCCTGGCGCGGTGGCTACGTGCCGATCCGGAATCGGCCGGGCTGGCGCTGGTGATGTTCTCGTCGAACGTCGAGGCCGGGATCGGGCCGCGGATGCTGGCGGCCGGCTTCGATGCCTTCCTGTCGAAGCCGCTGGTCGAGCCGCGTCGCATGCTGGAGGCGGTCCTCGCGGCCTGCGAGCGGCGCTCCACGGCACACGACCTGTCCGAGCCCTGCGTCGTCGGCCCCGTGCACACGCCCACGGAGGTCGCCGAGGCGGCCGCCGGCGAGCCGGCGCGCTTGGCGCGCGCAGCCGACGGCCCCCGGGTGCTGCTGGCGGAAGACCATCCGGTCAACCGCATGCTCGCCGAGAAGCTGCTGGAGGATCTCGGCTGCCGGGTGGACCTGGCCGAAGATGGCCTCGAGGCCGTCGCGCGCGCGGCCGAGGAGCGCTACGCCGTGATCTTCATGGACTGCCACATGCCGCGGATGGACGGCTTCGCCGCCACGCTGCGCATTCGCGAGGCCGAGCGCGCCGGCGGCGCACACACGCCCATCGTCGCACTCACGGCGGGCGTGACGCCCGAGGAGCGTGCGCAGTGCACCGCCGTGGGCATGGACGACTTCGTGGCGAAGCCGATCGTGCTCGAGACGCTGGCGCAGTGCCTGCGGCGCTGGACGTCGCCCGAAGCCGAGGCGACGGCCGGCCAGGGCGGCGGCCCGCATTGAACGAACCGGCGCGAAGGCGCGCCGGCGCCCGGGCGCGAGGCCCGTGCGCCGGCGAGTCATCGCGGCGGGATGCCGCGCGTCGTGCGCCTACTCGCGGACGAACGCGATCATCTTGGCGACCAGCAGTACCAGCGTGGCCGCGACGATGCCGTTGATCAGGTCCATGGGAAGCCCTCCTTGGTGAGCAAGCGGGCGCGATCTTAGGGCCCGCGCGCTGCAGTGCAATGCGCGGCAGGGCCGAGGTGGCGCTTCCGTGACGGGCGTCACGCGCGAGCCGCACCCGCGGCAACCGCCGCCGCAGGGGACTAGACAATATTCCGGCGCAGCATGGCCAGCGGATAGCGGGTGCCGCGCCAGTCGATGCCGCCACGCAGCAGCGCGAGCAGCATCGAGCGCCACATCAGCCACGCACCGAAGGCCGCGAACATCGGCAGCAGCAGGCCGCCCCAGGGGCGCGTGCCGAAGCGCGGTGCGCAGCAGGCGCCGAGCGCCAGCAGCAGCGTGCAGGAGAGGGCGTTCAGGAGCGCGGCGTACGGCCCCCCGGAGCCGGCGAGCAGGGCGAGCGGGGGACCGGCGAAGACCGCGAGCTGCGCGAGGCTTCCGGCCACGGTGGTCGTGACCCGATACTCGACTCCTGCGAACAGGTTCTTCATCAGGCCGTCGCGCACCTCGCGCCAGCTCCCGTACCACTCCACCTCGAGCACGCCGTTGCCGTTCAGGAAGTCCTGCCGCGCCCCGTGCAGCTTCAGCAGCTTGCCGAGCTTCATGTCGTCGTCGGGACGCAGCCGCAGTCGCTCGTGCCCGCCGGCTCCGAGGTAGATGTCGCGGCGCACCAGGTTGAACGCGCCGATGCCGACGTGGGCGCGGCTCGACGGGTCGCGCGCGGCCCAGGGTCTCGCATAGAGCGAGAACAGCAGCCCGAAATAGAGCGTGAACTGCGACAGCACCCCGCCCGGGAGGGTCACCCGCGGCGCGATCGCCAGATGGTCCCAGTGGCCGCGAGACAGGTAACCGACGGCACGGGCGATCGCGTCCGGCGCCATCACGACGTCGGCATCCGTGAACAGCAGCAGTTCACCGCTCGCCTCGCGTGCCCCGAGCCAGTTCGCGTGGTTCTTGCCGAGCCAGCCGTCGGGCAGCTCGCGCACCGTCGCCACCTTCAGCCGTGGCTGGGCGGCAGCCAGGCGCGCGAGGATCAGTGGCGTCGCATCGGTCGAGCGATCGTCCACGACCAGGATCTCGAGCTCGGGGTAGTCCTGCGCGAGCAGCGACTGCAGGGCCGCCTCGATGCCCCGCGCCTCATTCAGCGCCGGCACGATCACCGACACGCGAGGCGGCCGGCCGGCATGCGCCGCCTGCTCGCGCAGCCAGGGCACGCGGCCCGCATGCGCCAGCGCCGCGAGCGTCATCGCGAGCAACAGGCCACAAGCGATGATCGCGAAGCCGAGGAAGAGTAGGTGGGTCATCGGCCGCCAGCCTACCCGAAGCGTGCGGCGAATCTCCGGCTGCCCGGCGAGCCGCGGTCCCGCCGTGTCGCACGCGGACGATGGCGCAGCCGGATGCCGTGGCGGGCGACATGCGTGGGGCAGCGCAGGTACCATCCGGTCCATGAACGCGCCGGCCATCACGCGCCACCGTCGCCCCTTCCTGGCACCCATCTGGATCGCCGCCCTGCTGGCGCTGGCGGTCGGCACGGCACTGTTCGTCGGCGTCCGCCTCGCCGCCTACTACCTGACGGACGTCTCGACGGTGATCGTGTTGCGGCATGCCGAGAAGGCGAGCTTCCCGGCCGACGATCCGCCGCTCGCTGCCGAGGGGCGCGCACGCGCCGAGAGGCTCGCGGCGATGCTCGGTGGGCCTTCCGATGCCGGCCCCGTGCGCCACGTCTATTCGAGCGAGGCGAGGCGCGCCCGCGACACCGCGGCACCGCTCGCGGCGCGTCTCGGCGTCGAGGTCGAAACCGTTGCCGGCGGCGACGTCGATGCGCTGGTTCGTGCCGTGCGTCGCGATGCGCGCGGCGAGACGTCCGTGGTGGTCGGCCACGGCGACACGGTGCCACAGATCGTCGCGGAGCTCGCCGATGGGCGCCTGCAGGTCACCCTGGACGAGGGCGACCATGGCTCGATGTTCGTCGTGACCGTGTCGTCCTTCGGGCCGCCGCGCGTGCTGCGGCTGCGCTACTGAGCGGCGTTGGACGCCGCCGACCGCCGCTCGCGCTCGGCCACCGCCAGGGCGTTGCGGATGAACTCCTCGTGCGGCCCGATGCGCAAGTCGGCGACCACGCCGTCACGGATGACGCCGTCCGGGTCCACGAGGTAGGTGCTGCGCCGCACGCCGAGGCCGAAGGGCCCATCGACGTCGTAGAGCCGGGCGACGGCCTTGTCCGCATCGGACAGCAAGTCGAAGGGCAAGCCGTGGAGCTCGCGGAAGCGGCGATGGCTGTCGACGTCCTGTGGGCTGATGCCCACCACGTCGAGCCCGAGCGCCGCGAGGCGCGCGTGCAGGTCCCGGACCATGCAGGCCTCGCGGGTGCAGCCCGGGGTGAAGTCAGCCGGGTAGAAGTAGAGGATCAGCGGGCCTCGCCGTAGCCAGTCGGCCAGCGCACGCTGCCGCCCGTCCTGGTCGGGCAGGCAGAAGGGCGGTGCGATCGATCCCGACTGGAGCACGTCGACCCTGCAGCTTGCCTGATGGTAAACGGATGCTAGAATCGCCCGCCTTCGCGGGGTTCGGCAAGACCGGCGTCGCGAGGCTCGTGGGGCGGTAGCTCAGCTGGGAGAGCGTCGCGTTCGCAATGCGAAGGTCGAGGGTTCGATCCCCTTCCGCTCCACCATTTCTTCCTGACCCGCCCGCGCCGGCGCCGCCCGGTGGCCCACCGACGCCCCCGTAGCTCAGTGGATAGAGCGACCGCCTCCTAAGCGGTAGGTCGTCGGTTCAACTCCGGCCGGGGGCGCCACCACCTCCGGGTTGCACCTGCATGTTCCGGTCCTGCGGAGCGCTATGCTCGCGCCGATGCGCGCCTCGCTGATCCTGGTCGGCTTCCTGTCGTTGACGGTCGCGGCATCGTCCTGCCTCGCCGCGCCCGGCGGCGCCGGCGTCGGTTGGGCGTCGGATCCTGCCCTGGCGGCATCCGGGGCCGCGACCATAGAGGCTGCGCCCGCGCAGGTGAGCGCCGCCGTGCCGGCGAGCGATCCGGTGGCCGCGGCATCGGAGTCGCTCGCAGCGGGCCGCGCGGCGGAGGCCTATGCCCGCCTCGCGCCGCTCGAAGCCGCACGCGCCGGCGACCCGGAGTTCGACTACCTGCTGGCACTCGCTGCGCTGCAGTCCGGCCGGGCGGCGGCCGCGGTCGTGCCGTTGCGACGGGTGCTCGCGCTCGAACCGCGCTTCGACGCGGCGCGGCTGGAACTCGCGCGTGCGCTGCAGGCGAGCGGTGACGCCAGGACGGCGCGCCGCGAGTACGAGTGGGTCGCGCGCGAGGGCGGTTCGGCAGTGACCCGCGATGCGGCACGGCGCGCGCTGGCGGTGCTCGACGGGGCGCGGCCGCGCCCGGCCTGGCGCTTTGCGCCGGCGCTGGTCGCAGGCGCTGGCTACGACTCGAACGCCAACGCCTCGCCCGCGGGCGACGTGTTCGGCTTCGTGTTCGACCCCCAGGCGGTGCGCCAGTCTTCGCCGATCCTCGAGGCCGGTGGCTCGCTGGCGGGCGAGCGCGCCTTCGGCGTCAGCGGTCGCGCGGCGGTGTTGCTGCGGGCCGGCCATCGCGCGCACCCGGACGCGAGCTTCGTGGACCAGAGCGTGATCGACGCGGGCGCCGGTTTCCGCCGGCAATTCGGCGCGTGGACCGCCGGCGTCGGCGCGACGCTCGCGCGCGGCTGGCTCGACGGCGCGACCTGGTTCGACTCGGCCTGGGTCGAGGGTGCGCTCTCGCGGCCCGTCGGCCGCGCCTGGGAACTGGTCGGGGCGGGCCGCGCGGTCGCGCTCGACTATCGCGAGGCGCGCTTCGAGCCGCTGGACGCGCGACGCTTCGTCTGGGGAGCAGCGCTGCAGAGCCGCGAGCGCGCCGGCGAGATCCCGCGTCTGGGACTCGGCGTGCTCGGGGGCCGCGACGATGCGCGCGATCGCGCCTCGCCTTGGTCGAACGACCGTTACGGGGTGCGCCTGTTCGGCGCCTGGCCGCTCGATGCGCGGCGCGCACTGTTCGCCGAGGCCGCGTGGCTCACCAGCGACTTCTTCGGCGCGCGCGGCTTCTTCGGCATCGACCGGCTGGACCGGCAGTTCGTCACTGCGGCGGGCCTCGACGTGCGCGGCTGGCCGTACCCTGGCTGGCGCATCACGCCCTCCGTTCGCTGGACGGACAATCGTTCGAACGTGACGCCGTTCCGCTTCGACCGCTTCGAGGCGAGCGTTTTCCTGCGGCGCGAGTTCGACTGAACTGGGACCGGGTTCACACAACTCTCCGGCGCCGGGCGCGCGTCGCTGACTAGAATCATCCCGTCGTCGCGGCATCCGCCGACAGACACCACGACAGAACGGAACCGCGCCGCGTGCCCCATTCCCCGCCGGATGCGACGCTCCCGCAGGAGCGCCGTGCCGGGCCAGACCGCAGGACGAGCACGTTGCGCGCGCTGCTGATCGGCGGCGTGAAGCAACGGCGACGCAAGCCGCGACGCGAGAACGAACGCCATCTGGCCGCGATCGACTGGCATCATCCGCAATGGCTCGCGGTGGGACTGCTGATCCTGCTGCTCTCGGTGGGTGATGCGCTGCTCACCATCACGCTGCTGAGCCTCGGTGCCACGGAGGCGAATCCGGTGATGGAGCCCCTGGTGCACGGGACGGCCGGCGAGTTCGCGCTCTGGAAGATGGCGCTCACCTCGGGCGGCGTGGTGCTGCTCATCCTGCTCGCGCGCATGCGTGCCTTCGGCCGCATCCCGGTGGCCGCGATCCTCTACGCCGTGCTCGCCGGCTACGTCGTGCTGATCGGCTATGAGCTGTGGCTGCTGGAGCACTTGACTTTCGGCGCCTGGAGCGGCTGACGGCGAGCTGCGGAAAAAGCGTGCGCCGCGTTTTGGCGCCTGGCGCCACCTTCCGTTAAACTTCTGATTTCCTTGGCCACATGCTGACGCTCCGAGGAGCGGAGGGCTTCGTTACCCATGGGCGCCACGCGCAGTGAGTTGATCCGTACCACCCCCCTTTCGGGCAGCAATGCCGACTACGTCGAGGCGATCTACGAGCAGTACGTCGCCGACCCGAGCAGCGTCAGCCAGGCGTGGCGCGAGTATTTCGCTTCGCTCGCAGTCGCCGGTGGCGAGCGCTCCCACCGTTCCATCCAGAATGCGATCGCCGAAAGGGCGCGCCTGCCGCGCGTCGCGGCCTCCCCGGACGCCGCCTCGACCGCCGCGTCGGCCAAGCAGGGTGCCGTGTCGCGCCTGATCCAGATCTATTCGAACCGCGGCCACCTGGTCGCCAAGCTCGACCCCCTCGGCCTCACCCGGCGCGAGCGCCCGAAGGTGCTGGACCTCGACTACTTCGGCCTGTCCGAGGCCGACCTCGACACCGAGTTCTTCACCGGCAGCCGCGTCGACAAGGTCGCCAAGCGCGCCAGGCTGCGCGACATCATCGCGCAGCTCGAGCAGATCTACTGCGGCACCGTCGGCGCCGAGTTCGCCCACGTCTCGAACACCGAGGAGCGTCTCTGGCTGCAGGACGAGTTCCAGTCCGGTCGCCTGCACCACCGCTTCGCCGACGAGGAGCGCAAGAACATCCTGTGGCAGCTGACCGCGGCCGAGGGGCTCGAGCGCTACCTGCACACCAAGTACGTCGGCCAGAAGCGCTTCTCGCTCGAGGGCGGCGACGCGCTGATCCCGCTGCTCGACGACGTCATCCAGGCCGGTGGCGGCATGGGTGCGGAGGAGTTCGTGATCGGCATGGCCCATCGCGGCCGCCTCAACGTGCTGGTCAACGTGCTCGGCAAGGCGCCGTCGGTGCTGTTCTCCGAGTTCGAGGGGAAGTACGACACCAGCCACATGAAGGGCTCGGGCGACGTGAAGTACCACAAGGGCTTCTCGTCCGACCTGCGCACGCCGGGCGGCAACGTCCACGTGGCGCTCGCCTTCAACCCCTCGCACCTCGAGGTCGTGAACCCGGTGGTCGAGGGCTCGGTGCGGGCGCGCCAGGAGCGCCGCGGCGACGCCCGCGGCGAGCGCGTCGTGCCGGTGCTGATCCACGGCGATGCGGCGTTCGCGGGGCAGGGCGTCGTCATGGAGACGATGCAGCTGTCGCAGGCGCGCGGTTTCTACACCGGCGGCACGGTGCACGTCGTCATCAACAACCAGGTCGGCTTCACCACCTCGAAGCCCGAGGATGCGCGCTCGACGATGTACTGCTCGGACGTCGCGAAGATGCTCGAGGCGCCGATCTTCCACGTCAACGCCGACGACCCCGAGGCCGTGGTGTTCGTCGCGCGGCTGGCGCTGCGCTACCGCATGCGCTTCCACAAGGACGTGGTGATCGACCTCGTCTGCTACCGCCGCCTCGGCCACAACGAGGCCGACGAGCCTGCGGCGACCCAGCCGGTGATGTACTCGGTGATCCGCAAGCACCCGACGGCGCGCAAGCTCTACGCCGACCGCCTGGTCGCCGAGGGCGTGATGACGCAGTCCGAGACCGACGGCCTGATCGAGCAGTATCGCGCGGGCCTGGACGAGGGGCGCCCGCAGGCTCGTGCCTCGCTCGGCATGATCGGCAACAAGTACACGGTCGACTGGGAGCCCTACACCCAGGTCGACTGGGGCGATCGCGTGAAGTCCGGCGTCGAGCTCGCCAAGCTGCGCGCGCTCGGCGAGAAGATCGTCACGCTGCCCGCCGGCTACGTCCTGCACCCACGCGTGCAGCAGGTCTATGCGAACCGCGCGAAGATGGTCGCCGGCGAGATGCCGCTCGACTGGGGCTGCGCCGAGACGCTGGCCTACGCCTCCCTGCTGACCGACAACTTCAGCGTCCGCCTCTGCGGGCAGGACGCCGGCCGCGGCACGTTCTTCCACCGCCACGCCGTTCTGCACCACCAGCAGACCGGCGAGGCCTGGCTGCCGCTGCAGCACGTCGCGGAGCGCCAGCCGCGGGTCCAGGTGATCGACTCCGTGCTGTCCGAGGAGGCCGTGATGGGCTTCGAGTACGGCTACTCGACCACCGAGCCGAACGCGCTGGTGATCTGGGAGGGGCAGTTCGGCGACTTCGCCAATGGCGCCCAGGTGATCATCGACCAGTTCATCAGCTCCGGCGAGTCGAAGTGGGGCCGTTACTGCGGCCTGGTGCTGTTCCTGCCGCACGGCTACGAGGGCCAGGGCCCGGAGCACTCCTCGGCGCGCCTCGAGCGCTTCCTGCAGCTCTGCGCCGAGCTCAACATGAGCGTCTGCGTGCCCTCGACGCCGGCGCAGATGTTCCACATGCTGCGCCGGCAGATGCTGCGCAGCTTCCGCAAGCCGCTCGTCGTCATGACGCCGAAGAGCCTGCTGCGCCACGAGATGTCGGTCTCGAAGCTCGAGGATCTCGCGCGCGGCAGCTTCCAGAACATGGTCGACGAGGTCGACGAGGTGAATCCGGCGCAGGTGAAGCGCCTGGTGCTGTCGAGCGGCAAGGTTTACTTCGACCTGCTCAAGGCCCGCCGCGCGAACGAGCAGCGCGACGTCGCCCTCGTGCGCCTCGAGCAGCTCTACCCGTTCCCGGTGGAGGAGTACGAGTCCATCCTGCGCCGCTACCCGAACGCGCGCGAGGTCGTCTGGTGCCAGGAGGAGCCGCAGAACCAGGGTGCCTGGTACCAGATCCGTCACCAGCTCGACCGGCCGCTCGCCGGCAAGCGCGAGCTGCTCTACGCGGGCCGCGCGCCGGCAGCCGCGCCGGCCACTGGCATCACCAAGATCCACGACGCCGAGCAGGCGGCGCTGATCGACGCGGCGCTGCGCTCGAGCGCACGCGAGGAGGGCGCGCGCGAGACCACGCGCCTCTCGCCGCCGGCCGCCGCGGCCACCAGCCTGCGCAAGAGTTCCTGAAGGAAAGGTCCCGATGACGATCGAAATCCGCGTTCCCCAGCTCCCCGAATCCGTCGCCGACGCCACGCTCGTGGCTTGGCGCAAGCAGCCCGGCGAAGGCGCCGGACGCGACGAGAACCTGGCCGACCTCGAGACCGACAAGGTCGTGCTCGAGGTGCCGGCGCCGGCGAACGGCGCGCTCAAGGAGATCCTCGTGCAGGCGGGCTCTACCGTGAAGAGCGGCGACTTGCTGGCGATCTACGAGCCGGGGGCCGCGGGTGCCGGGGCCGCGCCGGCGGCGAAGGCGGCAACACCCGCGCCCGTGAAGGCCGAGGCCCCGGCGGCCACGGGCGCGGAGGCCGCGAAGCTCAGCCCCGCGGTGCGCCGCCTGGTCGAGGAGAACCGGCTCGATCCGTCGCAGATTGCAGGGTCCGGCAAGGACGGCCGCCTGACCAAGGGCGACGTCGTCGGTCACCTCGGCAAGCAGGCGGCGCCCGCAGCCCCGGCCGCGAAGCCGGGCACTGCCGCTCCGGCGGCCACCCCGCTGCCCGCAGGCGCGCGCGCCGAGCAGCGCGTGCCGATGACGCGCCTGCGCCAGCGCATCGCCGAGCGCCTGGTGCGCGCGCAGCAGGACGCCGCGCTGCTGACGACCTTCAACGAGGTCGACCTGAGCGCCATCAACGAGCTGCGCACGCGCTACAAGGACAAGTTCGAGAAGGCCCACGGCGTGAAGCTCGGCTTCATGTCGTTCTTCGTCAAGGCCGCCGTCGAGGCGCTGAAGCGCTTCCCGGTGGTCAACGCCTCGGTCGAGGGTACCGACATCATCTACCACGAGTTCTACGACATCGGCGTCGCGGTCTCGACCGACCGCGGCCTCGTCGTGCCGGTGCTGCGCGATGCCGACGTGCGCAGCTTCGCCGACATCGAGAAGCAGATCGGCGACTATGGCACGCGTGCCCGCGCCGGCCAGCTCTCGATCGAGGAGCTCACCGGCGGCACCTTCACGATCACCAACGGCGGCGTGTTCGGCTCGCTCCTCTCGACGCCGATCGTCAATGCCCCGCAGAGCGCGATCCTCGGGATGCACAAGATCCAGGACCGCCCGGTGGTGGTGAACGGCCAGGTCGTGGTGCGCCCGATGATGTACCTCGCGCTCAGCTACGACCATCGCATCATCGACGGCCGCGACTCGGTGCAATTCCTGGTCGCGCTCAAGGAATGCCTGGAAGACCCGGGCCGCATGCTGATCGGCATCTGAGGCAGCCATGGCCGACGAATACGACGTCATCGTGATCGGCGGGGGGCCGGCGGGCTACCCGGCCGCGATCCGCGCCGCGCAGAACAAGCTGAAGGCGGCCTGCATCGACGAGTGGCAGAACTACGACGGCAGCAGGGCCTTCGGCGGGACCTGCCTGAACGCGGGCTGCATCCCCTCCAAGGCGCTGCTCGAGTCGACCGAGCTGCTGCACCGCGCGCAGGTCGAGTTCGCGGCCCACGGCATCCAGACCGGCGCGGTCTCGATGGACGTCGCCGCGATGCAGAAGCGCAAGGCGGGCATCGTCAAGGGCATGACCGGCGGCATCCTGCAGCTCTTCAAGGCCGCAGGCGTGACGCCGCTGCAGGGCCATGGCCGCTTCCTCGGCCTGGGCCAGGTGGAGTTCACCGCGCCCGACGGCAGCGTGCGCCAGCTGTCGGCGAAGCAGGTGGTGCTCGCCAGCGGCTCGCAGCCGGCGCCACTGAAGAGCGCCCCGTTCGACGGCCGGCACATCGTCGACTCCTGGGGTGCGCTCGAGTTCGACGCCGTGCCCAAGCGGCTCGGGATCATCGGCGCGGGCGTCATCGGCGTGGAACTCGGCAGCGTCTGGCGCCGCCTCGGCGCGGAGGTGGTGATCCTCGAGGCACTGCCCGAGTTCCTCTCGATCGCGGACCAGCAGCTCGCCAAGGAAGCCCTGAAGCACTTCCGCAAGCAGGGGCTCGACGTCCGGCTCGGCGCGAAGGTGTCCGGGGCCAGGGTGGCCGATGGCGCCGTGCAGGTGGAGTACAGCGACGCGGCCGGCGCGAGCCAGTCGCTCACGGTCGACAGGCTGGTGGTGTGCATCGGCCGGCGTCCGTTCACCCAGGGCCTGCTCGCCGAGGGCAGCGGCGTCGAGCTCGACGAGCGCGGCTTCATCAAGGTCGACCACGAGTGCCGGACCACCGCCCCGGGTGTCTGGGCGGTCGGCGACTGCGTGCGCGGGCCGATGCTCGCCCACAAGGGCAAGGAGGAGGGCGTCGCGGTCGCGGACCGCATCGCCGGGCTCTATGCCGAGGTCAACTACGACGTGATCCCCTCGGTGATCTACACCGCGCCGGAGATCGCCTGGGTCGGGAAGACCGAGGAGCAGGTCAAGGCGACCGGCCGTCCCTACAAGGTCGGCAGCTTCCCGTTCCTCGCGAGTGGTCGCGCGCGTGCCATGGAGGCCTCGCAGGGCTTCGTCAAGGTGATCGCCGCGAAGGATGACGACCAGATCCTCGGCGTGCACGTCGTCGGCCCGATGGCCGGCGAGCTGATCGCCGAGGCCGTGCTGGCGATGGAGTACTCGGCGAGCACCGAGGACCTGCAGCGCACGATCCACGCCCATCCGACCCTGTCGGAGGGGCTGCACGAGGCAGCCCTCGCGGCCGACAAGCGCGCCATCGACATGCCGAATCGCTGAGCGCCGCGCCGCCGACGGGAGCCTGCCTTCGCGGGCCCCCGCGCGGCCGGCCTCAGGCCGGCAGGTCGAACAGCAGCACCTCGGCGTCCTCGCCCCCCTCGATGCGCAGCTCGCCGCCCGCCGCGAGCCGCGCGGCGTCACCCTCGCCGAGCGTGGTGCCGTCGACCCGCACCCGCCCGCGCGCCACGTGCAGGTAGGCCTGCCGGCCGCTCGCCACCGAGTGCGTCGCGCGCTCCGCGCCGTCGAACAGCCCGGCGTAGAGGCGCGCATCCTGGTCGATCGTGACCGAGCCCTGCGCGCCGTCGGGGCTCGCGACCAACCGCAGCCGGCCGCGCTTCTCCGCCGCCGGGAAGTGCTTCTGCTCGTAGCCCGGTGCCCGCCCACGATGGCGCGGCAGGAACCAGATCTGCAGGAAGTGCGTCGGCTGGTGCTCGGCTGCGTTGTGCTCGGAGTGCAGCACCCCGGTGCCGGCGCTCATCCGCTGCACGTCGCCGGGCACGATCACCGAACCGTTGCCCATCGAGTCGCGATGCGCCAGCGCGCCGTCGAGCACGTAGCTGACGATCTCCATGTCGCGGTGCGGATGGGTGCCGAAGCCGGTGCCCGGCTGGATCCGGTCGTCGTTGAGCACGCGCAGCGGCCCGATCCCCATGTGCTCGGGGTCGTGGTAGTCGGCGAACGAGAAGGTGTGCCAGGAATCGAGCCAGCCATGGTCGGCGTGGCCGCGGTCGGCGGCAGGTCTGATCTGGAGCATCTCGCGTCTCCCAAGTAGTGAATGGCGCCAGCGTAGGGCGTATCCGGAATGGATACTAGGGGTCTTATTGGATACACTTCGTATCCAAAAGAGATACGTTTGGTGCGAGGTCCGCGCGGTGTCCGAATTCCTGCAGATGAAGGCTTTCGCCGCTTCGGTCCGCGCCGGCGGGTTCGCCGCGGCCGGGCGGCAGATGGCCCTGACGCGCTCCCAGGTCAGCAAGCTGGTGCAGGCGCTGGAGCAGCGCCTCGGCGTCTCGCTGCTGGTACGCACCCCTCGTGCGCTCGCGCTGACCGACGCCGGCCGCGACTACCACGAACGCGTGAACGACATCCTCGCCCGGGTCGCCGAGGCCGAGCAGGCGCTTGCCGGCCGGCAACACGAGCCGCAGGGGCCGCTGCGAGTCAACGCGCCGATGACCTTCGGCCAGCGCCGCGTCGCGCCCTTGGTGGCCTCCTTCCTCGAGCGGCATCCCAAGGTCACGCTGGACCTGCACCTCGACGATCGCATCCTCGATCCCGTCGAAGGGGGCTTCGACGTCACGGTGCGGGTCGCGGCGCTCGGCGACTCCTCGCTGGTCGCGCGGCGGCTGTGCGAGGTGCCGCGGGTGCTGTGCGCGGCACCAGCCTATGTCGCGGCGCGCGGCGCGCCGCAGCGTCCGGGGGAGCTGCGTGCGCACGACTGCCTGCACTATGGCTACCTCGCGGGCGGCAGCGAGTGGTCGCTGCAACGTGCCGGCGAGCCGCCCACGGTCGTGCCGGTGCGGGGTCGCCTGTGCTCGAACAACGGCGAGGCGTTGCAGCAGGCCGCGCTCGCCGCCGCGGGGGTGGCGCTGCTGCCCCGGTTCGTGGTCGAGGCAGACCTCGCGGCGGGCCGGCTGGTGGAGGTGCTCGCAGGCTGGAGCGCTCCGCCGATCGCGGCGCACGCGCTGTACCTGCGCATGCCGCGCGTTCCTGCGAAGGTCCGGGCCTTCGTCGACCACCTGGTCGCGCAGCTGGCGACGCCTGACGGGCGCGTACGGGCCGCAGGTCCCGGATGAGCCGTCCCGGCGCGTCGCGCTCAGGCCGAGCGGCGCACGGAGATCACGCCGGCCACTGCGCCGAGCAGGCGCAGCACCCGCGTCAGCTGCCCGAGGTCGCGCACCCGCAGCCGCGTGGTCGTGCGGGCGGTGCCGTCACGCCGCTCGGTCACGGTGTGCAGCGACTCGATCGCGACGTCCTGCGCCGAGATCACTTCCGACAGGTCGCGCACCAGGCCGCGCCGGTCGTAGGCAAGGATGCTGAGCTCGATGGCGAGGCCGACGTCGTCCCCTTCGGCGGCTGTCCAGGCCGCGTGCAGCACGCGCTCGGGCCGGCCGGCCGACATGCGCCGCAGCCCCGGGCAGTCGGCGGCGTGCACGGTGACGCCGCGGCCGAGCGTGACGTACCCGACGATCGCCTGCGGCCGCACCGGCCGGCAGCAGCGGGCGAGGGTGACGGGCAGGGCGCCGACGCCCTCGAGCTCCACGGGGCTCGCAGCGCGACGCGACGGGCCCGCCGCCGCCCGCGGGGCGCGCTGGCGGGCGCGCCCGACCGCGGTCGCGACGTCGGGCACTTCGGCGCCGGGGCGCGCCGGCGGCTGCAGGCGGCGCAGCACCGCCTGCACGAACTGCGTGACGCTGATCTCGCCCTCGCCGAGGCCCCGGTAGAGCTGCGCCGCGTCCGCGACCTTCAGCTCGCCGACCAGGGCCGACAACAGCGCCGGCCCGGCGCCGAGGCGCGCCAGCTCGCGCTCGGCGATCGCGCGCCCGGCGGCCTCGTTCTCGCCGGCGTCGAGGCGGCGGAACCAGGCGCGGACCTTGGCGCGGCTGCGGGCCGAGACGAGGTAGCCCTGGTCGGGCGCGAGCCAGTCGCGGCTCGGCGCCTCCTGCTTGCCCGTGATCACCTCGACGATCTCGCCGTTGTGCAGCGCGTAGGTGAGCGGGACGATGCGGCCGTTGACCTTGGCGCCCCGGCAGCGGTGGCCGAGCGAGGAGTGCAGGTGGTAGGCGAAGTCGAGCGGCGTCGCGCCGCGCGGCAGGTCGACGACCTCGCCGCGTGGCGTCAGGGCGTACACCCGGTCCTCGAACAGCTCGCTGCGCACCCGGTCGATGAAGTCCTGCTCCGACGCGGGTCCCGCCTCGCCCGGGTCGAGCAGCCGGCGCACCCACTCGACCTTGCGCTCGTAGCCCGCGTCGCGCGGCCCGCCTTCCTTGTAGCGCCAGTGGGCGGCGACGCCGAGCTCGGCGCTCTCGTGCATCTCGCGGGTGCGGATCTGCACCTCGACCGCGCGGTCGAGCGGCCCGATCACCGCGGTGTGTATCGAGCGGTAGTGGTTGTCCTTGGGCGTCGCGATGTAGTCGTCGAACTCGCCGGGGATGAAGCGCCACCGCGCGTGCACCACGCCGAGCGCGGCATAGCAGTCGGGGATGCTGCCGCAGACGATGCGCAGCGCGCGCAGGTCGAACAGCTGCTCGAAGCCGAGCTGCTTGCGCTGCATCTTGCGGTGGATGCTGTAGAGGTGCTTGGCGCGCCCCTGCACCTCGGCGTCGATGCCCGCGGCGCGCAGCTCGTGCTCGAGGGCGGCGCGCATCGACTCGACGTAGCGGTCGCGGTCGGCGCGCTTCTCGTTGAGCGCCGCGGCGATGCGCCGGTAGGCCTCGGGCTCGAGGTAGCGGAACGCGAGGTCCTCGAGCTCCCACTTGAGGCGCCAGATGCCGAGCCGGTTGGCGAGCGGCGCGAACACGGCGCGGGTCTCGGCGGCGAGCGCCTCGCGACGCTCGGCGGCAGCGTCGCGCGCCGCCCGCAGCCGTGCGAGCTGGATCGCGATGCGCGCCACCACGAGCCGCGGGTCGCCCACTACCGCCAGCAGCATCTTGCGCAGCGTCTCCGCCTGCGGCTCCTGCAGCCGGCCCTGCGCGTTCCAGGCCGTGCCGCGCCCGAACTCGCCGAGGCGCGCGAGCTCGAGTGCGACGCGCGCGGCGTCCGCGCCGAGCGCCTCGGCCACGGACGGCCGGGCGAGGGCGTCGCCAGCGAGCGACTCGTAGGCGAGCGCGCCGCGGGCGAGGGCCGCGTCCTCGACGATGGCCCCGACGAGGCGCGCGGCCGCATGGCCGCGCTCGAGCGCCGCCGGGTCAGCGCCTTCGCCTGCGAGCGCGGCGCGCACCTCGCGCAGAGCCTGCTCGATCGGCTCGGGACAGTGCTCGACGATTTCCACGATGTCGCTCGGCTCGGCAGCGCGTGTGCGCCCCAGGGGATTCCGGCTATCATACGTGCGTCGCCGCGAGGCGGTTGCCGACGCCGCGCAAGCATGGTCGATCACCTTCATTCGCCTGTCGCCGGGAGTCCGCGTTCGCGTGGCACGCTGGTCGAGTAAGTCCTGGCGGGCGTTCCGTCCCGAGGCCGCCGGGTCCGCTGCGCCGGCCGTCGTCGGGGCGCGCGCGATGCGTACGACCGCGGCGAACCGCGCGGGGCCGGGCGCCGGGGTGGTGCCGGTGCTCGCGGCGCGCGCCGCGGTGGCGGCCCGCTGCCGCATCCTCGGCATCGACCCGGGCTCGCGCCATACCGGCTACGGCATCGTCGAGTGCTCCGGTCCCGAGCTGCGCTGCCTCGTGCAGGGCCGCATCGACGTCGCCGGCGCGTCGCTCGCCGAGCGCCTGCACCGCATCCACGATGGCATCCGCGCGCTGCTCGCGCGCTTCGCGCCCGACGAGGTCGCGGTCGAGCGCGTGTTCGTCAATCGCAACGTCGACAGCGCCCTGAAGCTCGGCCAGGCGCGCGGCGCCGCGCTCGCCGCCCTCGGCGCCGATGCGCGGGTGTTCGAGTACGCACCGCGCGCGGTCAAGCTCGCGACCGTCGGCTTCGGCGCCGCCGACAAGGCGCAGGTGGCGCACATGGTGCGCCAGCTGCTCGCGCTCGGTGCCGACGTCGCCCTCGCCACCGACGCCTCCGATGCGCTCGCCGTCGCGCTGTGCCACGCGCACGCACGGCGCGTCGCAGCCTTCTCCGCGGTCCCCGCGCCGCGTCGCGCCGGGGCGAGCCGCTCGTGATCGGCTCGCTGCGCGGCACGCTGGCGTGGAAGGCGCCACCGTCCCTGCTGCTCGAGGTGGGCGGGGTCGGCTACGAGCTCGAGGCGCCGATGTCCACGTTCTACGGCCTGCCGCCTGCCGGCAGCGAGGTGCGCCTGCTGACGCACCTCGTGGTGCGCGAGGACGCGCAGGTGCTCTATGGCTTCGCCTCCGACGAGGAGCGCGGGCTGTTCCGCACGCTGCTGAAGGTCTCGGGCGTCGGCCCGAAGATCGCGCTCGGCATCCTCTCCGGCACCAGCGTCGAGGGCTTCCGCCAGTGCGTCGCCTCGCGCGACGTGTCGGCCCTGACCCGGATCCCCGGCGTCGGCCGCAAGACCGCCGAGCGCCTGATCGTCGAGATGCGCGACCGTCTCGACGGCGGCGCCCCGGCCGGCGCCGTCGCCGGCGAGCCGCCGCGACAGGGGCCGCAGGGTGAGGCCTTCTCGGCGCTGGTCGCGCTCGGCTATCGCCCGGCGGAGGCGACGAGCCTGCTCGAGTCGGTGGCGCACGACGCCGCCACCACCGAGGAGCTGATCCGCCGCGCGCTGCAGGGGGCTGACCGGTGAGCGACGTGCAGCCGGATGCCCCGCCGGAACGCATGATCGATCCTGCCGCGCGGCGCGAGGACGAGGCCATCGACCGCGCGATCCGCCCCAAGCGGCTCGCCGACTACGTCGGGCAGGCCCAGGTCAAGGAACAGCTCGAGATCTTCGTCGGCGCCGCGCGCGCGCGCGGCGAGGCGCTCGACCACGTGCTGATCTTCGGTCCCCCCGGCCTCGGCAAGACGACGCTCGCCAACATCCTCGCCGCCGAGCTCGGCGTGAGCCTGCGCCAGACCTCGGGCCCGGTGCTCGAGCGGCCCGGCGACCTCGCCGCGATCCTCACCAACCTGCAGCCGCGCGACGTGTTGTTCGTCGACGAGATCCACCGCCTCTCGCCGGTGGTCGAGGAGGTGCTGTACCCGGCGATGGAGGACTACCAGCTCGACATCATGATCGGCGAGGGGCCCGCGGCCCGCTCGATCAAGCTCGGGCTGCCGCCGTTCACGCTGGTCGGCGCGACGACGCGCGCCGGCCTCCTGACTTCGCCGCTGCGCGACCGCTTCGGGATCGTGCAGCGCCTCGAGTTCTACGACGTCGCGGACCTGACGCGCATCGTGCATCGCTCGGCGGGCATCCTCGGCGTGCCGATCGACGCCGGCGGCGCCGAGCGCATCGCGCAGCGCTCGCGCGGCACGCCGCGGATCGCGAACCGCCTGCTGCGCCGCGTGCGCGACTACGCCCAGGTGCGCGCCGACGGTGCCGTCGACGGCACGGTGGCCGCGGCGGCGCTCGACCTGCTGGAGGTCGACCCGGTTGGCTTCGACGCACTCGACCGCAAGCTGCTCACCACGATCATCGAAAAGTTCGACGGCGGCCCGGTCGGCATCGAGAGCCTCGCAGCGGCGATCGGCGAGGAGCGCGGCACTCTCGAGGACGTGATCGAACCCTACCTGATCCAGCAGGGGTACCTGATGCGCACCGCGCGCGGGCGCATGGCGACGCGCCACGCCTACCAGCACTTCGGCCTGCGCCCGCCGGCCGCCCCGGCCGCCGGCCAGCTGTTCGGGGACGCGCCATGAGCGCGGTGCCCCCGCAGGCCCGGCCGGGCAACGCCGCCGCCGCCACGGCCGTGCCGTTCGAGTGGCCGGTGCGCGTCTACTGGGAAGACACCGACGGCGGCGGCGTCGTGTACTACGCCAACTACCTCAAGTTCCTCGAGCGCGCGCGCACCGAGTGGCTGCGCTGGCTCGGCTTCTCCCAGACGGCCCTCGCCGTCGATCCCGGAATCCTCTTCATGGTGGTCAACCTGCAGCTCGAATACCTGAGGCCGGCGCGGCTCGACGACGCCCTCGTCGTCACCTGCGAGCCGCGGCGCGACGGCCGCGTCTCGATGTCGATCCGCCAGCAGATCCTCCGCGATGCGCCGGGCCGCGAGCCGCTGGTGCTCGCCGAGGTGCGCGTGGCCTGCCTCGACGCCAGCTCGCGGCGCCCGCGGCGCATCCCGGACTTCGTGCCGGAGTCCGTGTCGGAGTCCGTGCGATGAGCGGCGGCGGCGAGATCTCCATCCTCGGGCTGATCGCCGAGGCCACGATCGTCGTGCAGCTGGTGATGCTCGCTCTCGCCGCAGCCTCGGTCTACTCCTGGACGATCATCTTCCAGAAGAAGCAGATGCTCGCCGGCGCCCGCGCCGACATGCTGCGCTTCGAGAAGGAGTTCTGGTCGGGCACCGACCTCGCGACCCTGTACCGCGGCATCGACGCCCGCGGCGACAAGGTCGGCGGCATCGAGGCGATCTTCCACGGCGGGTTCCGCGAGTTCGCGCGGCTGCGCCAGCAGGGCGTGACCGCGCCGGACGTGCTGCTCGAGGGTGCGCGCCGATCGATGAAGGCGCAGCAGATCAAGGAGGTCGAGCGCCTCGAGCACAGCCTCTCGACCCTCGCGACGGTCGGTTCCACGAGCCCCTACGTGGGTCTCTTCGGTACGGTGTGGGGCATCATGCACGCCTTCATCGGCCTCGGCTCGGTGCAGCAGGCGACGCTCGCGACCGTGGCCCCCGGCATCGCTGAGGCGCTGATCGCCACAGCGATCGGCCTGGTCGCCGCGATCCCCGCGGTGGTCGCCTACAACCGCTTCGCCGACCAGGTGGGGCGGCTCGAGCAACGCTACGACGCGTTCATGGAAGAGTTCTCGACGATCCTGCAGCGCCACTCGACCCGCGGCGCGCAGGGCGGCTGAGGCCGGGAGGCGACCATGGCACAGGTGAACCGCGGCAGGCGTGCGATGGCCGACATCAACGTCGTGCCCTACATCGACGTGATGCTGGTGCTGCTCGTGATCTTCATGGTCACCGCACCGCTGATGAATCTCGGCGTCGACATCGATTTGCCGAAGAGCAATGCGCGGCCGGTCGAGCAGCCGAAGGATCCGATC
>JALORN010000044.1 GCA_025458905.1 Steroidobacteraceae bacterium
CATGAAGGTGCGCGCGATCGTCGCGCTGACCGAGTCGGGCGCGACGCCGCTGTGGATGTCGCGCATCCGCTCCGACATCCCGATCTACGCCTTCACCCGGCACGAGGCCACGCGCCGGCGCGTGACGCTGTATCGCGGCGTCTACCCGGTGGACTTCGACGTCAGCCCGACCGCCCTGGTGACGATGGCGGGCGCGATCTTCACGCAGCTGCTGAAGCTCGGCCTGGTGGACGAGGGCGACCTCGTGATCCTCACCAAGGGCGAGCTCACCGGCGTCGCCGGCGGCACGAATTCCATGCAGATCCTGCAGGTCCGCCGGCCCTGAGGCGCGGCGCCGGCCGATGACCCGCTGGCTGCTGCGCGGCGTCGTGCTGCTCGCGGCACTGGTCGCGGCGGCGCTGCTGGCGGCCTGGCTCACGTTCCGCGCGTCGCTGCCGCCGCTCGATGGGCGCCTCGCGGTCGCGCCGTCCGCCGTCGACGGTGCGGTCGGGCTCGCACGCGACGCCGCCGGCACGGTGACGGTCACCGCGGCCTCGATGCGCGACGCCGCGTTCGGCCTCGGCTTCGCGCACGGCCAGGACCGCTTCTTCCAGATGGACCTCTCGCGCCGGCTCGCTGCCGGCGAGCTGGCGCAGCTCGTCGGGCCCGCGGCGCTCGACCAGGACCTGCAGGCGCGGCCCTTCGGCTTCCGCGCGATCGCGCGCCGCGAGCTCGCGGCCGCGACGCCGGCGCAGCGGGCGTGGCTCGCCGCCTACGTCGCCGGCGTCAACGCCGGGCTCGGCTCGCTGCGCTCGCGCCCCTGGGAATACTGGCTGCTGCGCGCCCGTCCCGAGCCGTGGCGCGACGAGGACACGGTGCTGACGCTGCACGCGATGTGGTGGCAGCTGCAGTTCGCCGACGTGCCGCGCGAGCGCGTGCGCCGCGAGCTCGAGGCGCGGATCGGCGAACGGGTCGCCGCCGCGTCGGCTGGCGAGGCGGACTCGAGCGCGGCGCGCAGCGTGCTGCAGTTCCTGTTCCCGCGCGGCACCGAGTGGGACGCGCCCAACTTCGCCAGCGCCGCGGACGCCGCGCTCGCCACCGGCGACGCCGGCGTCGGCGAATCGCCGCCGGTGCCCGCACCGGAGCTGCTGGACCTGCGCGCCGCGCCCGCGGGCCGCGTGCGGCCCGTCGCCCCGGCAGGCACCGGCGAGGTGGAGTCGCGGCCGCGGCTCGCGCCCGGCAGCAACAACTGGGCGGTCGCCGGCCGCCTGGCCGCGGGCGGCGCCGCGCTGGTCGCGAACGACATGCACCTGGTCGCGCGCGTGCCGGCCACCTGGTACCGGGCGCGCCTGCGGGTCCCCGGCTTCGACTTCAACGGCGTCACGATGCCGGGCCTGCCGGGCCTGGTCGCGGGGTCCAACGGTGACCTCGCCTGGGGGCTGACCAACAGCTACGGTGACTGGTCGGACGTCAGCCTGGTGAGCTGCGACCTCGCCGGCGGGCGCTACATGACCGGCGGCGGCTGGCGCGCCTTCGCACGACGCCGCGAGACGCTGCAGGTCGCCGGAGCCGCGCCGCGCGACCTCGAGGTGCTCGACTCGCCGCTCGGCGTGCTGGTCGGCGCCTCGCCCGATGGCCGCAGCTGCACGCTGGTGCGCTGGCTCGCGCTCGAGCCGGGCGCGACCAACCTGCGCATGCTCGAGTTCCAGCAGGTGCGCGACGTCGGCGCCGCGCTCGCGCTCGCGCCGGAGGTCGGCGTGCCACAGCTGAACCTCGTGGCCGGGGACCGCGCCGGGCACATCGGCTGGACGATCATCGGCCGCATCCCGCGCGGCCTGGGCGGGCCATCGACTCCGGCGCCGTTCGAGTGGCGCAGCGCGGGCGAGCAGCCGCTGCTGGCCGACCCCGAGTCGGGGCGCCTGTGGACCGCCAACGCCCGCGTGGTCGACGGCGAGGCCGAGCGGGTGCTCGGCAGCGACGAGGCGGACGGCGGGCTCGGCTACGAGCTCGGGGCGCGCGCGCGCCAGGTCCGCGACGCGCTGCTGGCGCTCGCGCGGCCGGCGACGCCCGCCGACATGCTCGCGATCCAGCTCGACGACCGGGCCTTGTTCCTGGACCGCTGGCGCCGCCTGCTGCTCGCGACGCTCGACGAGGAGGCGCTGAAGAACGCGCCGCGCCGCGCCGAGCTGCGGCGCTGGGCCGAGCGTTGGGACGGTCGCGCCGCGACCGGCTCGGTGGCCTACCGGATCGTGCGCGACTTCCGCAGCCGCACGCAGCAGGCGGCCTGGCAGATGCTGCTCGATGCGCTCGGCGTCGACATGGCATCCGGCGAGCCCCCGCCGCCGCAGTTCGAGGGGCCGCTGTGGCGGATGGTCACCGAGCAGCCCGAGCACCTGCTGGCGCCGCCGTGGAGCGGCTGGCGCGAGTTCCTGCTCGCGCAGGCCGATGCCACCTTCGAGGCGCTGCGCGCCGCCTGCGGCACCCTCGAACGCTGCACCTGGGGCGCGCGCAACGTCGTGGCGCTGCGGCACCCGCTGTCGCAGGCGCTGCCGTGGCTCGCCGGCCTGCTCGACATGCCGGTGCGTGCGCTGCCTGGCGACCAGGACATGCCGCGCGTGCAGATGGGGGCATTCGGCGCGTCCGAGCGCTTCGCCGTCGCGCCCGGGCGGGAAGCCGAGGGCTACCTGCAACTGCCCGGAGGGCCGAGCGGCCACCCGCTCTCGCCTTGGTACCGCTCGGGGTTCGAGGACTGGGCCAGCGGCCGCCCGACGCCGCTGCTGCCGGGGCCGGCGCGGCACCGGCTGACGCTCGAGCCCTGAGCCGGGCCTGCGGCCTCAGGTGCCGTGGCGCCCGTCCGGGCCCGGCACGCCGGGATCGAACGCATACAGGCCGTCGCCGGCGGTCACGTACAGCGTCGCGAGCGAGTCGCCGCCGAAGGTGCAGGCGGTGACCTTGGCAGCCGGCACGGGCACGCTGCGCTCGAGGGTGCCATCGGGGCGGAAGCGTCGCAGGCAGCCACCGTCGTAGCAGGCGATCCACAGGTGGTCCTCGGCATCGACGGCCATGCCGTCGGGGTAGGCGTCGCCGAAGGCGCCGGGACCGATCAGCACGCTGCGCGAGCGCACGTCGCGCGCCGCGTCGAGTGCGTAGGCGTGCACCACCCGCCGCGGGGAATCCGCGACATAGAGCGTCGCGCCGTCGCGCGCGAAGGCGAAGCCGTTCGGGATCGTGTAGCCAGAGTCGATGGGCTGCACCCGGCCGTCGGGCTCGATGCGCCAGAGCGCGCCGAGCGGCTGCTCGCCGCGTCGGTCCATGGAGCCCGTCCACAGCCGGCCACGGTCGTCGCGGCCGGCGTCGTTGAGGCGCAGGCGCGCCGCGTCCCCCGGCACGACCGCCAGCGCCGCGGCCGAACCCCACGCGTGCACCGCGAGGCCCGTGCCGTAGTGCAGGCCGCCGTCGGGTGCGGCTTCCACGAAGCCGAGCTCGTCGGCGAGCCGGTGCCGCGTGCCGGTGCCGCGTGCCGGGTCGAAGCGCAGCAGCTCGCCGCCGAGGCCGTCGATGAACACCAGCTCGCGCCGCGCCGCGAGCCAGCGTGGCGTCTCGGGATGGCGCGCGCCCGCGGCCCAGGCGCTGCGCGCGCGCGGCGCGTCGTCGCTCGACATAAGGAGCCGGCGCAGGCGGGATGTGAGCCATTGCACGTCAGCGATACCCCGATACGGAGAACATCGTGCGGAACAAGGGCCGCAGGCCCGGTGCAGGGGATGCAAGATGGGCAAGGGCGCGTGGATCGTCAACAAGCCGGCGGTCGTCAGCGAAGTGATCGACGGCGAGCTGGTGGTGATGAACCTCGCCACCGGCAACTACTTCAGCAGCGCCGGGACCGGCGCGCATCTCTGGGCACTGCTCGAGGACGGCGCATCGGAAGAGTCGCTGGTGGCCGCCCTGGTCGCGCGCTTCGAGGTCGAGGGCGCCACCGCGCAGGCCGACGTCTCGCGCTTCGTCGCCGAACTGCTCGCCGCGAGCCTGGTCCGCGAAGCCGTCCCGGCCGAAACGTCGCCGCGCCCGGCCATCGCTGCCGACCCTGGACGGGACGCGTATGCGGCGCCGTCGATGAGCGTCTACTCGGACATGCGCGACCTGCTGATGTTCGACCCGATCCACGACGTCGCGGACGAAGGCTGGCCGTCGCTGAAGGCCGAGGTCAAGCGCGCCGGCTGAAGGATCGCCTGCGCCACCGCCGCTCCGGCGGCGAGTCCGCACGCGCCCCACGACCCCGCGCCGCGCACCCGCACGCGCCTGCCGAGGCGCTGCCAACCTACCGAGGATCGCCGATGAACGCCCGCAGCCCCTTCCTCAGCGTGGTCATCCCCTGCTACGACGCCGCGCCGTTCCTCGCCGAAGCGCTCGCCAGCGTGTTCGCGCAGGGCCTCGACGACGTCGAGGTCATCGTCGTGGACGATGGCTCGACCGACGGCAGCGGCGAGATCGCGCGCCGGTACGACCCGCGCGTCGTCCTGCTGTCGCAGCCGAATGCGGGCATCGCAGCGGCGCGCAACGCAGGCGTGGCGCGGGCCCGCTCCCCGTGGCTGGCGTTCCTGGACGCCGACGACCTCTGGACCGAGGGCAGCCTGCGCTCGCGCCTCGACGCCGTGCAGGCCGTGCCCGGGGCCGACGGCGTGTTCGGCGCACTGCAGCAGTTCCTGTGCCCGCGACTCGAGCCGGCGGCGGCGGCCCGCATCGACTACGACCCGACGCCCCAGGTGGCGCGTTTCGCCGGCACCTTGCTGCTGCGTCGCGAGGCCTTCCTGCGCGCCGGTCCGTTCGATGCGTCGCTGAAGGTCGGCGAGATGCTCGACTGGGTATCGCGGGCGGAACTCGCGGGCCTCACCCTGGCGACGCTCGAGCGCGTGGTGATGCGCCGGCGCATCCACGGCAGCAACACCGTGTTGCGCCAGCCGGCAGCCGCCGGCAACGCCGACTACCTGCGTGCGCTGAAGGCGGCGATCGACCGCAAGCGTGCGCTGGCGCGCGCCGCGGGCGACGTCCGGGAGGCGGTGTGAAGGCGCCGTGGAACAGCGACGTCCCGGAGTTCTCGCGGCGCGGACTGTTCCCGACCCGCGAGCAGTTCCTGGTCCTGAAGGCGGCGCTGGGCGGGCGCGACGAGGCGCTCGCGGCCTATGGGGAGTGGCGCCGCACGCTGGACGTCTCCCGCGAGTTCGACCACGAGGTGTTCCGCCTCGTGCCGCTGCTCTACGACAACCTGCGCCGCCACGGCGTCGAGGACGACCTGACGGGGCGCCTCAAGGGGGCGTACCGCATGTCCTGGGTCAAGGCGCACCGGCTCGCCGCCGAGACCAAGCCGATCCTCGACGAGATGACCGGCGCCGGCCTCGAGGTGCTGGCGCTCAAGGGCGCGCCGCTCGGCCTGCTGTACTACGGCAACCCTGCGCTGCGCCCGATGGGCGACTTCGATTTCGTCGTGCGGCCGGACGAGGCGCGGCGCGCGGTGTCGCTGGTCGAGGCGCGCGGCTACGTGCCCTGGCGGGCAGTCGATGCCGACGTGCTGCGCTACCGCCACGCGATGGGGTACAAGCGGGCCGACGGACACGAGTTCGACCTGCACTGGCACGTGGTGTTCGACTTCTGCGACGACGCGGCCGACGCCTGGTTCTGGCAGACCTCGGTGCCGTTCGAGCTGCTCGGCCACCGCGTGCGCACGCTGGACGCGACCCGCACCCTGCTGCACACGCTGGTCCACGGCATCCGCTGGAACGAGGAGCCGCCGGTGCGCTGGATCGCCGACGCGATGGTGCTGCTGCGCCAGGCGGCCGGCGAGATCGACTGGCCGGCGCTGCTGCAGTTCGGCGAGCGCCGGGGCGTCGCGCGCCGCCTGTGGCTCGGGCTCACCTACCTGCGGGACTACTTCGACGCACCGGTGCCCGACGCCGCCATCGCGCGGCTCGGCCGGCGGCGCGCGAGCTGGCTCGAGCGCCTGGAGAACCGCACCATCCTGCGCAGCTTCCACGAGGTGCACGCCGGGGCCCTCGGGCCGCTGCTGTGCGAGCTCGCGCCCTTCGGCCGCTATGCGCGTGGTCGCGGGCCGCTGTTCCTCGCGGCCGGCTTCCCGGACTACCTGCGCCACGCCTGGCAGCTCGGCAGCCGCGCCGAGATCCCGGGCTACCTCGCACGGCGCTTCCTCAAGCGCCTCGGCAAGGGCCTCCGGCCGGTGACCCATGCCACGACCTGAGCCCGGCGCCGCGCGGCAGCTCGCGGGCCGCCTCGCCGCGGTGGCCGCGCGCAGCTACGGGTTCGCCGACCCGCGGGCGCTGCGCCTCTTCCTGCACTACGTGCGCCCGCACCGCGGCGCTCTGCTCGCCTACGCGCTCGGCGCCGCGGCGGTGTCGATGCTGCTGCTGCCGGTCGTGTGGATGGTCCGCCACGCCTTCGACGTCGCGATACCGCGCTCGGACGTGGCGCTGCTGGCCACGCTCGGCGGCGCGATCGTCGGCGTGCGCCTGCTGGGCACGCTCGCGTCGCTGGCCTTGCGCCGCCACGTCGTCGGCGTCATCAAGCGCATGGTGATGCGGCTGCGCGAGGACCTGCTCGAGCACGTCTACCTCGCGCCGCGCGAGCACATGAGCCGGGCCGACCTCGACCGCCTGCAGACGCGGATCGTGCAGGACACCGAGCGCGTCGACGTCATGAGCAACGCCCTGCTGTCGGGCGTGCTGCCGGCACTGTTCGCGAGCCTCGCGCTCGCCGGGGTGCTGACCTGGTTCAGCGCCACCCTGGTGGGCCTCGCGCTGCTGCTGCTGCCGGCGGTGTGGATCGCGGCCGCGTTCACCCACCGCCACGTGTCGCGCGACGTGCGCGGCTTCCAGGGCGCGTTCGAGTCCTACAGCAAGGGCATGTCCTTCGTGCTGCGCCAGCTCGACCTGACGCGCGTGCAGGCCTGCGAGGTCGAGGAGATCGGCCGGCAGAAGGCGGCGATCGACCGGCTGCGCTCCAGCGGCGAGCGGATGTCCTGGAGCTTCGCCGTGCACGGCCAGGTGCAGGCGACGGTCACCGGCCTGCTCGGCATCGTACTGCTGGTGATCGGCGGCGTGGAGGTGGCGCGCGGCACGCTGACGCTCGGCGCCTTCCTCGCGTTCTACTTCGGCGCCGGACTGCTGAACGGCTTCGTCACCACGGTGCTGCGTGGCACCGCCGACGTGATCGCCGGCAGCGTGTCGCTGGCGACGCTCGCGGACATCCTCGGAAGCGGCACCCCGCTGGCGTATGCCGGGCGTGCGCCGCACGCGTTCCGCGGTGGCCTGGAGCTGCGCGACGTCAGCTTCGCCTACGACCGCGAGCCGGTGCTGCGCGGCGCCAGCCTGCGGATCGCGCCCGGCTCGCACGTCGCCCTGATCGGGCCGAACGGTGCCGGCAAGACCACGGTGCTCAACCTGCTGCTCGGCCTCGCGGCGCCCGCGGCCGGCGAGGTGCTCGCCGACGGGCGCCCGTTCCGCGAGCTCGACCTTCGGGCGCTGCGGCGCCAGGTCGGCGTGGTGCTGCAGCGCAGCGGACTGTTCTTCGGGACGATCCGTGCCAACCTCGCCTACGGCAACGAGCAGGCCACCGACGAGCAGATCGTCGCCGCGGCACGGCTCGCCGGCGCCGATGCGTTCGTGCGGGCCCTGCCGGCAGGCTACGACACGCAGGTGGGCGAGGGCGGCGTGATGCTCTCCGGCGGCGAGAGCCAGCGGCTGGCGATCGCCCGCGCGTTGCTGCGCAGGCCGCGCGCACTGGTCCTCGACGAGCCCACCAACCACCTCGACGTCGCTGCGGTGCGCGCGCTGCTCGAGGGCCTGCGGGCATTGCCCGAGGCGCCGACCATCATCGTGGTCAGCCACGACGAACGCCTCGTGGCCTTCGCCGACGAGGTGTGGCGGATCGAGGGCGGGCGGCTGCAGCCGGCGGCTGCGCCGCGCGCCGCGCACGAGGCTTCGCACGCGCGGCCGGAGCCGCTGGCGCAGCTCGGCTGAGTACGGGACCGGACGGGACGGGACACGGGAGATCGCAAGGTGAGCAGGGATTTCGCACGCAAGAGCGAGCAGGCACAGGCCGGTTTCTTCGCCGCGGTGCACGCCGCCGCGCTCGAGGCCGAGCGCGCCGCGGGCCGGACCGTGGTGCCGCTCGAGGTGGCCGGCAGCCGCATCGACCTGGTGTTCGCAGGCACGCGCCTGCTGGTGGACATCATGCCGGCGCTGCGCCATCTCGTGACCGAGTCGGGCACACCGGCCGAGGCGACCTTCCACCTCTGGGACGGCCACACCACCGGCGTGCGCATGCCACCGCCGCCGTGCTCGCCCGAGGAGTTCACCGACCGTGGCGACCTGTGGGGCTTCGACAGCCCGCGCTACCGCGCGGCATTCCACTGGATCGAGTGGTCCGTGAACGTGATGGACCTCGAGAGCGGCGAGGCGGTGTACTGGGTCAAGTTCGCCGACCACCTGCCGTACTGGAGCAAGGCGTCGCCCCTGCGCACGCTGTTCCACTGGGCGCTCGAGCGCAGCGGCGGCCAGTTGCTGCACGCGGCGGCCGTCGGCGACGAGAACGGTGCGGTGCTGATCACCGGCAAGGGCGGCGTCGGCAAGTCCACGACGGCGCTCACCGGGCTCGTCCACGGCCTGCGCTACGCGGCCGACGACTACCTCGCGGTCCGTCTCGACCCGGTGCCGACGGTCTACAGCCTGTTCAGCACCGCCAAGCTCAACGCCCACGACATCGAGAAGTTCCCGCAGCTCGCGCCCTACGTCACCAACCTGCAGTCCTTCCACGGCGAGAAGGCGGTGATGCGCCTGTTCCCGGCCTTCGAGCCGCAGATCATGCGTGCGATGCCCCTGCGCGCGGTGCTGACGCCGCGGATCGAGGCCTCTCCCGAGACGCGTTTCGAGCCCGCGGACCCGATGACGCTGCGGCGTGCCGCGGCCTTCACGACGCTGTCGCAGCTTCCTTACGCGGGGCAGCGCACCCAGGACTTCATCGAGGCGATGATCGACCGCCTGCCACGCTACGAGATCGTGCTCGGCCACGACCCGGCGCGCGTCGCCGCTGCCATCCGCGGGTTCCTGGCTCGGGACGAGGCGAGCCTGCAGGCCGGCCGTGCGACGCAGGCCGGCGGCGAAGCCGCGGGCCGCGAAGGGCCCGGCAGCCCCGGTCCGTCGCCGCGCAGTGCCGGCTCCACGGCCGAGGCGCCGCTGGTCACGGTGATCGTGCCGGTCTACAACGGCGCGCGCTTCCTGCCACAGGCGATCGACAGCATCCTGGCGCAGGGTTATCCCTGTCTCGAGATCATCGTGGTCGACGATGGCTCGACCGACGACCTCGAGCGTGTCGTCGCCGGCCTGCCCGTCGACGTGCGCCTGTTCCGCCAGGACAACGCCGGCCCAGCGGCGGCCCGCAACCGCGGCATCCGTGACGCGTCGGGCGAGTTCATCGCCTTCCTCGACGTCGACGACCTGTGGCCGGCCGACAACCTCCGCGTGCTCGTCGAAGCCTTCCGGCGGGACCCTGGGCTGCAGGTGGTCAACGGCCACGCGCAGATGCTGGTGCTGGACCCGGCGACCGGGCGATTCGAGCCGCGCGGCAACCCGCGGGAATCCTTCCCGTGCTACATCGGCGCGGCGCTGTACCGCCGGGAAGCCTTCCTGGACGTCGGCCTGTTCGACGTGACGATGCGGCTGGCGGAGGACACGGACTGGTACCAGCGGCTGCACGAGAGCGGCCTGCGGCACGAGCGCCTGCCGCTGGTCACGCTGATGGTCCGGCGCCACGGCGGCAACATGACTGCCAGCAAGTCGAAGGACGAGCTCAACCGCTCGGCGCTCGCCGCGTTCAAGAAGGCGCTGGATCGTGCCCGCCGCGCGCCGGCCGGGTCCGTGCCGCAGCCGGCGGCCGATGCCCAGCCGCGCCCCGCCGCGCGCGCTGGCGCGGGATGAGCCCGCCGCACGCCGGGGTCGTCGCCGACCTGCTCGGGCGCGTGCAGCGCGCCGCGCTGCGACGCCTGGCGACCGTCGGCCGCCGGCGGCCGGCCAGCCGGTCTGCGGCGCCCGCGCCGCCGGACCTGTCGTGCGCGGTGCGGCGTGTCCTGGTGACCGGAGCCGGCGGGAGAGTCGCGACCCTCGTGCTGCCCTGGCTGCGGCGCGACGGGCTCGAGCTCGCGTGCGTCGACCGTCGTGGCGTGGGCGGCGTGCCCGCGACGGGTGCCGTGCAGCGCGCAGACCTGCGATCCGCTGCGGCGGCCGACCGGCTGGTGCGGGGGCACGATGCGATCGTGCACCTCGCGGCCGTGGCCACGGAGGCGTGCGTCGAGGACCTGCTGCCGGACAACGTGCTGGCCCTCTCACACCTGCTCGAGGCGGCGGCGCGCCACGGCGCCGGGCGGTTCGTGTTCGCGAGCTCGATGCACGTCGTCGGCATGTACGATCGCGACCAGCCGGTCGACGAGTCGAGCCCGCCGCGCCCGGACAGCCACTACGCCGCGAGCAAGGTCCACGGCGAGGCGCTGTGCCGCCTGTATGCCGAGCGGCATGCCATGGCCGTCACCTGCCTGCGCCTCGGCTCGGTGACCGCGACGCTCGAGGAGGCCGAGCCCGCCAACTGGATCGGTCCGCAGGACGTCGCACAGATGGTCGAGATCGCCTTGCGTCGCGAGCGACCCGGGCTGGAGATCTTCCACGCCGTCGCCGACTACGAGGGATCGCCGCTGCCTGCGAGCCGCGCCGCCGCCTTCGGCTACCGGTGCCGCCAGCCCGCGGAGCCCTGGGCCGTCGCACTCGCCCGGGTCGCGCGCACCTGGCGCGACGACCCGGTCGCGCGCCGCAAGCGCGGCGCCACGTTCGCCTCCGGCCGCACCGGCGGGTGATCGCGCGCCCGCGGCGGCCGTCGGGCTTCCGGCGGGGCCGGGGGCGGTCTAAGCTGGCCGCTCCCCGCAGTCGCCGCTCCCGCCTCCATGACCGACACCCGCTTCGCCGGCACCGACCAGTACATCGCGACGCCCGACCTGAACATGGCGGTGAACGCCGCGATCACGCTGGCGCGCCCGCTGCTGATCAAGGGCGAGCCCGGCACCGGCAAGACGCGGCTCGCGCAGGAGGTGGCCGCGGCGCTCGGCAAGCCGCTGTTCGAGTGGCACGTCAAGTCCACCAGCAAGGCGCAGCAGGGCCTCTACGAGTACGACGCGGTCTCGCGCCTGCGCGACTCGCAGCTCGGCGATGCGCGCGTCGGCGACATCCGCAACTACATCGTGCGCGGCAAGCTCTGGGAGGCGTTCGACTCCGAGGTGCAGCCGGTGCTGCTGATCGACGAGATCGACAAGGCCGACATCGAGTTCCCGAACGACCTGCTGCGCGAGCTCGACCGCATGGAGTTCTACGTCTACGAGACGCGCGAGCTCGTCAGGGCGCGGCACCGCCCGATCATCATCATCACCAGCAACAACGAGAAGGAGTTGCCGGACGCCTTCCTGCGCCGCTGCTTCTTCCACTACATCCGCTTCCCCGATCCCGAGACGATGACCAGGATCGTCGACGCACACTACCCGGGGTTGCGGCGCGAGCTGCTGGCGGAGGCGCTGGCCGCGTTCTTCAAGGTCCGCGAGATGCCGGGCCTCAAGAAGAAGCCCTCGACGTCCGAGTTGCTCGACTGGATCAAGCTGCTGCTCGCCGAGGAGATCCCACCCGAGGCGCTGCGCAGCGACGACCCGAAGAAGGCGATCCCGCCGCTCTACGGCGCGCTGCTGAAGAACGAGCAGGACGTGCACCTGTTCGAGCAGCTGGTGTTCCTGCACCGCCGCGGCGGGCGGGCCTGAGGCGGCGGACGCGCCGGGTGGCCCCGGGCGAGCCGGGGCTTCGCGTCCGGCGGGCGGGGAGGGCAGCGAGGCGATGCTGGTCAAGTTCTTCCACGACCTGCGCGAGGCCGGCGTCCCGGTCTCGATCACCGAGCTGCTGACGCTGCTCGAGGCGCTGCGGGAGCGGATCGCGTTCTGCTCGGCCGAGGAGTTCTACTGGCTCGCGCGCCTGTCGCTGGTCAAGGACGAACGCCATTTCGACCGCTTCGACCGCGTGTTCGCCGAGCACTTCGCCGGCGCCGAGAAGCTCTTCGAGCAGCTCGTCGCCGAGGTGCCGGCGGACTGGCTGAAGCTCGTGGCCGAGCGGCTGCTCTCCGAGGAGGAGAAGCAGCAGGTGCGGGCGCTCGGCAGCTGGGAGAAGCTGCTCGAGACGCTGCGCGAGCGGCTGAAGGAACAGAAGGAACGCCACCAGGGCGGCAACACGTGGGTCGGCACCGGCGGCACCTCGCCCTTCGGTTCCGGCGGCTACAACCCGGAAGGCATCCGCATCGGCAGCGAGGGCAGGCGCCAGCGCCGTGGCGTCAAGGTCTGGGAGCGGCGCGAGTTCCGCAACTTCGACGACGAGCTCGAGCTCGGCACGCGCAACCTCAAGCTCGCGCTGCGCCGCCTGCGGCGCTTCGCCCGCGAGGGCGCGGCCGACGAGCTCGACCTCGGCGGCACGATCGAGGCCACGGCCCGCAACGCCGGCTGGCTCGACCTGAAGATGGTCCCGGAGCGCCGCAATGCGGTGAAGGTGCTGCTGCTGCTCGACGTCGGCGGCTCGATGGACGACCACGTCCGGGTCTGCGAGGAACTGTTCTCGGCGGCGCGGAGCGAGTTCCGCCACCTCGAGTACTTCTACTTCCACAACTTCCTCTACGAGAGCCTGTGGAAGGACAACCGCCGCCGCCACGCCGAGCGCACCCCGACGCTGGAGCTGATCCGGCGCTTCAATCCAGATTACCGGGTGGTGATCGTCGGCGACGCGACGATGAGCCCCTACGAGATCGTGCAGCCCGGCGGCAGCGTCGAGCACTGGAACGCGGAGGCGGGCGCGGTGTGGATGCAGCGCCTGGCGGCGCACTTCCCGCGGCTCGTCTGGCTGAACCCCGAGCCGCAGGAGCGCTGGGACTGGACGCCCTCGATCCGGCTGGTGCGCGAGCTGGTCGGCGAGCGCATGTTCCCGTTGACGCTCGAGGGGCTGGATCGCGCCACCGCGGAGCTGCGCCGCCGCGGGGTCGACGGGCGCGGTGCCGCGCCGGCCCGGCCGCCGCAAGGCGCGCCGGCCGATCGCTGACCCGGGCCGCCGCCGATGTACGTCCCCGCCCATTTCCGCGAGTCGCGCCCCGAGGTGCTGCACGACTTCATGCGCCGCCACCCGCTGGCCGCCGTGGTGGTGCGCACGCCCCAGGGGCTGGAGGCCAACCACGTCCCGCTGCAGCTGTCGGTCGAGGCAGGCATCGCGCGGCTGCGTGGCCACGTGGCGCGGGCCAACCCGGTCTGGCGGCAGGCGCTGCCGGAGGAGCCGGCGCTCGCGATCTTCACCGGCGCCGACGCCTACGTCTCGCCGTCGTGGTATCCGTCGAAGCGCGTACACGGCAAGGTCGTGCCGACCTGGAACTACGCGGCGGTGCACGCCAGCGGCCCGGTGCGCTTCGTCGAGGACGCGGCGTGGCTGCGCGTGTTGGTCGGCGAGCTGACCGATGCCCACGAGTCGCGGCGCGCCGAACCCTGGAAGGTCGAGGATGCGCCCGGCGACTACGTCGGCGAGATGCTGCGCGCGATCGTCGGGCTCGAGATCGAGGTGCGCGAGCTCGCCGGCAAGTTCAAGGCGAGCCAGAACCGGGAGGCGCGCGACCGGGAGGGCGTGGCCGCGGGGTTCGCGGCCGACGGCGTCCCAGGGCCGGCGGCCGGCGAACTGGTGCGCTGAGGGATGAGGTCCGTGGCGCGGCCCCGGCCGGAAGGCCGGGCCGCGCCGACGGTGCTCTCAGGGCTTGACCGGCGCCGGCTTGGCGCGGGTCGCGTAGTGCTCGAGGCTCGAGAGGCTGCGATCGTCGCTCCAGACCTTCGGCGCCTCGAAGTACTTGGCGTAGTTCTTCTGGCAATAGTCGAGGACCTGCCGGTCGAGCACCTGCTCGAGGTCCTTGGTGGTGCCCATGAAGCAGGCGTACTGGCAGGTGCCGGGCGCCTGGCCCATCAGCATCCACGGCAGCCAGGGCGTGATCCGGTTCCAGGTGCCGGTGTAGTCCACGGTCGTCAGCTTCGGGTTCTGCATGTCCTCGGCCTTGACGTGGTGCGCGAAGAACTCCGAGACCTGGGCGATCGGGCCGGCGGACTCGCGCGGCCACTTGTCTGGCTGCAGCGCGCTCGGGTAGGCGAGGTGGATGTGGATCTCCATCTCGAGCATGTCGCCGTGCTGGTACCAGGGCAGCACGAACGGGATCTTCGGCGGCGCTTCCTTGTTGAGGCCGCCGAAGTTCGGCGGCGCGGGGAAGTGGTCCTCGATCAGGTAGTTGAACGGGTCGTTGTCGACGTGCACGGCGCGCACGGTCTCCCCGGTCAGCGGGTTCTTCCAGTCCTCGAGCACTTCGCCGCTCTTGAGGTCGGTGTAGATGATCACCTCGCGGCACATGCGGCGGATCGAGCCGTTCGGCAGCGGCTCGAAGCGGATCGCGCCGAAGCCCGAGGCGCCGCACAGGTCGACGATCTTCTTGCCCGGCTGCACGGCGTAGGTGTAGCCCTTGAACCAGAAGTACTTCTGCTTGCCCCAGTCGAGGTCGCCCTGGATGCGCGCGTAGGCGAGCTGGTTGCCCTTGCCGGTGCGCAGGTCGAGGTAGGGGCCCTCGAGCGCCGGGCCCTTGCCGTATTTCGACTTGCCCGACACCCCCGGGGTGGTGGCCGCCAGGGCGGGGGCGGCCATGCCGCCGAGCGCCAGCGCGGCGCCGAGGCCGCTCGCGGTCTCGAAGAACGCGCGACGCGAGGGATCGTGGGACGAGGGAACGTTGGACATGGCGACTCCGTGTGTCTCGGGGAGCGGGCCCCCCAGGGGTATTCCGTGCGTGCCGCGCAGCGCGCGGCCGGGGCACGATCGTGGTCGGTTTCGGCCCCGCGGCGCGTGCCTGCCGTGGGGCGCGATCACAGGGCGGATGGGCGGCGCCCGCCGCCCGCCGCGCGCCGCGCTCAGGCGGCCGGTCGCGGGCAGCGTGCCGGCAGGGACCGCAGCAGGGACCGGGTCTTCTCGAACGCGGCCACCTGTGCCGCGGGTGGCTTTTCGGCCGGCGGCACGAACACACCGAGCAGGCTCTCGCCGCTCTCGTCGTAGAAGAACACGCCCCGGACGAAGCCTTCCTCGCCGGGCATCTCCACGGACTGGATGGCCGTCACCAGGTCCGGCCGCAGGTGGCCGGACAGTGCGACGTCGTGGTCGAGGTTGAAGAACTTGCTGCGCGTCGAGGCCTTGCCGGTCGGGACGCGGGTGTGGATCTCGAAGATGTTGGCGCCCTTGCGGATCATCACCACCGCGTCCGGCCAGGCGGCCAGCGACTCCCAGACGGCCGCGAAGGCCTTGCCGTCGACGCCGTGGCCGAGCCTGGCCGGCAGGCCACCGGCGACCACGACCTCAGGCAGGCCGAGCTTCGCCGCCGCCACGAACGGCATCGGCGCCATCGCGCCGCCGTAGGCTTCCGCGATGCGGGCGGCCTGGGCAGCGTCGGGGCAGGTCGCGGCGCCGGCGCGGCCGGTCGCCGGCGCCGGGCCGGTGGGGCGGGGCGCGGGCGCGCCGTCGTGCGCCAGGCCGGGTGCGGCAGCGAGCAGGCCGGCGAGGATGCCGACGGCAAGTGGCTTCATCGAGGACTCCTCATTTAGGTCAGAGCGCGACTTAGGTCAGAGCGCGAAACCATAGACATAGACGGGCAGGCTGGTGAGGCCGGTCAGCGCCATCAGGATCATGCCGAGTCGCCCCCAGGCACGGTGCCGCGCGCCGAAGGCGTTCGGCGCCGGAGGGCGGGGGAAGCGTCGCACGGAGACCCAGGCGAGCACCACCCACACGAGGGTCGTGGCGATGGCCAGCGCGGTGTGCAACCAGATCCAGGAGTCGAGGGTCGCGGTGCCGGCATAGCGGCTGGCGCGGGTGGCGGCGAAGATGCCGCCGAGCATCCGCATGTTCAGCTCGAACGCGCCGACTGCGACCGCCAGCACTGCGAGCAGCGTCAGCTGCAGGCGGCGATGCAGCGCATACCGGCCGCGGCGGACCTGGTGCCACGAAAAGGCCAGCACCGGCACCACCACGACCAGCGACACGATCACGAGGTCGAGCAGAACGTCGGCGCGCGTCCCGAGGAAGCCTGCGGGCAGGGTCATCGGGTTCGGCGGCGAGGCGAGCCGCGACGCGGGCGTGACGACATCGGCGCTCCAGCGGGACTGGTCATAAACAAACGTACTATACGGATGTATACGACGACTGCAGCCAGCGCCTGACCCGGCGGGTGGCCTGCCTGGGCCATGGACTGCGTCGTTCTGGCAGGCGGAGCGGATGCCGCACAATGGCGCGGTGATCCACGTCCATCCCGCAGCGGCCGACCGCCCGTTCTCGACCAGCCGGCCGCCGTGCATCGCCCTGGTGCTCGCCGGGGGCGGTGCGCGTTCCGCCTACCAGGTCGGGGTGCTGAAGGCCCTGGCGTCGCTGCTGCCCGGCGCCGGGATCCCCTTCGACGTCGTGGTCGGCACCTCGGCGGGCGCAGTCTCGGCGGCGGTGCTGGCGGCGCACGCCGAGCGCTGGCGCGCGGGGGTGGAGGCGCTCGAGCAGGTCTGGAGCGGCTTCCACGTGCCGCAGGTGTTCCGCGCCGACGCCGCGGCCATGCTGCGCGCCGGGCTGCACTGGACGCTGTCGGCGATCTCGGGCGGGCTGCTGCTGCCCTCGCCGCGTTCGCTGTTCGACAACGGGCCACTGCGTGCGCTGCTGGGGCGCCGCGTCGACTGGGAGGCGCTGCACGCCAACGTCGCGAGCGGCACGCTGCAGGCGATCGCGCTGTCGGCCACCACCTACAGCGGTGGCCGCCACACCGTGTTCTTCGACGGCGCCCCGGAGCTCGCCGAATGGCGCCGCGCGGGCCGTGCGGGACGCCGCGACCGGCTCGGCCTCGAGCACCTGATGGCGAGCGCCGCCATCCCGCTGCTGTTCCCGTCGGTGCAGATCGGCGGCGAGTACTACGGCGACGGCGCGATGCGCCAGCTTGCGCCGCTGTCGCCGGCGATCCACCTCGGCGCCGAGCGCATCCTGGTGGTCGGCGTGCGACCGGTCGGCGGCGCCGGCATCGGCGCCCTGATCGGGCGCGAGCGGCCGCCGAGCGCCGGGCAGCTGTTCGGCTTCCTGCTCGACACGCTGTTCAGCGACCAGCTCGAGGGCGACCTCGAGCAGATGCGGCGGATGAACGCACTGGCCGCCGCCGCGCCCGAGGTGGCGCCCGGGGTGCGGCCGCTGGAGGCGCTGCTGCTCGCGCCGAGCGTCGAGCCGAGCGAGATCGCCGCCCGGCACCTGCGGACCCTGCCGGCGCCGCTGCGCGTGCTGCTGTCGGTGATCGGCGCACGCGGCGCCGCCGGCAGCCTGCTGGCGAGCTACCTGATGTTCGAGGCCGACTTCACCTGCGAGATGATCGCGCTCGGCGAGTCCGACACCCACGCCCGCCGCGACGAGATCCTGGAGTTCTTCGCGCCGCGGCCGATCGACCGGTCGGCGCTGCGCGCCGTCCGCTAGCTCAGACCAGGAACAGGGCGGCGAGCCCGAGCAGGGTCGCGAAGCCGATGCAGTCGGTGAAGGTGGTCAGGATCACCCCGGCCGAGAGCGCCGGGTCGATCTGCAGGCGCCGCAGCGCGAGCGGCACCAGCACGCCGACCGTCGCGGCCGCCAGCAGGTTGATCAGCATCGAGGCGGCGATGATCGCCGCGATCCGCCAGGTGTCGAACCACAGCACCGCGACGGCGCCGACCACCACCGCCCAGATCGCGCCGTTCAGGCCGCCGACCGCGATCTCCTTGAAGAGCAGCCAGCGCGCGTTCGACCACTGCACCTGGCCGAGGGCGAGGCCGCGCACGATCAGCGTGACCGTCTGGGTGCCGGCGATGCCGCCCATCGAGGCGACGATCGGCATCAGCGCGGCCAGCGCCGCGACCTTCTCGATCGTGCCCTCGAAGGTGCGCACCACGGCGGCCGCGAGGAACGCGGTCACGAGGTTGATGCCGAGCCACAGCAGGCGCCGGCGCGTCGAGGGGATGATGCCCGCGAACAGGTCCTCCTCGTCGCGCAGTCCCGCCATCGAGAACACCGAGTGCTCGGCCTCCTCGCGGATCACGTCGACGACGTCGTCGATGGTGATGCGCCCGAGCAGCTTGCCGTCGGAGCCGACCACGGCGGCCGACACCAGGTCGCGGTCCTGGAACAGCTGCGACACCTCCTGCGCCGGCGTCTGCGGCTCGATCCGCGGCGCCTCGGTGTCGAGGGTCTCGCCGACCGTGCGCTCCGGGTCGCCGGTGATGATCTGCGTCAGGGTGATGGTGCCGAGGTAGCGGTCGGTCCGGTCGACGACGAACAGGCTGTCGGTGCGCGGCGGCAGCTCGCCGCGCATCCGCAGGTAGCGCAGCACGACCTCGAGCGTGACGTCGGCGCGCACGCTGACCGTGTCGGTGTTCATCAGGCCGCCGGCGCTGTCCTCCGGCCAGGCGAGCACGGTGCGCAGGCGCTCCCGGTCCTGCTGGTCCATCGAGCGCAGCAACTGCAGCGTCACGGTCTCGGGCAGGTCGCCGACCAGGTCGGCGAGGTCGTCGACCTCCATGCCCTCGGCGGCGGCGACCAGTTCCTCGGTCTCCATGCCCTCGATCAGCGACTGGCGGACGCCGTCGCTGAGCTCCACCAGCACGCTGCCCTCGAGCTCCGGGTCGACGAACTCCCACACGACCTCGCGCTGGCGTGGCGGCAGCGACTCGAGCAGCGCCGCGATCTCCGCCGGGTGCAGCGAGTTGACCATGCGGTGTGCCTGCCGCAGGGTGCCGGAGTCGAGCGCGTCCCGCAGCGCGGTGAGGCGCCCTTCCTTCTTCAGCTCGCTGGTGAGGGGGATCGACATCGCGAGGGGCTCGCTGCGCGGGGCGGCGCGAGTGTAGCCCCGGTCGACAGCAGGGGCCAGCGAGGCGGCGCGCGGCGACGCGCGCCTGCGCTCAGCTGCGTGCGGCCGGTGCCGGCGGGCTGCGCCCGAGCGCCGGCTGGGCGGTCGCCGGCAGCGCGCTGTGGCGCGCGAGCAGGTCCGGGAAGCGCGCCGCGAAGCGCTCGGCGAGGCGTTCGACCAGGTAGACCGAGCGGTGCTGGCCGCCCGTGCAGCCGATCGCCACCGTCAGGTAGCGGCGGTTGCTCGCCTGGTGCTCGGCGATCCGCACCTCCAGGAAGGCGGCGAGGTCCTCGAGCAGCCGCCCGACGCTCGGCTGCGACCCGAGCCAGCGCGCGACCTCCGGGTCGCGGCCGGTGAAGGGCCGCAGCGCCGTGTCCCAGTAGGGGTTCGGCAGGGTGCGCGCGTCGAACACGAAGTCCGCGTCCCCGGGCAGGCCGTGCTTGAAGCCGAAGGAGACGAAGGTGATCGAGAGGCGCCCCGAGGCGCGCTGCTCGACGCGCCGCGCGACCACCTCGCGCAGGTCGTGCACGCCCATCCGCGAGGTGTCGACGACCAAGTCCGCGGCGTTGACCATCGGCTCGAGCACCCGGCGCTCGAGCGCGATCGCCTCGCGCAGCGCGACGCCGTCCCGTGCCAGCGGGTGGCGCCGCTTGGTCTCGGCGTAGCGCCGCAGCAGCTCGTCGTCGGTGGCGAGCAGGAACAGCACCTCGCAGCGGATGCCGCTGCGCTTCAGCTCGTCGATGGTCGCCGGGACGCCGCTGATCTCCTGCTCGGCGCCGCGCGCGTCGAGGCCGATGGCCATGCGGTCGTAGGTGCGGTCCTTGCTGCGCACCGTGTGGGAGATCAGCGGCGCGAGCATCGCCGCCGGCATGTTGTCGATGCAGTAGAAGCCCGTGTCCTCCAGCGCGTTGAGCGCGACGCTCTTGCCCGCGCCCGAGAGGCCGCTGACGAAGATCAGCCGCATGCGCGAGACGGCCACGGGTGGGGTACGCCGGCGGCGTGCGCCTCAGTGGCGCGCGCTGCGGCCCTCGACGGCGTGGTGGTCGGTCATCATGTCCTTGCGCTTCTTGACCATGCGGTCGAGCTTGTCGACCAGCGCGTCGATCGCGGCATACATGTTGCCGTCGATGGCATCGGCGTGGATGTCCGGGCCGCGCACCTTCAGCGTGGCCTCCGCCTTCTGCTCGAGCTTCTCGACCGACAGTACGCAGTGCACGTCGATGACGTGGTCGAAATGGCGCACGATCCTCTCCAGCTTCTTCTCGACGTAGGCGCGCATCGCGGGCGTCACTTCGACGTGGTGGCCGGTCACTTGAAGCTGCATGGTGTTTCCTCCTGGGCTGTGTTGCGTCGTCACTTGGCCGCCGCGCGCTTGCGCTCGGCCGACGAGGCGATGCCCATCGCCTCGCGGTACTTCGCCACGGTGCGGCGCGCCACCGGGATCCCCTCGCCGGAGAGGATCTCGGCGATGCGGTTGTCCGAGAGCGGGCTGTCGGGGGGCTCCTCGCGCACCAGCTTGCGGATCTTGGCGCGGATCGCCGTCGACGAGGTGCCCTGGCCGTCCTCGCCCTCGACCTGGCTCGAGAAGAAGTAGCGCAGCTCGAACACGCCGCGTGGCGTCAGCATGTACTTGCCGGAGGTCACGCGCGAGATGGTCGACTCGTGCATCGAGATCGCCTCGGCGATGTCCTTGAGGATCATCGGGCGCATGTATTCCTCGCCCTGCTCGAGGAACTCCGACTGGCGCTCGACGATGGCACGCGCCACCTTGAGCATGGTGTCGTTGCGGATCTCGAGGCTCTTCAGCAGCCAGCGTGCCTCCTGCAGCTGGGTGCGCATCGAGGTGTGCGATGAGTTGCGGCCGATCAGGCTCGCGTAGCCCTCGTTGAGGCGCACGCGCGGCACGGTGGCCGGGTTCATCTCGACCGACCAGCCGCGCTCGGTGCGGCGCACGAACACGTCGGGCACCACGTACTCGGGCGCCCCGGAGCCGACCACCGATCCCGGCCGCGGGTGGCAGCCGCGGACCAGCGCGAGCGCGGTGGAGACGGTGTCGTCGTCGGCGGCGAGCGCGCGCTTCAGCTGCGCGAGGTCGCGCCCGGCGACCAGGTCGAGGTGGTGCTCGGCGATGCGCCGCGCGGCGTCGAGGCCCGGCGTCCCCGGGTCGAGCTGGCCGAGCTGCAGCAGGATGCATTCCGACACCGACCGTGCACCGATGCCCGGCGGGTCGAGCATCTGCACCAGCATCAGGACGCGCTCGACCTCTTCCTCGTCGGCCTCGATCTCCGGCCGCAGCGTCGCCGCGATGTCGGCGAGCGAGTCGATCAGGTAGCCGTCGTCGTTGATCGCGTCGACGATGGCCGACGCGATCGCGAGGTCGCCGGGCGAGAGCCCGGCGAGCTCCAGCTGGCCGAGCAGGTGCTCGTGCAGCGTCTGGCCGACGGCGTCGGCGACGTCCTGCGGGCGGTCGTCGTCGTCGCCGGAATAGGTACTTTCCCCCGAGCCCGATGCGCGGTCGGACCAGGTGTCGTCGATGATCTCGACCTCGGGCACCGCCTCGTCGCGGTCCGCGCCGTGGTCGGTCTCGGGCGTGGCGGCGGGCGCCTGTGGCGCGAGCTGCTCGAACACGCCCGTCGTCTCGGTCTCCTCGACCGGCTCGAGCATGATGTTGCTTTCGAGCAATTCGCGGATGTGGGCCTGCAGCTCCAGCGCCGGCATCTGCAGTAGGCGGATGGCCTGCTGCAGCTGCGGGGTCATCGTCAGTTGCTGACCCAGCTTGAGCTGCAGAGACGGCTTGAGCATGTGACGTGGAAGCGACGGTCGGCGACGGTGGCGTCGGCGGGCGACCCTCTCTAGAGGCGGAAGGACTGACCCAAGTACACCTCACGGACTCGGGCATTGGCAAGGATTTCTTCCGCGGATCCGGAGGCGATCACACTTCCGTCGCCGATGATGTAGGAGCGCCCACAGACGCCGAGAGTTTCCCGCACGTTGTGGTCGGTGATCAGGACACCGATGCCCTTGCCGGCGAGCTCGCGGATGATCTTCTGGATGTCGAGGACGGAGATCGGGTCGACGCCGGCGAATGGCTCGTCGAGCAGCACGAAGCGCGGCTCGGCGGCGAGCGCGCGCGCGATCTCGACGCGGCGCCGCTCGCCGCCGGAGAGCGACATGCCGAGGCTGTCGCGCACGTGCGTGATGCGCAGCTCGCCGAGGATCTGCTCGAGCCTCTCCTCGCGTGCGGCGCGATCGAGCGCGGGTCGTGTCTCCAGGATCGCCATCACGTTGTCCGCGACCGAGAGGCGACGGAAGACCGAGGCTTCCTGCGGCAGGTAGCCGATGCCGGCGCGCGCGCGGCGGTGGATCGGCTCGTGCGTCAGGTCCTGGTCGTCGACGAAGATGCGTCCGGCGTCGGCGCTGACCAGGCCGACGATCATGTAGAAGGCGGTCGTCTTGCCCGCGCCGTTCGGCCCGAGCAGCCCCACTACCTCGCCGCTGTCGACGTGCAGCGAGAGGTCCCGCACGACCTGGCGGGAACGGTAGCTCTTCGCCAGGTGCTCGGCGCGCAGCACGGTCACCGGCACGGTCTCATCGGGTGCCGGGGCGCGCGGGTGCGGGCGCGGGCGCGGGCGAGGACGCGCCGTCCGCAGGTGGCGCGCCGCCGGCCGCGGGCGGCGCGGCGCCGCGGGCAGCGCCTTCCGGCGCCGTGCCACCCGGGATCGCCGTGCCGTCGCCTGCCGCGGCGCCGGGCGGTGGCGCGGCCGGCCGCGGCCGGATCGTGATCTGCACGCGATCACCCTGGCCGGGGCGCGAACCGGACTGCACGCGCTGGCCGAGGACGTCGTACGTGAGCTGCTGCCCGCGGATCTCGTTGCGGCCGTCGGTGAGCCAGGCGTCGCCGATCAGCGTCACCGTCCCCGCGCCGACGTCGTAGTCGATCGCGCCGGCGCGGCCGCGTGCCACGTCCGAGGTGCCGGCGCGCGGCTGCTCGAACTCGGCCGGCGTGCCGCGGATGCGCGCGGTCGAGATGCGGTTGGCGGCGAAGTTGACCGTGGCCTCGTCGGAACGCAGCGCGCCGCCGTCGACGGTGATGCGTACCGCGCCGCTGAACGTCCAGGTGGAATTCTCGAAGTCGAGCCCCGTGGCGCGCGCCTGCTGCGCCGCGACGCGCACCGCGCCCTGGGTGATCACGATGTCGCGGAACACGACCGTGTTGCTGCGATAGTCGACGTCGGAGGATGCGGCGTCGAGCGTCACGGCGCCGGTGGCGCGCGTCGCGGGCCGCGCCAGCGCCGCGGGCCTGGCCGCGACCGCCGCCGGCCCCGTGGCGAGCGTCTCGCGCCCTGCGGCGAAAGACCCCGGCGCGAGCAGCAGCACGCCGGCCAGGACCCAGATCGCCGCCCGGCCCCGATCGGCGGCCGGTCGATCGAGGAACCGCCAGTTAGGGGACGAAGCGGCCATGGACCTTCGATTCTAGTCGGACCTGCCGCTCCTTCAAGTTGGCCTCCAGGCCGCGCGCCTGCAGCCACTTGCCGGTGAGGCGCACCGAGACGTCCGTGTCCGAGGTGACGCGCGCCGGGCCGAACTCGTAGCTGAGCGCCTCGGAGCGGATCTCGATCGGCTCCGCGGCGGCCGCGCCCGGCTCGCCGCCGACCGAGCCGGCCACCCGCACGTCGCCGAGCAGGTCGATCCGCGATGCGTCCTCGGGCATCCGGCCGCCCTCGGCGGTCAGCGTCCAGGGTGCCGCCGCATCGCCCTCTGCGACGACCATGGAGAGCCGTTCCAGGTTGACCTCGAGCGACCGCGGGTCCTGGCGGATGGTCGCTGCGTCGAGGGTGTAACGGGGCCGGCCGTCGGGCCCGGTCTCGACGATCCGGGCATCGCTGGCGGAGTAGCCCGGATCGGCGCCGCGCGTGATCGCGTCGTCGTCGACGGCATCGCCGGCGTTGCCGGCGCAGCCGGCGATCCCCGCCGCGAGGCAGGCGAGGCACGGCAGCGGGCCCGCCCGGCGCGGCGTGAGACCGTTGCGCGCGCCGACGCGCACCGCAGTCGCACGCGGCGCGTGCTTGCCGTCGCCGTCGCCGTCGCCGGTGGCGGCACCGGCGCCGCAGGCCGCGACAGGGATGCGGGGCGCCACGCGGCGGGCCTCAGCGCGACCGTGCCGCGAGCAGCAGGTCGCAGGCCTCGCGCACCGCGCCCTGGCCGCCGCGCGCGCTCGTGACCACGTCGGCGGCCGCGAGCGCATCGTCATGCGCGTCGGCGACTGCGAAGGCGAGGCCGACGCAGCGCATCAGCGGCGCATCGGGCGTGTCGTCGCCGACGCAGGCGCACTGCGCGTGCGGCACGCCGAGCCGCGCACGCAGCCGCTCGAACGCGCCGCGCTTGTCGTCGATGCCCTGCAGCACGTGGGCGATGCCGAGGTCGCGCGCACGCCGCACGACGGCGCGCGAGCGCCGCCCGGAGATGATCGCGAACGCGACGCCCTGCCGGGCGAGCGCGCGGATGCCGTGCCCGTCGCGCACGTGGAACACCTTCAGGCGCTCGCCGCGCTCGTCGTAGTGCAGGCGGCCGTCGGTCAGCACGCCGTCGACGTCGAGCACGAGCAGGCGGATGCCCGCGGCGACGAGGTCGCGCGCCCGCGCGCCGAGCCGCGGCCGCGGCGGCAGCGCCGGCGCGGCTGGCGCGAGGCGGCGCCTGCGCGGGGCGGGTGGCGGGCGGCGGGGCGGCGTCATGCGTCGGCTCAGACCACGCCGGCGCGCAGCAGGTCGTGGACGTTAAGCGCGCCGACCAGCACGCCGGCGGCATCCACGACCGGCAGCGCGGTGATCCGGTGGGTCTCCATCACGTGCACCGCCTCGGCGGCGAGCTCGCGCGGCCCGATGCTGCGACAGCGACGCGTCATCACGTCCTGCATGCTGGCGGCGTGCACGTCGATCCGGGCATCGAGGGCCCGGCGCAGGTCGCCGTCGGTGAACACGCCGAGCACGCGCGAGTCGTCGCCGACGACCACGGTCATGCCGAGGCCCTTGCGCGACATCTCCACCAGCCCCTGGGCGAGCGGCGTGTCGGTGCGCACGCGCGGCACGTCCTCCCCGCGGCGCATCACGTCCTCGACGTGCAGCAGCAGCCGGCGGCCGAGCGAGCCGCCCGGATGCGAACGCGCGAAGTCCTCGGCGGTGAAGCCGCGCGCCTCGAGCAGCGCGACCGCGAGCGCGTCGCCCATCGCCAGCGAAGCAGTGGTGCTCGCGGTCGGTGCGAGGTTCAGCGGGCAGGCTTCCTCGGGCACGGCGACGTCCAGGTGCACCGTGGCGTCGCGCGCCAGCGTCGACTCGCGCCTGCCGGTCATCGCGACCAGCGGCACGCCGAGGCGCGCGACGTGCGGCAACAGCATCAGGATCTCCGGCGTCTCGCCCGAGTAGGACAGCGCCAGCAGCAGGTCGTGCCGCGTGATCATGCCGATGTCGCCGTGGCTGGCCTCGGCCGGGTGCAGGAAGAACGCCGGGGTGCCGGTGCTGGCGAGCGTGGCGGCGATCTTGCGCGCGACGTGCCCGGACTTGCCCATGCCGGTGACGACCACGCGCCCGGAGCAGTCGAGGCACAGCCGGCAGGCCGCGACGAACGTGTCGCCGATGCGCGCCTGCAGCGCCTCGAGCGCGCGCGACTCGATCGCGAGCGCGCGGCGGGCGGCCGCGACCAGGGCCTCGGCGGCCCGTGCCTGCGCAGGGGAATCCATGGAGTGGCATGATAGCGCCATGAGGAGCCCGATCCATGCACCCTGATGCCGTTGCCAACCTGATCCGGGCTGCGCTGCCCGGTGCCGACGTGCGCGTCGAGTCCGAAGACCAGACGCATTTCGCCGCCCGCGTGGTCAGTGGCGACTTCGCCGGCAAGCGCAGCATCGCCCGCCACCAGATGATCTATCGCGCCCTCGGCGAGCGCGTCGGCCGCGAGATCCACGCGCTGTCGATCGAGGCCCTGACCCCCGAGGAGGCCGGCGCGGGCCGGCCCGGATGAGCGGGGCCGGGCTGTCGATGGACAAGCTGCAGATCACCGGCGGCATCCCGCTGGAAGGCGAGGTGCGCATCTCCGGCGCCAAGAACGCCGCGCTGCCGATCCTCGCCGCCACGCTGCTCGCCGACGGCCCTGCCTCGATCGCCAACGTCCCGCACCTGCAGGACGTGACCACGATGATCGAGCTGCTCGGCCGCATGGGCGTCTCGGTCACCGTCGACGAGCGCATGCGCATCGAGGTCGACGGCTCGACGCTGCGCCAGCCGATCGCGCCGTACGAGCTGGTGAAGACGATGCGCGCCTCGATCCTCGTGCTCGGCCCGCTGGTCGCACGCTTCGGCCAGGCCGACGTGTCGCTGCCCGGCGGCTGCGCGATCGGCGCCCGCCCGGTCAACATCCACGTCGCCGGCCTGCAGGCGATGGGCGCCGACATCTCGATCGAGAACGGCTACATCCGCGCCAAGGCCTCGCGCCTCAAGGGCACGCGCCTGGTGCTCGAGACCGTCACCGTCACCGGCACCGAGAACCTGATGATGGCGGCCGCGCTCGCCGAGGGGCGCACCGTGCTCGAGAACGCCGCACGCGAACCCGAGGTGGTCGACCTCGCGAACTTCCTGGTCGCGATGGGCGCGAACATCCGCGGCGCCGGCACCGACACCCTCGTGATCGACGGCGTCGAGCGCCTGCGCGGCGTCGCCTACGAAGTGCTCCCGGACCGGATCGAGGCCGGCACCTACCTCGTCGCCGGCGCGATCACCAGCGGCCGCGTGCGGGTCAAGAACACCCGTCCCGACCACCTCGATGCCGTGCTGCAGAAGCTCGCCGAGGCCGGTGCCACCGTCACCCGCGGCGACACCTGGATCGAGGTCGACATGCGCGGCCGGCGGCCGAAGGCGGTCGACGTGCGCACGGCGCCGTATCCGGCCTTCCCGACCGACATGCAGGCGCAGTTCGCCGCGCTCAACACCATCGCGGACGGCGTCGGCACGATCATCGAGACGATCTTCGAGAACCGCTTCATGCACATGCTCGAGATGCGCCGCATGGGCGCCGAGATCCGCCTCGAGGGCAACACCGCGATCATCAAGGGCGTTCCACAGTTGCAGGCTGCGCCCGTGATGGCCACCGACCTGCGCGCCTCCGCCTCGCTGGTGCTCGCCGGCCTCGTGGCCCAGGGGCGCACCGACATCGAGCGCATCTACCACATCGACCGCGGCTACGAGTCGATCGAGGAGAAGCTGTCGCAGCTCGGGGCCCAGATCCGGCGCGTGCCCAACTGAGGTCGCGCGGGCGCCTTCCTAGTAGGGGCGGTCGGTGGCGCTCGTGCCAGGCGTCGCGGGGGCGCGGCTCGAGAGGCCTTGGGGCGGGGACGCGCACGAGTACGTCCCTGTAGCGCTCGGAGCGCGCCGTCCTGGCGCGCTACGCCCCGC
>JALORN010000012.1:0-85609 GCA_025458905.1 Steroidobacteraceae bacterium
GTCGGCTATGCAGTGACCATCGCGCTCGCGGTCTACGTGATCCTCGACCTCGAGTATACGCGTCTCGGCCTGATCAGCGTCTAGCAGGCCGACCAGTTGCTCATCGACCTGCGCCGTTCGATGGATTGAGCGCGCGCGTCTGGAGCTTCGCCGTGGCCACTCAGGCGGCCCGAAGCCCTGGCGTCATCGCGGCGCCGAGCGCGATCTGCGGCAGCGAGGATACGGCCTCAGAGGGACCCCTCGAAGAACTGACCGATGGTCTTTCGGAACCGGTAGACCACGTCGCCCGGCTCGGCGAACGTGGCCGCCTGTTCCCTGGTCACCTCTCGACTGTAGCGGAGGTCGTTCTCGAGGAACGCCTTGCGCAGCTGCGCGGACAGCGCCCGCTCCTCGAAGACGAGCGCGGTCTCGCTGTTGAGCTTCTCGCTGCGCGGATCGAGGTTGTAGGAGCCGACCAGGCTGCGTACTCCGTCCACGACCGCGTACTTGGAATGCATGGTGCCCTGGCGACGCTCCGCCTCTTCCGGCGCCTGCCCGACCCATTCATAGATCCGGAGGGCTGCGCCCTGCGCCCGGCACTGCGCCACCTGCGGCGAGTCGTTCACCGCTAGCAGCGTTTCGTAGTAGCCGCGGCCGACCATGCTGATCTCGGGAAGGTCGTTGGTCTGCGGACTGTTGGAGATCACCTTGACCGACACGCAACGCTTCGCCGCGTCCTCGAGCGCCCGCCTCATGGCAGGCGTCGGCACGAAATAGGCGTTTGCGATCAACACCTCGTCGCGCGCGCGCTCCACGAGCTTGAGATAGGCCTGCTCGATGTATGTCTCCTTCAAGCGTGGCCGGCTCTGCAGGAAACGACACGTGGCGGGTCGGTAGTCGAGACGTGGCGCCCCGGCCTCGAGTGCGGCGACGCGCGCGACGAGCGCCGGGTCGGTCTTGAAGTGCACTGGCACCTTCCCGGTCTTGTCGAGGACCGTACGCGTCGCATCCCAGTACAGGTTGGTGTTCAGGAGTCCCTTGGCTCGCTTGATTCCGACGAAATGGTCGAAGTTCCGGTCGAATGCGGCCACCAGGTCCGCGACGATATCGCCCGTCACCAGGACGTCCTGGTCGCGCCAATAGGCATCGGGATCGGACGGATCGACGCGAAAATACTCGTTCCCGACGTTGAGGCCGCCCACTACGGCGACGGCAGCGTCCGTCCCGCCGTCGATGATCCACATCTTCTCGTGGTAACGCCGGTTCGGGTCGCCAGCGTCGGCGTGTGGCACGAGCTTCGGGATCGGCAACTCGTTCAGCCACTGCAGCGCCAGCGCCTCGTAGCCCTCGACCTCGACGCCGTGCTGCTTCAGGTCGAAGAACATCCACTGAGTCTGCAGCCAGGGGTTGGAGAAGGCATCGACGATCACGCGCACGTCGAGGCCCTCCGCCTTCTTGTGCTTGAGGACCTCGGCGATGCGCAGACCGGCCTCGTCACCCTTGAACACCAGCGCCTGGACGCGTATCGACTTCTTCGCGCGCTTGAGCGACTGCATGCGAACGGCGAAGGAATCCTCCCCGCCCGCCAGCACGGCCACCTGGCAGCCTTGCGGACTGCGCACCGGGAACAGGCCGCTGAGCCCGACATCCCCCAATGGACTGCCGGAGAAGACCGAATCGTCGCCGAGCAACGAGGTCGAGCGCGACTCTTCGACGAACGCTGCCGTGCCCACCATTCCTTCGCGGTCCGCGGCCCGCGGGCCCGCGGCGCAACCGGCCAGCCCGCCCGCGAGGCATGCGGCCATGAGCGCGACGACCCGCCAGCGCCGAGCGCAGTTCGGTCCGGCGCCTTGTAGGCATGGGGGTGATTTCATGTCCGGCGGAACAATGCCCGGTGAGCGGAAAGCCGGCGGCGTCCGCGGCCGACCTGCGAGCCATCGTAGCAAGGACTGTCGGGCTGCGCACCGCGTCGCCCGCGCCGTGCCGATCCGCTAGGATGACTGCTCCAATCTCTGCAAAAGCACCCACCGAGGACGCGTGTCCGGTTCCGAAGCACACGGGCGTTCCTTCCTGCCTCTGGCTGTTGCTGTCCTGCTCGCGCTGGCGGGATGCGCCACGACCTATGCACCACAGCGCCTCGAGACGCCCGACGAACTGCGGAACGTGCAGTCGAAGACCGTCGGAGAGGTGGCCGTATCGGTCTCGATCCTGACTGACGAGCAGGCCCGGCGGCACTTCGGGGTCGATCTCGGCGCTCATGGCTTGCAGGCGCTGTGGCTCAGTGTCCGCAATGCGTCGGACCGCCAGCTATGGTTCATCCGCAATCTGCTCGACGCGGACTTCTACTCCCCGGAGGAAGCGGCGCTGGTGCTGCGCAGCAGCGTTCCGCGTGATCAGCGGGGCGCGTTCGCGCAGGCGCTGCGCGACGACGAGATGCGCGCCCTCCTGCGGCCGCAGCACGTGACCGAGGGCTTCGTCTACCTGCCGCGTCGCGAGGGTGGCCGTTACGTCGACGTCCGGCTGCAGGGCGACGCCTATCTGGAGGTGGCGAACGCCGGCGGGGCGGCGCGCGCCACCATGCGCGGACTGCGCTTCGACTTTGCCTTGCCGCTACCGGACGGTGACAACGACTACGAGCGCCAGGATGCGGCCAGCACCTACGGCGGCCGGGCGCTTCCCGAACTCACGGCCGACGAGTTGCGGTCCGAGCTCGAGAAGCTGCCGTGCTGCGTGGCGAACGACGCTGGCGACGCAGCGGGCGACCCACTCAACGTCGTGTTGATCGGCGAGTCCTCCGAGGTGCTGAACTCGCTCTCGCGCAGTGGCTGGTCGTTCACGCACCGCATCGACCTGCGCACCATCCGGCGCGAGATCGGCGCCGCCTTGAGCGGCGCACCTTACCTCGTGGCGCCGGTCAGCAGCCTTTACCTGTTCGGCCGCAAGCAGGACGTCGCACTGCAGCGCGCCCGCGCCTCGATTGCGCAGCGCAACCACATGCGGCTGTGGATGGCCCCTTTCCGGTTCGAAGGGCGCCCCGTGTGGGTCGGCCAGGTCAGCCGCGACATCGGCATCAAGCTGACGCCGAAGTCGTCGACGCTCACCACCCACGTCATCGACCCCGCGGTGGACGCCACGCGCGAGTACCTGCTGCACAGCCTGCTCTCGGAGGGCTTCATCGACCGTTACGGTTTCGTCCGGGGGAGCGCCGCTGCCTCGCCGGCGGAGCCGCGCTTCAACCTGACCGGCGACCCCTACTTCAGCGACGGCATGCGGCTGGTAGTGATCCTCCCGCCGGACCCTATACCGATCGAGAATCTACGTAGCCTGGCGTGGGAGCAGTCGGCAGCGCCCATCGCCGAGGGCCAGAGCGCCGCGGCGCGGCGCAACGTCCGTCCGATCGGGCCGTCAGCGGGCGCCGATCCGCGGCGTTGAATCGCGCGATGCGACTCGCCGGCTGCGCGTCGCTTGGCGCGACGCTGCTGGTAGGCTGCGCCACGCTGCCCCAGCGCGACGCCTTGCTGTCATCTCCCGGACCGCAAGCTGGGCTGCTGGCTCATGCCCCGGTGCGCGACGGCCGCGCGCGGTTCCGCGAGATCTTCTGCGGGCTTCTCGACAGGCAGCCAGCCGATCGATATGCGGGGCGGAGTTGCGCCGACTGGCTGTGGCAGGTCGATGACGAGCCGCCGCCCGAGCCTCGATCGCTGCCGGGTAGCGACACCCGCTTCCGGATCTTTCTTGTGACCGGCGCGTTCAGCGAGTGCCTGGGCGACGAGGCGCGCCCCTTCCACGGGGCGACGCAGGCACTCATCGAGGCTGGCTTCCGCATCGAGACCATCGTCGTCAGCGGGCGATCCGGCTCCGCGTCCAATGCGGACCAGATCGCCGAGCGTCTTGCGGCGGCACCACAGGACGAGGAAGGCCCGATCGTCCTGATCGGCTATTCCAAGGGCGCTAACGACATGCTCGAATTCCTCGTCCGCTACCCGGAGCTCGCCGCACGTGTCGACAGCGCGGTGAGCATCGCCGGCGCGATCCGCGGCTCGCCGCTGGCCTCGCAGGCGCGCGGCGTGTACGACGCGCTCTTCGGCTGGATCCCGAGCAAGAGCTGCCCGGCGGGCGATCGGCAGGTGCTCGACAGCCTCAGCACCGAGAGGCGCCTCGATTGGCTGGCGCGGAACGAGCTGCCACGGTCCGTCCGCTACTTCTCGCTGGCCGCCTTTACGACGCGCGAACACCTGGCCGCCGTGCTCGTCCCGGGCTGGAGGTTCCTGCTGCGATACGACCTGCGCAACGACGGCCAGCTGCTCGCGCGTGATGCACTGATCCCGGGCTCCACCTTGCTCGGCTACCTGGTTGCGGACCACTGGTCGGCGGTGCTCGACGTCGAGACGCTGCATCCCTGGCTGGGAGCCCGGCGCGACAAGACGCCCTTTCCCCGGGCTGCGTTGCTCGAGGCGATCCTCCTGCGGCTTGCGGATCCGCAACCTTGAGATACCCCGGAGACGTGCGCGGCGTCGCTGCGGCCCCCACGCCGGCGCCCTCGGCGTAGGCGGATCACGACCTTGCCGAAGGCGGCTACGCAAGCCGACCACCACCGCGCTGGCACGCAGCGCGTTCAGCACCGTCGCTGCGGCGGGCAACTCGCCGTCGACGCCGGCGAGCGCGCCGGTCGGCGCGAGGTGGCCACCGAGGCCTGTCGCGTGGACACGACGCAGCCGCTTCATGGGCGCTCGCGCAGGTCCACCTCGCGCGCGCCCCGACTCCAGCGTGACCCCGCCCGGCGCGATCGGCGCCGCCGGTCCCGGCGAGTACTTCAGGGTACGCAGCAGGCCGCCCCGGAGCTCGTCGAACTGCCCATCGCGCTTCAGTTCGCCCTCGGGGAAGCTGCAGACTCGCTGGCCCGTCTTGAACTGGCGCTCCGCGGTGGCGAACGCCCGCTCGTGGACCCCGGGCGCCGCGCTGCGGGTGCTGCTGCAGCATGGCGTACGGCGACATGAAGAAGAACGCGCCGAACACCGCGAACACGCCGAGCAGGCCGAGTTCAGCGACGATCCGCCGACCCGGGCCGTCGGGGAAGCCGGCGACGCCGAGCGCCTGGGTCGCGGGTGCTGCGGACGTCGCGGAGTACAGGTCGAGCGCGGTGCGGTGGGCCCGATCGAGCCGATAGGCACGATGCCGATCTACACCTTGCGGGCCGAGAGTCGCTCCCGGAGCAGCAAACCGACTGGAACACCGGCCCGGGATTGGCAGGTAGGGCAGCACAAGCAGGCCGCTCCCGAGGTTGGCGAGCCGGCGCGGGTCGATGGTCCTGAGCCGCGTTCCTGGCTAGGCCGCGATGACCATCAGGCCGTTCTTCAGCAGGTTGTCGTTGAACGCACCTAGCGCATGCGCGCGCCAGAATGGCGCGACGCGTCGCCGCCCGCGGACGCGAACTGGCCCTGGCCGGCTGGCGGCAGTGGCGAGGGCCTGACCAGCCAGGTCGCGAGCGCCGGCAGCAGCACGATCGCGCCGATCATGTTCACCAGGAACATGAAGGTCAGCAGCTTGCCGATGTCGGCCTGGAACTGCAGCGGCGAGAAGATCCAGGTGACCACGCCGATCCCCAGGGTGATGCCGGTGAAGATGATCGACGCGCCGGTCACGCGCATCGTCTTCTCGAAGGCCTCGCGCACCGGCAGGCCCTGTTTCAGGAACTCCTGCATGCGGCTGAAGAGGTAGATGCCGTAGTCGACGCCGATGCCGACGCCGAGGGCGACCATCGGCAGCGTCGTGATCTTCAGGCCGATCCCGACCGTGGCCATCAGGGCATAGGCCAGCACCGAGACCAGCGCCAGCGGGACGAACACCAGCACCGCCCCCACCACCGAGCGGAAGGTGAGCAGGCACATCGCGATCACCGCGGCGAACACGCCGAAGAGGATCGGGAACTCGGTGCGCTTCACTTCCTCGTTGGTGGCCGCCATCACGCCGACGTTGCCGGTGGCGAGGCGGAAGGCGGCGCCCTCGACCGGATTCTCGTCGCGCCAGGCCTTGACCGCTGCGACGACGCGCGCAATGGTTTCGGAGCGGTGGTCGGCCAGGAACAGCATCACCGGCACCACGTCGCAGTCGGCGTTCAGCAGGCCCGTGCTGGTCTCGATGTAGCGTGTCGACTGGGTGAGCTGGTCGGGATTGCGCGGAATCTCGCGCCACTTCAGCGACCCCTCGCTCCAGCCGGCGATCGCCTGCTTGGCCACGAGTGGCAGCGAGATCACCTGCTGCACGCCCTCGACGTTCTGCATCTGCCACGAGAAGTCGTCGATCGACTTCATCAGCCCGTGGCTGACGCAGGCGGGTTCCTGCGTCTCGACGATCACCGTGAGGATGTCGACGCCGATCGCGAACTCGCGGGTGATCACCTGGCTGTCGAGGTTGTAGCGCGAGTCGGGGCGCAGCTCCGGCACGCCGGCCGTCGTGTCGCCGATCACCGCGCCCCTGCCCACGAGGTAGCCGACGACGCCGAGCACCGCCGCCACGCCGATGATCGCGGCGGAGGGGCCCTTCTCGGTGATCACCGACAGGCTGCGCCACCAGCGATCCTGAAGTGCCGTACGCCGCTCGACGCGGTCGCGGTAGCCGGGATCGAACTTCACGAAGGACACCAGCACCGGCAGGAGCACCAGGTCGGTCAGGATCACGACCGCGACGCCCAGGCTCGCGGTGATCGCCATCTCCTGGATGACCTGCACCGGGATGTAGAGGATGGTGACGAAGCCCACCAGGTCCGAGAGCAGCGCGACGATCGCCGGGACCAGCAGCTGGCGGAAGGTGAGCCGCGCCGCTCCTTCGGCGTCGAGCCCGTCGAACACCGCCTCCTTGACGGCGCTGACCTTCTGCGTGCCGTGGCTGACGCCGATGGCGAAGATCACGAAGGGCACCAGCAGCCCCAGCGGATCGATGCCGTAGCCGAGCGCCACCAGCGCGCCGAGCTGCCAGACCACGGCGACCACCGAGCAGATCACCGGCACCACTGCGACGCGGATCGACTGGGTGTGGATCCAGACGAACAGCAAGGTCAGCAGCAGCGTCACCACGGCAAACAGGATCACCGACAGCGCCCCCGAGGCGATGTCGTGCATCACCTTGGCGAAGCCGATCATGTGCACGTCGATCGGCCCGGCAGCGGCCCGCACGTCGATGCCGCTGGCGCCCGCGCCCTGGCCCGGCGCCTCGCCCTCGCCCTGCCCTGCGATCGCGTCGCGCACCTCGCGCTCGAGGCGCTCGGCGACCGCGATCGGGTCGACCGGCCGGCCCTGGGCGTCCTGCTCGAGCACGATCGCGCTGACCAGCGCGCCGGAGAAGTCGTTGGCCACCAGCCGCCCGACGATGCCGGCCTTGAGGATGTTCTCGCGTACCGCGGCCAGCGCCTCGGGCGTCGGCTGGAACTCGGCGTCGACGACGTTTCCGGCCTGGATGCCGTCCTCGACGACCTCGATGTAGCGCACGTTCGGCGTGAACAGCGACTGGACGCGGCCGCGGTCGATGCCGTCCATCACCAGCACGCGGTCCGTGGCGGTCTTCAGGGCCGCGAAGAACTCGGGCGTGAACATGTTGCCGTCGCGCGCGACCAGGGCGATCAGCACGCGGTTCGCGCCGCCGAACTCCGCCTGGTGCTTCACGAAGGTCTGCATGTACTCGTGCTCGAGCGGCAGCTGCTTCGTGAACGAGGCGTCGATGCGCAGGCCGCGGACCACGGAGAACAGCATCGCCACGGTGACCAGCGCGAAGGTGGCGATGATCAGGCCGCGGTTCGAGAAGATGAACTTCTCCATCCGCGCCGAGAACGGCGTCGGGCTCACCGGGCGCCCCCGGGTGCACCACCGGCGGACTCGCCATCGAGCGCGATCCGCCGCACGCCCTCCTCGCCGACCGCGACCAGCGCGCCGTCAGCGGCGAGCAGGGCCGCGCCCAGGCCGCGCCGGTCGGGCTGCTGGCGCAGGCGCCAGGTCTCGCCCGCATCCGCGGAGAGCAGCACCGTGCCCGAGAGCCCGACGATCGCCAGCCGCCCGCCGCCGAGCGCGACGCCGTCGGTGAGCATCGCGGTGGTCCCGGTCTCGAGCTTGCGCCAGGCCTCGCCGCCGTCGTCGCTGCGGTAGAGGTTGCCGCGCAAGCCGAACGCCAGCACCGCCTCGGCGGACAGCGGCAACAGCCCGAAGAACGAGCCGCCGTAGGGCGAGGGCAGGGAGCGCCAGCTCGCGCCGCCGTCGTCGGAGCGGTAGAGCTGGCCGGCCTCGGCGGCGATCCACAGGCGCGACCCCTGCCCGGCGATCGCGTTCAGGTGGTATTCGGGCGCGAACTCCTGGTCGGGGTCCGGCGGCCCGCTGCGCGGCAGCGGTGCCGGCTCGAACGGCCTGCGGGTCCAGCTCGCGCCACCGTCGGTCGTGGCGAGCAAGGTCTGGTATGCGCCGACCGCGAAGCCGCGCGCCGCATCGGCGAACCAGACGTCGAGCAGCGGCTGCTGCGACTCGGGCGCCCAGTGCTGGCGCGACCAGGTCTCGCCGCCGTCGCGGGTGTGCAGGATCAGCTCGTCGTGGCCGACCGCCCAGCCGCGGCGCTCGTCGGCGAACGCGACTGCGGTGAGCATCGTGCGGCTCGGGACGAGGCGCGCCTGGCGCCAGCTGCGCCCGTCGTCGTCGGACAGCAGGACGTGGCCGCGCTCGCCCACCGCGACCAGGCGCTGGCCGGCGCGCTCGACGTCGAGCAGCAGCGAGCGCGTGGCGACCGGCGCGACCCGTGCCGGCCGGTCGAGCAGGTCGGCGGTGCGCCGGTCACCGCTGGCAGCATCGGGCGGCGGCGAGGCAGCGCCCCCCACCTGCGCGACGGCCACCGGCGCTGGCTGGGCCGACACCGGGACGAGGGCCGGGGACACGGCCAGGGCCAGGGCCAGCGGGTAGCCGGCGAGCAGCCATGCGAGCCGCACCAGCCGGGCGGGACGCCGCGGCCGGATCGACGCTCGGCACGCGGGATCCCCGGTGTCGCGGTGCATCCGCACCCGCTCAGCGCACGCCCCGGCGCTGCAGCGCGTTCGGCTGGTAGTCGGCCGGCGAGCGCTTGATGCCGAAGTCGCGGCTGCGCGGCTCCTCGTTGTCGAGGCCGAGGGCGAGGTAGCGGCCGTTGGACATGTCCATCACGACCTCGAGCGCGGTCCAGAGCGTCGGCACCGAGTAGAACTGGATCACGTGGCCTTCCTGCACGCGGTAGAGCTGGTCGCGGCTGTCGTAGCAGTCGACGACCAGGATCTGCCAGCTGTCCTCGTCGACGTACAGGGTGCGCCGCTTGTAGAGATGGCTGGTGCCGGGCTTCAGCACCGAGTCGACCACCCAGACGCGGTGCAGCTCGTAGCGGGTGAGGTCGGGATTGACGTGGTTCTTCTGCAGGACCTGGTTGTACTTCAGGGTCGGCTGGTGGAGCTTGTAGCTGTTGTACGGGACCAGCATCTCCTTCTTGCCGACCAGCTTCCAGGCATAGCGCTGCGGGCTGCCGTTGTAGATGTCGAACTGGTCGGCCGTGCGCAGGTTGTCGGAGTTGGTGCCGGGGTTGTCGAAGGCGACGTCCGGCGCGCGGCGCACGCGGCGCTGCCCGGGGTTGTAGATCCAGGCGCGGCGGTTCTCCTTCGACTGGTCGAGCGTCTCGTGCACCAGCAGGATCTCGCCGGCGAGGCGCGCGGGGGCGATCGTCTCCTGGAAGAAATAGGCGATGACGTTGTCGAGGTTCTCGGACTTCGCGCCGGGGGCGCTGTAGGCGACGAAGGTCTCGTCCTTGAACTTGACCATCGTGTAGGCGCCGCTCGCCGTGACCGGCGCCTGGCCGATGACGCGCGCGATCGAATCGCCCCGGTACCGCAGCACGTGGTTCCAGAAGACCTCGACACCTTCCTTCGGGATCGGGAAGGGGATGCCCTCGCCGGCGTTCACGACGCCGTTGCCACCGGGCGCGAGCTGCGCGGTGGTCGCGATGCGCCGGGTCGCATCGTAGATGCGTTGCGGGACCGCGGCGCTGCGCCGCGTGGGATAGACGTTCATCTTGAACGTCGGGTAGGCCTGCAGCAGCTTCTTGTGGCCCTCGGTCAGCACGTTGGCGTACTGCGCCATGTTGGCCCGCGTGACCGTGTACAGCGGCTTGTCGCCCGCGTACGGATCCGGGTGGTGGGCGGCCTGGCGCAGCTCGGCGACGCCGGCCTTGGCGGCGGAGTCGAGGCCGCCCTCCCACGCCGGGATCGTGCCGGCGGCGTTGGCGCCCTTCTCGGCACCGAGCGGCGTCAGTTCGCCGCCGAGCTTGGCGGCATCGGCCGCGGGGATGGCAGACGACGCCGGCGCCGTGGCGAGCGCGGCGAGCACGGCGCCGCAGGCGAGCAGCAGGGCTTTCTGGGTCATGGTGGCTCGGTCCTCCGAAACTCGGGTGCGCTCGTCCGTGGCTCAGAACGCGAACTTGACGGTGGTGGCGATGAAGTCGCGGTCGTTGATGTCGTTGAAGCGCCCGGCGCCGCCGAAGGTCGTCCAGTTGAGGTCGACCTCCCAGCGTGCGAGCAGGTTGGCCGAGACGCCGAGCGTCAGCGCGCGGCGGCCCTCGATGAAGTTGGCGGCGGGACCGGGCGTGGTGCCCGAGACGTCGTGCTGCCACGCGAAGCGCGGCACCACGTTCCACGGGCCCATCAGTCCCGGATACTCGAGGCGCCCCGCGAGGCGGTAGCCCCAGGAAGTCGAGTCGGCGAAGCGACTCAGCGGCTCGACTTCGCCGAAGTGACGCGAGGCGAGCTCGGCGTTGCCCGACACCGAGGTGCCGGGACCGTTGTAGCGCAGGCCGCGGCCGGCCGGGCCACCGGAGATCTTGCTCGGCAGGTCGGCGATGTGCGAGACCGCGCCCTCGAAGGCCACCACCAGCTGCGCGGCCTTCAGCACGTTGGTGAAGGTGCGGGTCGCGGTGAACTGCGCCTGCCAGGCGTCGTGCCGGCCCCAGCCGCGCACGTCCTGCTCGACACCGAAGCGGCCCAGCTGGTTGCAGGCGTTCAGCGTGTTGGCCGCCGCCGGGTTGGTCGCGGCGCAGGGCGGCGGCGCGAACGCCGACAGCGGCGTGCCGACCGGTGCCATCGCGTTCAGCAGCCCGAGGCCGGCCTCGAACGGCGTCAGCGCCGCGAACAGCAGCTCGACGTCGTCGTACTGCAGCGGCACGTCCTTGCGGTAGGTGAGCTCGCCCTGCAGCGCGACGCCGCCGGTCTGGAACTGCGTGTTGAACGACAGGCCGATCATCTGGATGTCCTCGGGATACTCCAGGAAGTAGCGCGCGGTCTGCGCGTACTCGTGGGTCGCGAGGTTGGTGGCCTGCACGCCGACGCCCGCCGCGCCGCCGCCGGCGAGCAGCGTGCGCGCGGCGATCGTGGCGTACTCGGTCAGCTGCGCCAGCGACACGTCGCCGACGAAGCGCAGCGCATTGCTGCGCGAGGCCGCGAGCCCGGCCTGCGCCGCGGCGGCGATCGCGGCCGCAGGCGGCAGGCCGCCCGCGAGGCCGAGCGCCGCGGCCTGCGCGGCGTTGGCGGCGCCCCAGGCATTGGCGACGCCCGCGGCCGTGCCGGTGCGGCCCGACACGAGCGGCAGGCGGCTGTGGTAGTTCATGAAGTAGAGGCCGAACTCCGTGCCGTAGTTGACCTCGGGCGCGAAGTAGCGGAGCGCGACGCCGAACTGGCCGTCGTCGTCGGGCCGCCGGTCGGCGGCGCGCCGCACGCCCTGGAAGTCCCGGATCAGCGTGCCGCCGAGCGGGCGGAAGTCGACACCCTGGTCGGAGAAGGCGCCGAACCCGAGGAACACCCGCTCGCCGCCGTTGGCGGCGAAGTCGGTGGTGGAGAACATGCTGCCGGTGGGTTCGGGGAAGACCGGGTTCCAGTCGGTGATGTAGAGCGCCTGGGCGCTCCAGCGGTCGTTGAACTGCAGCGTGAGGTTGACCATCTCCTGCGGCAGGAAGGCCTGGCGCAGCTCGGCACCGGGGACGCGCAGCGCCGCGACGTCGAAGTGGTTGAGGATGCTCAGGCCATTCTGGATGAAGGTACTCTCGCCCCAGCTGACGACCTGGCGGCCGAGGCGCAGCTCGCCGGGCATCCCGCCGAGGTCGAAGCGCCCATAGACGAAGGCGTCGAGCGGCCGGAGATAGTTGCCGACGAGGTCGCGCGCGGAGCGCGACAGCGGCGTGCGGTCGGTCGGGCCGTCGTCGGCCGCCCGGTCGTAGAGGGCGGCGGCGCGCACGAAGGCACCGACCTGCCGGTAGTTCAGCGACAGCTCGGTCAGCACGTTGAAAGCCGCGCTGTACATGTCGGTGTCGTAGTTGAGGTTGCCGTCGTCGATGTTCGGCGACCGCCCGCAGCCGCCGTTGGCGGTGGCGACCAGCCGACAGTCGCGCGACTCGATGCGCCAGGCCTGGCCGTAGGAGAGCGTGGTGTCCCAGCTGCCGGTGAAGCTGCCCGACTCGTTGGAGAACTCGACCGCGGCGGCCTGCGGCACGAGGCACGCCGCGGCGCCGGCGAGCGCCAGGACGCGCAGCGGGCGTGAAACGGAAGCATCCATGTCGACCCCCCCAAGTCAGGTTGCGGGATCCCGGGCGGGGTGGCCACGACGAATGGTGGCGGCGCGCGGGAGTCTGCTCGGTCCCCTCAGATCGGTAGTCCCGTCCGTCGCGTCGAGTATAGCAGTGGCCTCCACGCGACGTGCGGCGCCGCCGGCTTCTTGCAACGCAAAACGCGCGCGGGCGTGGCCCGCCGCACTCAGGCGTGGGTGACCTGCAGGATGCTGTGGCGGATCTGCTCGGAGAGCACGTACTCGGCGTCGGCAGCGACCCGCCCGAGCACCTCGTCGAACTGCAGCTTGCCGCCCTCGCCCGCCTGCAGCACCTGCCGCTCGGTCAGCAGCGCGATGAAGTTGTCGAACAGCGCGCGGTCGGAGAACTCGGGCGAGTCGAAGCCGTACAGCATCGCGATGCGCTGCGCCATCAGCTGGCAGCGCTCGGCGAGGCCCTTGGCGGTGAGCACGCCACTGCCGGCCTGGATCAGCAGCGCGATCGCGAGGTAGTAGCGCTCGATGGTCTGGATCGTCGACTGCGCGAGCAGCGAGAGTTGCACCGCGCGTGGCGAGGTCGGCGGCGGGCGACGCCACGCCAGGCCGTCGTCCGCCGCCTCGAGGATGCCCTGGCGAGCGAGTGCCTGGAGCATCGCGTCGACCGCGCCGGGCAGTTCCTCCTCGGTCCACTTGAGGAAGAGTTCGGTGGCGACGTACGGGTAGATCCGCCACACCAGGCGCTGGATGTCGGCGGCCGGCACCTCCGCGTTGCTGATGAACGCGCAGGCGATCAGCGACGGCAGGGCGAAGAGGTGGAGCACGTTGTTGCGGTAATAGGTCATCAGCACCGCGGACTCGTCGCCCATGCGCACGACGTCGCCGAGCTTGTGCGCCTGGCGCTGCAGCACCTTCATCGACTCGCCGTAGGAGATGACCTCGGGCGCCGACAGCGGCGTCAGCGTCATGCGTGCGCCGTACGGCGCGTCGCGCAGGAGTGCGAGGTAGAAGTCGACCTGGCGCTCGAGGTCGGCCACCGCCATCGCGCGACGCGGCGTCGCCAGCAGGGTCACGGCCAGCAGGTTGATCGGCGTGACGGCCGCGGCGCCGTTGATGTGGCACATGATGCGGGTCGCGAGATCGTCGACCAGTCGGCTCACCCAGCCGGCGCGCGTGTCCTCGTCGAAGCGCTGCCCGCGCCACCCGGGCTGGAAGCGGTCGAGCAGGCCGTCGAGGTGGATCGGCTCGCCGAGGTTGACGTGCACGCGGCCGAACTTCTCGCGCAGCACGCGCCGGAAGCGCAGCAGGTCGAGGATGCTCTCCTTCTGCTTGGGCCGGCCGGAGAGCTCGCCGATGTAGGTGCCGGCCTCGACGACGCGCTCGTAGCCGAAGTACACCGGCAGGAACACCACCGGGCGCTTCGGGTCGCGCAGGTAGCTGCGGACGGTCATCGACAGCATGCCGGTGCGCGGCTGCAGCAGCCGGCCCGTGCGCGAGCGGCCGCCCTCGATGAAGTACTCGATCGAGTGGCCGCGGCCCATGATCGTCGCCAGGTACTTCATGAAGACGACGGTGTAGAGCGCGTTGCCGCCGAAGCTGCGGCGGATGAAGAACGCCCCGCCCTTGCGCAGGAAACGGCCGACGAGCGGGATGTCGAGGTTGATGCCCGCGGCGATGTGCGGGATGGCGTAGCCCTGGCGGTAGATCGCGTAGGACAGCAGCAGGTAGTCCATGTGGCTGCGATGGCAGGGCACGAACACGATCTCGCGGTCGTCGCGCGTGGCCTCGCGCAGCGTCTCGACGTGCCCGAACACCACGCCGTCGTAGAGGCGGTTCCAGAGCCGCGTCAGCAGGCCCTCCATGAACGTCACGAAGGCGTGCGAGTAGTTGGCGGCGATCTCCTCGGCGTAGCCGCGTGCCACCAGCAGCGCCTTGCGACGCTCGAGCTTGCGCTCGCGCATCTCCTGGGCGACCGCGGCCCGCACCGCGCGGGTGCTCAGCACGCGCGCGACGATGGTGCGCCGGTGCGAGAGATCGGGACCGATGCGCGAGGCTCGCTGGCGGCGGAAGCGCGCGCGCATCTCGCGCGCCAGGCGCGCCGACTGCTCGGGTGCGGGCAGGATTGGATCGAGCAGCGACCGCAGGCTGCGCGGCTCGCCGAGCTCGAGCATCGTGAAGCGGCCGTTGAACACCACCTGCAGCGCCTTGCGCAGGCTGCTGCCGAGCGCCCAGTTCTCCGACAGCAGCAGGCGCAGCCACGACCCCTCCTTCTGCGGCGCGCGGCCCCAGTAGACGGCGACCGGGACGAGGCGCACGTCGAAGCCGGGATCGGCGCGCACCGCCTCTATCATCGCGGCGAGGGCCGGCGGCGGGCGACGCTCGATGCGGGCGTCGAACAGGCCGCGCTGGCGCAGCAGCGGCAGCGCGGCGCCGACCGCGCGGCCGCCACGCCCGAGGATCCGGCCGCCGGGCGGCGGCAGGCCGTGCCGGCCGCAGGCGATCTCGAGCGCACCGAGGTCGACACGGCTGCGGCGTTCCATCACGTAGCAGACCGGAGCGGCGGGCACCGTCCCGATGCGCGCGATCGACTCCTCGGGCCGCACCTCGATGCGGACCCAGAGCGACAGCAGGCTGCGCAGCAGCGGGTTCATCCGCGTCGGACGCGCGTCGGGAGGGTCGGGAACGGCACGGCGCGGAGTGTAGCCGCTGGTGCGGTCCCGCACATGCCCGCACTGCCCGGCCGCGGCCGCTTCGCGGTCCAGGGCACCGCGCGCCGCCGCCGCGGCCTCAGGCGACGAGTTCGGGCGGCAGGTCGACCGAGATCAGGAAGAACTCGAACAGGTGCTTGATGCGGCGGATCGAGCCGTGCAGGCGATGGTCGTCCTCGAGCACGTGCAGCGCGGCGCCGTACTCGCGCGCGAAGCGCATGCTGTGCTCGAGCGGCACGACGTCGTCGCGCCAGCCGTGCACCAGCTCGACCGGGCAGTCGACGACGCGCGGCCGCAGCGGCGGGAGCCCGTCGAGGTAGAGCGCCGGCGCGAGCAGGAACACGCCGCGCGCGTGCAGGAACGAGGCCGCGGACGTGCAGACGTAGCCGCCGAGGCTCGAGCCCACGAGGACGAGGTCGCCCTGCAGGTTCTTGCAGCCCTCGACCAGCTTCGCGATCCGGCCCTCGACCGTGTCGATGCCGCGGTAGTCGATGGACTCGACCGTGTAGCCCTCGCTGCGCGCGGTCTCGGCCATCGCGATGATCTTCTTGCCCCAGGGCTCGGAATCCTTGCCGTGGGAGAACACGCAGTAACGGGGCTTGGCCAAGAGTGTCGATCCGCGGTGACGGGAAGCGGGATTCTAGGGAAGCGCGGTGTCACCCGCCATCGCGCCGCCACAGCAGGGCATCCAGCGCCGCGGATCCGGCCGCCCGCGACGCGCAGGCCTTCGCGCGCGAGGCGCCGTGCCTGCTCGGCCGCCGCGCGCGAGCCGGCCGGGAAGGCGATGCGGCCGCCGGCCGCGACCACCCGGTGCCACGGCAGGCGCGCCGAATCGGGTGCACGCTTCAGCGCGAACGCGACCAGCCGCGCGCCGCGCGGCAGGCCGGCGCGGCGCGCCACCTCGCCGTAGCTCGCCCACTCGCCCGGCGGGATCGCGGCCACCGCGCGCCAGATCGTCGTGAACGGCGGCCGCTCGGGCAGCACGTCGGGCGGACGCGGGCGCTGCCGCGGCGGCTTCAATAGCGCGGCGGCTGCCAGGCGGCACCCGCGACGCCGCGCAACGCGGGCGGCAGCTCCGGCGCGTGCGCCGGCTCGAGCGTGAACGGCTGCACGTCGTCCGACCAGATGTTGTGGTGCCGACCCTCGCAGAAGCGGATCAGCGACAGGCTGCCGCGGCGCGAGCCGAACGGCCCGTGCCACTGTCCGGCCGGGCGCCAGAAGTAGGCGCCTTCGTACATGACGCCGCGCTCGCCGATGATGTCGCCGCCGAGCAGGTACATCTCCTCGACGCAGTCGTGGGCGAGCCGCGCCTCGCGCCAGTCGCGCGGGTGGGTCTGCGCCCCGGTCGAGAGCAGCAGGGTCTTCTCGCCGGTCGCGGGCACGTGGCGCAGCACCTTGTGGGTCAGGCGCAGGAACTGCACGGCGGGGTCGATGTCGTGGCTCGTCCAGGGCAGGTCGTGGGTCGCGATCCGTTCGATCGGCGCCGCGCCGGGCAGCGCGTCCGCGGCGTCCGGGCCGGACGGGGCCGCGGCCGCACCGGCAAGGTCGAGCCACCCGGGTTCGCGGTCGAAGAACGCCAGCAGCACCGCGCCGCCGGCGCTCGACCAGCCGCCGGCCGCATGGCGCGCGGGCAGCCAGGCGTAGTCGTCCAGGCCGTAGCGCAGCGCGCCGCGCTGCATGGCGCCGTCGATCACCAGCCACTCCTGTGCGGCGGCCAGCGCATGCCTGCCGCGCGCGAAGCCTGCCGGCAGGCGCAGCAGCGCCGAGCAGGCGCCGCTGCCCGGATCGCGGCTCAGCACCTTCGCCTCGACGTCACGCCAGCCGGCGCCCGGGAACGGCGCCGCCACCCAGGGCAGCTGCTGGGCGTGGAGGAACTCGACGTGTGGTCTCGGCATGCCGGCGACGACCTCGGCGCTGAGGATTTGCCTACGATAGCGCCTGTGTCAGCGAACTGGGAATTCTGGATCGACCGCGGCGGGACGTTCACCGACGTGATCGGCGCGGCGCCGGACGGTCGGCTGGTGGTGCGCAAGGTCCCCTCGGCCCCCGCCGCACCCGACGACGTCGACCCGGGGCTCGACGCCGCGCGCACGATCCTCGCCGCCGCCGGCGCCGCGCCGGACGCGGTCGGCGCGGTGAAGGTCGGCACCACGGTCGTGACCAATGCGCTGCTCGAGGGCCGCGGCAGCCGCGTCGCCTGGGTCACCACCCGCGGCTTCGGCGACGCGCTGTGGATCGGCCAGCAGGACCGGCCCGACCTGTTCGCACTGCACGTGCAGCGGCCGGCGCCGCTCTACCGCCACGTCGTCGAGGTCGACGAGCGGATCGACGCCGACGGCAGCGTGCTCGAGTCGCCGGACCCGGCGCGCGTGCGGGCGGCGCTGCGCGCGGCGCGTGCCGCAGGCTGCGACGCAGTCGCGATCGCGTTCCTGCACGGCTGGTGCCACCCGGCGCACGAGCGTGCGGTCGCGGCACTGGCGCGCGAGATCGACTTCGCGCAGGTGTCGGTGTCGCACGAGCTCGCGCCGCTGCCGCGGCTGGTGCCGCGCGGCGACACCACGGTGTTCGATGCGCGGCTCGGCAGCACGCTGCGGGCCTACGTCGGCCGGCTCGCCGCGCAGCTGGCGGCGTTCGCGCCGCGCGCCTCGCTGCACTTCATGCAGAGTTCGGGCGGCCTGACGGCGCCCGACGGGTTCCGTCCTGCGGCCAGCGTGCTCTCCGGGCCGGCCGGCGGCCTGGCGGGCATGGCGCGCCTCGGCACGGCGCTCGGCGAGCCGCGGCTGATCGGGTTCGACATGGGCGGCACCTCCACCGACGTGTCACTGTACGACGGCGGCTTCGCGCGCCGCTTCGAGCACCGGATCGCGGGCGCACGCCTCGCCGTGCCGATGCTCGACGTGCACACCATCGCCGCCGGCGGTGGCTCAATCCTCGCGCTGCGCGACGGCCGGTGCGTCGTCGGGCCGGAGTCGGCCGGCGCCCGCCCGGGGCCGGCCTGCTACGGGCGCGGCGGCCCCGCGACGCTCACCGACGTGCAGGTCGTGCTCGGCCGGCTGTCGCCCGCGACGATGCCCCGCGTCTTCGGCCCTCGAGACGACGCCGGGATCGACGTCGTGGCCGCACGGCGCGCGCTCGCGACGCTCGCGGCAGGCGTCTCCGACGGCATCGACGCCGCGGCCGGCGTCGCGGCGATCGATGCTGCGGCGATCGATGCCGACGCGATGGTGCGGCTCGCCGCCGGGTTCCTCGACGTCGCGGTGGCAGCGATGGCCGCCGCGATCCGGCACGTCGCGATCTCGCAGGGGGTCGACCCGGGCGGCTTCACCCTGTTCGCCTTCGGCGGCGCGGCCGGGCAGCATGCCTGTCGCGTCGCCGAGGCGAGCGGCCTCGGACGCGTGATCGTGCACCCGCTGGCGAGCGTGCTGTCGGCCTGGGGGATCGGCACGGCCGACTGGGTGGAGACGCGGCGCCGCGGCGTGCAGCGGCCGCTCGATGCGGCGGGTTTCGCAGCGGCCGCCGAGCTTCTCGGGGCGCTGCGGGCCGAGGCCCTGTCGGCGCTGCCGGTCGCGCCGCCGGGCCGCGGCACTGCCGACAGCATCGCGGTGCACGAACTGCGCGACGGCCAGGGCGAGGCCACGCTCGACGTCCAGGGCGACTCGCCCGCGGCACTGCGGCAGGGGTTCCGCGCGCTGCACCGCGCGCGCTTCGGCTACGACGCCGACGCCTCGCGCATCGAGATCGCGGCAGTCCGCGTCGAAGCACGCTGGCGCGCCGCGGCGGCCGGCGACGCCGGGCCCCCGGACGAGCCTGCCGCTGCGGAGCCCCGCGGAGACGGCGCGCCGCGCGCGTCGCGGCCCGCATCGACCCGTGCCTGGTTCGACGGCTGGCGCGAGGTGCCGGTGGTCGCGCCCGGGTCGCTGCAGGGACCGCTCGACGGGCCCGCACTGCTGGTCGAGCCGCACTCCACCTTCGTCGTCGAGCCCGGCTGGCGCGTCGAGCGCCTCGCCGGGGGCGCGCTGCGGGCCGTGCGCGCCGGAGCCACGGCGGCCCGGACGCGGCCGGCGGCACGAGCCGGCGATCCCGCCCGGCTCGAGGTGTACCACGGCCTGTTCACCCACGTGGCGACGCAGATGGGCGAGGTCCTGCGGCGCACGGCGCAGTCGGTCAACATCAAGGAACGCCTCGACTTCTCCTGCGCACTGTTCGATGCCGACGGCCGCCTGGTCGCGAACGCGCCGCACATCCCGGTCCACCTCGGCTCGATGGGCGCGACGGTGCGCGCGCTGCTCGCGACGCGCCGCGGCCGGATGCGACCGGGCGACGCCTGGATGGTCAACAGCCCCTGGCACGGCGGCACCCACCTGCCCGACGTGACGCTCGTCAGCCCGGTGTTCGCCGCGGGAGCCGGCGACACCGGGCCCACGTTCTTCGTCGCCTCGCGCGCGCACCACGCCGACATCGGCGGCATCACGCCGGGCTCGATGCCGCCGTTCAGCCGCACGGTCGACGAGGAAGGCGTGCTGTTCGAGGACTTCGAGCTGGTCGCCGCCGGCACGCTGCGCGAGGCCGAGCTGCGGCAGGTCCTCGCGGGCGCGCGCTGGCCGGCGCGCAACCCGGACCAGAACGTCGCCGACCTGCGCGCGCAGCTCGCGGCCAACGCGCGCGGCGCCGCCGAACTGCAGCGGGCCTGCGCCGAGTGGGGCGTCGCCACCCTGCGCGAGGCGATGCAGGCCGTGCAGGCGAACGCGGCGCAGGCCGTCGAGTCCGCCATCGCCGCGCTCGGCCCGCGCCGCGGCCGGGCCAGCCTCGCGCTCGACGCCGGGCCGCGCATCGTCGTCGAGGTCGCGCTCGACCCGCTGGCGCGGCGTGCGCGGATCGACTTCGCGGGCACCTCGCCTGCGGGCCCGCACAACTTCCAGGCGCCGCGCGCCGTCGTGACGGCCGCGGTCCTGTACGTGTTCCGCACGCTGGTCGAGCGGCCCATCCCGCTGAACGAGGGCTGCCTCGCGCCGCTCGAGATCGTCGTGCCCGCAGGTTCGCTGCTCGACCCGCCGCCGGGCAGCGCGGTGGTCGCCGGCAACGTCGAGACCTCGCAGGTGGTCGTGGACGCGCTCTACGCCGCGCTCGGGGTGCTGGCCGGCTCGCAGGGCACGATGAACAACCTCACGTTCGGCGACGCGGGGCTGCAGTACTACGAGACGATCGCCGGCGGCGCGGGCGCGGGCCGCGGTTTCGAGGGCGGCGACGCGGTGCAGACGCACATGACGAACTCGCGGCTCACCGACCCCGAGATCCTCGAACAGCGCTTCCCCGTGCGGGTACGCGAGTTCGCGGTGCGGCGCGGCTCCGGCGGCCGCGGGCGCTGGCGCGGCGGCGACGGCGCGCGGCGGCGGATCGAGTTCCGTGCGCCGCTCGAGGGCGCGATCCTGGCCAACCGCCGCGCCACCCGTGCTGCCGGGCTCGACGGCGGTGGCGCCGGCGCGCCCGGGGTCACGACCCTCGTCCGTGCCGACGGGCAGATCGAGACGCTGCCCGCCTGCGCAGCCTTCCGCGTCGGCGCGGGCGACGCGATCGAGATCCTCACGCCGGGCGGCGGCGCCTGCGGTCGCGCCGACGAGTGCGCGTGAACGCGGCTTGCGGTTGAACCGGCCCGGCCGCTGCACTAGAGTGCCGGCCGGCTTCAGGCCTTCCCCTAGGGTGCACTTGGTCCATGGTCGATGATTCCGCCCCTGCGCCAGCGGCGCAGATCGACTGGCTGACGACGACCAGCACGACCTCCGCCTCCCCCGTCCTGCAGCAGTGGCAGAAGCGCGCCGGCAGCCGCCTCGGGCGCTGGCTGTTCGCGCGCGCGGTGTGCCGCCGTGCACCCTACTTCGCGACCATCGCGCCGCGCTTCGTCGAGCTCGCGCCGTCGGTGTGCCGCGTCTCGATACCGAAGCGCCGCGCAGTCGAGAACCACCTCGGCACCGTGCATGCGCTGGCGATCGGCAACCTCTGCGAACTGGTCGCCGGCATGGTCACCGAGGTCACGATCCCGGGTTCGATGCGCTGGATCCCGCGCGGCATGACCATCGAGTACCTGCGCAAGGCCGACAGCGACGTCGTCGCCACCGCGCGGCTCGACAAGAACGAGTGGGGGGACGCGGGCAACGTCGGGGTCCCGGTCACGGTCGTCGACGCGCGCGGCGAGGAGGTGGTGCGCGCGGTGATCACGATGTACGTCTCGCCGCGCGACGCGGCCGACGCGCACCGCGGCCGGGGCCGCTCGCGGGCCGCGCCGCGGCGCGCATCCGAGGGGCGGCGCGACGCCGCCTGAGCGGCCGCTCAGCCGGCCGCCGCGGACAACCCGCGCAGCAGCGCCGTCTCGATCTCCTCCTCGACCCGCCGCCCGGCCGTGGCGAGGCGGTTGACCGAGACGCTGCGCACCTGGCTGCCGGCGTTGCGGTGCGTGACGAGGAACGCGTGGTACTCGCCGGGCCGCGCCGCGGCATAGCCGAACAGCAGCGCGACGCGGCCCGCGGCGAGCGCCGCGGCGTCGTTGAGCCGCGCGTCGCAGACCACGAAGTATTCCTGCTGGCCCGCGTCGGCCGGGAACGCGCCCTCCTGCGCGAAGGACTCCAGCAGTGCCTCGACCTGGGCACGGGCGCGCTGCCAGGTGCGCTCGCCGTTGTGCGCGAGCAGCATCCAGCGCGTACCGTCGACGACCGACTGGCCGATGCACAGCGCCAGGCGCCGAGCCGGCAGGTAGCGCCAGTCGGTGGCCACCGTGTTGCCGGTGGCGAGCGTGCGCGCGCTGCCCGGCTCGCGATGCGCGATGCGGATCGACGACAGGGTGTTGATGCCCGCCTGGAGCAGCCGCGCGCGCTGCGCGTCGTCGACCGCGCAGGCCGGGCGGAAGCGCGGCCGCAGCATCACGCCGTCGCGATCCTCAGGGCTCCAGGGCGGCGCCGCCTCGTCGAGGCGCGCCAGCATCCCGGCGACGGCGCCACAGGCGGCGAAGGTCTCGTCGCGGCCGCGCAGCCGGTCGGGCGCCAGGATCCGCGGGAAGTGCATCACGGCATTGTCGGCACGGAACGGCCAGTCGCGCATGCCGGCGAGCGCCTCGGCCGGGCTCGTCCACTGGCGCGGCGGGTCGACGACGAGCAGCGCCTGCCGCTCGCGGCAGAAGCGCGCCGCGACCAGCAGCGTGCTCGCGCCGACGTCCTGATCGCGGCCGAGCGGCGGGATGCACAGCAGGGCGAAGGCCGGCGCGCGCGCCAGGGCGAACAGCCCGGTGCCAGCCTGTGCCGAGCCGATCAGGTCGTAGTCGGTCAGCGCCACGCCGTCGTCGCCGTCGTTGTTGGCCACGCGGTAGCCGACCATGCCGCCGGGGGTCGCGGGCGGCGGCCGCTCCGGGCGCGTCGCCGGCGGCGCGCCGACCACGCGCGCGAGCTGCGACTGCGACAGCACGTCGACGACGTAGCGACCCGCGTCCGGCCGCACCGAGACGCGGCGATGGCTCTCCTGCTCCTCGACCAGGCCCGAGGCCGGCCCCGGGCCGCCGACCCGCTGCAGCACCAGGTTGAAGCGGTCGTGCTCGTCCTCGGGAATCGCGTCGTAGTCGACCGAGGCGCGCAGGTGCTCGCGCGACCCGGGCGCGAGGCCGACCAGCCGCAGCGCGCCGCCGCCGGCTGCCGGCAGCGTGATCGTCGGCGGACGGCCGCCGTTGGCGACGCGCACCACGATGGCGCGCCGCCCGCCGTTCTCGAAGAACTGCTCGATCGCGTAGGAGAGCGTCGACGGCTGCCACAGGCCGCCGAACAGGCGCTGGTAGTCGGCGAAGCTCTCGACGATGCGCGGCTCGTTGACCGGGCCCTTGAGCGCGCGGCCCACGAAGGCGGTGACGCCGGTCGGCGCCCGCTCGATGGCGCCCTGCGAGCCCGCGGGTGCGAGGGACGCCGCGTCGGGGAGCGTCGCGGGATAGAGGTCGGACGGGAGCGCTTCTACCACGATGGGCCCGGGCTGAGGTGGCGCGGAATCTAGCACGCTTCCCGCACAGCGGCATGTCGCGCCCCGCCACGGTTGCTGCGGTGCCGCCGCCGCGCCCCTCGTGGCCACTGGCGGCCGCGCGGCTACTCGCGGCGGAACAGCGGCACGTCGGCCGACTTGAACAGCGGGATCAGCACCATCCCGGCGACGAAGCCGCCGACGTGGGCGCCGAAGGCGACGCCGCCGGCCTCGCCCTCGGGCGGACGCGAGCCGGCCCCCATCAGCAGCTGCAGCGCGAACCAGCCGGCGAGCACCCAGACGGCGCGGAACCAGCCGATGGTGATGAAGATGAACGGCGGTGGCAGCGCGAGCAGCACGCGCGCGCGCGGGTACAGCAGCATGTAGGCGCCGAGCACGCCGGAGATCGCGCCGCTCGCGCCGACCATGGGCACGTTCGAGCCCGGGTCGGGCAGCACCTGGGCGAACACCGCGGCGACGCCGCAGAGCAGGTAGAAGGCCAGGAAGCGCCCGTGGCCCATCGCATCCTCGACGTTGTTGCCGAAGACCCAGAGGAACAGCATGTTGCCGAGCAGGTGGCCGAGCCCGCCGTGCAGGAACATCGAGGTCACCACCGTCGCCCACGGCGGCACCCAGTCGAGCTCGGGCGGCAGCGAGAACTCGCCGAGCAGCACGGAGGGGATCACGCCGAGCGCGAACACGCTGCGCTCGAAGCCGTTGCCCCCGGAGGAAAACTGCCACAGGAAGGCGAGCACGCAGGCCGCGATCAGCGTGCCGGTGACGTAGGGGCGGATCCGCGTCGGGTTGTCGTCCTGGACCGGCATCACCATGCCGCGTCTCCCGGGCGGATCGCGAGCACGCAGGCGACGGGCGTCGCGGCGCCGCGCACCGTCACGGCGCAGCCTTGCCCTGGACGATCGGGTCCAGCGTGGCGACGGCGATCGGGTGGTAGCCGGGCCGCGCCTTGGCGTAGACCGCCTGCGCGAACGCGCGCCCGTCCGGCGACTTCATCAGCTCCTCGTAGAGCGGGCGGATCAGCTTGCGACGCCCGATCGTCGTCAGGTACTCCTCGAGCCGCGGTCGTGCCGGCTCGTAGCCGGCGCGGATCGCGAGCCGCAGCCAGCTGAACGCGATCTCGGCGTTGCGCACCCCGTTCAGCGCGAACTGCGCATCGAGCTCGGCGAGGCGCGCACCGGGCAGGCCAGCCGGCATGCCATCGAGGAAGTGCAGCCACTCCTGCACGCTCCAGCCGCTCGCCGGCAGCTGCGCGAGGCCGGAGCGGCCCGCGAGCCAGTCGGCGCGCTGCGCGTCGACGCGGGCGAACACGTCGGAGGTCTTCAGCACCGCGAATGCGGGCAAGCCCGGGCGGTACAGCCACTCGTCGACCTGCGCCGGGTCGAGCGCACCGGGTCGCGAGGCCTCGGCGCGCGCCAGCAGGAACTCGCGGAACTGCTCGGTCGTCGCCGACTGGAAGGCATGCGCCTCGAACCACTCGCGCAGCAGCCGATCGAGCGCGGCGGCGCCGAGGCGCGACTCGACCCAGTCGAGGAACATCCGGCCCTTCTCGTAGGCGACGGCGGTCACGCCCTCCTCGGGGCTGCGGCCGCGCAGGTCGATCGCCAGCAGCTGGTCGCGCGGCGCGAGCTCGCCGAGCTCGCGGCGCAGCGACTGCAGGCCGAGGTCCTGCTCCATCGACTCGCGCCGCGCGCCGTAGAGCGCACCGACGATGCGCCGCTCGAGGAAGGTCGTGAAGCCCTCGTTCAGCCAGAAGTCGCGCCAGCGGGCATTGGTCACGAGGTTGCCGGACCAGGAATGCGCGAGCTCGTGGGCGATCGTCGACACGAGGCTGCGGTCGCCGGCGAGCAGGGTCGGCGTGACGAACGACAGCCGCGGGTTCTCCATGCCACCGTAGGGAAAGGAGGGAGGCAGGATCAGCAGGTCGTAGCGGCCCCAGCGATATGGGCCGTAGAGCCGCTCGCAGGCCTCGATCATCCGCTCGGTGTCGGCGAACTCGCGCGCCGCAGCCTCCACCACCTCGGGCTCGGCGAACACCGCGGTGCGCGGACCGATGGCCCGGTAGTCGATGCGGCCGACCGCGATCGCCATCAGGTACGAGGGGATCGGCTGTGGCATCTCGAAGCGGTACCAGCCGTCGGCGGGCGTCGCGAGCGCATTGCTCGCGCCCATGACGGCACGCAGCCCCGGCGGCACGTGCACGCGCGCCGTGAAGGTGGCGCGCACCGCCGGCGAATCCTGCAGCGGGATCCAGGTGCGCGCGTAGATCGACTGCGACTGCGAGAACAGGAAGGGCGCGACGCGACCGGCGGTCTGCGCCGGCGTGAGCCATTGCAGCCCGCCGGCCCCGGGGGACGTCTGGTAGGAAATGCGCACCACGAAACGGCCGCCGGCGGGGCCCGGCGGCACGGCGAGCTGCAGCGGTTCGCCGAGCCCGGGCACCGGCGCACCCTTCGAGTACGCGACCGCGCGCACCGCGCGACCGGACTCGACCCACCACGCCTCGCGCACGACGAGGTCGTGGCTGTCGAGCACCAGGGCCGTCGCCGCCGCGTCGAGCCGCTCGACCTCGAGGTCGACCGTCCCGGAGAGGCGCTGGCGCACGAAGTCCACGTCCAGCGCGAGGTCGAGGTGGCGGACGCGGAACGCGTCGAGGTTCGCCAGCGAATGCGGGTCCGCACGGGCCGCGACCACGGACGGCACTGCGCCCGTGGGGTCGCCGCCGGGCCCGGCGGCATGGACCCGCGGCGGCACGGACGCCGCCGCGCCGGTCGCGAGGCCGGCGGCGATCAGCAACGGCAGGCGCCGCAGGCGCCCGCGGCGCTCACGGCCGCCCGCCACGGGCAACTCGCCCGGGACGAGGGAAGGCATGCGGACAGTATGGAAGAAACCGGGCGCCCGCGCCGCCCGGCGCATGGCCGGCGCGGACCGACGCCGGGCTGCTCAGGTACGCGGCGGCGCACCCCGCGCCGGCGCGCCGCTGGCCGGCGCATCCGGATCGCTGTCGGAGACCAGCTGCTGGAAGGACTGCTCGTCCATCGGCAGGTTCGACTTGCCGTCCCAGGTGGCGCCGGCGGGCACGCGGTTCTGGACGCGCGGCGCCGCGGCGAGCACCTGCTCGACGCTCGCATCGGCGGCCGAGACCGAGACCGGGATGCCGCGCGGGTCGTGCGCGAGGCGGGAGACCGCGTCCCAGTTGATCGACTCGGCACGCGACTTCAGCTGCGCCTGGATGCGCTGGGCGAGCGACTTCGAGATCAGCTTCTTCTGTGCCTTCTGCCAGTCGCGCGGGTCGTCCTCGAGCACGTCGAAGGCCTGCAGGTAGAGCTGCTCGTCGTGCCAGCCGAACACGTACGGCTGGTTGACCACGGTGACCTTCTCGCCGACCTGCACCATCTCGAAGATCGACTCCACGTCCTCGGGGAAGAGGCGGATGCAACCGTGGCTCGAGCGCAGGCCGACGCCGGCAGGCTTGTTGGTGCCGTGGATCAGGTAGGTCGACCAGCCGAGGTACATCGCGCGGGTGCCGAGCGGGTTGTCGGGGCCCGGCGGCACGACGGCCGGCAAAATCTCGCCGTTCTTCTTGTGCTCGGCGCGCACGCCCGGGCCGGGGCGCCAGGTCGGGTCCTTGGCCTTGCGCACGACCTTGGTCGTGCCCTCGGGCGTCTTCCAGCCGACCTTGCCGATGCCGATCGGGTGGGTGTAGACGACCTGCTTCTCGCCCGGCTTGCGCTTCGGGAAATAGAACAGGCGCATCGCGGCGGAGTTGATGACGATCCCCTCGCGCGGCGCATTCGGCAGGATGAACTGCGACGGCACGACGATCTCGCGGCCCTCGCCCGGCAGCCAAGGGTCGACGCCCGGGTTGGCGCGAACGATCTCCTCGTAGCCGACGTTGAACCGGCGCGCGATGTCGGTCAGCGTGTCCTCGTGGCTCGCCTTGACCACCTGGATCACGCCGACGACGTCGTCGCGCTCCGGGTCGATCTCGTAGCGATGGGTCGCGACCGGCTCGGGGACCGGCGGCGGCGGCGGCGGCTCGACCGGCGCGACGGGCTTCGTGGGCGCACTCACCAGCGAGCAGGCCGACAGCAGGAGCACCGGCAGGACCAGCGAGACCGCGCGCAGCGGCGCAGCGATACGAGCGTTCATGCCGCGGATTATGGCACCGCCCCACCGGGGCGTGGTCGTACCCGAGCGTCGCCGAATGGCTACAGGCGCGCCGACCTCAGAGCAGCACGGGCTGGTTCGGCTGCTCGTCGCGGTCGCCCCGCTGCGCAGGGAAATGCTTCGCGAGCAGGCGACCGATGGCCTGCACCGCGGCCACCGAACCCTCGGTGAACCGCCCGACGCGGTAATGGTCCTCGACCTCGCGACAGACCGCGTCCCACTCGGCCTGGCCGACGCGTCCGGCGATCGCCCGGTCGGCGACGATCTCGACGTCGCGGTCTGCCAGCAGCACGTAGATCAGCACGCCGTTGTTGCCCTCGGTGTCCCAGACGCCGAGCTGCCCGAAGACCTGGAGCGCCCGCTGGCGCGGCGCCAGGCCGCTCCACAATTCCGGCAGGTCGAACGCGGTCTCGACCGCGAAGCGGATCTCGCCGGCGTGGCGCGACTCGACGTCGCGGACCGCGGCCTCGATCGCCGCCAGCGTCGGCCCGGGAAAGCGCCGCCGGGTACCCCAGCGGGTCGCGAACAGGTGACGCAGCGCGCGCATGAGGTCCACGACCACCCTCTCCTACCAGCGACCCGACGCGCCGCCGCCGCCGAAGCTGCCGCCGCCGCCGCCGAAACCACCACCGCCGAAGCCGCCGCCGCCGAAGCCACCCCCGCCGAAGCCGCCACCGAACCCGCCCCCGCCCCATCCGCCGTGATGCGGCCGGCTCGACCAGCGTCCGCCCCCGCCGAAGCCCATCAACAGCGAGACGACGAACGCGAACAGGCCGGCGCCGACCGCGACCGGCAGCAGTTGGCTGATCGCCCAGCCGGCGAAGCCGGCCACGCCGCCGGTGGCGATCGAGCCGAGGGCGCGACCGAAGATCGCGCGCAGGATCACCGAGGCGAAGAAGATGATCGCGAACAGCACCGGCACGAGGTCGCCGATCGCCGCGCCGCCGCCCCAGCCCCGGTCCGGCTCGGGCAGCGGCTCGCCGTCGATCACGCGGATCATCTGGTCGACGCCGGCCGCGATGCCGCCGGCGAAGTCGCCGGCCCGGAACAGCGGCAGGATGGTCTCGTCGATGATCCGCCGGCTGACCAGGTCGGTGAGCGCCCCTTCCAGCCCGCGGCCGACCTCGATCCGCAGCTCGCGGTCATCCTTGGCGATCAGCAGCAGCGCGCCGTCGTCCGGCTTCTCGCGGCCGAGTTTCCAGGCGTCGACGACGCGGATCGAGTACTGCTCGATGGCCTCGGGCCGCACCGTCGGGACGATCAGCACCGCGACCTGGGCGCCCTTGCGCGACTCGAACTCGGCGAGTCGCGACTCGAGCTGCGCCTGCTGGGCGGCGGTCAGCGTGCCGGTGAGGTCGGTGACCCGCGCCTCGAGCGGCGGCACCGGCTGCAGGGACTGCGCCTGCGCCTCATGGGCCGCACCGAGCGCCGCCGCGAGCGCGAGCAGGGACGCGAGCAGCACGAGTCGCGGCGACGGCAGGGCGAACGGGCGCGTCACGACCGGCGCGCGCCGCGGCTCAGGTGGCGGGCGCGGGCGCCGCGGCCCCCGCGGGCGCAGCCGGCGCGGACGCGCCGCCGGGCGCCGCGGTGCCGAAGTCGACCGCGGGCGGGCGGGCGATCGCCGCTTCGTTCTCCACCGTGAAGTTCGGCTTCACCGCGAACTTGAACAGCATCGCCGTGAGGTTGGTCGGGAACTGGCGCACCGTGCCGTTGAACTTCTGCACCGCCTCGATGTAGCGGTTGCGCGCCACCGCGATCCGGTTCTCCGTGCCCTCGAGCTGGGCCTGCAGGTCGCGGAAGTTCTGGTCGGACTTCAGCTGCGGATAGTTCTCGCTGACGGCGATCAGGCTCTTGAGCGCCGCCGTCAGCTCACCCTGCGCCGCCTGGAAGCGACGCACCGCCTCGGGGTCGGCCAGCACCTCGGGGGTCACCTGGATCGAGGTGGCGCGGGCGCGCGCCTCGGTGACGCCGACCAGCACGCGCTCTTCCTGCGCGGCATAGCCCTTGACCGTGTTGACGAGGTTCGGGATCAGGTCGGCGCGACGCTGGTACTGGTTGACCACCTCGGACCACGCGGCCTTGACGGCCTCGTCCTCGGTCTGGAGCGTGTTGTAGCCGCAGCCGCCGAGCGCGAGGCTGGCCGCGACGAGCAGGGCAGTGGCGATGAAGCGCATGTCGACCTCCGGTGGACGGCCCACCGGCGACGGCCGGCGGCGGGGTTGCCGCGCGCGGCGACTCGCCGCACGCGACTACCAGATTTTCACACGATCGCCGGGCGCGCGATACAGGCGGTCGCCGGCCACGAGGCCGAAAGCCTCGTGGAACTCGGTCATGTTCGCCACCACGCCGTTCACCCGGAACTCGCTCGGGCTGTGCACGTCGGTGAGCAGGCGCACGCGCAGCTCGTCGTCCCGGTACTTCCAGCGCCAGATCTGCGCCCAGCCCAGGAAGAAGCGCTGCGGGCCGGTGAAGCCGTCGATGACCGGTGGCGGCGTCGCGCCCAGCGAGATCCGGTAGGCCTTGTAGGCCACCGCGAGCCCGGAGAGGTCGCCGATGTTCTCGCCGAGCGTCAGCTGGCCGTTGACGGCCCGGCCGTCGAGCACCTTGTAGCCCGAATACTGGGCGACCAGCCGGCCGGCGCGCTCGGTGAAGCGCGCGTTGTCGTCGAAGGTCCACCAGTCACGCAGGTTGCCGTCGCCGTCGTACTGGCGGCCCTGGTCGTCGAAGCCATGGCTGATCTCGTGGCCGATCACCCCGCCGATCGCGCCGTAGTTGACGGCGTCGTCGGCGGCCGGGTCGAAGAACGGCGGCTGCAGGATCGCCGCCGGGAAGACGATCTCGTTCATCGGTGGGTTGTAGTAGGCGTTCACCGTCTGCGGCGTGATCAGCCACTCGCTGCGGTCGACCGGCTTGCCGAGCTTGTCGAGCTGGCGCTGGAACTCGAACTCGCGCGCGCGGCGGACGTTGCCGGCCAGGTCGCCGGGCAGCACCTGCAGGCGGCCGTAGTCGCGCCAGCGGTCGGGATAGCCGATCTTGACCGTGAAGCGCGCGAGCTTGCGCTTGGCCTCGGCGCGCGTCGCCGGGCTCATCCACTCGAGCTCGTCGATCGAGCCGTCGAACGCCTTCAGCAGGTTGTCGACCAGGCGTACCACCCGCTCGCGCGACTCGGGCGAGAAGTTGCGCTCCACGTAGAGGCGGCCGAGCAGCTCGCCGATCGACTCGTCGAGCAGCGCGACGCCGCGACGCCAGCGCGGTTCCTGTTCCTTGACGCCGCGCAGCGTCGCCTGCCGGAAGTCGAAGCCGGCGCGCTCGAAGTCGGGTGCGAGGTAGGGTGCGTAGGAGTCGAGCAGGCGGAACTTGAAGTAGAGGCGCCAGTCCGCGACCGGCGTGCCCCTGACGAGGCGCGCGAGCTCGCGCACGTAGGTCGGCTGGTTGATGTCGAGCGCGGTGACCGACGGCGCGGCCGCGCCCTCGAGGAAGGCGAACCAGTCGAAGCCCGGGGTCAGCCTGGCGGCCTCGGCGAGCGTCACCTTGTTGTACGTCTTCACCGGGTCGCGGTTCTGCACCCGCGTCCAGTGGTGGTTCGCGAGCCGGCCCTCGAGCGCGACTACGCGCCGCGCCGCGCCGAGCGCGTCGGCCTCACCGGAGAGCGCGAGCAGCCGCGCGACATAGGCCTCGAGCGCCGCGCGCAGCGCCACGTTGCGCTCGTCGGCGGCGAGGTAGTTGTCGCGGTCGGGCATCGTCAGGCCGCTCTGGTACGCCGAGGCGATGTAGGACTTCGAGTCGCGCGCGTCCTGCGTCACGTAGAAGATCAGCGGATGCGCGACGCCGAGCCGTTGCGAGCGCCCCATGTAGACGAACACGTCGCGCGGCGCGCGGATCGCTAGGATCCTGGCGACCTCGGCCGCCAGCGGGGCGGCGCCGAGCACGGCGATGCGGTCGACGTCCATGAAGCTCGCGTAGAAGTCGCCGACCTTCTGCGCGTCCGAACCGTAAACGCGGTCCGGCCGGGCCGCGGTCTCCTCGACGAGCCTGCGCAGTGCCGCACGTGCGTTGTCCTCGAGCAGGGCGAAGGTGCCGAAGTTCGAGCGGTCGGCGGGGATCTCGGTCCTCGCCAGCCAGCCGCCGGCCGCGAAACGGAACAGGTCGTCCTGCGGGCGCACGTCGGTGGCGAAGCCGGCGAGGTCCAGGCCCGACTTCGGCGGCGGCGCAGGCTGGGCGACGGGGGCGGCTGGCACGGGTGCCGCCACGGCGACGGGCCCGGGCACGGTCGCAGGCGCGCGCACGCTGCTGGAGGCGGCGCAGGCGGAGAGCGCGGCGGCCGACAGGGCCACGAGGAGTCTGGGCATGGATCACCGCTGGCGATTCGGGGGCGCCAAGTTACCAGCCTCGGCCCGGACGTTGAACCACGCCGGTGACGGGTGCGATCGGTGGGTTGGCGCACACAAGGCCGGGTCTTGCGCCCCGAGGCGCGGCGTCCTTCGCGATCATGGCCGCCCGATTCCGCCGCCCGCGGAAGGACTGCCCGCGAGGACGGCCCGGATGCCACGACAGCTGCTGCGGAGGTTGACCGCCGAGGCCTTGCGCCAGCGCTTCGAGGGCGTGTCCGCCTGGACCTTCGCGGCCACCTTCGTCGCACTGAGCGTGGGCACCTTCGCACTCGTGTACCAGGTCTCCGGGCGGATGACCTCGATGGGGCCGTTCTACATCACGACCGTGCTGGTCGCCTGCTGGGCCGGCACCGGGCCGGCGGTGGCTGCACTGCTGGTCGGCGCAGCCTACGTCGCGGCCGTGACGGCCTACGCCGGCGGTTCCCCGTGGGAGATCAGTGCCGCCGCGCAGCTGTCGCTGCTGCTCTACCTCGCCTGCGGCGTCCTGATGATCGCGGTCTGCGGCCAGATGCGCAGCAGTCGCGACCTCGCGCACCGCGCCGAGCGCCAGCTGCGCGACAGCAATGCCCGGCTGCAACTGGCGGTCGACGGCGCGCGGATCGGCACCTGGGTCTCGGACGAGGGCCGCGGCCAGCATTTCTGGGACGCGCGCCTCAGGGAGATGCTCGGCCTCGACCCGGGCGGGGCCGAGGTTCCCGGCGAGGCGCTGTGGCTGCAGCGACTCCACCCCGACGATCGCGAGCTCGCGCTGCAGGCGATCCGCGACGCCCGTGCGCGTGCCGGCACGTTCGACCTCGAGGTGCGCATCCTCTTGCCGGGAGCGTCCGAGGTGCGCTGGCTGTCGCTGCACGGTCGCTTCCTCGCCGGCACCGGCGGTCGCACGCGGCGCTCGATGGGCATCGCCCTGGACGTGACCGAGCGCCGGGCGCTGGCCCAGACGCTGGAGCGACAGAGCACGGACCTGCGCGCCCTGCTGGACGTGCTGCCGGTGGGCATCGCGATCGCCCACGATCCCGACGCCCGGCGCGTCACGCTCAGCCCCGCGTTCGCGTCACTGGTCGGACTGTCCGCGGAAGACAACGCCTCGTTGAGCGAGGCCAATCGCGGGCACGTGCCGTACCGCTTCGCTCGCCATGGCCGAGAGCTCGAGCCACGGGAGCTGCCGCTGCAGACCGTGATGCGGACCGGCGAGCCCCTGCGCAACGCCGAGTTCGAGCTGCTGGTGGACGGCGGCAGGTCGCTGCAGCTGCTGTGCAACGCGGCACCGCTGCTCGATCCCTCGGGCGCCGTGCGCGGTGCGGTCGGCGCGATCACCGACGTGACGGAGCTCAAGTCGATCCAGCGCGAGCTAGAGGAGGCCGATCGTCGCAAGGATGCCTTCCTCGCCACGCTCGCACACGAGCTGCGCAATCCGCTGGCGCCGATCCGCTACGCCGTGCGGCTGCTGGCGCCGGGCGTGCCGCCCGCCACGCTCGCACGGGCCGCCGCGACCATCGACCGCCAGTCGACGCAGATGGCGCGGCTGCTCGACGACCTGCTCGACCTCAGCCGCATCACCCGCGATGCGATCGAGCTCGAGCTCGGCGTCGTCGACCTGCGCGCAGCGACCGTCGAGGCGCTCGACGCGCTGCGGCCCATCCTCGAGGAGCGTCGGCACCGTCTCGGCATCAGCCAGCCGGGCGAGCCACTGTGGGTGAGCGCGGACCCGACCCGGCTCGCACAGGTGCTCGGCAACCTGTTGCACAACGCCGCCAAGTACACGCCGCCCGGCGGCCAGCTCGACGTGCACGTCGAGGCCGACGCCGAGGAGGCGAGGATCCGGATCCGCGACACGGGCATCGGCATCGCGGCCGAGGACCAGCCCCGCGTGTTCGCGATGTTCTCGCGCATCACCCCGCCTGGCAGTGCGCCGCAGCAGGGACTCGGCATCGGGCTAGCCATCACTCGGCGCCTCGTGGAACTGCACGGCGGCCGGATCGGGCTGCGCAGCGAGGGCCTCGGCCGGGGCGCGGAATTCACGGTCCACTGGCCGCGCGCGCCGGCACCTGCCGCCGCGGGCGGTACGCAAACGGTGGTGCCGCTGCGGCCCGGCACCCCACGACCGGTCCTGATCGTCGACGACAACGTCGACGCCACCGACAGCCTCGCGGCGCTGTTGCGCCTGCGGGGCATGCGCGTGCACACCGCCTACGACGGGCGACATGCGCTCGAGATGGCCGAGCGACTGCGCCCGGCGGTGGTCGTGCTCGACCTCGGGATGCCGGGGCTCGATGGGCTGGAGGCGGCGCGGGCGATCCGCGCCGCGCCGTGGGGCCAGGACCTGCGGCTGATCGCGCTGACCGGCTGGGGCCAGGACGAGGACCGGCGCCGCACCGCGCAGGCGGGCTTCGACCTGCACCTCACCAAGCCGATCGATCCCGATGCCCTGCTGCAGGCGCTCGCGGAGGCCACCCCGGTCGCGGCAGCCGGACAAAAAAAACCCCGGGAGGAAACCCGCCCGGGGTCGGAAATGCGGACTTTCGATGAAGGGAAGGAAGTCCGCTAGGGGATACGAAACCTTCGGCTCAGTGCAACCGGGCCCAGTGCAGGATGCGGATCTCGGCCGAATCCAGCTCGAAACTCGCGGCCAGCAGTTCGCGCAGCTGTCGCTGCGCGCCCTTGCGCCCCTCGAGGGGCTCCTCGACCTCGACCACCCCGCTCCATTCGCTGGCGTGACGGGCCTCGTCCGCGCCGGTGACGAATTGCGTGAAGTACTTGGTCGCCATGGGGGGAAGGCTACGGTCGGGGTCGCGGCCAGACTGTGTCGGGCGGCACAGTTCGTGCGGCACACGTGCCCGGCCGCCGCGGCGGCGGCGCCCCGACGTGCCAAACTGTGAGTTAAGTCAAGCGCGGGCCACGAGGATCGCAGCCGATGTCCCGTTACCGTCCGCCGGGCCGCCCCGGTTCCCGGTTCATCACGCCCGCCGGGCACGAGCGCATGCGCGGCGAACTCGACCGCCTGTGGCGCATCGAGCGCCCGCAGGTCACGCAGGCCGTCTCGGAGGCCGCCGCGCAGGGCGATCGCTCGGAAAACGCCGAGTACACCTACGGCAAGAAGCGCCTGCGCGAGATCGACAGCCGCGTGCGCTTCCTGCGCAAGCGCCTCGACGGGATGACCGTCGTCGCCCAGGCACCCGCGGACACGACGCGCGTGTTCTTCGGCGCCTGGGTCACCCTCGAGGACGAGGCCGGCGCCGAGCAGACCTTCCGCATCGTCGGCCCCGACGAGTTCGACATGGCTCCCGGCTACGTCAGCATGGACGCACCGTTGCCGCGGGCCCTGCTCGGCAAGCGCCTCGACGACGAGGTCGCGGTCACGCTGCCGGGCGGGGAGAAGCGGTTCGTCATCGTGGGAATCCGCTACCAGGCGTAGTGCTGGCGACCTCTGTTCGCCGGCGATCGCCAGCACTGCGACTGACGCGTGAGAGTCGTCAGACCACCCGGACGTTCTTGAACTGCCAGGGATCGGACTTGTCGATGTCCTCGGGGAAGAGGCGCTCGCGGTCCTGCAGCGGGGTCCACTCGGTGTATTCGCCGACCACCGGCCCGAGGTAGGGCATGCAGAGCTCGAGGATGCGCTGGTAGTCCATCTCGTCCGGCTCGATCACGCCGCGGTTCGGGTTCTCCATCGCCCAGACCATGCCGGCGAGGCAGGAGACGGTGACCTGCAGGCTGGTGGCGTTGTTGTAGGGCACGAGCTGCCGCGCCTCGTCGACCGAGAGCTGGGAGCCGAACCAGTAGGCGTTCTTCTTGTGGCCGGCGAGCAGCACGCCGAGCTCGTCGATGCCACCCGCGGAGATCTCGTCCATCAGGATCCGCTTGGAGTCCTGCAGGATCCAGTTGCGGCCCGCGAACTCGTGCAGCGACAGCACCGCGTCGTCGCACGGATGGTAGGCGTAGTGCACGGTGGGGCGGTAGGCCACCTGACCGCCCTCGCGGACGGTGAGGTAGTCGGCGATCGAGATCGACTCGCCGTGAGTGATCGCCCAGCCGAAGACGTGGCCCGCCTTCGGCGTCCAGGTGCGCACGCGAGTCGCGGCGCCCGGCTGCGACAGCCAGATCGCCGCGCCGCAGCCGAAGTCGTGGCGGCGACCGTCGCGCGGGAAGTTGCGCTCGTGCGAGCCCCAGCCGAGCTCGCAGGGCTGCTGGCCCTCGCTGACGAAGCCGTCGACCGACCACGTGTTAACGAACTCGTTCTTCTGCTTGCGCACCGGCGAGACCTGGGTGTCGCGCTCGGCGATGTGGATCACGCGCACGCCCAGCGCCTGGGCGAGCCTCGCCCAGTCGTCCTTGCCCGCGGGCTGGCCGGCGTCGACGCCGGTGTCCCGGGCGATGTTCAGCAGTGCCTGCTTCACGAAGTGCGAGACCAGGCCCGGGTTGGCCCCGTGGGTCAGCACCGCGGTCGGCGCACGCGCATTGCCCGGGCGCAGCGCCAGCGCTTCCTCGCGCAGCGCGTAGTTGGTGCGCTTCGCGGCCGGCAGCCCCGGGTCGGTGTAGCCGCCCGGCCACGGCTCGATGCAGGTGTCGAGGTACATCGCGCCGCGCTCCCAGCAGTACTTGACGAGCGCGATCGAGGAGACGTCGACGGACACGTTCAGCACGAAGTCGCCGCGGCCGACCAGCGGCTCGAGCACGCGGCGGAAGTTCTCCCGGGTCAGCGCCTCCTGGATGAAGCGGATGCCGTAGCGCTTCGCTTCCTCGATGCCGCGGTCCTCGGCGGTGACGATGGTGATGCGCTCGGGCGCGATGCCGATGTGGCGCAGCACCAGCGGCAACACCCCCTGGCCGATGCTGCCGAAGCCGATGAAGACGATCCGTCCGGGGAAGTCGATGTGGATGTTGCTGTCCGTCATGGTCTAGTGGCCTCCGGGTGCCTGCTCCCGCCAGTGCGGCGGGTAGGTGCGCTCGTATCCGGGGAGCGCCTCGATCCGCGCCAGCCAGCGGCCGAGCGCGGGATAGTTTGCCGAGATCGGCAGGAAACGGCTGGACAGCTCGCGCCCGCCGGGCTTGTTCAGCGCCCGGCGCAGCAGCTGGATCGCCGGGAAGATCACCATGTCGATCGCCGAGTAGTCCTCGCCGACGATCCAGTCGGACTTCGACAGGCGGCCCTCGATGGTGCGCGCCTCGCGCGCCACGACGTGCATCGCGTCGGTGATCTCGTCGCGGCGCGCCGGCGGGACCGGCCCGCCGCCCTCGAGCACGCGGCAGATCTTCATCAGGTGCTCCTCGGTGTAGGCCTGGAACTCCTCGATGACCCGGACGATGACCCCGGCCTCCTCCGGGGAGCGGCCGAAGATCGGCGGGTCGGGGTACTTGAGGTCCAGGTAGTGCAGCACCGCCACCGACTCGAACACGACGTAGCCGCCGTCCTTCAGCACCGGGACGCGCCCGCGCGGGTTCATCGCGAGCATCTGCGGCGACTTCTGGTCCTGCCGCGAGAGCTGCAGCAGGTGGCTCGTCCAGGGCAGGCGCTTGTGCTCGAGCGCGAGCATCACGCGCCAGCAGTGCGGGCTGCCGCTGCCCCAGTAGAGGTCGATCCCCATTTCATCCTTCCCGAGAACGGTCCGCGATTGTAACGGCAACATTTCGGGCAGAGAATTCGCGGATGGAGCGTCTCACCACCCTGGTCGACGTCGCCGGCCTCGCCGCGCGGCTGCACGACCCCGACCTCGTCGTGCTCGACTGCCGCTTCGACCTCGCGCGCCCCGCCTGGGGGCGCGAGGCCTGGGCCGCGGGCCACGTGCCCGGCGCGCAGCACGCCGACCTCGACCGCGATCTCGCCGCGCCCGTGGGCCCCTCGACCGGTCGTCATCCGCTGCCCTCGCCCGGGGATTTCGCGGCGCGCGCCGGCGCCTGGGGGATCGACGAGCGCGTCCAGGTCGTCGCCTACGACCAGGGCAACGGCATGTACGCGGCACGCGCCTGGTGGCTGTTCCGCTGGCTCGGGCACCGCGCCGTCGCGGTGCTGGACGGTGGCTTCGCGGCGTGGACGGCCGCCGGCCAGCCGGTGGACGTCGCGGAAGGCGCGCGGGCGCCACGCAGCTTCGTCGATTGCCGTGACCGCGGCGCCACGGTCGACGCGGGCTTCGTCGCCGCCAACCTCGGCAACGCCGCGGGCATGCGGCTGGTCGATGCACGCGGCGCGGACCGCTTCGCCGGCCAGAACGAGACCCTCGACCCGGTGGCCGGCCACGTGCCCGGCGCGGTCAACCACCCGTTCACGCGCAACGTGGACGCCTCGGGACGGATGCGGCCGGCCGCCGAGTTGCGCGCCGAGTGGCTGCGCACCCTCGGCGGGGTGCCGCCGACGACCCTGGTGGCGATGTGCGGCTCGGGCGTCAGCGCCTGCCACAACCTGCTGGCGCTCGAGCATGCGGGCCTCGGCGGCGCGCGGCTCTACCCGGGCTCGTGGAGCGAGTGGATCCGCGATCCGTCCCGTCCCGTCGCCACCGGCCCCGCCTCATGATCGCCGCGAACCACCCGCGGCGCCCGCCTGTCGAATCACCGTCGCTGCTCTGCCAGGGTCCCGCGCATGTCCGATGAATCGAATCCTTCCCCGGGCGCGAGCGTCGCGCCGGACCATCCCCTCGCGAACGGCGCCGCCCAGGGCGGCGCTGCGGGCCGGCGCAACGCCACCCCGCCGTGGAGCGTCGACGACTCGCTCGAGCTCTACCACGTCGGCGCCTGGGGCAAGGGCTACTTCTCGATCAACGAGGCCGGCCACGTGGTCGTGCGGCCCGACCAGAGGCCGGGGCGCGAGATCGACCTGTTCGAGGTCGTGCAGGGCCTCAAGGAGCGCGAGCTGACGGCCCCGGTGGTGTTGCGGTTCTCCGGGATCCTCGCCCACCGGTTGCGCCACCTGCACGATGCGTTCGCCCGGGCGATCGCCGAGAACGACTATCGCAACGGCTACGCCGCCGTGTTCCCGATCAAGGTGAACCAGCAGCGCCTGGTCGTCGAGGAGGTCTACCGCTACGGCCGGGAGTTCGGCTTCGGCCTGGAGGTCGGCAGCAAGCCGGAGCTGCTGGCGGTCATGGCGATGACCGAGGCCTCGTCGGCCGACCGCCTGATCGTCTGCAACGGCTTCAAGGACGACAGCTACATCGAGACCGCGATGCTCGCGACCAAGCTGGGTCGCACCATCATCCCGGTGGTCGAGAACTTCGGCGAGCTCGGCCTGATCCTCAAGCACGCGCGCAAGTACGGCGTGCGGCCGAAGATCGGCGTGCGCGTCAAGCTCGCGAGCGAGGGCTCGGGCCGCTGGCGCGACTCGGCCGGCGAGAAGTCGAAGTTCGGCCTGTTCATCACCGAGATCCTCGAGGCGGTCGAGGTGCTCAAGCAGCACGACATGCTCGACTGCCTGAAGCTCGTGCACTGCCACCCGGGCAGCCAGTTGCAGGACATCCGCCGCGTCAAGGACGCGATCAACGAGCTCGCCCACGTCTATGCCGAGCTCAAGCTGCTCGGTGCCGGGCTCGAGTACATCGACGTCGGCGGCGGCCTCGGCGTCGACTACGACGGCTCCGGCACCAACTACGCCTCGTCGATGAACTACGACATCGACGAGTACGCCAACGACGTGGTCTACCGCGTCGCGAGCGTCTGCAACGCCCGCGGCATACCGCACCCGAAGATCGTCAGCGAGTCGGGCCGCGCGATCGCCGCGCACCACAGCGTGCTGATCTTCAACACCCTCGGCACCTCGGCGCTCGACAAGTTCCGCGTCACCGGCCGCGAGGACGAGGAGTTCCGCGCGCGCGGGCTCGCGCCGCTGCCGCAGCCGGTGCTCGACCTGCTGGACGCCTACCGCGAGGTCGGCGAGCGCCGCCTGGTCGAGTGCTGGCACGACGCGCTGACCGCGCGCGAGCAGTGCCTGCAGATGTTCAACCTCGGGCTGCTGTCGCTCGAGTTCCGCGGCCTCGCCGAGCGGCTCTACTGGGCCACCTGCGCCAGGATCCGCCACTACTGCCGCAAGCTCGACGAGTGCCCCGAGGAGCTCGAGAGCCTCGAGTCGATCCTCTCCGACATCTACTTCTGCAACGTCTCGGTGTTCCAGTCGCTGCCGGACAGCTGGGCGATCGACCAGCTGTTCCCGATCATGCCGATCCACCGGCTCGGCGAGGCGCCGACGCGCCGCGCGGTGCTCGCCGACATCACCTGCGACTCCGACGGCAAGATCGACCACTTCGTGAGCCACCGCGAGGTCAAGCGCACGCTCGAGCTGCACGACATCGACGACGGTGGCGAGTACTACCTCGCGGCCTTCCTGGTCGGCGCCTACCAGGAGACCCTCGGCGACCTGCACAACCTCTTCGGCGACACCCACGTCGTGCACATCCGCCTCGAGGACGACGGCAGCTGGTGGATCGACGAGGTCGTCAAGGGCGACACCGCGAACAAGGTGCTCGAGTACATGGAGTACGACGTCGAGGAGCTCTACCCGGCGCTGTCGCGCGACTGCGAGCGCGCGATCCGCGAGGGCCGGATGACGGTCGCCGAGAGCCAGGCGCTCAAGCGCTTCTACGAGGGCGAGCTGAACGGCTACGCCTACCTGGAGTAGTCGCGCACGGAGGGCCGGGCTCCCCACCGGCGGCCATCACGGCCCGCTGGCCTTCCCTCAGGATCAGCTGGCGGGCCCGAGCAGCCACTGCAAGGCGCCGCTGCCCGGGTTGCGCACCATCACGTGGCGCCGGGACCCGAGGCCGGGCAGCTCGCCGGTCTGCGGTGCGCCGACGAACTCGACGTCCAGCTCGCGGCAGGCGCGCTCGGCCGCCTCGAACGCCGCCGCGCCCGGCAGCTCGAACGCCTGCGCGAGGTAGCCGACGTTCGGCGCATGGGCCCGCGGCACGAGGTCGGTGCAGGACTCGGCGTAGTTCAGCGGCTCGCCTAGCGCCACCTTGCCGAACATGTGGTTGCCCTGCATGAAGGTGATGTGGGTGCGCGCGCCCTGCGGCAGCCGCAGGAACAGGTTGACGCGGTCCGCCGACATCACCTCGTCGATCAGCGCGCCCATCTTCAGCACGCGCTCGTAGAACGCGCGTGCGCGCGGGATCGAGCGCACCACGTGCGAGGTGGTGACCACCGGCGTGAAGCCGGTGCGCGTTCGGCCGTGGCGCTCGACGTAGGCGCGCATCTGGCCGATGCGGGTGTTCGGGTCGGTGCTGGCGAGCTCGACCAGGTTGATCGCGACGCCGTCGGGACCGTCGAACAGCACCTCGATCGGGTTGCCGACGCCGGCGGTCAGGCTGTGCTGGGTCGGGTCGCTCCAGAATGCGAAGCCCGCGGCACGCAGCCGCGCGGTGGTGGCACGGATGTCGGCGTCATAGAAATTGAGGTTCGCGAGGCCGAAGCACTGCGAGTCCGCGCGCGTCGCGATCGTCTCGCGCACCGTGCCCGGCGGCAGGCTGCGCTCCTCGAACTCCACCAGGAGGATCCGGCCGACCGGCGAGGCGCCCGCGCCGAGCATGCGACAGCGCGCCCGGGCGCCGGCGGGCAGCTGCCACAGACGCTCGAACGCCTCGCCGGACCAGGCCGTCTCGGGCCCGGCGTCGAGCCCGATCACGTCCACGTAGAAGCGCAGCGACGCCTCGAGGTCGCGTGCACCGACCACCGCGACCGCCAGCGGCGACCCCTGCGGGGCGACGATCTCGCTCACGTCGTCCACTCCCTCGTCGTCACCCTGGCTCACTCCTCGATCGTGATATCGCCGCGGCCGAGCCAGGCGACCTCGCCACCGACCCGGACCTGGCCGCCGGCGTCGACCGACAGCAGCAGGGTCGAGGGGCGGCGGATCCGGTCGCCCTGCAGCACGCGCCGCACCAGCGGCGGCGCGGCGCCGGTCGCGAGGTACCAGCCGCCGAGGTTTGCGCAGGCCGAGCCCGTGGCCGGATCCTCGCGCATCGCGCCGTCGGCCTCGAACAGGAAGCGTGCCACCACGTCGCCGTCGCCGGCCTCCGCGAACAGGTAGGCGAAGCGTCGGCCGGCGGGGCTGCGGAAGCGCTCGAGGAGCTCGGACCGGGGGTGCGCGCGCTGCACCGCCTCGACGCTCGCCAGCGGGACGACCAGCTGGTTCGAGCCCGTGTCGACCCACAGCGGCCGCGCACCGCCGGGCTCGAGGCGCAGGTCCGACGGCAGGAGGCCGAGCGCCTCGGCGAGCAGCGGTCCGGCGCCCTCGACCTCGTGCCAGGCCGGTGCGTTCGCGGCCAGCGTCCACAGGTCGCCACGGGCCTCGACCGGGATCAGTCCTGCCTTCATCTCGAGCGTCAGGGAGTCACAGGCTCGGCCGTGGATCGCGGCGCCGAGCCGGCGCGCGACGTGTGCCGTGCCCAGGGTCGGATGGCCGGCGAACGGCATCTCGAAGTCCGGCGTGAAGATCCGCACGCGGTGCGTCGCGGCCGGCGTCGTCGGCGGCAGCAGGAACGTGGTCTCCGACAGGTTGAACTGGCGCGCCAGCGCCTGCATCCGTGCCTCGTCGAGCGCGCCGGCATCCTCGAACACGCACAGCGGGTTGCCCGAGAGCGCCGCGCGGTCGCGCGTGAACACGTTGACCAGGTGGTAGCCGAGCGTCAGAGGACGTCCCACGCGTAGCTCCCCCGCTCCAGCGTGAAGCCCGCGAGCGCATCGAGCGCCGCATCCTCGTTGCGCGTCATCCGCCGCACGTTCGACGCCATGCGGCGCTTCGCCTGCTGCGAGAACAGCGCGGCGATCGAGACGGCCTGCGCCGCCTGCGGATGCCCCTCGGCGTCGAGCGTCGCGGCCCGCGACAGCGTGCACAGCCCGACGAACAGGTCGATCGCGATGTCCGCCAGGCGCTTCAGGTCGTACTGCCGGTCGACGACGGCCTTGCCGTGCCGGCGCAGCAGGAAGTCGGAGGCCGACGAGAGCTCGAGCGCGTACTTCTCGTAGATGGCCTGCGCCTCGGCGAGCGCCGCCGGCAGCTTGCTGCCGATCCGGTCGCGACCGACGCCCGTGGCACGCGTCAGGCGCGCGCCGGCGTAGCCCGAGAGCACGCCGAAGCCCTTGATCGGGTGGTTGAAGATGTCGTCGACCGCGCTCTTCAGCTCGTTCAGCGCCTTGCCGGCGTCCTTCAGGCCCGAGAGCCCGACGAAGAGACGCAGGATCTCGTTGGTGCCCTCGAAGATCGAGAGGATCCGGCTGTCGCGCACCACCTGCTCGTAGGGATACTCGCGCATGAAGCCGTTGCCGCCGGCGATCTGCAGCGCCTCGTGCGCGGCGCGCTGCACCGCGTCGCTGGCGAACACCTTGCTGATCGCCGCCTCGGTCGCGTAGTCCTCGACGCCGGCGTCGATGTAGTGCGCCAGCATCCACACCGTGCTCTCGGCGGCGAAGCAGTCGATCGTCATCTGCGCGACCTTCTCGCGCACCAGGCCGTAGCTCGCGATCGGCTGGCCGAACTGCCTGCGCTCGTTCGCCTGGGCGGTGCACCAGCGGATCAGCGCCTTCATGCTGCCGACCGCGCCGCCGCCGAGGCCGGTGCGGCCGCTGTTGAGGATGCCCATCGCGACCTTGAAGCCCTTGCCCTCGCCGCCGAGCACGTTCTCCGCGGGCACGCGCACGTCGGCGAAGCTGACCACCGTGGTCGAGGAGGCGCGGATGCCCATCTTGTCCTCGTGGCCGCCGTGGGCGACACCCGGCCAGCCGGCCTCGACGATGAACGCGGTGATCTTGCCCTCCGTGCCCTCGGTGCGCGCGAACACCGTGTAGACATGGGCGATGCCGCCGTTGGTGATCCAGATCTTCTCGCCGCTGAGCGTCCAGCTGCCGTCGTCGTTGCGGCGCGCGGTGGTGCGGATCGAGGCAGCATCGGAGCCCGAGCCGGACTCGGTCAGGCAGAACGCCGCGATGTACTCGCCGGTGGCGAGCTTCGGCAGGTAGCGCGCCTTCTGCGACTCGGTGCCGTAGAGCAGGATGCCCTTCATGCCGATCGAGCTGTGCGCGCCGATGGTCAGCGAGGTCGAGGCGTCGTGCGAGCTGGTCTGCGTCAGCACGCGCGCGTAGGCGCCGTTCGACAGCTCGAGCCCACCGTGCTCCTCGGGGATGATCAGCCCGAAGAGCCCCATGTCGCGCAGCCCCTGGATGTACTCCTCGGGCTGGTGGGCCTCGCGGTCCCACTTCCTGAAGTCGGCTTCCTTGCCCTCGAGGAAACCGTCGATCGCCTCGACGACGCTGCCGAGGATCTCGCGGTCGCGGGCACGGATCTTCGGGTAGGGAAACAGGTTCTCCTCGAGGATCTCGCCGACGAACAGGCTCTTGGCGACGCTCTGGTCCCGGCGCAGGCGATCGGGCGGGCTGCCCTCGGCGGCGGCCGGGGCGGCCGGTGCGACGGTGGTGTCTGGCATGGCGAACTTCCTTGCTCGATGGTGCGCTGGATTCGACGGTACGCCGCACCCCTTGTGCTGTCGAGCGCGCCGGGCCGCGTCGCAGGCAGGAAAAGGCGCAGGGCACACCGCGCTCGCGCCTGCGGGCAGGCGCGCCCTCCATGGACCGCGGTCCTCGCCCGGCGTTCCGGCCGGCCGCGACGGTCCGCCGGGTGGCGGGCACGCAGTCCCTTCATCCCGTGATCCGCGCCCGCGGGGCCGTGGACCCTCGGCCGAACCCTGTGGCAGATTGGTCGCACACGAGAGGATTCCGCGCATGAGTGCAGTACCAGAGGCCCTGGACACCCGGGTGCCGCCGCTCGAGGTCCACGAAAGCCGCGACTTCCGCAGCTACCACGCCTTCCTGCGGGCGGCGCGCAACTACATCGAGGGCCCGCTGCTCGCGCAGATGTACGACCGCTACGAGCAGGAGGCCACCCGGCCGGGCGCGCAGCCGCCGGCCGACTGGCGCGAGGCCGAGGCGATCCTCGACCGCGGCGTCGACTACCAGCTCTACAACTGGTACTACCGCAACCTGCAGCGCTTCAAGTATCACCGCCCGGGCCTCGGCATCTTCGCCACCCTCGAGGCACAGCGCGAGCGCCTGGAGCGGCAGCTCGAGGAGACCGCGCGGGCCACGCCGCGCGAGCGGCTCCGGCTGGATCCCTCGCTCGAGCTGCCCGAGTACTTCCGCTACGTGCCCTTCCACCAGCACACCGGCGGCGTGGCGCACGACCCGCTCGACGGCATCGCCTACGAGATCGGCCGCCGCACCACGGTGGCGGCGCACATGGACCCGAACGGCATCTACCGGATCCTGTTCGAGGCGCTGCCGCAACGCCGCTACGCGCGGGTGCTCGACTGGGGCACGGGACACGGCGCGGCGCTGCTGACCTGGCACGAGACCCAGCCCGGTTCGGAGCTGCACGGCGTCGACCTCTCCGCGCCCTGCCTCAAGGTCGCGAACCAGCGTGCGCGCGAGCGCGGGGTCACGCTCTACCTGTCGCAGCAGGACCTCGAGCACCTCGACTACCCGGACGGCCACTTCGACCTGGTGTTCTTCAACTTCATGCTGCACGAGCTGCCGCCGGCACACACGCCGGCGCTGCTGCGCGAGGCCTGCCGCGTGCTGAAGCCCGGCGGCGTCTTCGGCGGCCACGAGTTCCACCTGCGCCCCGGGGACCCCTTCCAGAACGCGATCCAGCGCACGCACGCCTGGACCAACAACGAGACCTACGCGACGCCGTGGTACGACACGCCGATCGCGGATTGGGCACGCGAGGCCGGCTTCCCGAAGGCCTCCGTCTCGAGCTTCGAGCGGCTGAACCGCTCGGTGAAGCGCCCGAACCGCGCGCCGGTCGGCGCCAACTACTGGAACCTCTACGTGTTCGAGAAGTGAACGCCTGCGGGGCGGCAGCGGGGAGCCGACGATGAACAGCGATGCGATGCGGCCGGGCTTCAACGCCACCCTGCAGGGCCCGGTCACGGGCGTCGAGCCGGACTTCCTGCGGGCGCTGCCGATGGACAACGCGGTCGGCGCGATCGTCGCGCTGACCGCCGAGGTCTGGATGCTGCGCGAGCGGCTCGCGACGCTGGAGTCCGAGCTGGCGGCGCGGCGCGTGCTGCCCGAGGGCGCGGTCGAGCGACACGTCGACACGCCCGAGGAGCAGAAGGCACGGGCCGAGCAACTGGCCGCGTTCACGAACCGCGTGCTCGCCGAGCTGGCGCGCGATCGCACGCCGGTGTCGAGCATCGACCCGGACGTCGCCAAGTACCTGAGGCATCCCGCGCGCTGAACGCGGCGCCGCCGCCTGGCCCGCGACCGAAGGTACGGATCGTCGGCGGGCGCAGTGGCAAGACGCAGGACGGGTCGCCGATGCCGAAGTCACCACCGGTCGAGTCCGGCTCCCGCGAACGCTCGCGCGCGGTCGCGCGCGTGCTCGCCGCCCTCGAGGAGCTCAGCGTCGCGCCGAGCCCGCTGTCGAACCACGAGCTGGCCTCGCGCCTCGGCGTGCCGTCGGCGAGCATGTACCGGCTGCTGCAGAAGCTCGCCGAGCTCGGCTACGTCGAGCATTCCGCCACGCATGCCAGCTACGAGGTCGCGCCGCGGCTGGCGGACCTCGCCGAGCGCCTCGCCGACGCCGGCTGCCGCGCGCCGCCGCTGCGACGGCTGCTGGCCGCGCTGCGCGCCGAGGCCGGCGACCACATCGCGATCTGGGTCCGCAGCGGCATCCAGGTGCGGGTCGCCGCGCTGCTGGTCGGCGAGGTGCGCGGCCCCTCCTCGAGCGCGTTCCGCGAGCTGCCGCCGTTCTCGACGCCCGGGCTCGCGATCGCCTCGCAGTACACGCGCGAGCAGGTGCGCGCGCTGGTGGCGCAGTGCCGGCGCCGGCGCGCCCCGTTCGGCCGGCGCTTCAGCGGCATCGCCGACATCGAGAAGACGCTGCGCGACGTGCGGCAGCGCGGCTTCGCGGTCGGCTACAACATGCGCTCCGACGGCTGGGGCATCCTCGCCTGGCCGGTGGTCGTAACGGCCGCGCCGCTGCGCATCGGCGCGCTGACGATCGGCGCGCCGGTCGCGACCTTGCGCCGCGAGGAGGCCCGACTGGTCCAGGTCGCGCAGCGGCTGGTCGCCGGCTACCACCGCGAGCAGGCCGCCGCAGGTCCCAGGCCCCTCCCATGACGCACGTCGCAGCGCCGTCACGGGCCGCGAGCGCCCGCAGCCGCCTCGCCGCGCTGGCGATCGGCGCGTGCCTCCCGGCGTCCGGGGCGATGTCCGCGGCAGCGCCGCACCCGATGGCGAGGCCCTCATCCGACCACCTCACCTTCCACGGCACGCCGGCGCGCAGCGGTTGGGTCGACGACGAACGCGTGCTCACGCCGGCCACGGTCGCAGGCGGTCGCTTCGGCCTCGCCTGGGAATCCCCGCCGCTCGACGCTGCGGGCAGCACGCCGCCACGCCTGTTCGCCTCGCCGCTCTACCTCGCGCGCGCACGGGTCGAGGTCGACGGCGCGCGCGCCTTCACGGGTCCCGTAGCCTTCGTCGCCACCACCACTGGCTGGGTGTATGCGATCCATGCGCCAGCGGCCGGCGCGCCGCCGCGGCCCGGCGCCCCCGCGCCCGGTGCGATCCTGTGGCGCCGACAGCTGACGTCCGCGCCCTGCTCGCGTGGCGTCAACGGCATCCTCTCCACCCCGGTGATCGACCCTCGCGCCCGGCGGCTGTACGTCACGGCCTGCGACGCGGCACTCGCGTGGCGGGTGCACGCGCTCGAGCTCGCGGGCGGCCGCGACGCGCGGGGCTGGCCGGTGGCGATCGATGCCGACGCGGTCAACCGGCCGGGCACCAATGCCAACGGCGCGAACCAGTTCCCGAAGGGCGTCGCGAACCTGCAGCGCGGCGCGCTGAACCTCGCCGCCGGCGGCACGCGCCTGCTGGTCACCTTCGGCGGCGAGCCGGTCAGCGGCTGGGTGGTGGCGATCGACACGCGCGCCGCGCGGGTGGCGCATGCGTTCTCGATGAGTGCGCGCACCGACGAGGGCGTCGGCGGCCTGTGGGCCTCGGGCGGCGCCTCGGTGGACCGCGACGGGGCGATCTACGTCGCCTCGGGCAGCAGCGTCGTCAACGCGCTCGCCGGCAAGGGCGTGGCGGGCGTCTTCCCCGACAGCGACGGCAACTGGGGCCAGTCGATCCTGCGGCTCGAACTCGACGGGCGGGCCGGCTTCCGCCTCGCCGGCAGCTACACGCCCTTCGACTACTGCCAGGCGGGCTCGCAGGACATCGACCTCGGCGGGGGCGCACCGCTGCCGGTCGACCTGCAGCCGGCGGAGAGCGCCACGCCACGGCTGCTGGTGCACGGCGGCAGCAAGCAGGGCAATGCCTACCTGCTGGACCGCATGCGCATGCCCGGCAGCCTCGTGCGTCGCCAGCCCTGCGGCAGCGATGCCGCGCGCGACGGTTCGCTGCTCGCGCCCGACCCCCAGCCGCAGTTCGGCACGCGCGGCCCGCTGAACGTCTTCGGCCCACCGACCGACCGGCACGGCATGGGCGACCTCGCACGCAGCCGCACCACCCCGGCCTACTACCGGTCCGCCGACGGCCAGCACCGCGTGTTCGCCACCGGCACCACCAAGGCCGCGGTCGACTCCCCGACCAGCGTGCCGCCGAGCCTGGTGCGGCTGGCGATCGTCGCCACGCCCGGCGCCACGGCGTACCTGCGGATCGATGCGACGCAGCGCGAGCTGGTGTTCCAGAATCCCGGATCGCCCGTGGTCACGAGCCGCGACGGGCGCGACGCGATCGCCTGGGTGCTCGACGTCAACAAGCCACGCTCGGCGTCGCTCTACGGCGCCGATGCTCCGCGGCCCGTGCTGTACGCGGTCGACGCCGCGACGATGGCCCTGTTGTGGAAGAGCGAGCCGGGGCTGCTCGGCCCGGGCGGCAAGTACAACGAGCCCGTCGTGTCCGGCGGCACGGTGCTCGTCGGCACCGACCGCCTCCAGGCCTTCGGCCTGCGCGATCCGGTGCGCCGGCCCGGGCTCGCCGCGCAGCGCACCCCGATGCGCAGCGGCCCCGGCGAACCGGGCGGAACTGCCGGGACCGTGGCGACCGCGGCTGCATCCGCCGTTGCGACCACGGGCACCGGAAGCGGCCCGGGCCTCGACGGCGCGGCGCTCTACACGCAGCGCTGCTCGGCCTGCCACGACCAGGCACGCGCCGACGTGCCCCCGCGCCGCCAGCTCGCGCGGCTCTCCCCCGGCGTCATCTTCGACAAGCTGGCCTTCGGGTCGATGCAGTCCCAGGCACTGGGGCTCGACGACGCCGGCCTCGAGGCGCTCGCGCGCTGGCTGGCCAGCCCGGCAGCGCTCGCCACGGCCCCGGCCGTCGACCGCTAGTCGAACGAGCCGCTATCGTCATACGTGTATGATGTTTGGCGGTCGCGTCCGACCACACGAGGGAGTCCAACCGATGCACAAGGGATCACTGGCCATCCTGCCGCGCCTCGCGGCACCGCTCGCCGCAGCGCTCGCGGCGCTCGCGCTCGCCGCGCCGGCCCAGGCCGCGAAGCTCGACCTGAACACCCCCGAGGGCGCCAACACGGCCGCGCGCCGCATCCAGTGCTCGATGAAGGACGGCGAGCCGACGGTCTACTGGTTCCACGGCGAGGGCTTCAGCCGCGTGCCCGGCGAGCGCGACCGCAAGCTGTTCAACGTCGAGGGCATGAACGTCCGCACCTGCGTCACGGTCAAGGACGAGAAGCGCGGCACCGGCTGGCGCCTGGTGTCGCGCGAGCTGCTGTTCTACACCGACCCGGCGACCGGCGAGCTGCTGCGCACGTGGGCGAACCCCTGGACCGGCGCCACGGTGAACGTGCTGCAGACCGCGAACGACCCGGTCAACCAGCGGCCGATGTTCCCCGTCGGCGCGGACGGCAAGCCCGCGAAGTGGACCGGCACGATCAGCGGCAAGACCTGGTGGAACACCATCACGGTGCCGCTCTTCTACAACAACCCGCTCGGCGGCGACTACCAGAAGTACGTCGGTGGCACCTACCACGCGACCGAGATGTTCAACTTCTTCGGCAACCTCGACGACCTGCTGAACGACAAGAATCCGAACCCCGCGATCGAGGTCGGCTGGGTGCGGCTGGCCAGCTGGCTGCCCTGGATGGAGATGGGCGACCGCGCCGGGATGATCTACATCCACGCCGCCGGCCGGAAGCTCGATCGCTTCGACCAGTTGCCGGCCGTGATGCTGAAGGAGATCGAGTCCAGCTATCCGGAGTACAAGGCGCCGCCGCCCGGCGACGACGCGCGCGAGAACGAGACCAGCTGGACCTACTTCAAGAAGAAGGTGCCGCCGCCGCCCAAGGGCCGGTGACGCCGGGCTGACCGCCCGCGCCGCGATCGGGCGGTGCGGGCGAACCGCGGCCGGCAGCCCTTCGCGGGGCGCCGGCCGCGTGCTTTGCGGCGGCGCCAATGTGTGTCCGGCCCGTTTACTTGCCGCGCGGGCCGAGGTTAGCATCGGCCGCAATCGCCTCGCTGCCCGAAGCGGGCGAGGCGTGAGGGTGCAGGCCAAGGGTCGTCGGCGCGGTCTCGTCTCAACCGCGGTGCGTCCTCGCCGACGGGCCGCAACCTGCGGGGCGAGTGCACGCGGCCCGGGGCTCCCGACGCGAGACCCACGCCGCTTTTCGTGGGATGTGTGGATGACGACGATCTACGTAGGCAACCTGCCTTTCTCCGCGACCGACGCCGACCTGCGGGTGCTGTTCGAGCGACACGGCAAGGTCGATTCCGTCAAGCTCATCAACGATCGCGAGACGGGCCGTCCGCGCGGCTTCGGCTTCGTGGACATGCCGTCGGCGGATGCGCAGGCGGCGATCCAGGCGCTGAACGGCTACTCGATGAACGGGCGCGCGTTGCGCGTCAACGAAGCTCAGGAACGGCCGCGGACCGGCGGCGGCGGACCGTTCCGCCGCTGAGCGCCCGCGCCGCCGGCGGGCGCGCCGCCGGCGCGACGCGTACCGCTGGCGCGACTCACCACATCTGCCTGACGCGCGTGGTGACGTCCAGCACCTCGGTCGCGGCCTCGCCGAGCGCCGCCTCGGCGAGGCGGCTGCCGTGGAACACCGTTTCCTCGAGCGTCTTCAGGACCTTTTCGGTCATGAAGCGGCTGCGCCCGCCGTAGACGTGCGCGTCCGACCGCGGTGCCTGGCTCGCCACCGCGAAGCGCAGCGGCTGCACCAGCGAGAGTTCCTCGCGGGCGCGCGTCATCGCCACGTAGAGCAGCCGGCGCTCCTCCTCGAGCAGCGCCTCGCTGCGGGTCGAGAACTCGCTGGGGAAGCTGCCGTCCACGACGTTGAGCACGTGCACGCAGTCCCACTCCATGCCCTTGGCCGAGTGCACCGTGGAGAGCACGAGGTAGTCTTCGTCGAGCAGCGGCTGGCCCGCGAGGTCGCTGGTCGCCTGCGGCGGGTCCAGGGTCAGCTCCGAGAGGAAGCGCTCGCGGGTCGGGTGCTGCCCGGAGAGCAGCTCGAGCTGGTCGAGGTCGCCGACGCGCGTGTGGAAGTGCTCGTAGAGGCGCTCGAACAGCGGCTTGTACCACTCGCGTACCAGCCGGACCTGCCCCGCCCATTCGCGCTCCGGCCGCGACAGCTCGCCGAGCAGGTCGACCAGCTTGTTCCACGCGATCCTCGCCTCGGCCGGCGGCGCGAACTCGCGCAGCGCCGCGATCGCCCGGCCTTTCTCCTCGTAGGCCTGCAGCGCCCGGCGCGCGTTGACGGGGCCCATGCCGGGCATCAGCTGCAGCACGCGGAACGCGGCGAGCTCGTTGCGCGGGTTGTCGGCCCAGCGGAGGATCGCCAGCAGGTCCTTGACGTGAGCCGCCTCGAGGAAGCGCAGCCCGCCATACTTCACGAAGGGGATCTTGCGCCGCGTCAGCTCGATCTCCAGCAGGTCGCTGTGGCTCGCGGTGCGGAACAGCACCGCCTGGCGCCGCAGCGGCACGTTCATCTCGCGCTTCTTCAGCACCTGGCTGCAGACGTACTCCGCCTGGGTCGGCAGGTCGTCGACCGCGACCATCCTCGGCCGCGGCCCGTCGCCGCGGGTGGAGAGCAGGTGCTTGCGGTACTGGCGCGGCGCCTCGGCCATCAACGCGTTGGCGACGTCCAGCACCGGCTGCGTCGAGCGGTAGTTCTGCGCCAGCGTCACCACCTCGGCGCGCGGCGTGAACTTCTCGGGGAAGCCGAGGATGTTGTCGACCGCCGCGGCGCGGAACGAGTAGATCGCCTGCGCGTCGTCGCCGACGACGGTGAGGCCGTCGCCGTCGGGCCGCATCGCGAGGAGGATCTCGGCCTGCAGGCGGTTGGTGTCCTGGTATTCGTCCACGAGCACGTGGTCGAAGTGCCGCGAGACGTGCTGCGCGAAGCGCGGCTCCTGCATCATCGCGTGCCAGAACAGCAGCAGGTCGTCGTAGTCGAGCAGCGAGAGACGCTGCTTGCGCTCGACGTAGGCGCGGAACAGCTGGGTCAGCTCCTCGGCCCAGGGCGCGCACCACGGGAACTGTGCCTCGAGGGTCTCCTTGAGCGGGCTGCCGGTGTTGACGCGGTGCGAGTAGATCGCGAGGCAGACATCCTTGCGCGGGAAGCGCTTGTCGAGCCTGGCGAAGCCGAGCTCCTCGCGGATGGAGTCCACCAGGTCGGCGGAGTCGCCACGATCGAGGATCGAGAAGTTCGGGTCGATGTTCAGGTGCCTGGCGTAGTGGCGCAGCAGCCGCGCCCCGATCGCGTGGAAGGTGCCGGCCCACTGCATGCGCTGCAGCATCGACTGGCTGATGCCGGTGACCGTCTCGTTGAGCGCCTGCTTGACGAGGTCGCGTGCACGGCGACGCATCTCGAGCGCGGCGCGGCGCGTGAAGGTCAGCATCAGGATCCGGCCGGGGTCGACGCCGTGGATCACGAGGTGCGCGACGCGCGCGGCGAGCGTGCTGGTCTTGCCGGTGCCGGCGCCTGCCACGATCAGCAGCGGGCCGCTGCGGAAGCCCTTCGGCAGCACCGGTTCGCCGTGGGTCACGGCGCGGCGCTGGGGGCCGTTCAGCGCCTCCAGGTGTGCGGTCGTCGGCGGCATCGCCACGACTATACGGAACGCCCGGGCCGTGGGCCATCGGGCTCCCGCGCCGCGGGTCACAGAAACGTTGTGCGCGGCAGGCGATTCCCCCAAGATTCCGGGAGACCCATCACGCCAGACGGCAACCCATGTCCCAGGAATCGATCGGCTTCAGTGGCATCCTGCTGCGCTTCCTCGCAGCCTTCGCGCTGGTGTTCCTGTCCTTCAACCCGACCGGGTGGTCCTATTTCCACTGGGCGTCGCGCGCGGTGCCGCAGGGCATCTCGCCGCCGGTGGTGCTCGCGGGCATCGCGCTGGTGATCGCCTGGGGCGTGTTCGTCAGGGCCACGGCCCGCTCGATCGGCTTCGTCGGTGCACTGCTGTGGGGTGCGCTGTTCGCCGCGCTCGTCTGGACGGCCGTGTGGTACGGCTGGCTGTCCCTCGAGAACCGCGGGGCACTCACCTGGATCGGCCTGGTCGTGGTCGCCGCGATCCTCGCGCTCGGCATGTCGTGGTCGCACCTGCGACGCCAGATGACCGGCCAGGCCGACGTCGACGAAGTGACCGAGCGCTGAGCCGGTGGCACGCCGCACCGCCTCCCGCGCCCGCGCCCGTCCTCGCGAGCGCTTGCGTGCGCAGCCGGCCGCGATGATCGGCCTGGACCTGCCGATCCCGCCGCGCGGCCGACTCGAGCCCGACCTGCGCAAGTACTTCGACCTCTGCGACGAGAAGATCGGCTTCGTGCCGAACGTGCTCGCGGCCTACAGCTTCGATGCCGCGAAGCTGCGCGCGTTCATCGCCATGTACAACGACCTGATGCTAGGCGAGTCGCGCCTGAGCAAGCTCGAACGCGAGATGATCGCGGTCGTGGTGTCGTCGGCGAACCGCTGCTACTACTGCCTGACGGCGCACGGCCAGGCGGTTCGCGAGATGTCGGGCGACCCGACCCTCGGCGAGACGCTGGTGATGAACTGGCGCGTCGCGCAGGTGACGCCCCGGCAGCGCGCGATGCTCGAGTTCGCCCATCGGCTCACCGTCGACCCGGCCGCGACCGGTGCTCCCGAGCGTCGTGCACTGTCGAGGGCCGGCTTCTCCGATCGCGACATCTGGGACATCTGCGCGGTCGCTGCCTTCTTCAACATGACCAACCGGCTCGCGACCGCCACCGACATGATGCCCAACGAGGAGTACCACGCCCGGTCGCGGTGAGGCCCACCGGGGCCGCGCGCCCCGGAAGGTCCCGTCAGTGGCCTCCGGCGACGGGCGCCGGCGGTCCGCCGCCGGAATGCCGCTGCGCGGGAAGAGGCTCGCCGGCATGGCCGTCATTGGGCCCGGTGCCGCGGGGCACCGGGTCGGCGCCTGCCGAGGCACCTTCGTCGCCGTTGCCGCAGGCCTTGAGCGTGATCGGGTCGCTCGCCGGGAAGGTCTGCATCAGTGCTTCGTCCAGCAGGTCCTCGACGTGTTCGCGAGCGTCCCCTGCTCGCCCCTCGCGTGCCTCGCGCGGCTCGGGGAGCGCTGGGCCCGGCGGGTCGGGGGCCCGCCTCGGGCGTTCGGCCGCCGCCGGCGCGGCACGCCCGCGCGCAGCATGGCTGCGTCCCTTGCGGTCCGTCATGTCGTCACCTCCATCCAGCATCGCGCCGGCTCGCGCGCCGTGCGCGCGCGGGGCAGCAGTTCGAGGCGGCCCAGCGGGCAGACGGCGGGGGTCGAGCACAGGTCGACCGTGATCACGGCGTGCGGTTCGAGGGCGCGCAGGTGCGCGGGCCTGCCTGTCGATCGGTCGCGGACCCGCGGCGCGAGCTGCAGCGGCAGCACCTGCTGCAGCACGCGGCAGACGAACTCGGTGCAGCTGACGCCGACGTCGCGCGGCGCGGGCAACCGCCAGTGGACGGCACCCAGCTTGTGCCGGACCAGCGTCTGCAGCGCGAGCCAGCCCATCTTGGCGTAGCTCGCGAACGGCCAGTCGAGCCACTGGCCGGCGACTTCGGCGACCTGCCGTCGCTGCAGCGCGCTCAGCTCGCTGCCGTCGGGGTTCAGCGGCCGCCAGACGTCGACGAACCGCAGGCGGTCGCGCGCCGCGAGCAGGTCGGTCACCAGCCGTCGCTGCACGCGGGGTGGACGTGCCTCGGCGAAGGCATCCGGCGCCACCATGATCGCGGCGTGCGAGTACGGGCATTCGGCGTTCCAGGCCATCATCCGGCTCAGGTGGAAGTTGCCCTGCGAGAGCAGCAGGTCCCCGCAGCGCAGCTGCTCCAGCGGCCAAGTTTGCATCCCGTCGTTCCGCGGTGTCCTTCGGAGGCCGGCCATTTGGCCGCATCGCGCGCCTCGGTTGAGTAGGACGCGGGCCTCGCGAGGCGACGGTGCATTCCGGCCGTTCCAGCGCGCGCCTACAGCTGCAGGCGGCCGTCACCGACGGTCGCAGCAGGCTGCAACGCGGATGCTCGCGCGTCCGTCCAGCAGCATGTCGCGAGGTGTGAAGATGGCCACGATCCACGACGAGTCGCACGACGTCGACGTCCTCAATGCCCTGATCGAGACGACGCTCGACAGCATCAATGGCTACGAGGAGGCGGCGAAGGACGCCAGCGACACGCGCTTCGAGTCGATCTTCCGCGAGCGCGCGGCCGAGCGCCGCGAAGTCGCCCTGCGGCTGCAGGAAGAGGTGCGGCGCCTGGGCGGCGACCCCGAGGACGAGGGTTCGGTGCTCGCGGCCGCGCATCGCCAGTTCCTCGGCATCCGCAACGCCTTCGGCAAGGGCGACCAGGCCGTCGTCGACGAGGTCGAGCGCGGCGAGGACGTCATCAAGGAGCGCTTCGAGAAGGCGCTGCGCGACGACCGAATCTCGGCACCGACGCGCGAGGTGGTCGCGAAGTTCTACGAGTCGGTGCGACGCGGCCACGACCAGGCCCGTGCGATGAAGCATTCGGGGGTGGCGGCTCAGCCCTGATCGAGTCGCCCTGCCCGCGCGGCGCGTCGGCGCCCGCAGGGCGGCACGGCGAAGCCGGGACGCGGCCGTCGCCGGGGCTCGTCAGCGGCTGCGGATCAGCGCCTCGTGCGCCTCGCCGTGCACCATGCGCAGCCCGGCGGGGCCATCCAGCAAGGCCTTCGGGTAGCCGAGCTCGATGCGGCTCGCCTCATCCAGTGTCGCGAGCGCGGCGGCGTCGAGCTCGAACGAGGTCGCACCCAGCAGCTCGGAGAGCTGCGCGAGGTTGCGCGCGCCGACGATGGGGATCACCCCGTCGCGACGCTGCAGCAGCCAGCGCAGCGCCACCTGCGACGCCGGGCGCCCGGTCGCCGTGGCGACGGCCTTCACGGCCTCGGCGATCGCGAGGTTGCGGTCGCTGAGCAGCGTGCGTCCCCAGCCGCTGCTCGTCAGGCGACCGGGCTGGGTGGCGCGCACCGCCGGGTCGTTCGAGTACTTGCCGGAGAGCACCCCGCCGCCGAGCGGACTCCATGCCGTGACCGCGAGCCCGAGCGCGGCGGCGCACGGCAACAGCTCGCGCTCGACCGTGCGCTCGACCAGGCTGTAGTGCAGCTGCAGGGCTGCGAAGCGGGTCCAGCCACGCAGCTCGGCGATCGCCTGCGCGCGCGCGACCACCCAGGCCGGGACGTTCGAGAAACCGGTGTACAAAACCTTGCCGGCACGCACCGCATCGTCGAGCGCCCGCAGCAGCTCGTCGGGCGGGGTGATCCCGTCCCAGGCATGCACCCAATAGAGATCGATGCGGTCGGTGCCGAGCCGGCGCAGCGTCGCCTCGAGCGACTGCCGCAGGTTCTTGCGCGAATTGCCACCGGCGTTCGGGTCGCGCGGATCGGTCGTCATCGAGAACTTGCTGGCCACGACCAGCCGGTCACGCTCAGCAGCGACCAGGCCGGCGAGGATCCGCTCGCTGCTGCCACCGGAGTAGATGTTGGCCGTGTCGAGGAAGTTGCCGCCGGCCTCGCGGTAGGCGTCGAACATCCGCCGGCACTCGGCCTCGGGCGCACCGAAGCCACTCTCCTCGCCGAAGGTCATGGTGCCGAGGCAGAGCTCCGAGACCTTGAGGCCCGAGTGGCCGAGTTGCCTGGATCGCATCGTCGAGCTCCTGGGGTGTGGCGACCGGGCGCAACGGGTCAGCACGGTCGCTGCGTCGGCCAGCGGCCCTCGACCCAGGCCGCCAGACGCTCGACCTGCGCGTCGGGCGCGGCCCCGGCCGGTCCGTCGCCCGGATCGTAGACGATGCGCGGCCCCGGCAGGTCGAGGAAGCAGTCGCTCGGTGCGCCGGGGCCCGCCGCGCGGCCGGCCCGCAGCGCGGCGAGCGCCTCGGCGTCGAGATGTCCCGCGTGGCGAGCGCCGCTCGCGACGCGGGCCTCGAGGCGCGCGAGGCGGCGCGCCTCATCGACGCGACACAGCAGCTGGGCGATGCGCACGGCCGGCGCACCGGTGCCACCGCCGCAGGCATCGAGGATCGCGGGCTCGTGCTCGCCGGCGCGGAAGTTGCCCTCGATCAGCGCTCCCGCCCCGGCGCGCAGCCGCGCCGCGGCCTGGGCGAACACGCCGGCGAACGCGGCGTCCGAGAGCCGGCGCGACCACGCGGCATCGCCGGTGCCGAACCGCGCGAACAGCGCTTCCTTCAGCTCGTCCTTGGCGATCGGCGCGAGCCCGGTGCGCGCCGCGAGCCGCGCCGCGCAATTCGACTTGCCGCTCGCGGGCAACCCGGTGACGATCAACAGCACGGGACGGGCAAGAGAGGACTGCATGCTGATCGCCAAGCGGGAGATCTACGCCGGCCGCGTCGTGCGGCTCGACGTCGAGACGGTCGAGCTGCCGAACGGCCATCGGATCGATCTCGAGATCATGCACCACCCGGGCGGCGCCGCGGTGGTCGCGGTCGACGACGCCGGGCGCGTCTGCCTGCTGCGCCAGTTCCGCCACGCCGCCGGCGGCTGGGTCTGGGAACTGCCGGCCGGCAAGCTCGAGCCCGGCGAACCCCCCGGCGAGACGGTGCGCCGCGAGCTCGTCGAGGAAGGCGGGGTGCGGGCGAGGCACTGGGAGGAACTCGGCACTTATCTCAGCTCGCCCGGTGTGTTCACCGAACGCATTCATCTCTACCTCGCCACCGGCCTGGAGCCCGCAGCCCATGCACCGGAGGCGGGCGAGGTGTTCGAGGTCCACTGGATACCGTTCGAGGTTGCGGTCGGGCGTGTCCATTCCGGGGAGTACACCGACGGCAAGACCTGCCTCGGGCTGCTGAAGGCGCAACACCGTCTGGCCGCACCGAAAACGTGAGCCGCGTCACGCCTGGCCTGCGGCAGGGCTGACTACCCTGCGTTCCCATGGGGAGGAACTACTACACGCACGCTCCGGATGCGGTGGAGCCCACCGAGGTGGCGATCCCGCGGCGGCGCCTGGGCCGCGTCGAGCACGACGAGCGCGGCAATGCGCGGATGGAGTGGGCGCTGCTGCCCGAGGGCCATGCCTCGGAGCGCCAGGTGCTGACCATCCTCGACGAGCCGGGTGCGGGCGAGTCGACGACACCCTTGAGCCTGGCACGCGACCCGAAGCGCGGTTTCAGCCCCTATGGCGACGCCCGCGGGGGCGCATTCGGGCCGCCCGCCGAGACGCCGTCGCGTCGCAAGCCGAAGGACCTGCGCAAGCTCGGGGAGTGGCTCAAGCTCACCCGCGAGCTCGAGGAGCGCCGCAAGCGCGGCGAGGACTGAGCCTCGGGGCGGCCCGGCTCAGCCGAGCTGGCCGATGAACGCGCACTTCTGGCCCTGGGGCATCCGGTAGAAGCGCCGCAGCACCGACTCCACCACCGGCCGGGCGGCCTCGCGACGCTGCGCGTCGCGCAGCCGGCCCTCGACCCCACGGCAGAACCGCGCCGCGTACTGCGTCGCCTCCCGGTACAGGCCCGCGCGCTCCCCCGCGAGGACCGGGTCGATGCGCGTGCGCTCGAACAGCAGGCCGTGCAGCTCGCTCGGGAAGCGGCCCGGGGACTGGCGATGCAGCAGCCAGCAGCTGGTCACGTACTTGTCGATCTCCGCCTGCATCTCGAGCTCGAGCACCGAGACGTCGCGGTCGTGCCGCGCATTCCAGGCGACGCACAGGAAGTGGCTGACGCCCTCGAGCGCGGTCCAGAAGTCGCCGAGGTTCCGGCCATGGAGCGCCTCGAGCGGGTCGGCGGCCTCGAGCCGCTCGAGCACGGCGCGATCGAGGTACAGGGACATCGCCACCTCGCTCGGCCCGGGCTGCACCAGCAGCTGCTCGTCGGTGCCCGCGGCGCGCAGCGCCTCGGGCAGCACGCCGCGATCGCTGGTGACGAAGTCGCGCACGTCGCACCCGGCATCGACGTCGTAGATGCCTCCGAGCAGGTCCTGCAGCCGGCGCAGCAGCATGGTGCAGGCGTGGCCGGCCGGGCGCCCGCTCTCAGTGGGCCCGCAGCAGCCCGCCGGAGCGCGTCGGCGTCACGCCGAGCCCCTCGAGCAGGCCGCGCGCGCGGCGGCTGTCGGTCTTCAGCCAGATCTCGTACAGCCGCAGGATGTCGCGGTCGCTGTGCTTGTAGGAGGTCTCGGCGATCTCGTTGAGCGCGTCCACGAGCGGCTGGAACTTCGCGGCGAGCTCGCCGAACACCTGGCCGAGCGCGCGGCGCGGCCCGCGGGTCATCGCGTCGGCCAGCGTGCCGTAGGCGCGCCCGCCCATCGCGATGTGGTAGTCGACGTCGACCAGCTTGCGCGCGAAGCTGCCCGCGAAGAATCCCGCGAAGAACAGCGAGACGTCGCCGAGCCGCTGCAGCGCCCGGCAGCGCGCCTCGGCGGTCGGCGCCTCGTTGGCGTCGGCGAGCAGCACGGCGAGCGGGCGGTGCGGCAGGCGCGAGCGCGCATCCTCGTGCAACGCCTCGGCGCGCGAGAACAGGGTGAGCAAGTTGACCACGTAATGCTCGGTGTGGTCGTCGACCTTCAGGTGCTGGTGGCCCATCGCGCCCTGCAGCGCGTCGCGGAAGAACTCCCTGAGGTCCGTCACCGGGACGACCTGCACGCCTGCTTCGTGGTCCGTCATCGCGCATCACCTCCGTCGCACGGGCACAACGAGTGGAGCGCGACGGCGGCCCGGGGTCCGTGACGCGCTCGTGACTTTTTCTACCGTGCCCTCGCGTGCGCGTCGCGGCAGCGTTCCGGCGCGTCCATTCCGTCTGGCAGCGGACCGGCTACACTGCTGACATGGGTGAGTTCGACGGCAAGGTGGTGGTCGTGACGGGCGCGAGCCGCGGGCTCGGGCTCGGTTGCGCGGAAGCGTTCGCGGCGCGCGGCGCCGAGGTGGTGATGGTGAGCCGCGGCGAAGGGGAGCTCGAGGCCGCGGCGGCGCGGATCCGTGGGTCGGGCGGCAAGGCCCTCGCCCGGCCCTGCGACGTCACCGATCCCGCCGCGGTCGCCGCGCTGTTCGACGCCCTGCCGCGCTGCGACGTGCTGGTGAACAATGCCGGCGGCAACCGCCCGATGCCCTTCCTCGACGTGCCGCTCGAGACGCTCGACCACCTGCTCGACCTGAACGTGCGCTCGATGTTCGTCACCGCGCAGGCGGCGGCGCGCGCCATGGTGCGCGGCGATGACGGTGGTGCGATCGTGCACATGTCCTCGCAGATGGGCCACGTCGGTGCGCCGAACCGCACGGTGTACTGCATGACCAAGTGGGCGATCGAAGGCCTCACCAAGGCCATGGCGGTCGAGCTCGCGCCCCGGCGCATCCGCGTCAACGCCGTCGCCCCGACCTACATCGAGACGCCGATGACCAAGCCGTTCTTCGAGAACGCGGCGTTCCGCGAGGACACCCTGCGCCGCATCCCGCTCGGCCGCATCGGCTCGATCGACGAGGTGGCCGCGGCCGTGGTGTTCCTCGCCTCGCCCGCCGCCGGCCTGATCACCGGCTCGAGCCTGCTGATCGACGGCGGCTACACCGCCCAGTGAGAAAAAGGGGACAGATTTATTTTCGGAAAAAAGGGACAGATTTATTTTTTCCTGTGCTTTCGCCCAGAGCGAAAGCACAGGAAAAAATAAATCTGTCCCTTTTTTCCGAAAATAAATCTGTCCCCTTTTTCTCGTCAGTCGTAGTCGGTGGGGAGGGAGGGGTCGGAGAGATGCTCGAACATGCGCTCGATCTGGCTCGGTAGCACCCGGCCGAGCGACAGGTCCGGCGGCAGGGCACCGCGACCGAACCACGCGACCTCGGTGGTCTCGAGGCTGGTGCGAGCCTCGCCGCCGAGCAGGTCGCAGATGAAGAAGAGCTTGGTGCACGCGAACACGCTCGGCGGGTGACCCTGGCGCGTACGGTCCCAGGCTGCGGCGAGCTTGCGGGCCCGGACCCGGTAGCCGCTTTCCTCGAGCGTCTCCTTCTCGGCATTCTGTGCCGGCGTGTGGTTGACGTCGGCCCAGCCGCCCGGCAGTGTCCAGCGGCCCGCATCGACCGCCTCGCGGACCATCAGGATGCGGCCGCGCGCGTCGAACACCGCCGCGCGCACGTCGAGCTTCGGCGTCGCATAGCCCTGCTCGTCGCGGAACAGTCCGGCGATGCGCTGCGGATCCGCGCCGGACTGCGCGCCGAGGATGCGCGCAGCGACGTCCCGCACGGCCTCGTAGCGCTCGCGATCATAGGCGTCGCCCGTGAACGCGAGGCCGGTCTGGGCGATCGCGAGCAGTTCGCGGGACCACGCCAGCCACTGCGGCTCAGGTGCCTCGCTCATCGGCCCCGGTTCAGTCGCGCTTCGGCTGCGCCAGCCCGCGTCGTACCGCAGGCCGCGCGTTCAGGTCGGCACGCCAGCGCACCACGTTCGGCCAGGGATCGAGGCTGCCGAGAGTCGGGATGCGCAGCGCCGAGTTGGTCCACGGGAAGGTGGCGATGTCGGCGATGCTGTAGTGCTCGCCGGCGAGGTGGCGGTGGCGGCCGAGCTGGCCGTCCATCACGCCGAGGAGGCGCTTCGCCTCGCTGGTGTAGCGGTCGATGCCGTACGGCACCCTGTCCTTCGCATACAGCGTGAAGTGCCCCGCCTGCCCGAACATCGGGCCGACGCCCGCCACCTGGAACATCAGCCACTGCAGCGTCGCGTAGCGCTCGCGCGGCGTCGTCGGCAGCAGCTCGCTGCGCGCCTTCTCCGCGAGGTAGACCAGGATCGCGCCCGACTCCCACACCGTGATCGGCTGGCCATCGGGCCCGTCGGCGTCGACGATCGCCGGGATCTTGTTGTTCGGGTTGATCGCGAGGAAGGCCGGCGAGAACTGCTCTTCCTTCGCGAGGTCGACGAGGTGCAGCCGGTACGGCAGCGCGAGCTCCTCGAGCAGGATCGAGACCTTGTGTCCGTTCGGCGTGGCGTGAGTGTAGAGTTCGATCATGGGCGCGATGATAACGGCAATGCAGTCGATCACGGTGGGCGTCTCCGACCTCGCGTCGGCGCTGCGCCTGTTCCACGAAGTGATGGGCCTGCGCATCGAGCACCGTGGCCCGGTGTCCCCGGCGCGCGCCAGGCTCTGGCAGCTGCCCGCCGGCACGGTCGGCGAGATGGTGGAGCTCTCCTGCCAGGGCTACCCGATCGGCCGCATGCGCCTGGTCGCGCTGAGCCCCGTGCCGCGCGAGGCGGTCCGCCTGGACACCCAGATCGGCGGCCCCGACTCGCCGCTCGACATCGGCCCGAAGGCCATCGACTTCTACGTGCGCAGCCCCGCCGAGGATTCCTGGCGCGAGCTGGTCGCGGCCGGCTGCATCGCGCGCTCGAAGCCGGTGCGCCACGTGATCGGCGACGTCGAGAGCGAGGAATGCGTGCTGTTCGGCCCGGACGGCGTGCCGCTGCTGATCATGGTCGGCCACCGCCACCCGCCGACGCAGATGCGCCCGGGATCGCCCCACGGCAACTACAGCGAGGTGCCGACGATCTCCATCGTCGCCGGCGACCTCGCGCACACGCGCGCGTTCTACGGCGAGGCGCTCGGGCTCTCCGCGGCGACCGATGCCGAGACCGCGCCGGAGTTCCGCGACCGCGTCAACGACCTCGTCGGCATCCCGCACGGCTCGCGCGTGCACTTCCTGACCTACCAGTCGGGCCTCGAACCGAGCGGCAAGCTGCTGCTCGTCTACTTCGGCGGCCAGTCGAGGCGGCGGCTCACCAGCCGGATGCATCCGTCGCGGCTCGGCGTCGGGCTGTACACCCACGCGACCCGCGACCTGCCGGCGCTGCGCCAGAGGCTGTCGGACCTCGGCGCGCCGGTCGAGGTCGCACCGATGGACGTCGACGGCACGCCGAGCATGCTGGTGCGCGGGCCCAACGAGGAACTGTTCGAGTTCGTCGAGCAGCGCTGACCGCCCCCGGCCGGCCGTCACGACGGCATGCCGAGGCCCGGCAGCGCGGCGCGACCGGTCACGCGCGCCGCGCCCGCGCGGCGCCGAGCTCGGCCTCGAGCTGGTGCAGGTCGACGATCTCGAGGTCGGCCGGAGCGTGCGCGTCGGGCCATGCGGCCCCGTGGCGGTTGATCCAGGCCGTGCGCAGTCCCGCGGCCCGCGCGCCGGCGACGTCGGCCTGCGGGTCGTCGCCGACGTAGAGCATGCGGCCGGGCTCGCAGCCGAGTTCGCGCGCCACGGCGGCGAAGGCCCCAGGATGCGGCTTGGCGACGCCCACCCGCTCGGCGTTGAGCGTCACTGCGAACAGCGGCGCGAGGCCGATGCGCCCGAGGTCGGCGTTCCCGTTCGAGAAGGTGGCCAGCGTGTAGTGGGCGGCGAGCCGGTCGAGCGCCGGCCGCACGTCGGGGAACAGATCGACCTCGTTGCGCGCCGCGATGAACACCTCGAACGCCTGTTCCCCGACGGCGCCCGGATAGCCCGCGTCGACCGCCAGTCGCCGCAACGTCTCGGTGCGCAGCCAGGTGAGGTCGTGCGCGCGCACCGGCACCTCGCGGGCCAGCGCCATCCGCGCCGCCATCAGCTCTGCACGCGAGTGGCGCGCGAGCCGCGGATAGTGCGCCGCGAGGAACCCGGCGACGCGCTGCTCGGCGCGCTCGAGCACGCGCCGGACGTCCCAGAACGTGTCGTCGAGGTCGAAGCAGAGCGCCTGCAGTCCGTCGAGCATCGAGGATCACCGGCCGGTGCGGGACGCGCAGGCTAGCGGCAGCGCAGCCCGGCATCAACCCGACCGGCCGCGGCCCGGCTCGCCGCGCGACGCCTTGCCCTACAATCGCGCGACCCAGACGGTTCCCGGAGCCCGACCATGCGATTCCACCTCCCGCTGCCGCTGCTCGCGCTCGCCGCCGTGGCGACGCCACCGCTGCTGCCGTCCGTCGCCGCGGCTCAGTCGGCGACGCCCACCACGCCCGCGGCGCAGAAGAGTGCCTTCACCGCCGAGGACCTGGTGCGACTGCGGCGTCTCTCCGACCCGCAGGTCTCGCCCGACGGCCGCTGGGTCGCGTTCACGCTGCGCGAGACCGACGTGGACGCGAACCGCGGCCGCACCGACGTCTGGCTGCTCGAGATCGGCGCCAAGGCGCCGCTCGCGCGTCGCCTGACGCAGAGTCCGGCGGCGGATTCCTCGCCGCGCTGGGCCCCGGACGGCCGCAGCCTGTTCTTCCTCTCGACCCGCTCGGGCTCCTCGCAGGTCTGGCGCTTGCCGCTCGCGGGCGGCGAGGCGCTGCAGGTCACCGACTACCCGCTCGACGTCGGCACGCTCAAGGTCTCGCCGCGCGGCGACCGCCTGGCCGTCACGCTCGAGGTGTTCCCGGACTGCGCCGAGCTCGCCTGCAGTGCCGGTCGGCTCGAGGCGCGCAAGAAGGACAAGCGCTCAGGGCTCGCCTACGAGCAGCTGTTCGTGCGCCACTGGGACACCTGGGCGGACGGCACGCTCTCGACGCTGTTCACTGCGCCGCTCGACGCCGACGGCAAGGCGGGCGCCCCGGTCGCCGTGTCGGCCAAGGTCCGGGGACACGTGCCCTCGAAGCCGATGGGCGGGGACGAGGAGTACGAGTTCAGCCCCGACGGCACGCGGCTGGTTTTCAGCGCGCGCCTCGCCGACCGGGTCGAGCCTTGGTCCACGAACTTCGACCTCTACGAGGTGCCGGTCGATGGCTCGGCCCCCCCGCGCAACCTGACCGGGGACAACGCGGCCTGGGACACGCAGCCGGTGTTCCTCGCCAACGGCGACCTCGCGTGGCTCGCGATGCGGCGGCCCGGCTTCGAGGCAGATCGCTTCCGCGTGCTGCTGCGCGACGCCCGCAGCGGCACGACGCGGGTACTCGCCGGGGACTGGGACCGCTCCGTGTCGCGCCTCGGCACGAGCGCCGACCGCCGCCAGCTGCTCGCGACCGCCGACGACCTCGGGCAGGTGGCGCTGTTCTCGCTCGACCCGGCGGGCGGCCGCCCGACGAAGCTCGTCGGCGAGGGCCAGGTCGCCGAGTACTCGGCCGTGCCGGGTGGCGGCGTCTTGATCGCCTGGGCCTCGCTCGGCGCGCCCGCCGACCTCTACGTCGCGACGCGCGCCGGCGCCCCGCCGCGCCGGCTGACGACGATCAATGCCGCGATCCTCGAGCAGCGCGCGATGGCGCCCTACGAGCAGTTCAGCTTCCGCGGCTGGAACGACGAGACGGTATACGGCTACGTGATGAAGCCGCACGGCTGGCAGCCCGGCCGACGCTACCCGATCGCCTTCCTCGTGCACGGCGGCCCGCAGGTCAGCTTCCAGAACCAGTGGAGCTTCCGCTGGAACGCGCAGGCCTTCGCGGGCCGCGGCTACGCCGTGGTGTTCATCGACTTCCACGGCTCTCCGGGCTATGGCCAGGCGTTCACCGACTCGATCAGCCAGGACTGGGGCGGCAAGCCGTTCGTCGACCTGCAGAAGGGCTTCGAGGCCGCGGTCGCGAAGTACGACTGGCTCGACGGCGATCGTGCCTGCTCGCTCGGTGCCTCCTATGGCGGCTTCATGCAGAACTGGATCGCCGGCAACTGGCCCGACCGCTTCCGGTGCATCGTCAACCACGCGGGCATCTTCGACACGCGCACGATGTACTACACCACGGAGGAACTGTGGTTCACCGAGTGGGAGAACGGCGGGCCCTACTACGCGAAGCCGGAGCTGCACGAGAAGTTCAACCCCTCGGCGCACGTCACGAAGTGGAAGACGCCGATGCTGGTGACCCACGGTGTGCTCGACTATCGCGTGCCCTATTCCCAGGGCCTCGCGACCTTCACGGGGCTGCAGCGCCAGGGCGTCGAGAGCCGCCTGCTGGTGTTCCCCGACGAGAACCACTGGATACAGAAACCGGCCAACAGCCTGCAGTGGCACGAGGCCGTGTTCGGGTGGCTCGATGCGCACCTGAAGCGCTGACGCCCCCGAAGTTTCTCGATCTCCTCACTCAGGTCGCGCAGGTAGTCGAGGCCGTTCCATCGACCGCGTGTTTTCCGGCGACAGTTGGTCGCGGGGCGTCATGCACAGGCGCACAGGCGCACAGGCGCACACGCGCAGTCTCGGACTCCAGCCGGCAAGTCCTGGTGTCCGATTGAGTCTCCTCGACAGCTCGTCCCCGGGGCATGGAACGTACGGCGCTGTTCCATCACCCGCAGCGCCGGCGAGCACCCGCCGGCGCGCCGGCGCCTCGCTCGACCGTCGGCCACGACTTCGCCCGACGTCGCGCCAGCGCCTCGAGCAGCTCGACCTGGTGCGCCTGTGAGGACGCCGTTGCACGGAGTTCCTTTGCATCAGAAGCGGTAGCGCAGGCCGAGCGTCACGGCATTCATGCCGCCCTCCTCGGCGAACAGCCCGAAGGCCTTGCTGCGATGGTGGATGCGGGTCGAGACGTCCCAGCGCGCATCGGGCGGGCCTACGGTCAGCTCCATCACCCAGTAGACGAGCCACTGCGCGCTCGTGCCCTCGAGCCTGACCTCGGTCTCGGGCACCTCGGTCGCCCAGGAGAGTCCGAGGCCGAAAGCCGCGGTGGTGCGCAGCCGCTCGCTCCAGGGGAAGCGCTGCCAGCGCGCGATCACCGGCAGGTTGAACTCCCAGTGCGACTGGTCGCCGAAGTGATGGGTGACCTGGCCCTCCAGTTCCCAGGCGAGCCCGCCGTCGAAGCGTGTCGCGAACTGCCGCGAGCGCGCGGCCGTGACCAGCCAGGAGTCCGTCAGGCGCGGGCTCCAGGGCTCGGTCACCAGGTCCTGCCAGGTGCGATGGGCCGAGATGCGGCCGACGTAGAAGGTGACGGCATCGAGCCGCGGTGCCGCCACGGCGGGCGCGCGCGCGCCCGTGGGTGTGGGCATGGACGCGGGCGTGGTCGGCGCACCCTGCGAGCGCGCGGGCGTGGCTGCAAACGCGAGGCAGCAGGCCACGAGGGCGCCGTACGCCCCGCCCCGCCGCTGCGTCCCTGCATGCCGGCCCCGGTCCATCGCGCGAGCCTGACGCAACGTGCAGGCCGCATGCAAGCGGGTGCCGGCCCATACTACTCGCCTCGACCCGGGGGACGCGCATGGGACTCTCGATCTACACCGGCCGCATCGACCTGACCGAGCCCGACGGGCTGAAGTCGGACTACGAGCGCTTCATCCTGACGGTCAACCCGGACGGCTCGCGCACGCTGCGCACCGTGACGCGCTCGCCCAAGGGCGACCTGCTGCGCGACGTGAACCAGATGGTGGCCGCGGACTGGCGCCCGATCGAGGTGGTCGGGCGGCTGTTCTTCAAGAACGAGTTCCAGGGCACGGTGATGCGGCGGGTCATCGGCGACCAGCTCCACTCGTACGTTTGGACGCCGGATGCGCCGATGGACCACGCGGTGCTCGACGCGCCGCCGCGTATGACGCTCGGCTTCCACCCGATCTTCCACGACGCCTGGAAGATGAGCTACCTCGACCTCTCGCACCACGAGTACCAGGACATCCTGACGCACACGGTCTCGAACACCTGGAACGGCCGCTCGCTCGGCCACGGCATGAAGATCGAAGGCAAGGTCCGCTACGACGGCACCGAGACGGTCGACGTGCCGGCTGGCCGCCTCGAGTGCCAGCGCTTCACCTGGCAGACCTCGTTCGGCAAGGAACTGCACGTCTGGCGCCACGGGCCGCACCACGTCTTCGTGAAGATGGTGGTCGCCACCGGTGACAAGCACGGCTCGGTCTACGAACTGGCCACGCTGGAGGAGAAGACGGTCGAGTGGCCGTGAGCCGGGCCCGCTACGCCGGCGCCCGCGCGCGACCGCCCGCGCGACCGCCTCAGGAGGCGCCGCGTGGCAACGCGCGCGCCGCGACCAGCGTCAGCATCGACGCCGCCACCAGCGTGACGCAGCCGACGATCGCCATCGAGCGGCCGACGGCCGCCGGGTCGCCGAAGACGCGCTCGGTCAGGGTCGCGACCGCGAGCGGGCCGAGCGAGCCGCCGATCATCGTCATCGAGAACGCGTAGAGCGACACGGCGAAGCCGCGGGCGCCGAGCGGCGTGACCTCCGGCACGACCGAGAGCATGGTCGCGCCGAACACCGCGCTCGCGAGCGTGACCTCGGCGATCAGCACCACCGCCATCGTCTCCGAGCCGGCGAAGGCGGCGAGCGTGGACGGGATGGCGCACAGCGCCACCGCGGCCGCGAGCAGCACCTTGCCGCGCGGGCCGGCGCGCCGCGCGACACGATCGACCAGCACCGCCGCGACCAGCGCGCCGAGCGTCGCGCACGCGATCTTGCCGGTGCCGAGGGCCTTGCCCGCCTCGGACGGGTCGAAGCCGTAGCGGCGCGTGAGCAGCGCCGCGCCCCAGCTGGTCGCCACCGAGACACCCATCGCGAACGCCGCGAGCGCGCCGTAGAGCGGAAGGAACAGGCGCCGGCGATCGACGAAGAACGCCAGCGTCTCGCGCGTGCCCGGTGGCGCCGCCGTGCCGGCCACCGTGCCCGCGCGCGCCGGCTCGCGCAGCGGCAGCAGCAGCAGGATCACGAGCAACCCGGACAGGCCGGCGAACAGGAACGCGATCCGCCACGGCGCGAGCCCCTGCAGCGGCGCGATCGCGTCGAACGCGCCTCGCGGCGCGAGCAGCAGTACGTAGCCGCTGAGCAGCGAGCCGACGCCATAGGCGGTCATGCTGCCGTACATGTAGACCGCCATCGGCCGGCCGCGCGCGCGCGCCGGGAAGGCATCGCTGATCAGCGTCACCGCGCAGGGCGCGAGCACGGCCTCGCCGATGCCGACGAAGAGGCGCGACGCGAACATCTGGCCGAAGCCCTGTGCGAGCCCGCCGGCGAAGGTCGCGAGGCTCCACACGGCGATGCCACCGATCAGCAGGCGCCGCCGGTCCACGCGGTCGGCGAGCAGCCCCATGGGCAGACCGGCCGACACGTAGAACAGGGCGAACGCGAAGCCGAGCAGCAGCGCCACCTGCAGCTCCGAGATGCCGAGGTCGGCGCGCACCGGGTCGATCACCAGCGCGAGCATGCCGCGGTCCATCGTCGAGACCACCTGCGCGAGGCACAGGACGAGGACCCAGGCCCAGGCCGAGCCGGGGACGCGGGCGTCGGCGCTCACGGCGCTTCGCGGCGCGGCGCCCGGCCCGCCCGGATGCGGGCCACGTTCAGCGCCGCCGCTGGAACCGCAGTTCCGGCTCGCCTAGGGTGAGTCCCGCGGGCGTGAGCTCGGCGCGGGAGAGGCCCGCGCACGGGCCCGCCACCGGCGCGCGCGCCGCGAACGCCTGGGTGGCCAGCGTCCACTCGAGCACGCAGCTGCCGGCCAGCGGCCCGACGTCCTGGCCCATCAGGCCCTTGAAGAGGTCGGTGTTGAGGTGGCCGTCGCGCCAGCGCACCGGCTCGGCGAAGCCATAGACCCGCTGCACGATCTTCTTCTCGGCGCCAAGCTGGAACACGAACAGCCGCTGCGACAGCACGCGCCGCGGGTCGCCCCAGGCGTTCTCCTGCACGTAGAACACGTGGTCGGAGAGGAACGGCGCATAGATCGGCGCGACGTTCAGCTCGAGCGCGAGCTCCGCGCCCGCGCTGTCCGACTGCACCTGCGCGCGGTTGTCGTAGCGCCCGGGCAGCAGCACGGCGAGCTGGCGCAGCTCCGCCTCGCGCAGCTTCACGTCGTTGGTGCAGCCGGCGAGCACCGCCGCGCAGGCGGCGAGCAGCAGCGCGCCGGCGGCGCGCCACGCCGGGACGCGTCGCGTGGCCAGGTGCCGCCCGGCGATGGATCGTCGTGTCGTCTCAGCCATAGTCCGCCCGCCATTCGGCCTTGTAGTCGCAGCCGAGCTTGATGATGCGCGCCAGCAGCTCGTCGTAGCCGATGCCTGCGGCGAGCGCCGACTGCGCGAAGTCCTCGGCCGAGGCGACGTTGGGGTTGGCGTTCGCCTCGAGCACGTACACCTGGCCGGTCGCGCTGACGCGGAAGTCCATGCGCGCATAGCCCGAGAGCCCGAGCGCGCGGTAGATGCGCCGCGACATCCGGTCGAGCTGCGCCAGCACCGCGGGCGACAGCTCGTGCGCCGCCTCGGTCGTGATGCCGTACTTCTCCTGGTAGCGCCGGTCCCACTTGACCTTGCGCGTGGCGATCGCCGGCAGCGACTCGGGCATCGAGCCGAACTTCATCTGCCACACCGGCAGCCGGCGCAGGCGCTCGTTGCCGAGCACGCCGACGTACAGTTCCTGCCCCTCGATGTACTCCTCGACCAGCGCGTCGGAGCCGATCTGCTCGTGCACGAACTCGACACGCTCGCGCAGCCGCTGCGGATCCTCGACGACCGAAGCCTGGGCGATGCCGAGCGAGGCGTCCTCGCTGGTGGACTTCACGAACAGGGGATACCTCAGCTTGCGCGGCAGCAGCAGCTTGACGCCGCGGCGCAGCACCGCGAACTGCGGCGTCGGGATGCGGTGGTAGGACAGCAGCTGCTTGGAGAGCGGCTTGTCGCGCGACAGCAGCAGGCCGCGCGGGTTGCAGCCCGTGTACGGCTGCTGCAGCAGCTCGAGGAAGGCGACGACGTGCTGGTCGTAGGTGACGATGCCGTTGAATTCCTCGAGCAGGTTGAACACCACGTCGGGCTTCCAGTCGCCGATCGCGGCGCGCAGCTCGGTCAGGCTGTCGAGCACGCCGAGGCAGCGCACCTCGTGGCCCATCGCACGGAGCGTCGAAATGACGTCGTACTCGGTGCGCCACTCGTCGATCTGCTTGTCGGTGAACCCTTCGAGGCTGTCGGGGGGCACGAGGCTCGCGTGGACCACGACGAGCGTTCGAAGCTTCTTCATAAGGTGAGCTGGGGACTCTCCGCCTGCCGGTACAGGCGCAGCAGGCGTGCGAGCAGCCAGCGGGCGTTGCGCAGTGCGTCGCGGCGGCTGCCGCGCACGTACAGGCCCAACTTCTCGCTGCGCTCGATCGCCATGCGCAGTATCTGGTAGACACTATACCTCTCGACACCGAGGTCGCGCACCAGAGTTGCGACGAGCCGCGACTTCCCGGCGCGCAGCATCGCGCTCGCGCGCAGCGCGTGCCGTGGCGGTCGCCGCTCGGTGAACACGCGCTTCAGCAGGTCGTCGGACGCGCTGCGCCGCCAGCGCACGCGCTGCGCGAGCCTGCGACGATAATGCTCGGCCAGCGTCATGGTGTTGGTCGAGGCAGGCTCGATCCGGGTGCGCGCGCGCACCTTCGGCGGCGTGCCGCGCACCTCGGCGAGCAGCTCGTCGACGACCTCGATCTTGTGCAGCGCCGGCCAGCCGGCGTAGTGCCGCCGCCAGGCCGAGCGCGGCGTGAGCCACACGGCGAAGGTCTCGGCGAAGTCCTCGGTCGGGTGCGCCTGTGCGTACCAGCCGCCGAGGTGGTGCACGTAGCGGCGGCTGCCGGGGCGCGCGCGATAGCGGTCCGGGTACGGCAGCGAGGCCGGGCCGAACACGTCGCGCCAGCGCCGGCGCCGGCGCAGCCGATAGGCAGTGTCGAGCGCGTGCCCAGCCTCGTGCCGCAGGATGCGCATCAGCCACTTGCTGTTGCCACCCTCGACCTCGCGCGTCATGCGCCGCTCGAGCCGCTCGAGGCGCGGGTGCGCGAGGTAGAACGGGATCGCGATGCCCGGCACCCCGTCGGGCGAGAACCATTCCTCGGAGATCCAGACGTGCGGCTTGAACGCGATCCCGCGCGCATCGAGCTCGGCGTACAGGCGGCGGATCGCGCGCTTCAGCGGCGCACGACGGACCTGCGACAACCCGAGGTCGCAGAAGCGCAGCTGCAGCAGCTCCTCGTCGGAGAGGCGCGACCAGGCCGGAGAACGCCCCGAAGAACGCGATGCCACGTGATACCCCTGACCGCCGCGGTCCCGCGCCCGGGACCGGGAGAGTTCCGCGCCGAGCTTACGTGAGCTCGCCGAGCCCGACCATCGCCTCGGCGAGCAGGCGGTCGGCCAGTTCCTCGAGGTCGCGGGCCCGGGCCAGGCCGTGGCGCCAGGCGAGCGGGATCGCCCGCAGCCCATGGTGGGCGCCGGCGAGCTGGCCGTGGATCGCGCCGATCACGTCCGAGGAGCCGCCGAGGTTGACCGCGGCCAGCGCGCCCTCGCGGTAGGTCGGGTGCGCATGGAAGGCCCAGAGCGCGGCCTCCAGCAGGTCGAGCGCGTTGCCCGCGGGACGCAGGGTGTCGGGCGTACGGCGCCGGTAGGAGCCCGCGGCGATCGCCGCCGTGCGGCTCGCCCCCTTGGAGCGCTGCCAGGCGCTCTCCGGGGGCTGCAGCAGCTGCTCCTTCGGCTGCCCGGACAGCGCGCCGTGCAGCATGGCCGCCAGCAGGCGGCAGGCCTCGACCACCTCGGGGGCCTGGCAGGTGGTGCGCGCCGCGTCGGCGGCCCAGTCGATCGCCGCGGCCGGGTCGGCGAAGCGGTACATCACCGCCGGCGCGACGCGGGTCAGGGGCTCGGGGTCGAGCTGTGCGGGGTCGTGGGAGCCGGCGAAGGTCTGGCGGCGCCACTTCGCGGCGGCGAGCGCGCGGGCGACGCTGGCCGTGATGCCGATGCACTGCCCGGTGGCGGACAGGTGCCCCTGCTGCTGCCAGCGGACATAGCGCTCGACCTGGTCGCGCGCATCGAACCCCTGGCGCTCGAGCAGGCTCTCGGCCAGGCACAGCGCCATCGCGGTGTCGTCGCTCCAGGCGCCGCGCGGCAGGTCGTAGTTGCCGCCGCCGATCAGGTCGTGCACCGGCGCGAACGCGCCGCGCTTGAGCATCTGCGTCGGGGCGGCGAGCGCGTCGCCGACCGCGAGCCCGAGCAGCGCACCCTGGAAGCGGCTGCGCAGCCGGCGGGCCGCGCCGAGTGCCGCGGCCTCGTCCGGCGGCGCCTCACCCGCGACCAGGCGCGCGACCGCGGCGCCCTGCCCGAGGACGAAGTCGCGCTGCTCCTCGGTCTCGGGGACGCGCCGCCACTCCGCGGAGCGCGCGCACTGCTTCCACAGGCGGTTCAGCTCGGCGAGCGCCTCCTCGGGCGAGCGGCCGGCGGCGACCAGGTGGCAGGCGATCACCATGCCGGTGCGGCCGATGCCCGCCCGGCAGTGCACGTAGGGCTTGCGGCCGGCCGCCAGCGCGCGGCCGAGCGCCGCGACGATCTCGGCCATGTGGTCGGGCGACTGCGGCAGGCCGTGGTCCTCGATCGGCAGGCGCTGGTATTCGATGCCGGCCGGCAGCGCGCCGGCATAGTCCTCGCGCTCGCCCGCCTCGGTCAGGTCGAGGAAGGTGTCGACGCCGGCGGCGAGCAGCCGCGCCAGGCGCTCGGCCATCTCCTCGTCGTCGGGCGAACCCGGGTACTCGCCGGCGAGCAGTCGACCGGGCAGCACCCAGTACGTGTTCGGCAGCGGCCGCGGCGGCCCCTCCTCGGCGCCGGCGAGTCGGCGGAGGAACTTCACGGTGCGCCGTCCCCGAGGGTCTCGCGCTCGAAGCGCGCGTCGGCGTCGGGATCCGCGCCGGCCACGGCCACCGCCGGAGGCGCGAGCTGGCGCAGCGACGCGAAGTCGAACAGGCGCGGGTCGGCGAGGTGGGCGGCCTCGACGTTGCACAGCGCCGAGAAGATCGCCTCGGTGCGGCCCGGATGCTCGCGCTCCCAGTCCTCGAGCATCCGCGCGACCACCCGCCGCTGCGCGTTCGGCTGCGAGCCGCACAGCGTGCAGGGGATGATCGGGAACTTCCGCGCACGCGCGTAACGCGCGATCTCGCGCTCGGGCACGTAGGCGAGCGGCCGGATCACGAGGTGGCGGCCGTCGTCCGAGCGCAGCTTCGGCGGCATCGCCTTCAGGCGCCCGCCGAAGAACAGGTTCAGGAACAGCGTCTCGACGATGTCGTCGCGATGGTGGCCGAGCGCGTCGTCTTGCCCTCGGGGATCACGCGCTTGACGACGCTGTAGGTGTCCTGCTCGATGACCTCGAACGGCACGCCGAGCGCGGTGAGGTAGTCGGGCAGCACCCGTGCCGGGAAACCCGGCTGCTTCTGGTCGAGGTTGACCGCGACCAGCTCGAAGCGCACCGGCGCGCTGCGCTGCAGCGACAGCAGGATGTCGAGCAGCGTGTAGGAATCCTTGCCGCCCGAGAGGCAGACCATGACCCGGTCGCCGTCCTCGATCATCCGGTAGTCGCCGATCGCCTTGCCGACGAGGCCGCGCAGCCGCGCCTGCAGCTTGCGGAAGCTGTTCGAGTCGGGGGTGTCCCCGGCAGCGTGCGGCTCGGCGGCGGCGGCCGGGATCGCGAGCGCGTCCATGCGGCGGGATTCTAGCGCCGGGACCGCGCTCAGGCGGCCGCGCTCGAGGCCGGCGCGTCCGCGAGGTACTTGGCTTCGAGGTAGCGCAGCGCGGGCTGGGCCGAGATCGGCCGGCCGGTCGCCTGCTTGATGAGCTCCTGCGAGGTGAGCTTCGCACCGTAGCCGTGCACGTGCTCGCGCAGCCAGCCGAACAGCCCGCCGAAGTCGCCCCGTGCCACCTGCCCGTCGAGGTCCGGCACGTCCTGGCGCAGGCCTTCCATCAGCTGCGCGGCGATCGCCGCACCGACCGCATACGAAGGGAAGTAGGCGAACGAGCCGAGCGCCCAGTGGATGTCCTGCAGCACGCCTTCGACGTCGTTCGCGGGACGCACGCCGAGGCGCTGCTCCATCGCCGCATTCCAGGCTTCCGGGAGATGGCGCACCGCGAGCTCGCCCGCGAGCAGCCGCTTCTCGAGCTCGAACCGCAGCATCACGTGCAGCGGGTAGGTCAGCTCGTCGGCGTCGACGCGCACCGGGCTGCGGCGCACGCGCGTCAGCAGCCGGTACAGGTTGTCCTCCTCCCACTCGGGGCCGGAGACACCGAAGTGCTTCTCGAGCAGCGGCCGCACGAAGCGCACGAACGGCCGACTGCGGCCGACCAGCATCTCGAGCAGCAGCGACTGGCTTTCCTCGAGCGCCATGCCCCGGTCCTGCCCGACCGGCTGGTCGAGCCAGGCCTTCGGCAGGCCGAGGTCGTACATCGCGTGGCCGGCCTCGTGCAGCGCGCCGAGCAGGCCGACGAACGGGTCGGCGGCGTCGAAGCGGGTGGTGATGCGGATGTCGCCGGGCACGCCCTCGGTGAACGCGTGCGCGCTCTCGTCGAGGCGGCCGCGGTCGAACGGGAAGCCCATCGCCTTCAGCACCTCGGTGACCAGGGCACGCTGGCGGCCCGGCGTGAACTTGCCGGCGAGCGGCAGGATCGGCCGCGCCTCCTGCGCCTCGATCGCGCCCGTGACCAGGGTCGGCAGGCGGCGCGCGTAGGCCTTCAGCAGGGCCTCGATCTCGGTGGTCGAGATGCCGGGGCTGAAGGCGTCGGCGAGCGCGTCGTACGGCGGCATGTTCAAGGCCTGCCCGAGCAGCGCCGCCTTGTCGCGCACCAGGTGCAGCACCTCCTCGAGGTGCGGCGCGAACAGGTCGAAGCGGCCCTGCTGGCGCGCCTCCATCCAGCGCACCTCGGCCCGGGCGGTGGCCTTCACCAGGCGCGTGATCAGGGCCACCGGGGTCGCGATCGCGTGGTCGCGCTGCCGGCGCATCTCGCGCAGGTTCGCGATCTCCCAGTCCTCGAGCCCGGGCGCGCTCGCCTGGGCACGATCGAGCAGGCGGCTCACCTTCGGCGTGGTCAGCAGCGCGTGGTACTCGGTCTCGAGCGCGGCGAGCTGCTCGCCGCGGACGTCGGCGCTGCCGCGCGGCATCATCACGGCCGCGTCCCACCGCAGCAGCGACATGGCGCCGCGGAACGCGTGGAGACGCTTCCACTCCTGCTCGAGCTGCTTGTAGGGAGAGAGGGCCATTGGGGGTGCCGTCGATGCCCGGAAGGGGCCCAGCGGATACGGCTTCCAGTCTACCCCGGGCCGCTCCCGGGACAGCCTGGAGTGCACCCCTATTCCATTAAAATCAGTGACTTGGCCTACGAATGCCGGGTTGACACCGCAGCGCGGGCAACCGTGGCCGCCATCCCGGCGGCCATGGGACGCGTCGGGCGCCGCCCCGTTGAGGCGGCCCCCTTCAGGCGGCCACTTTCAGGCGCCGACGACGAACAGCGCGATCGACAGTCCGAGACCGGCCAGCCAGACCAGGGAACGGAGGCTCGCCCGGTCGGCGACGTAGCAGGCGATGTAGGCGACGCGCGCCAGCACGAACCCGACCGCGAGCGCATCGACCGTGCCCTGCGGCGCGCCCGCGACGTGGGCCGTCAGTACCGCGGCGGCGAAGATCGCCAGGGCCTCCCAGGAGTTCTGCTGCGCGGCATGGGCACGGGCCCGCCAGCCCTGCTGCCTCGCCAGCCACTCCCGTGGGTTGTTGTTGTCGAAGCCGCGGAAGCCCCACTTGGAGATTCCGGCGCAGGCGATCGGCAGCAGCGCCGCCACCAGCAGGCACCACAGTGCGAGGGTCACCGGCCACTCTCCGGCGCCGGGTGCGGCGCGGCCGGCAGGGCCTGCGCGGCGGGCGCCGCCGGGCCGGGCGAAGCGCCCTCCCCCGCGCCGGACCGGGAGGTCAGCTTCTCGATCAGGTCGCTCACGTGGTGCGGCGAGGTGGTGTTCCGGGCGATCAGCGCATAGAGCGCCGGCACGACGTAGAGCGTCAGCGCCAGCGACACCGCGGTGCCGAAGAACACGGCGGCGCCGATCGCGTGGCGGCTCTCGGCGCCCGCGCCGGTCGCGATCATCAGCGGCACGGCGCCGAAGGCGGTGCAGAGGCTGGTCATCAGCACCGGCCGCAACCGGATCGCGGACGCCTCGATCACCGCCTCGACGTAGTCGATGCCGCGGTCGCGCAGCTGGTTGGCGAACTCGACGATCAGGATGCCGTTCTTGCAGGCGATGCCGATCAGCATGATGCCGCCGATCTGGCTGAAGACGTTGATCGAGGAATTGAACAGCCATAGGCCGATCAGCGCGCCGGTGATCGCCAGCGGCACCGTCGCGAGGATCACCAGCGGGTGCACGAAGCTCTCGAACTGCGCCGCGAGCACCAGGTAGACGATCAGCAGCGCGAACGCGAACGTCACCCAGAGCCGACCGCCGGAGTCCTTCAGTTCGCGCGACTCGCCGTCGTAGTTGAGCTGCGGGCCGCCCGGCAGCTCCTTGCGCACCAGTTCCTCGACGTAGTCGAGCGCCTCGGCGAGCGAGTAGCCCGGTGCGAGGTTGGCGGTGATCGTGATCGAGCGCAGCCGGTCGAAGCGCTTCAGCTGGCTCGGGCCCGCGACCTCGTCCACCGTGACCAGCGCCGACAGCGGCACCATCTCGCCGGACCTCTCGGACTTCACGTACAGGTTGCCGAGGTCGTTGACGGTCGCGCGATCCTCCTCGCGCGCCTGCAGGATCACGTTGTACTCCTCGCCCTCGCGCATGAACGTGGTCACGATCCGCGAGCCGAGCATCGTCTCGAGGGTGCGGCCGACGTTCTGCAGCGAGACGCCGAGGTCGGCGGCGCGGTTGCGGTCGATGCGCACCTGCAGCTGCGGCTTGCGTTCCTGGTAGTCGGACTCCAGGTTGACGATCCGCGGGTTCTCCTTCTCGATCCTGTCGATGACCTGGTCGCGCCAGCGCGCGAGCTCGGCGTAGTCGCCGCCGCCGAGCACCACCTGCAGCGGCTTGCCGACGCCACGGATGCCGAGCGAGGGCGGCGTGATCACGATGATGCGCGCGCCGGCGATGCCGGCGGTGCGGGCGCGCACCCGCTGGGCGACCTGCTGGGCGCTCTCCTCGCGCTTGTCCCAGAGGGTCATCGGCATGTAGACGGTGCCGACGTTGACCTCGCCCTGGGTGCCGAAGGCGCCGGAGCGGGCGATGATCTTGAGCGCGTTGCCGGCCTCGAGCTCGGCGAACATGATCGACTCGACCTCGCGCATGTAGCGGTCCATGTTCGCCAGGCTCGCGCCCTCCGGCGCGGTGACGAACACCGGCATCATCGCGCGGTCCTCGGTCGGCGCGAACTCCTGCTTGAGCTTCAGCCACGGCACCGGCCAGCCGACCACCATCAGCGAGATCAGCACGGTGGTGAGGCCTGCCGCGCCGAGCGCGATCGCCAGCGGCCGCCGCCCCTGCATCGCCGCGCGCAGCGTGCCCTCGTACGCATCGGCCATGCGGCGGAACGCGCCGTCGAGGGCGTGGGCGAGCCGGCCGCGCCGGATGCCGCCCGCGAACAGCTTGGACGCCAGCATCGGCGTCAGCGTCAGGGCCACCAGCGCCGAGAAGCCGACCGCCGCCGCGACCGTGACGCCGAACTCGCCGAACAGGCGCCCGAGCATGCCCTCCATGTAGGACACCGGCACGAACACGGCCATCAGCACCAGCGTGGTCGCGATCACCGCGAAGCCGATCTCGCGGCTGCCGTTCATCGCCGCCACCAGCGACGGCTCGCCGAGCTCGATGCGGCGCGCGATGTTCTCGAGCACCACGATCGCGTCGTCGACCACCAGGCCGATCGCGAGCACCGCGCCGAGCAGCGTCAGGGTGTTGATCGAGTAGCCGAGCGCCGCCATCACCATCGCCGCGGCCATGATCGACACCGGGATCGTGACCGCCGGGATCAGCGTGGCGCGCAGCGTGCCGAGGAACACGAAGATCACCACCAGCACGATCAGCAGGGTCTCGACCAGCACCGTGACGACCTTGCGCATCGACTCGACGACGAACACCGTGAAGTCGAGGTTGACCTCCATGGTGAGGTCCTTCGGCAGCGCGGGCTGCATCCGCTCGACCTCGCGGCGCACCGCCTGCGCCACCTCGAGCACGTTCGCCTTGGAGGTCGGCACCACGCCGAGGCTGACGCCGGGCAGGCCGTTGGCCCGCGACACCGTGCGCACGTCCTCGGCCGCGAGCCGCACCTCGGCGACCTCGCCGAGGCGCACCAGGTAGTCGTCGGCGCCGCGGCCGACGACGAGGTTGCGGAAGTCCTCCTCGGTGCGCATCGAGGTGTCGGTGCGCAGCGTGAACTCGCGCTCGCGCGACTCGATGCGCCCGGCCGGCAGCTCGACGTTCTCGCGCCGCAGCGCATTCTCGACGTCGGTCACGGTGAGCTGGCGCGCCGCCAGGGCCTCGCGGTCGAGCCAGATGCGCATCGCGTAGCGCCCGCCGCCCTGGGCGCGCACCGCGGCGACGCCGGCCACCGCGCCGAGGCGGTCGATCAGGTAGCGCTCGACGTAGTCGTTGAGCTGCAGCACGTCGCGCGTCGAGCTCGACACGTTGACGTACATGATCGCGTCCATGCCCTCGTCGACCTTGGTCACCTGCGGGGCATCGGCCTCCTGCGGCAGGCGCCCGACGGCGCGCGAGACGCGCTCGCGGACGTCGTTGGCAGCGGCGTCGAGGTCCCGATCGAGCGCGAACTCGATCGCGATCCGCGAGAACTCGTCGCGGCTGGACGAGGTGAGCTTCTCGACGCCCTCGATGCCGGCGATCTCGTCCTCGAGTACCTGGGTGACCCGCGACTCGATCACCGACGCATTGGCGCCACGGTAGGCCGTCGAGACGCTGACGACCGGGCGGTTGATGTCCGGGTACTCGCGGATCGGCAGGCGCAGCGCCGCCATCAGGCCGAGGATCACGAGCAGCAGCGAGACGACCGATGCGAACACCGGCCGCCGGATCGAGAGGTCGGAGAGCGTCATCCGCCGACCCCGGGCCGCGCCGGGCGCGCGCGCTCGCCGGTCGCCCCGGGCGCACCGGGCGGCGGGCCGGCCATCGCCAGGTCGCGCACCGCCCCGCCCTCGCGCACCTTGACGGTGCCCTCGACGATCACGCGCTCGCCGGCGGCGAGGCCGGCGAGGATCTCGACGCTGCCGGGGCTGCGCGCGCCGATGCGCACCTCGCGGCGCTGCGCGGTGCCGCCGTCGACGACGAACACGTACTGCCGGTCCTGCTCCGGCACCAGCGCCTCCTCGGGCACGACCAGCGCGGTGCGCCGGTCGCGCACGATCTCGACGTTGAGGAACATGCCCGGCTTCAGCAGCGCCTCGGGATTCGGCACCTCGGCGCGCACCACCACCGAGCGCGACACCGGGTCGATGCGCGAGTCCACGCTCGTGACGCGGCCGCTGAAGCGCCGGCCGGGCCAGGCGGTCGAGGTCGCCGTCAGCGACAGCCCCTCGCGCAGCTGCGAGAGGTTCACCTCGGGCACCGCGAAGTCGACCTTCATCACGCTGCTGTCGTCGAGCGTGGTGATCACCGTGCCCGGGTTGATCAGGCTGCCGACGCTGATGCGGCGCAGGCCGACGCGGCCGCTGAACGGCGCGCGGATCACGGTGTCCTCGAGCCGGGCGCGCGCCGCGGCGACCCGCGCCTCGTCGGCCTTCTGGGTGGCGACGACCTGGTCGAACTGCGACTTGGAGAGCGCCTGGGTCGGCAGCAGCTCGCGGCTGCGCGTCAGCTGGCTGCTGCTGTCGGTCAACGCCGCCTGCGCGGCCGCGAGGTCGGCCCGGGCCTGCGCACTGTCGAGCTCGACCAGCACCTGCCCGCGCTGCACCCGCTGGCCGTCGCGGAAGCGCACCGCGGTGACCACGTTCGAGGTCTTGGACGAGACCTCGACCGACTCGTTGGCCCGGGCCGTGCCGAGCGCCTGCAGCTCGCTGGCGAGCGGCTGCTCGCGGACCGCGATCGACACCACCGGGGTCGGCATGCCGCTGCCGGGTCCGCCCCCGCCGGGCGGCCCGCCGCCGGGACGGCCCGGCCCGGCCGCACCGCCCGCACCCGGCCGGCTGGCTCCCCCAGCCGCGCCGGGCTTGCCGGCCGGTCCGGCTGCACCGGCCCGCCCGCCCATTCCCGGGGGCCCGCCCACGCCCGGGGGGCCACCCATGCCCGGCGGACCGAAGCCGCCGGCAGGCGCCGAACCCGCATGCTTCGTCGCATAGATCGCCCAGCCGGCGCAGACGATGGCGACGGCCACGGCGATCGGGGTGACGAGACTGCGGGACTGGCTCATCGGTGGATTATTCCACGACGCACTGCAGCAAACGGCCGGGGTCGCCGGAAACCCCCTGCCCAGAATGTGTTTCGTTCATCTGGAGGCTGCAGGCGATGGGGAAGGCAGTCGGGGCCCCTATGGCGGCGCCGCGCCCGCCCCGCCGGGCCGGGGGACCTCGCGGTGGGTCAGGCGCGCCGGCCGAACAACCCCATCGCGAGCGCGGTGCCGAGCAGCACCACCGCCGAGCCCAGCAGCAGCGTGAGCGTCAGGGGCTCACCCAGCAGGATCGCGCCCCAGAACACGCCGAACACGGGGATCAGGAAGGTCACCGTGACCGCGCGCGCCGCGCCGATCCGCGGCAGCAGCCGGAAATAGAGCACGTACGCGAGCGCGGTGCACAGCACGCCGAGGCCGACCGCGCTCGCCCAGGCGAGCGCGCCGGGCCTCTGCTCGGGCCAGGTCAGCGCCGCGGCCGGCACCATCACCAGCGCCGCGCCGCAGGCGCAGCCGGTCGCCACCACCATCGCATCGACCCCGTCGAGACGGCGGCGGGCGTAGCTTGCGGCGATGCCATACAACGCCGCGCCCGCGAGCCCCGCGGCTACCGCGAACGCCGGGGCGTCGGCCTGGTTGCCGACCTCGTTCCAGACGATCGCCGCGATGCCGCCGAAGCCGAGCGCGACGCCGAGCACCTGCAGGGCACTCAGCCGCTCGCCGAGCCAGGCGAAGGCGATCAACGCGCCGAACATCGGCGTGGTGGCGTTCAGCAGCGAGGCGGTGCCGGCCGACACCCCCAGGGTCGCGTAGGCGAACAGCGTGAACGGCACCGCGGTGTTGAGCATCGCCAGCACGAACAGCGCCCCGGAGCGCTCGAGCAGCCGGCGCCGTGCGCCGAGCAGCGCCAGCAGCACGGCCGCCGCCACCGCGACCCGCACGCCGATCAGCGCCACCGGGCCGAACGCGGGCGCCGCGACGCGCAGCATCGGGAACGCGCCGCCCCAGATCGCCCCGAGCAGCACCATGTCGAGGACGTCGCGGGGTCTCACCGGCCGGCCCCGGGCTGCACCGCGCCGCGCAGGCCGCGCAGCAGGGTGTTCGGCAGCACCGAGCCGTCCCAGCCGGGTGCGCCCCGGCCGAGCCGCACGATCACCAGCGCCTCGGACGGGAACGCCCAGATGCTGCGGCCGCCGCCGCCCTCCATCCAGATCGCGTCGTCGGCGAGGAAGTCTTCGCCGTGGCGCACTCCGAACCCGGAGCCCGGCTGGTACTCGCGCAGGCCGCGCGCGGCGCGGCCGCTCCAGACCTGCAGGCCGTAGCGCGGGTTGACGTTCGAGGTGTCGCTGGCGAGCCGCTGCACCCAGCCGCGCGGCAGCACCTGCCGGCCGTCGAGCGCGCCGTCCCCGGCCAGCAGCGCACCGAGCCGCAGCCAGTCGCGGGGCACGGCGCGGAAGCAGCAGTAGGTGGCCGGCATCCCGCTCTCGCGGTCCATGTAGAACTCGCCCACGCCGGCGCCGAGCGGTTCCCAGACGACCTCGGCGAACCAGCGCTCGTACGACATGCCGGTGACGCGCTCGAGGATCAGGCCGAGCAGCTGCGAGTTGACGTTCGAGTGCGCGAAGCGCGTCCCGGGCGCGTGCACCAGCGGGAACCGCAGCGCCGCGCCGGCGAAGTCGTTGCCGAGCGAGAGCCGTGCGTTGCGATCCGCCCAGGTGCGCGCGATCGCCACCAGCCGCTGCAGCGCACCGGCGCCCGCGGGCGGCAGCGGCGAAGCGAGCGGCGCTTCCTCGAGGCCCGAGACGTTCTGCATCAGCTGCCGCACGGTGATCGCGCCGCGCGGGTCGGCACGCCACTCCTCGAGCCACTTGCCCGCCGGGTCGTCGAGCGCGAGCAGGCCGCGCTCGATCGCGGCGCCGTAGGCGAGGCCGAGCAGCGAGCGGCTCATCGCGCGGCCCGAGAACGGCGCGTCCGGTGCCTGTCCGTCCCAGTAGCGCTCGAGCACGAGCCGGCCGCGGTGCAGCACCAGCAGCGCGACGGTGCCATGTTCGCCGGCCCAGCGCGCCGCGGCCTCGAGCGCCGCCGGGTCGATCGAGTCGCCGCCGCGCGGGAACGGCGGCGCGCCACCGCCGCCGTCGATGCGCACCACCGGTGTATAGAAGGAGTCCGGCCACTCGCCCGCGTCGGCCATGCCGGCGACCGCGATCACGCGGCGCAGGTAGGGCCAGTCGGCCGCGACGACGCCCGCCAGTGCGGAGCACAGCACCAGCAGCACGACCACGACGACGAGCATCACCCTGCGCAGGGTCATCGGAGCACCTGGCGACGCCCCCGGTCGCCGCAAGCCGCGCATGATAGCGCGCCGTGCCCGGCGCGAGCCCGCGGCCGCGCCACGTGGTCGCCACGGCCGGCGTGTAGACTCGCACCGATGCGCCTCTCGATCTGCATGCTCGCCTCCGAGGCGACGCCGTTCGCGAAGACCGGCGGCCTCGCCGACGTCGCCGGCGCGCTCACCAAGCAGCTGCATGCGGCCGGCCACGACGTGCGGCTGGTGATGCCGCTGTATGCGCAGGTCGACCGCGCCGCGCACGGCATCGCACCGGTGGAGGGCTTCGCCGACCTGCCCCTGGAGTTCGGGCCGCACCGCCTGCGCTGGTCGCTGCACGCCGCCACGCTGCCGCGCTCGGGCGCGCGCGCCTGGTTCATCGACGTCCCGGCGCTGTACGCCCGCGGCACGCTCTACACCGACGAGGCGGACGAGCACCTGCGCTTCATCGCGCTGACGCGCGCCGCGCTCGAGCTCTGCCAGCGCTGGGCGTGGGCGCCGCAGGTCCTGCACTGCAACGACTGGCACGCCGCGTTCGCGCCGCTGCTGCTGAAGACCGCCTATGGCTGGGACCGGCTGTTCGACCCGGTGCGCACGGTCCTGACCATCCACAACATCGGCTACCAGGGGGAGTTCCCCGCCAGCCGCGTCCCCGACCTCGGCATCGGCCCGCCCGACACCTCGCGCCTGCACCAGGACGACCTGCGCGCCGGCCGCGTCAACGCGCTCAAGCACGGCATCCTCTACGCCGACGCGATCACGACCGTCAGCCCCACCTACGCGCAGGAGATCATGACGCCGCAGTACGGGATGGGCCTCGAGGGCGTGCTGCGGCAGCGCGCCGCGCAGGTCCGGGGCATCCTCAACGGCGTCGACTACGACGACTGGGACCCGCGCCGCGACCGCTGGCTGCCGCGGCACTTCGACGCGGATTCGCTCGAGGTCAAGGCCGCGCTCAAGACCGACCTGATGGCGCGGCTGCGCCTCGAGTGGAGCGCACGCACCGCGCTGCTCGGCATCGTCAGCCGCTTCACGCCGCAGAAGGGGCTCGACCTGCTGTTCGACACCCTGCCCCCGCTGCTCGCCTCGCGCGACGCGGCGCTCGTGGCCCTCGGCAACGGCGACGCGCGCTACGAGGTGTTCTTCGAAGGCCTGCAGGCGCGCTTCCCGGGCCGCGTCGTCTACCACCGCGGCTACGACGAGGGCCTCGCGCACTGGATCGAGGCGGCAGCCGACATCTTCCTGATGCCCTCGCTGTACGAGCCCTGCGGCCTGAACCAGATGTACTCGCTGCGCTACGGCACGATCCCGGTCGTGCGCCGCACCGGCGGCCTGGCCGACTCGGTGCGGATGTTCGACCCGGCGAGCGGCAGCGGCACCGGCATCGTGTTCAACGACTTCGACGCCCCCGCGATGGACTGGGCGATGCGGACCGCGCTCGACCTGTTTGCCCAGCCACGGGCCTGGTCGCGCCTCGTGCGCAACGCGATGGCCGAGGACTTCTCGTGGGAGCGCCAGGCACGCGAGTACGAGGCGCTGTATCGCGGCCTGCTCAGCGCAGCTTGAACCTGCCGCGCTCCTCGAACGGGATGGAGCGCAGCATGCCGGTGGCGAGCGACACCTTGCCGACGATCCGGTAGTCGATCGCGTCGGGCGCGCTCCCCGCCTCGCGGGCGCGGGTCGCGAGGCGCATCAGCGTACCGGCCATGTTCGCGGTGACGTTCATGTCGAACTCGGCCTCGCCGAGCCGCGGCACGGTGAAGCTGCTGCCGGAGATGCCGCGGCCGAACTCCTCGCCGCCGACCTCGATGGTGTAGGTGATGCCCTTGACCGCGAGCTCGCGGTCATTCGGGTTCTCGACCTTGATGCGCGCGCGCAGGCGCTGCTCGAACAGGTCGCCCTTGACCAGCTCGACGTTGACGATCGAGAGCTTCGGGGTCTCGAGCTTCGGCGCGAACGCCGTGCAGGCCGCGAGGGTGGCCGCCACGCCGCCGAGGACCCAGGACTTCATGACCCCTCTCATGCGCGCAGGATACTAACAAACGAAACTGAACGACGGCTGCAGCGCTCGCGCAATTCGGGCAGTCGCCGACGCGCGACCTCGACTGCGCCGTGGGG
>JALORN010000012.1:85650-93943 GCA_025458905.1 Steroidobacteraceae bacterium
CGGCGCAGCGCGACGCACGACGCCGCGAGCCACGCCGCCCGCGGCTGTATGCGGCTTGCAACGCCGGGCGATCGTGCACCTGAAAAGCCCGTGGCACCAGCGTCGCCGAGGCGCGACAGCACGGCCCGGGAGGGATCGCGGATCGGCTCGCGCACCCGAATCCCGCGCGCCGCGCGTCCCTGGGTCGCCGCTCAGTGGCGTCCGTAGGCCTGGTTCAGCCGTGCGAACCACGCCGCGCGCTCCGGCTGCAGCGCCCACGCCGGCATGCGCCAGCTCCAGTTGCCGCTCGAGGTGCCGGGGGTGTTGAAGCGCGCCTCGCTGCCGAGCTCCAGCAGGTCCTGCATCGGCAGCACCGCGAGCCGCGCCACCGAGCCGAGCGCGGCGCGATGCAGCGCCGTCGGCACCTCCTCGGGCGGCGCGCGCAGGTAGAACTGCGCACGCTCGCGCGTGGCCGCATCGAGTCCCGCGAGCCAGCCGCGCAGCGTGTCGTTGTCGTGCGTGCCGGTGTAGGCCACGCCGTCGGGCGCGTGCATGTGCGGCAGGTGCGGGTTGGCGCCATTGCCGTCGAACGCGAACTGCAGCACGTGCATGCCGGGCAGCGCGAAGCGCCGGCGCAGTGCCTCGACCGCGGGGGTGATCTCGCCGAGGTCCTCTGCGACCACGGGCAGGTCCGGGAGGTCGCGGCGGATCGCCTCGAGCAGCGCCGCGCCCGGGGTCGGCAGCCAGCACCCCTCGCGTGCGCTCGCCGCGCCCGCCGGCACCGCCCAGTGCGACTCGAGGCCGCGGAAGTGGTCGATCCGCACCAGGTCGAAGCGCTCGAACTGTCGGCGCATCCGCCGCCGCCAGTGCGCGAAGTCGTCGCGCGCCATGCGCGCCCAGTCGTAGAGGGGGTTGCCCCAGAGCTGGCCGTCGACGGCGAAATAGTCGGGCGGCACGCCCGCGACCAGCGTCGGGCTGCCGGCGCCGTCGAGGCGGAACTGCTCGCGGTGCGCCCAGGTCTCGAACGCGTCCGGGGCGACGTAGATGGGCACGTCCCCGAACAGCCGCACGCCGCGCTCGTGCGCATGGGTGCGCAGCGCCTGCCACTGCACGTCGAACGCGAACTGCGCGCTGCGCTCCGCGTCGATCGCCGCGGCGTGCGCGGCACGCGCACGCGCCAGCGCCACGGGGTCGCGGTCGCGCAGCGGCGCCGGCCAGCCCTGCCAGGGCGCGCCGCCGTGCGCGGCACGCAGCGCCGCGAACAGCGCCCAGTCGTCGAGCCAGTCGGCGCTGCGCCCGAGGAACGCCTGCCAGCGCGCACCGCGCGGCTCGGGCAGCGCACGCGGGTCGAGGAAGGAAGCGTTGCCGGCACTGTCGGAGCTCAGCCAGTACGGCGAGCCGTCGGGACCCGTCGGCCCGACCGGCAGCATCTGCCAGACGGAGAAGCCGGCACTGGCGATCCAGTCGACGAAGCGGCGCGCCGGCTCGCCGAGGGCGCCGGGGCCGAGCGCCGAGAGGTGCAGCAGCACGCCGGCGCGCCGGCGGTCGAGCACCGGCAGGCGCCCGCCCGCTGCCCGCGGCGCCTGCGCCGCGGCTTCAGCCGGCATTGGCGCGGCGCATCGTCCCGCCGTGCTCGGCGCTGCCGCCACCGCCCGACAACGGCTGTGCCAGCGCCGCCGGGGGCTCGAGCTTCAGCAGCCGGTAGAGGTTGGTGAGCTGCCGCCGGTACAGGCGGTCGAACTGCGACACGGCGTCGGCCGGGTTGTAGTCGCCGAACCACCAGAACCAGTCGGAGCTCTCGCAGAGCGCGAGCTGGCGCTCGGCCGCCGCCGCCTGCGCCTCGTCGAGCGAGCCCTCGACGACCACGCGGTCGAAGGCGTGCTTGGCCTCGCACAGCAGGTCCCAGCCGGCGTTCTTCGCCGGGTCGCCGATCCAGGTGGCGAGCGTGCCGTGCACCCAGCTGCCGGCGACCACGTGGCGCAGCGGCACCGTGCCCGGGTCGCGTTGCAGGTAGCCGGAGAGGGTCGTCAGCTCGATCCGCGGATGAGCGGCGAGCGCGGCGTACAGGCCGCGCAGGAAGTAGTAGCCGTTGAACGGGTAGTGCTCCCAGGCGTTCTCACCGTCGAGCGCGATCAGCAGCACGCGACCCGGGTCGTGCTCGTACTGCTCGGCGAGCTTCGCCACTTCCTGCGCGAAATGCGCCGAGGCGTCGTCGCCGTGCCAGGTGGAGTACTCGAAGCCGATCGCATCCGACAGCCCGTCGTGCCGGAAGAAGCAGGTGAGCTGCTGCCCGGGCATTCGATAGGGCGCGTCGCGGTGCACGGTCGCATCGCGTTCCGCGGCGACGCTGTTGCGCAGCACGTTGCAGCTGGTCGCGGCCCAGCGCAGCCCGAAGCGGTCGATCAGCGCCAGCGCGTCGTCGCTGACCGCCCCCTCGGACGGCCAGCACCCGGTGGGCGCGAAGCCGAAGGTATCGGTGAACACGCGGATCGCCTCGGCCATGTGCCAGGTCGCGCGATCGTCGCCCCCCGGGTATCCGGAGTGGCGCGGCAGCGAGGCATCCGGCTGCGCCTCGCGCGCAGCACCGAAATCGTAGAGCAGCGGCAGGATCGGGTGGCCATAGGGGGTGACGGAGAGCTCGACGCGGCCGTCGTTCGCGAGCGCGCGATAGCGCGGCACGATGCCGCCGAGCACCTCGGCCACCAGCCCGAGCAGCTTGCGGCGCTGCGCCGGCGCGAAGCCACGGCCCTGGCGAATCAGGTCCTGGGCGCGCGGGTCGGCGCGCCGCACGGTCTCGCCGAGCCAGGCGAGGTGGTACCAGGTGGCGAGGTCCCAGAGCATCTGGTCGGACGCCCAGGCGACGCGCTCGGGCGAGGCCAGCGACTCGGCGATGCGCGCCACCTCGGCGAAGCCCTCGAAGCGCTCCACGAGGTGGGTGCGGTGCGCGCGCAGCAGCGCGCGCAGCAGCTCGAGGCGCGGCTCGGCGGCGGCCGGCAGCGGCGCCTCGGTCAGCGTCGCGAGCACGCGGTCGCGCACCGGTGCGCCGCTGCGCAGGTGGTTCGCGACGCGCTGCGCATATTCCTGCAGCTGCTCGAGCAGCACCGGCGTGAAGTTCACGACCGCGCGCGCGGCCGGGTTCTCCTCGAGGTGCGCGGCCATGTCGGAGTAGTCCTTCAGGGCGTGCAGGTAGGTCCAGGGCAGCACGTACTCGCCGGTCAGCGCGTCGCGGTACTGGGGCTGGTGCATGTGCCACATCAGCACCACGGGCAGTCTTCGGGTCATCGCAGCGGGGCTCCGGGATCAGGGGGCGCGCAGCATGTCGGGCGTCACCAGCACGACGCCACGATCGGTGACGTGGAATCGCTGCCGGTCGGCCTCGAGGTCGACGCCGATCTGCGTGCCCGGCGGCAGATCGCAGCCCTCGTCGACGATCGCGCGGCGGATCGTGCAGCCCGCGCCCACGTGCACGTTCGGCAGCAGCACGGCGTGGTCGATCGAGGAACGCTCGTCGACCCGCACGTTCGAGAACAGCAGCGAGCTGCGCACCTGCGAGCCGGAGACGATGCAGCCTCCGGCGACCATCGAGTTGACGGCGCTGCCGGTGCGCTCGCCGTCGTCGAGCACGAACTTCGCGGGCGGCTGCTGCACCTGGTAGGTCCAGATCGGCCATTCCTCGTCGTAGATGTTGAGCTCGGGGTTGACGTGCACCAGCTCGAGGTTCGCCTCGTAGAAGGCGTCGATCGTGCCGACGTCGCGCCAGTAGTTCTGCGCGCGCGTCTTGACGTCCTGGAAGGGATAGGCGAACACCTGCCGGTCGGCGATCGACTTCGGGATGATGTTCTTGCCGAAGTCGTGCGCCGAGCCCGGGTCGAGCGCGTCCTCGACCAGCATCTTCTCGAGCAGGCGCGTGTTGAAGACGTAGATGCCCATCGAGGCCAGTGCGACGTCGGTGCGCCCCGGCATCGGGTCGGGGTTCGCGGGCTTCTCGGAGAAGCGCGTGATGCGGTTCCACTCGGTGGTGGTCATCACGCCGAAGGAGCGCGCCTCGGCCACCGGCACCTCGACCACGCCCACGGTGATGTCCGCGCCCTTCTCCACGTGGTAGGCGATCATCGGGCCGTAGTCCATCTTGTAGATGTGGTCGCCGGCCAGCACCAGCACGTGCTTCGGGCGGTGCGAGAGGATCAGCTCGAGGTTCTGGTAGACGGCATCGGCGGTGCCGAGGTACCAATGGCCGCCGGTCTGCTGCTGCGCCGGCACGACCTCGACGAACTCGGCGAACTCGCCGCGCAGGAAGTTCCAGCCGCGCTGCACGTGCTGGATCAGCGACTGCGCCTTGTACTGCGTCAGCACGCTGATCTGGCGGATGCCGGAGTTCACGCAGTTCGACAGCACGAAGTCGATGATGCGGAACTTGCCGCCGAAGGGCGTCGCGGGCTTGCAGCGATGCGCCGTGAGCCCGCCGAGGCGCTCGCCGCGGCCGCCGGCCATGATCACCGCGAGGGTGCCGCTGGTGAGCCGGCTGACGTAGCGGCCGGAAGAGGCACGCGCGGGTTGCTTCGGGCTGCGCAAGGGAACTCCGGGGAAATTCGGGTCTGCGAGGTCCGCGGACCCTCTATATTAGGGAAATGCCGCAGCCGCTGCCCGACCCGCTCGACTCCACTGCGAATGCCGTCACGTCGGACACGACGGACGGGCGGACGGGCGGCAGGCCCACTGGCGGCGAGGGCTCGGGCGAGCCGCAGGCCGCGTCGCGCTTCCACGGCCTCGATGCTGGCCTGGCGGCGGCGCTGCGAGGCCTCGGGCACGACCTGGACCGGCTCGCCGCCGGCAGCCACCACGATCCTCACGGCGTGCTCGGCCCGCACCGTCTCGAGGATGGCCGCCTGCGCGTGCTCGTTCACCTGCCGATGTGCCGGCGCGTCGCGCTCGAGGGCGTGCACGAGGCGACGCGCCTGCCCGGCACCGATTTCTTCGCCTGGGCCGGCGAGGCCGCCGCGCTGCCGCGACGCTATCGCGTGTCCTGGGAAGACTCCCACGGCGCGCGCCAGGAGCGCATCGACCCGTATGCCTTCCCGGAGCCGCAGCTCAGCGACCACGACCTCTACCTCTTCAACGCCGGCCGGCACGTCGCGCTGTGGAACACCCTCGGCGCGCGGCCGATGCGCCTCGACGGCGTCGAGGGCACGCTGTTCGCGGTCTGGGCACCGGATGCGGTGCGGGTCAGCGTGGTCGGGCCGTTCTGCCAGTGGGACGGGCGCCGCCATCCGATGCGCTCGCGCGGCGCGAGCGGCACCTGGGAGCTGTTCCTGCCGGGCGTCGGGCCGCACGAACTCTACAAGTACGAGATCCGCAACCGCGTCACCGGCGAGCTGCTGCTGAAGAGCGACCCGCTGGCGCGCGCGACCGAGCGCCGGCCCGCGACGGCCTCGGTGGTCGCGCCCCCGACCGGCCACGCGTTCGCCGACCGGGCCTGGATGGACGAGAGGGTGCGCCTCGACTGGCTGCACGCACCGATGAGCATCTACGAGCTGCACCTCGGCTCGTGGCGGCGGGGCGAGGACGACCGCTTCCTCACCTACCGCGAGATCGCCGATCATCTCGTACCCTACGTGCGCGAGCTCGGCTTCACGCACGTCGAGCTGCTGCCGATCACCGAGCACCCGCTGGACGACTCCTGGGGCTACCAGGCCACCGGCTTCTTCGCGCCGACCTCGCGCCACGGCTCGGCCGACGACCTGCGCTACTTCGTCGACCGGCTGCACGAGGCCGGCATCGGCGTGCTGCTCGACTGGGTCCCCGGGCACTTCCCGCGCGACGCCCACGGCCTGGCGCGCTTCGACGGCAGCGCCTGCTACGAGTATCCGGACCCGCGCAAGGCCGAGCACAAGGACTGGGGCACGCTGGTGTTCAACTACGAGCGCCACGAGGTGCGCTCGTTCCTTCTCTCGAGCGCGCTGTACTGGCTGGAGGAGTTCCACTTCGACGGGCTGCGCGTCGACGCGGTCGCCTCGATGCTCTACCTCGACTTCAGTCGCCGCCAGGGGGACTTCGTGCCCAACAAGCACGGCGGCAACCACAACCTCGAGGCGATCGAGTTCATCCGCGAGCTCAACGCCGTCGTGCACGGCCGCTGCCCGGGCGCCGTGGTGATCGCGGAGGAATCGACCGACTGGGCGATGGTGTCGCGCCCGACGCACGACGGCGGGCTCGGCTTCTCCATGAAGTGGAACATGGGCTGGATGCACGACACGCTCGAGTACTTCGCGCTCGACCCGGTGCACCGGCGCCACCATCACGACAGGCTGACCTTCGGGATGATGTACGCGTACAGCGAGAACTTCGTGCTGCCGCTGTCGCACGACGAGGTCGTGCACCTGAAGAAGCCGCTGGTCTACAAGATGCCGGGCGATCGCTGGCAGCAGTTCGCGAACCTGCGGCTGCTGTTCGCCTACCAGTGGACCTTCCCGGGCAAGAAGCTGCTCTTCATGGGCGGCGAGTTCGCGCAGACGACCGAGTGGAACAGCGCGGTGACCCTGCCCTGGTGGCTACTCGAGCACGCCGAGCACCGCGGCGTGAAGGCACTGGTCGCGGACCTGAACCGCCTCTACGTGCAGGACCCGCGCCTGCACCGCCACGAGTTCGAGCCGGAGGGCTTCCGCTGGGTCGACTGCGAGGACCGTGCGCAGTCGGTGCTGTCGTTCCTGCGCCTCGCCGGCGGCGAGCCGCTGCTGGTGGTGCTTAACTTCACGCCGGTACCGCGGTACGGCTACCGCGTCGGCGTGCCGCGCGGCGGCGCCTGGCGCGAGTGCCTCAACTCCGATTCGTCGCTCTATGGCGGGGGCAACCTCGGCAACGGCCCGGGGCCGCTAGTGGCCGACCCGGTGCCGATGCACGGCCAGTCGCACTCGCTCGCGCTGACGCTCCCGCCGCTCGCCGCGCTGGTACTGACCCCCACCTGAGAAAAAGGGGACGGATTTATTTTCGGATAAAAGGGGACAGATTTATTTTTCTTTCCTGTGCCTTCGCCTGGAGCGAAGGCACAGGAAAGAAAAATAAATCTGTCCCCTTTTATCCGAAAATAAATCCGTCCCCTTTTTCTCAGGCGTTGCGGATGAAGTGGCGCGCGCCGAAGCCGGGCAGCGCCACAGCCGGGTTCTTGGCCGCCGTGAAGCCGCGCTTGCCGATCTCCTCGCTGAACGGCACCGAGTGGTATTCGAGGCTCCACACCTCGTTGTTCCAGCGGTGGTCCATCCAGCGCGAGTACATGGCGCGTCCGGGCGACTTGAGACCGCCGGTGTTGAAGTCGATCGGATAGTAGACGCCGCCCGGGCGCGTCACGCGGCGGGCTTCCTCGATGATCTCCAGCGTCTTCTGGGCCGGCACCTCGTGGTGCATGATGTAGCTGGTGACGATGTCGAAGTAGCCGTCGGGGAAGCCGGTGGACTCGGCGAGCTTCTGCGCGAAGTTCGCGCCGTTGCCGAGCCGCGAGGCGCGCATGTGCGCATAGCGCACCATCGGCCCGCCGATCTCGACGCCCCAGACCTCCGCATCGGGGAAGCGCTCCTTCAGCGCCACGGTGTACTGGCCGATGCCGCAGCCCATGTCGAGGATGCGCCGGACCTTGCCATCCGGCGGCAGCGGCAGCCGCCCCGCAGTGGCCTTGTGGATCTGGTCCTGCTCGTTGTGGCCCATCACGCTGATGTAGAAGCTGTTGGTGCCGTAGTGATAGACGTAGCCGCCGAAGGGATCGGCGACGTAGCCGCCCGGCTGGATGTGGATCTCGTGCCGGGTGTACTCGGGGATCTCCATCTGCGGCGACAGCTCGAGCTTGCCGGGGCCGGCCTTGTCGCCCGCCTCCAGCTCCGACATGTAGTAGTCGTACTGGCCGTGGAAGTGATCCTGCAGCGTCTTCCAGGTGACCTGCTGGTTGGCGAGCCAGGTCTTGTTGGCGATGTTGATCGCCGGGTCCTTGCCCGCCAGCGCCCGCACCTCCTCCGCCGAGAGCGGGGTGGTCGGGTCGACGCCCTCGGCCTCGAGCACGCGCTCGAAGGCCGCGATCGACGCGGCACGGATGCGCTTCTGGTGCAGCAGCCGGAAACCGAGCGTGAAGTCCTGCAGGTTCTCGAGGTCGAGCGACGGCAGGCGCTTCAGCCGGCCGTCGAAGCCGCGCGGCGTGAGGCCCGCGAGCTTCTGCATCGCGTCGGCCGCCGCGGCCGGCGACTTCGACTTCGCCACCGCATCGGCAGCCTGCGCCAGCTCACCCGTCATCGCCTTGGCCGCCGCCAGCGACGCAGCCGCCACACCGAACAGT
>JALORN010000045.1 GCA_025458905.1 Steroidobacteraceae bacterium
GCGCGGCTTGGCCCGCCAGGGATGGCGGGCCCAGAGGCCTACAGGGACGTACTTGCGGCCGTCCGCGAGCAGCCGCCTCTCGCGCTCGCACGGCCCCGGCTGCGCCACCGACCCGCGCCGGTCCATTCGCCGCAGCACCAGGTGACGCCGAAGAGCCACCGCATGACCGGCCTCAAGCCCGGGTGCGCGGCCGCTCCCTGACCTCCACCGGGACATCGGCGATTCCCGCGCCGCGCTGCAGCCGCAGGCCGACCTGGGTGCCGGGCTTCGCCTGCGCGACGCGGGCCAGCACCTCCTGTGCGCTGCCGACCTCGACGCCGTCGACGGCAAGCACGATGTCGCCCGGGCGCAGGCCCGCGGCCTGCGCCGGGCTGCCGACGTAGAGGTTCGTGACCACGACGCCGCCGCGCGCGAGGCCGAGCTGGCGCGCCTGGCCCTCGTCGATGTCCTCGGGGACGACACCGATCCAGCCGCGCACCACGCGGCCCTTGGCGACGATCTCCTGCAGGACCCCGCGCACCAGGTTCACCGGTATCGCGAAGCCGATGCCCTCGACGCCGAGGTTCTTGCCGATCACCGCGGTGTTGATGCCGACCAGTTCGCCGGCCGCGTTGACCAGGGCGCCGCCGGAATTGCCGACGTTGATCGGTGCATCGGTCTGGATGAAGTTCTCGAAGGTGGCGACGCCGAGCTGGCCGCGGCCGGTCGCGCTGACGATGCCCTGGGTGACGGTCTGCGACAGGCCGATCGGGTTGCCGATCGCGAGCACCACGTCGCCGACGCGCAGCTGGTCCGAGCGGCCGAGCGGCATCACCGGCAGCTTGCCGAGGGCGACGCGCAGCAGCGCGAGGTCCGTGTCCGGGTCGCGACCGACGATCTTGGCGTCGGCGACGCGACCGTCGGCGAGCTGCACGCGCACCGAGTCGGCGTCGGCGATGACGTGGTGGTTGGTGACGATGTGGCCCGAGGCGTCGACGATCACGCCCGAGCCGAGCGAGCGCTCGACGCGCTGGCGGTAGCGTGGCCCGAGCTCGCCGAACGGGTCCTCGAAGGGGTTGCGGGGCACGCGTTCGGTGACCACGCGCGCGGTGTAGATGTTGACCACGGCGGGGGCTGCGCGCTGCACCGCCGGCGCGTAGCTGGTGATGCCCGCGGCCGCGCCCGGCGTGGGCGTCGGCGCAGCCGAAGGCACGGCAACGGGGTTCTGCTGCCCGCGCGCTCGCCCGCCGGCGTCCGGAGGGCCGGCCGGGGAGTCCGTCCCGCTGCCTGGCGCGACGCCCGGCCCGTCCGGCCCGGCGGTCGCGGCGGACGGAGGCGCCGCGGTGAATCCGGGCAGCAGTCCCGGCCGAAATGCCACGATGAGGAAGGCCAGGGCCAGACCGCCGACGACCGAGCCGGCGAGGAAGACGAGGCCGCTTTGCGCGCGATTCATCGACTGATGGCTTCCGTGACGCCCAGTCCTGTCGTGTTGCCGAGTGGCCGCGAGCCGGATGGCTGCCGCCCGAAACCTGCTGCACGCCGACGGCGCGTCTCCCGGCGGTGTGCGAGGCGGTGTGTATAATGCGCCGCTTCCCAGATTAGCGAACAGCGCCCCGCCGTCCCGGGGGGTGTGGAGAGCCTGTGATGAGCGACGACGTGATCAACGCCCAGGACGTCGACCTGAGCCGGCGCAAGTTCCTGACCGCGGCGACCGCGGCCACCGGGGCGGTCGGCGCGGTCTTCGCGGCCGTCCCCTTCGTGGCGTCCTGGAAACCGTCCGAGCGTGCCCGCGCACTGGGTGCGCCCACTGAGATCGACCTGACGAAGCTCGAACCGGGCCAGATGGTCGTGTCCACGTGGCGTCGCCAGCCGATTTATGTCGTGCGCCGCACGCCGGAGATGGTCTCGGCGCTGGGCAAGAACGATGGCCAGCTGAAGGATCCGCAGTCGGCGAGCTCCGAGCAGCCCGAATACGCCAAGAACGAGGCGCGCTCGGTCAAGCCCGAGTACCTCGTGGTGTACGCCACCTGCACCCACCTCGGCTGCCTGCCGAAGCAGCACTTCACCCCGGGTGATCCGGTGGTCGGCGCGGACTGGCCGGGCGGGTTCTTCTGCCCGTGCCACGGCTCGAAGTTCGACCTCGCCGGCCGCGTGTTCAACGGCTCGCCGGCCTCGGCGAACCTGCGCATCCCGCCCCACAAATACGAGCAGGAGAGCCTGCTGCTGATCGGCGTCGACGCCGGCGCGCCGGCCGCCGCCGCCCTCCCGTCCACCGCTTCCCGAGGCCTTGCCTGATGGCCACCGCGTCCTCCAACACCACGCCCCAGAAGGGGTTCATGGGCTGGCTCAACAAGCGCCTGCCGGTCAACGCGTTCCTCGAGAACCAGCTCACCGGCTACTACGCGCCGAAGAACCTCAACTTCTGGTACTTCTTCGGCTCCCTGGCGCTGCTCGTCTTCGTGTTGCAGATCCTGACGGGGATCTTCCTCACGATGCACTACAAGCCCGGCGAGGCGATCGCGTTCGACTCGGTCGAGTACATCATGCGCGAGGTCGAGTACGGGTGGCTGATCCGCTACCTGCACTCCACCGGCGCGTCGTTCTTCTTCGTCGTCGTCTACCTGCACATGTTCCGCGCGCTGCTCTACGGGTCGTACCGCAGCCCGCGCGAGCTGCTGTGGCTGCTCGGCATGTTCCTCTACCTCGCGCTGATGGCCGAGGCCTTCATGGGCTACGTGCTGCCCTGGGGCAACATGTCGTACTGGGGCGCGCAGGTCATCGTGAACCTCTTCGGCACCATCCCGGTGGTCGGCCCGGGCCTCGTGGAGTGGATACGCGGCGACTACGGCATCGCCGACTCCACCCTGAACCGCTTCTTCGCGCTGCACGTCATCGCGCTGCCGTTCGCGATCGCGCTGCTGGTCGCGCTGCACCTCGTGGCCCTGCACGAGACCGGCTCGAACAACCCCGACGGCAACGACATCAAGGACAAGGTCGGCAAGGACGGCAAGCCGGTCGACGGCATCCCGTTCCACCCGTACTACACCGTCAAGGACATCGTCGGCGTGGGTGTCTTCCTCGCGATCTTCTGCAGCGTCGTGTTCTTCGCCCCGACCTTCGGCGGCCTGTTCCTCGAGAAGCCGAACTTCGAGCCGGCGAACCCGCTGTCCACGCCCGAGCACATCGCGCCGGTGTGGTACTTCACGGCCTTCTACGCGATGCTGCGCGCGGTGCCGGACCAGCAGCTCGGCGCGCTGATCATGCTGCTGTCGATCCTGCTGCTGTTCCTGCTGCCCTGGCTCGATCGTTCCCCGGTGCGCTCGATTCGCTACAAGGGCATCCTCTCGAAGATCGCGCTCGGGACGTTCGTCGTCACGTTCATCGCGCTGTCCTACCTCGGCCTGATGCCGGCGGACGGCGTCTATGTCCTGCTGGCCCGCATCTTCACCGTCCTGTACTTCGCGTTCTTCCTGCTGATGCCGTGGTACACGCGCGCCGAGCAGACCAAGCCCGTCCCGCAGAGGGTCACGTACCATGCGTAAGCCACCGGCAGTGCTGCGCGCCTGGCTCGTCCAGGCCGCGATCCTCTCGTGCGGCGTGCTCGGGCCCGTCGCGCTCGCGCAGGCGCCTGCCGCGGACGCCGCGCCGGAAGCCGCCGCCGCGGCACCGGCCGACGCCGCTGCGACATCGGCGGCCCCGGGCGGAGCCGCCGCGCCAGCCCCGGGTGCCGTGGACGCGAAGGAAGGCGAGGGCGCCGACGAGGTCGTCCACTGGAACCACTGGGCCGCCGGCAACGAGATCAACAACATCGGTTCGCTGCAGCGCGGCGCGCGCAATTTCGTCGCGTACTGCTCCGGCTGCCATTCCCTGAAGTACAGCCGCTACTCGCGCGTCGGGCAGGACCTCTCGATCCCCGACGACCAGCTCGAACAGTTCCTGGTCACTCCGGGCGACAGCAAGAACGGCTACATGCTCACGACCCTGTCCGCGGCCGACGGCGAGGCGTGGTTCGGCAAGGCGCCGCCCGACCTGTCGCTGATCACCCGCGCGAAGGGCACCGACTACGTCTTCCAGTTCCTCAAGACCTTCTACGCCGACCCGAACACCGCGACCGGGGTCAACAACCTCGCGCTGCCCGGCACGGCGATGCCGCACGTCCTGGCGGAGCTGCAGGGTGTCAATGCGGGCGTCTTCCGCGAGGTCGAGGTGCCTGCGCAGGGCGACGTGCCGGCGTCGAAGAAGGCCGAGTTCATCCGCTTCGAGCCCTACGTGGCGGGGCGCATGTCCGAGGCCGAGTACGACGAGTTCGTCCGCGACACCGTGAACTTCCTCGACTACGTCGGCGAGCCCGCCAAGGCCAAGCGCATCTCGATGGGCGTCTGGGTGGTCCTGTTCCTGCTGGCGTTTTCCGGCTTCGCGTACCTGTTGAAGCAGGAATACTGGAAGGACGTGAAGTAGGCGGCCCTGAACCAGACTGAAGGTCGCGGCGGCCGGACCGGAGGTCCAGGCGTTGTCGATTCGGCGTTCAGCGATGACTTTGTTCTCGGCGCCCCACGACGCCTGGAGCCATCGTACGCGCATCGTGCTCGCCGAGAAGGGCGTGCCGATCGAGGTCATCGACGTCGAGCCGGGCCGCCTGCCCGAGGACCTGCTCGACCTGAATCCTTATCACAGCGTACCGACGCTGGTCGACCGCGACCTCGTGTTGTACGACTCGCGGGTCATCATGGAATACCTCGACGAGCGCTTCCCGCATCCGCCGCTGATGCCGGTGGACCCGGTGTCGCGCGCGCAGTCGCGGCTGATGCTGCACCGCCTCGAGCGCGACTGGTACCCGGCGGCCGCGGCGATCGACGCTGCAGCCGACCCGCGCGAGAAGGCGGCGCGCCGCAAGGAACTGCGTGAGACCGTGCTGCAGGGCGCCGAGCTCTTCAAGGTGAAACCCTTCTTCCTCAGCGCCGAGTTCTCGCTGGTGGACGCCACGATCGCGCCCATCCTCTGGCGACTGCCGCAGTGGGGCATCGACCTGCCCGCGCCGCAGGCGCAGCCGATCATGCGCTATGCCGAGCGCGTGTTCTCCAGGCCCGGCTTCCGCGCCAGCCTCTCGGCGGCCGAGCACGGCATGCGGGCGTCCTGACCCGTGGGGCCTGGCCTCGCCACCGGCCGTCGCGGCGGGTCCGCGACGTGACCGCCGCACCGCGCCTGTCGCGACGGCCCTACCTGCTGCGCGCGATGCACCAGTGGATGACCGATTGCGGCTTCACGCCCCACGTGATCGTCAACGCCGAGGCGAGCGATGCCGAGTTGCCGCGCGCCTATGCCCGCGACGGCAAGATCGTGCTGAACGTCAGCTATTCCGCGACCCAGCACCTCGAGCTCGGCAACCAGCGGGTGGAATTCGACGCGCGCTTCTCGGGAGTCGTGCAGCACGTCGGCTTCCCGGTCGGCGCCGTGCTCGGCATCTACGCCCGCGAGACCGGCGAAGGCATGGTCTTCTCCGAGCAGGACGGCGGGCCCGACCCGTCCGCGCCCGGCCCCGGTCCTGGACCGGCCGACGGGGCAGGTGGCGCCGGCGCCACTGAGGGCGGGCGGGGGAAGAGGCCGCGGCTCAAGGTCATCAAGTAGCGCACTGTGGCGGGGCGCGGGGTCGCCTTCGTTCTACGGACGGTCGGTGGTGCTCGTGCCAGGCGTCGCGGGGGCGCGGCTCGAGAGGTCTTGGGGCGGGGACGGCCAAGAACCTCGACGCTACAGGTGCCCGTTCGTTGCGTGCCGCGGCGCGCGCTCCACGCCTCAGACTCCTCGGCGGCTTGGGCGCGCCGGGCCTCGGCTCGGAGCGCGCCGTCCTGGCGCGCTACGCCCCGCCCCAAGGCCTCTCGCGCTCGCACGGCCCCGGCTGCGCCACCGACCCGCGCCGGTCTCTTCCACCGACGTCCCAGGTGACGCCGAAGAGCCACCGCGTGACCGCCCGCCCTCACCGGGTCTCGAACGCATGCCGAATCCACTGCACCCGCCAGGCCGGGGTGCCGGGGGACACCACGGCCACGTCGAAGCGCACCGGGAAGCGGGCGAGTTCGCGGTGCTGCTGGAGCAGCTGGCGCGTGGCCAGGACGATGCGCCGCTGCTTGGCGCGATCGACGCTGGCGGCGGCGCCGCCGTACTCGTCGCCCGAGCGCATGCGTACCTCGACGATGACCAGGGTCGAGCCCTCGCGCGCGACCAGGTCGAGCTCGCCGCAGCGACGGCGCCAGTTGCGCAGCAGCACCTGCGCGCCGCGCGCCTCGAGGTCGGCCGCCGCGAGGTCCTCGGCGCGGCGGCCGAGGCCGGCGCGATCGACGGGCACCGCCGCGGCCGCGGCGCGCGCTGGCGGAGGCCGCGGCCGGTCCATTGGTGCGGCGACTTCAGCGTCCGGCGGCAGCGGCCGCACCAGCCGCCGGGGTCGCACCGGCCGCACCGGCGGCATCGAGCGGGCGCGGCAGGCCGTTGCGGATCTGGGCCCAGTCGAGGTCGCGGCGCACGCGACGATCCGCGTCCAGCGTGAGACGGCCGGTGGCGCCGTCGACCGGCGGCATCGCGCCACCGCCGATACCGGTGCCGCTGCGACTGCTGCCCTGCAGCGCCTGGTACAGCAGCCACGCGTCGTAGCCGAACGCGTACAGCCGTCCGCGGCCGCGCACGTCCTGGCCCCAGGCTTCCACGGTCGTGGTGCGCAGACGCTCGGCGGCACCGGGCAGGCCGAGCATCCAGGGCATGTCGGGGAACACCAGCCCCTCGAGGTCGGCATTGCCCGAGAGGCCGGGCTCGTAGGCGTCGGAGGTGGCATAGGCGGGGATGTCGCCCGCGAAATGGAAGCGTAGTTGCGGCCGCAGCTGGCGGGCCGCCGCGGCGGGTGCCGGCGTGAACAGCAGGTCGATGTCGGCGCGGCGCCGCGGCTGGAACGCGAGCGTGGTGCCGAGCACGCCCTCGAGGCGCTTCTGGCGCGCGCGGCTGTCCTTCAGGCGCAGCGCCACCTGGATCGAGTCGGAGTAGTCGTTGCGCGCCGGCGCGTACGTGACCGCGTCCATCAGCTGTCCGCCGCCGCCCTCGAACTCGGCGCGGAACGCGGTCGTCACGCGCGTGCCCCAGTCGCCCTCGGGCGCGAGCGCCACCGCGCGGCGCCGGCCGTCGGCGAGCGCGCGCCGCGCCGCGAGTCGCGCCTCGTCCTCGGGCGAGAGCGCGAACTGGTAGAACGCCTGCGGCGCTGCGGCCTCGGGCGCGAGGAAGTTCAGCGCCAGCAGCGGCGGGCGACGGCCGGGGGCGTCGGCCGCGGCCACGACCTCCTCGCGCGTCAGCGGGCCGATCACGAACTCCGCACCCGCCCGCGTCGCCTCGTTCAGCGCCTCGACGATGCTGGTGGCGGCGGTGTCGTAGACGCGCAGGCCCGGCCGCGACGCCGCGGGCATCGCGTAGTAGCCGGCGAGCAGCCCGTCGCGCACCTGCGCGGCCGCTGCGGCGTTGCGGCCGCCGACCGGCAGCAGCACCGCGACGTGCGCGCCCGCCGGCAGTTGCGAGGCCGGTGTCGGCGCGCTGAAGTCGGTGCGCAGCAGCTCGGCGGCGGGGTGCGCCGGATGGCGCGCGCGCCACGCGGCGATGCCCGGTGCACCGCCGCCGCGCTCCGCCTGGGCCGCGACCGGGCCGAGCTCGAGCCAGCCGCGCACCAGCGCATCGGCGCCGGCGGCCGCGGGCTCGAGCTTGATGCCGCGCGCGCTGGCATCGCGCAGCTGCGCGAACAGTTCGCGCCGCGACTGCAGGCGCGCCTCGGGATCGGCCAGCAGCCGCTCGCGCGCGAGCTGCGCGCGGATGCCCTCGACCGGCCGGCCGGTCGCGAACGCGAGCCGCTGGCGCAGCGCGTGGTACTGCAGCAGCGCCTCGGGCTCGCGCGGCAGGCCGCCGGCCTCGAGCTGCTGCCAGGCGCGCTGCGCCTCGCCGGCGGCGAGCAGCAGGTCGATCTCGACCAGCCGCAATGCCGTGGCCTGCGCGGGCGAGGGCGTGCCGGACACCAGCGCGAGCACGCGGCGCGCATCCGCCGGCTTGCCGGCCGCGAGCCACTCGCGCGCCGCCGCGAGCAGGTAGCCGATGCCGGCGCTGCCCGGGTTGTCGTCGGCGAGCTTCTCGTATTCGCGCGCGGCGTCGTCGTGCTCGCCGCCCTGGGCCAGCGACTCGGCGCGCTGCAGCGAGCCGGGGCCGGCGGCCGCGCCACCGAGGCTCTGGCAGCCCGCGAGCAACGACGCTGCCGCAGCCAGCAGCAGCAGCGGGGCGTAGGTGGACCACGTCCGGCGGATCGGGGCGGCGCGCGACGCCCGCGGCGGGAGGCTCAGCATGGATTGAATACCCCCTCTTCGAAGGGCACGATGCCCGGGGCCATCGACGAAGCGAAATTATAGTGTCTCAGGAACGGGAAGCCCCGTCCGCGGCGCCGCGGGGCGCGGGCCGGCTCGACGTCGTCGCGACGCCGATCGGCAATCTCGGCGACCTCTCGCCACGGGCTCGCGACGCGCTCGCGGGCGCCGACGTGGTGGCCGCGGAGGACACGCGGCGCACGGCGCAGCTGCTCGCGGCCATCGGCCTGCAGCGCCCGCTGCTGTCGGTGCACGCGCACAACGAGCGCGAGCGCAGCGGCGCGCTGCTCGGGCGACTGGCGCGCGGCGAGCGCGTCGTGCTGGTCAGCGACGCGGGCACGCCGCTGCTCTCCGACCCGGGCTACGAGCTGGTGCGGCGTGCGGTCGAGGCGGGCCACGAGGTGCGCACGATACCGGGCCCGACCGCGATCGCCGCGGCGCTGAGCGTCGCCGGCCTCGCGACCGACCGCTTCTGTTTCGAGGGCTTCCTGCCGGCGCGTGCCGGCGAGCGCGGCGCGCGGCTCGAGGCGCTGCGGCGCGAGCCGCGGACCATCGTGCTGTTCGAGACGCCGCACCGGATCGCGGGCTCCCTCGCGGACTGCGCGCGCGTGCTCGGTGCGGAGCGCGCGGCCGCCGTGGCGCGCGAGTTGACCAAGGTCTACGAGACCGTCTACCGGGGCACGCTCGGCGAACTCGCCACACGCGCCGCGGCCGAGGCGGAGTTCGCGCGCGGCGAGATCACGCTGGTGATCGCCGGCGCGCCGGTGCCGGACGCCGCGGCCGCCGCCGAGGTCGACGTGGAGGCGCTCGAGCGGCTCGTCGGCGCGGCGCTCGAGCACTTGCCGGCCTCGAAGGCCGCGGCGCTCGCGAGCGCCGCGACCGGCGCGCCGCGCAAGCTCGCCTACGAACTGGCGGTGCGGCTCGCTGCGCGGCGGCGCTGAGCGTCGCACACCGCCGCGCCGCGGCGCGCGTCGCGTGCGGCCTGCGGCCGCTTCGCGCCGGCCCGATCCGTTTGTGGTGTGCGCCATGGAGGCGTATCTTCGCCCGCGGGAGCCGGCCGGGTGATCGCTGCATTTCTGGCGAGTTTCTCGCCAAGAAGTGGGGAGGAAAGTCCGGGCTCCGACGGACACGGTGCCAGGTAACGCCTGGGGGGCGCGAGCCCACGGAAAGTGCAACAGAAAGATACCGCCGGCGTGCCGGGTCGCAGCGATGCGTCCCGGTGCAGGCAAGGGTGAAATGGTGCGGTAAGAGCGCACCGCGCGGGCGGCAACGTTCCGCGGCACGGCAAACCCCACCGGGAGCAAGGCCAAATAGGGAAGTCGTGGGGGCAACCCCGCAGCGCCGTGTCCGTGCGCGACTTCCGGGTAGGCTGCTAGAGGCGTCCGGTGACGGGCGTCGCAGAGGAATGATCGCCCTCGACAGAACCCGGCTTACAGGCCGGCTCCCTTTTCTTTCCTCCGCCCGGCGCCGGGCGCATCCCGGCGCCCGGAGGCCCGCAACGCGCTCCGTCAGCGGCGTCCGACGCCCGCCGTCAGCCACGTCAACGCGCCTGCACCGGATTCGTGTGCTCGCATTATGTCGAGCAACCGTTACCAACCCTCTGAAACCCTTCAAGCTTTATTGCGACACTGCTTTTGCATACAGGTTTTTCGGCCCGTAAGTTATTGGCGCTGCGGAAATTTTTTCTCCCCTGACCGTTGACACCCCCGAGCCGCGATTTCTATAGTGGCGACAAGTGGGAGGAAGTGGGGGCAAATGGGCCTCGTAGGCCCAGTCGGTCATGTTCCGCGGCGCACAAAAAGTCACCCTCGACGACAAAGGCCGGATGGTGTTGCCCACCCGCCACCGTCAGCGCGCCCAGGAGCGCGGCGAGGGAAAGCTCGTCATCACCGTGGATCGCGACCTCTGCCTCCTGATCTACCCGCTGCCTGACTGGGAACAGATCGAGCGCAAGCTGATGAGCCTGCCTTCGCTGCACGAGCGGTCGCGCCGCCTGCAGCGCCTGATGGTGGGCCATGCGACCGAGCTCGAGCTGGACGGCCAGGGACGACTGCTGGTGCCGCCGGAGCTGCGCGAGTTCGCGCAGCTGTCGCGGCACGCGATGCTGATCGGTCAGGGCAACCGCCTCGAGCTCTGGGACGAGCCGCGCTGGAACGAGCGCCGCGACTTCTGGCTCAAGTCCGAGGAGACCGCCTCCGACCTGTCGGCCGAGCTCGACTCGCTGTCGCTGTAGCGGACGTCGAACAACAAGGGTGCACGGGCCTCCCCCGCGGGAGCGCGCGTGTCGGGAAGGTGGTGCGATCGGCAGGGGTGGCCTGACAGCCGTCCCTCGAGGGACCGACTCCAGTGGATGGGCACGTACCGGTGCTTGTCGACGAGGTACTGGAGGGGCTGGCCCCAGCCGCGGATGGGCTCTATGTCGATGCGACGTTCGGGCGCGGTGGCCACACGGCACGGTTACTACAAGCCCTGGGTCGAGAAGGCCGCGTGCTCGCGCTCGACCGCGATCCGCAGGCCGTCGCGGCCGCCGCGCTGCGCTTCCCCGGCGAAGTGCGGCTTGAGGTGGTCCACGCGCCGTTTGCCCGTCTTCGGGAGGTCGTGCGCGAACGCGCGGGCGGCCGTCCGGTCCGCGGCGTCCTGCTCGATCTCGGCGTGTCGTCGCCGCAGCTCGACGCGGCGGAGCGCGGTTTCAGTTTCACCCGGGACGGTCCGCTCGACATGCGGATGGACCCGACGCAAGGAGAGCCCGCTTCGGCCTGGATCGCCCGCGCGCCCGTCGAGGAGATGCGCAGCGTGATCGCGGAGCTCGGGGAAGAACGTTTTGCGCGACGAGTTGCCGAGGCCATAGACGCCAGCCGGCGGGGGACCCCCATCACCCGTACGGTGCAACTCGCCGCGATCGTCGAGGGCGCAGTGCGCACGCGTGAGCCGGGCAAACACCCGGCCACGCGTTCTTTTCAGGCGCTGCGGCTCCACGTCAACGACGAGCTCGGGCAGCTGAAGGCCGGGCTCGACGCCGCCTTCGAGGTGCTCGCAATCGGCGGGCGGCTCGCGGTCATCAGCTTCCATTCGCTCGAGGACCGGATCGTCAAGCAGTTCATGCGCCGCAAGTCGAGCGTCGACCCGGTCTACGCCGGCCTGCCGCACGTGCCGCCGCAGGCGCAGCCGGCGATGCGGCTGGTCGGCCGCAAGCACAAGCCCTCGGCGGCCGAGGTGGCCGCGAACCCGCGCGCGCGCAGCGCGGTGCTGCGGATCGCGGAGAAGATCGCCGCGCAGGGCGGGGCGCCGGCATGAGGGGGCCCTCGGGGCGCTTCCTCGCGGTGCTGTTGCCGGTGCTGTGGCTCGCCGCGCTCGGCTCGGCCGCCGGCGCGATCTATTCCAAGCACCGCGCGCGCGAGCTGTTCGTGCAGCTCGAGAAGCTCAACCGCGAGCGCGACCGCCTCGAGATCGAGTGGGGCCAGCTGCAGCTCGAGCAGAGCGCCTGGTCGACCCACGCCTTCGTCGAGAACGTCGCCGCGCAGAAGCTGAAGATGAGCATGCCGCCGCCGGCCGAGATCGAGGTGGTCGCGCCGTGAAGCTGCCGTTCCTGTCGCGGCGCAAGGCCGGCACGGCGCGCCCGCGAGGCTCGCGCGACAAGGCCAGCCCGCCCTCGTTCGGCGCGCGCTCGACGTTCCTCGCGGGGGTGCTGGGGCTCGCCGCGGCAGGCCTGGTGTACCGCGCCGTGGACCTGCAGCTGGTGGACAACGCCTTCCTGCAGGGGCAGGGCAACCAGCGCTTCATGCGCGTCGCCGAGATCGCGGCGCACCGCGGCACCGTCACGGACCGTCACGGCGAGCCGCTCGCCGTCAGCACGCCGGTCGACTCGATCTGGGTGAACCCGAAGGAGCTCGCGCTCGCGGCGGACCAGATCCCGCGGCTCGCGAAGGCGCTGAAGCGCGACAAGAACGAGCTCGCGCGCCGCATCACCAGCAACCTCGACCGCGGCTTCCTCTACCTCGTGCGCCACATGCAGCCGGCGGAGGCGGCGCGGGTGAAGGCACTGGGCATCCCCGGCGTCTACTCTGTGCGCGAGTATCGCCGCTACTACCCGTCGGGCGAGGTCGCCGGCCACGTGCTCGGCTTCACCGACGTCGACGACGGCGGACAGGAGGGGCTCGAGCTCGCGTTCGACCACTGGCTCGCGGGCGAGGACGGCGCCAAGCGCGTGATCCAGGACAACCTCGGCCGCATCGTGCAGGACGTCGAGAGCATCCGGCCGGTGCGCCCGGGCCGCGACCTGACGCTGTCGCTCGACCTGCGCATCCAGTACCTCGCCTACCGCGAGCTGAAGGCGGCGATCCGCGAGCATCGCGCCAAGGCGGGCTCCGTGGTCGTGCTGGACGTGACCACGGGCGAGGTGCTGGCGATGGTCAACCAGCCCGCCTACAACCCGAACGACCGCGACCAGCTGAAGCCCGGCGGCTACCGCAACCGCGCCGCCACCGACATCCTCGAGCCCGGCTCCTCGATCAAGCCGTTCGTGGTCGCGGCGGCGCTCGCCTCCGGCAAGTACACCGAGCGCAGCGTCATCGACACCTCGCCGGGCTTCTACAAGGTCGGCATCAAGATCATCGAAGACAAGCACAACCTCGGCGCGATCGACCTCGCGACGGTGCTCGCCAAGAGCTCGAACGTCGGCATGGCGCGAGTGGCGCTCGCGCTCGAGCCGGAGCAGATCCACGGCACGCTGGCGCACCTCGGCTTCGGCCAGGTGACGACCAGCGGCTATCCCGGGGAGTCGGCGGGTCTGCTGGCGCACTTCTCGCACTGGCGCCCGATCGGCATCGCGACGCTCGCCTATGGCTACGGGCTGTCGGTGACGCCGCTGCAGCTCGCCCGCGCCTACGCGACCATCGGCGCCGGCGGCGTGTCGCGGCCGGTCTCGTTCCTGCGCGTCGACCAGCCGGTGGCGGGCGAGCGCGTGCTCGAGGACCGAGTCGGCCGCCAGCTGGTGCACATGCTCGAGTCGGTGGTGCAGCCCGACGGCACCGGGATCCGCGCCTCGATCCCGGGCTACCGCGTCGCCGGCAAGACCGGCACCGCCTGGAAGTCGAGCGCCGGCGGCTACTCGACCGATCGCTACCTCGCGGTGTTCGGTGGCGTCGCGCCGGCGACCAACCCGCGACTCGCGGCCGTGGTCACGGTCGACGAGCCGACCGCCGGCAAGTACTACGGCGGCGACGTCGCCGCGCCGGTGTTCGCCGGCGTGATCGGCGGCGCGCTGCGGCTGCTCGCCGTCGCGCCCGACGCGCCGATCGCGCCGCCGGTCGAGGACATGCCGCCCGGGACGTTGCCGACGCCGGGCGCGCCGGACCCGAAGTCCGGGGCGCTGCGCGAGCCGGTCACCGCGGCGATCACCCCGCCGGCGCCGGGCGCGGTGGCGCGCCGATGAGCGTGGCCGGAGCCGCCGGCACGCAGCCGCCGCGGGAACTGGCGGCGCTGCTCGAGGGCCTGGCCGCGGCCCCCGCGGGCCTCGTCGTCGCCGACGTCACGCTCGACAGCCGGCGCGCGCGGCGCGACGGACTGTTCCTCGCCTGCGCCGGGCGCCGCACCCACGGGCTCGTCGGCGCCGCCGCCGCGGTCGATGCGGGGGTGCGCGCGGTGCTGTGGGAGCCCGCGGCCGGCGTCGAACCGCCGGCGGGCCTCGACTCGCGCGCGTTCGTCGCGCCCGTGCCTGGCCTGTCGCGCCACGCGGGCGCGATTGCGGCGCGCTTCTTCGACGCGCCCTCGCGGGCGATGACGGTCGCCGGGATCACCGGCACCAACGGCAAGACCACCTCCTGCTGGCTGCTGGCGCAGGCTCTGCACGGGCTAGGCCGGCCTTGCGGCTACGTCGGGACCCTGGGCGCGGGCCTGCCGCCGGGCCCGGTCGAGCCGGGCGAGTTCACGACGGCCGACGCGGTCTCGGTGCAGCGCCAGCTCGCCGCGCTGCGTGCGGCGGGTGCGCGCTGCGTCGCCATGGAAGTCTCCTCGCACGCCCTCGACCAGCACCGTGTCGGCGGCGTCGAGTTCCGCGTCGCCGCCTTCACCAACCTGACCCGCGACCACCTCGACTACCACGGCACGATGGAGGCCTACGGCGCGGCCAAGGCACGCCTGTTCGACTGGCCCGGCCTCGGGGCGCGCGTGTTCAACGTCGACGACGCCTTCGGCGCGCGGCTCGCCGGGAGCGCACTGCAGGCCGGCAGCGTCACCTTCGCGGTGGCGCGCCAGGCGGCCTCGCGCGCGCTGCTCGGGCAGCTGCGTGCCGCCGGCGCCCGCGCGCTGCAGGCCGGCGCGGTGCGCAGCACCTCGCGCGGCCTCGAGTTCCGCGTCGAGGGCGGCTTCGGCGCGCGCGAGCTGCGGCTGCCGCTGGTCGGCGACTTCAACGTCGAGAACGCGCTGGTCGTGCTCGGCTGCCTGCTGGCGCTGGACGTGCCGGTCGACGCCGCGATCGAGGCGCTGGCACGCTGCGGCGCGCCGTCCGGCCGGATGGAGACGCTCGGCGGCGGCGAGCGGCCGCTGGCGATCGTCGACTACGCACACACGCCGGACGCGCTCGCCAAGGCGTTGCGCGCCGCGCGCGCGCACTGCAGCGGGCGGCTGCACGTGGTGTTCGGCTGCGGCGGCGATCGCGACCCGGGCAAGCGCCCGCAGATGGGCGCGATCGCGGCGCAGCTCGCGGATGCGCTCGTCGTGACCGACGACAACCCGCGCACCGAGTCGCCGCAGCGGATCGTCGCCGACATCCTCGCCGGCCTGCCCGGGGGCGCCGGCGCCGAGGTGGTGCACGACCGCGCGGAGGCGATCCGCGCGACCCTTGCGCGCGCGCGGCCCGGCGACGTCGTGCTGGTCGCCGGCAAGGGCCACGAGGACTACCAGTTCGTCGGCGCCGAGCGCCGTCCGTTCAGCGACCAGGCCGAGGTGCGGGCTGCGCTCGGGCTCGTACCGGTGGGGGGGCGGTCGTGACGCGCCGCCTCGCCGACTTCGCGGCCGACTGTGGCGGGACGCTGCACGGCGTGGATCGCGACTTCACCGCGGTGTCGACCGACACGCGCTCGGTGAAGCCAGGCGAGCTGTTCGTCGCGCTGCGCGGCCCGCGCTTCGACGGCGCGGCCTTCGTCGCGCAGGCGCTCGCGGCCGGCGCGGCCGGCGCGGTGGTCGAGGCCGGCGCCGTCGAGTCGCTGCTCGCGCAGGGCGGCGCGGCGCGCGCCCCGGGCGGCGCGCCGCCGTCGCTGGTCGCGGTCGCCGACACCCAGGCTGCGCTGCAGGCCGCGGCGAGCGCCTGGCGGCGGCGCTTCGCGATCCCCGTGCTCGGGGTCGCCGGGAGCAACGGTAAGACCACCTGCAAGGAGATGCTCGCCGCGATCCTGGCGCAGGCCGGCCCGGTGCTCGCGACCCGCGGCAACCTCAACAACCACATCGGTGTGCCACTGACCCTGCTGCGGCTCGAGGCGAGCCACCGCCACGCCGTGATCGAGATGGGCGCCAACCGCGCCGGCGACGTCGCCGAGCTGGTCGGCCTCGCGCGCCCCGGCGTCGGCATCGTCACCAACGCCGGCGCCGAGCACCTCGAGGGCTTCGGCAGCCTCGAGGGCGTGGCGCGCGCCGAGGGCGAGATGTTCGCCGGCCTCGCGGGCGATGCCGTCGCCGTGGTCAACGTCGACGACGCCTTCGCGCCCCTGTGGCGGGGCATGACCGGCGCGCGCATCGTCGGCTTCGGGCTGTCGCCGGAGGCGGACTTCCGCGCGGTCGACGTGACCACTTCGGTGGGGCGCGACGGTTTCCTGACACGATTCGCCCTGGTCTCGCCACGCGGCCGTACCGGTCTCGAGCTCAGGCTGGCCGGCATGCACAACGTCGTGAACGCGCTCGGCGCGGCGGCGGCGGCGGTCGCCGCAGGCGCCACGCTGGAGCAGGTCGCCGCCGGGCTCGCCACCGTGCGCCCGGTGCCCGGAAGGCTCGATTTCCGCACCGCGCGCTGCGGCGCCTGGGTCGTCGACGACTCGTACAACGCCAACCCGAGCTCGATGCGTGCCGGCATCGACGTGCTCGCCGGCCTCGACGGGCGCCGCTGGCTGGTGATCGGCGACATGGCCGAGCTCGGCGAGTTCGCCGCCGACTCGCACGCCGAGGTCGGCCGCCATGCGCGCGAGCGCGGCATCGAGCGGCTGTACGCGACCGGCAAGCTCGCCGGCCTCGCGGTCGAGGCCTTCGGCAGCGGCGCGCGCTGGTTCCCGGACGGCGAGTCGCTGGCGCGCGCCCTCGACGCCGAGCTCGCGGCCGACGTGCGGGTGCTGGTGAAGGGCTCGCGGATGAACCGGCTGGAGCGCGTCGTCGAGGCGATCGCGCCCGCCGCCCACGCCGGCGGCGCGACGACTATGAGGGTGGGCTGAGCGATGCTGTTGTGGCTTGCGAGGGAACTGTCGGCCGAGCTCACGTTCCTCAACGTGTTCTCCTACCTGACGCTGCGCGCGATCCTCGCCGCGACCTCCGCCCTCGCGATCGCCCTGCTGATCGGGCCGTGGATGATCGAGCGGCTGTCGCGCTACCAGATCGGGCAGGTGGTGCGCGACGACGGCCCCAAGACCCACCTGAAGAAGGCCGGGACGCCGACGATGGGCGGCCTGCTGATCCTGGTCGCGATCGCGGTGGCGACGCTGCTGTGGGCGGACCTCGCCAACCGCTTCGTCTGGGTGGTGCTCGGCGTGACCGCGATCTTCGGCGCGGTCGGCTTCGTCGACGACTACCTGAAGCTGATCAAGAAGAACCCGCGCGGCCTGGTCGCGCGCTGGAAGTATTTCTGGCAGTCGGTCGGCGGCATCGGCGCGGCGCTGGTGCTCTGGTACACGGCCAAGTCGCCCGCCGACACCACGTTCTACCTGCCGTTCGTCAAGTCGTTCGCGGTGCCGCTCGGGTTCCTCGCCTTCCTGCTGCTGACCTACCTGATGATCGTCGGCATGAGCAACGCCGTGAACCTCACCGACGGCCTCGACGGCCTCGCGATCATGCCGGCGGTGATGGTCGCGGCGGCGCTCGGGGTGTTCGCCTACGCCTCGGGCAACGCCGTGTTCGCGCAGTACCTCGCGATCCCCGCCGTGCCGCAGGCCGGGGAGCTGCTGATCTTCTGCGCGGCGCTCGGCGGGGCGGGGCTCGGCTTCCTGTGGTTCAACTCCTACCCGGCGCAAGTGTTCATGGGCGACATCGGCGCGCTGGCGATCGGCGGCGCGCTCGGCGCGATCGCGGTGATCGTGCGCCAGGAGCTCGTGGTGCTGGTCATGGGCGGCATCTTCGTGCTCGAGACCGCCTCGGTGATCCTGCAGGTCGCGTCCTTCAAGCTCACCGGCAAGCGCATCTTCCGCATGGCGCCGATCCACCACCACTTCGAGCTCAAGGGCTGGGCCGAGCCGAAGGTGATCGTGCGCTTCTGGATCATCACCCTGTTCCTGGTGCTCGCCGGGCTGTCGACGCTGAAGCTGCGATGAACGCGACCGCCACAAGGGCCGGCAAGGCCGTCATCGTCGGGCTCGGGCGCAGCGGCGTGTCGGCCGCGCGGCACCTCGTGCGCCGCGGCTGGCGCCTCGCGGTGACCGACAGCCGCGTCGAGCCGCCTGGCGTCGCCAGCCTGCGCGAGCTCGCGCCCGACGCGCCGCTGCGCACCGGCGGCTTCGACGCCAGCCTGCTGGAGGGCGCCTCGCTGGTCGTGGCTTCCCCCGGCGTGTCGCTCGCCGAGCCCATGCTGGCACGCGCCCGCGCGCTCGGCATCGAGGTCGTCGGCGACATCGAGCTGTTCGGGCGCGCCACCCGCGGCGTGCCGACCATCGGCATCACCGGCACCAATGGCAAGAGCACCGTCACGACCCTGGTGGGCCGCATGGCGGCGCGCGCCGGGCGCAAGGTGCGCGTCGGCGGGAACCTCGGGCCGCCGGCGCTCGAGCTGCTCGAGGAGCCGGGCGAGGTCGAGCTCTACGTGCTGGAGCTCTCGAGCTTCCAGCTCGAGGCGACGAGCACGCTCGAGCTGGTGGCGGGCGCGGTGCTGAACCTGACCGCCGACCACCTCGACCGCCACGCCGACATGCAGGCCTACGGGGCCGCCAAGGCGCGCATCTTCGCGCACTGCGCAACCGCGGTGGTCAACGCCGACGACGAGCGCGTGGCCGCGATGCCGCGGCCCGGGCAGGTGGTCCGGCGCTTCTCGCTGCGCGAGGGCGTGGCCGCGGACTACTCGATCGCGCTGCGCGCCGGCGAGGGCTGGCTGATGCGCGGCGCGCAGCCGCTGATCCCGCTGTCGCAGATGCGCCTCGCCGGGCTGCACAACGCCGCCAACGCCGCGGCCTCGGTCGCGCTCGGCGAGGCCGCGGGGCTGCCGATGGCGGCGATGCTCGAGGAGCTGCGCGAGTTCACCGGCCTGCGCCATCGCGCGCAGTTCGTGGCCGAGATCCGCGGCGTGCGCTACATCGACGACTCGAAGGGCACCAACGTCGGCGCGACCCTGGCCGCGGTGGCAGGCCTGCCGGGCACGCTGGTGCTGGTCGCCGGGGGCGACGGCAAGGGCCAGGACTTCCGGCCGCTCGCCGCCGCGCTGCGTGGCCGCGTGCGCGTCGCGGTGCTGATCGGCCGCGATGCGGCGGCGATCGAGGCGGCGCTCGGCGATGCCTGTCCGGTGCGCCGCAGCGCCACCCTCGAGGAGGCGGTGCAGGTCGCCTCCGAGGTGGCCGAGGCGGGCGACACCGTGTTGCTCTCGCCCGCCTGCGCGAGCCTCGACATGTTCCGCGACTACACCCACCGCGGCGAGGTGTTCGCGGCGGCGGTGAGGAGGCTCGCCTCGTGAGCACCAACCCGCGCCCGGCCGGCCGCCCGGCCACCATCCGCCTCGACACCGTGACCATCGCGCTGGTGCTGGCGATCGTGCTGGTCGGCCTCGTGATGGTGACGTCGGCCTCGATCTCGATCGCCACCAAGGAGAGCGGCAACCCCTTCCTCTACCTCGAGCGGCAGCTGGTGCTCGCGGCGATCGGCATCGCCGGCGCGGCTGCGGTGTTCTGCGTGCGCACCGAGCTGCTCGAGAAGGCGGCCTGGCCGCTGCTGGCCGCCGCCGCCGTGCTGCTGCTGCTGGTGCTGGTGCCCGGCCTCGGCCACTCGGTCAACGGCAGCCGTCGCTGGCTGCGCCTCGCGGGCCTCAACTTCCAGGTCTCCGAGGTCGCCCGCGTGCTGGTGCTGGTGTTCGTCGCGAGCTACGCGGTGCGCCGCGAGCAGGAGCTGCGCGAGACCTTCGCGGGGCTGCTGAAGCCGCTCGGCCTGCTGTTCGTGTTCTTCGCGCTGCTGCTCGCGGAGCCGGACTTCGGTGCCGCGACGGTGCTGTTCGCGACCGGCTTCGGCGTGCTGTTCCTCGCCGGCGCGCGTCTGCGCGACGTGCTGGTGCTGGCGGCCGCGGGCGCGGCGCTGCTCGCGCTGCTGGTCGTCAGCGCGAGCTACCGGGTGCGCCGGCTGACCGCGTTCCTCGACCCCTGGGCCGACCCGTTCAACACCGGCTTCCAGCTGACCCAGAGCCTGATCGCGATCGGCCGCGGCGAATGGCTCGGCGTCGGGCTCGGCGAGAGCGTGCAGAAACTCTTCTACCTGCCCGAGGCCCACACCGACTTCCTGTTCGCGGTGCTCGCCGAGGAATTCGGCCTGGTCGGCGTGGTGGTGGTGGTGGGCCTGTTCCTGGCGCTCGTCTGGCGCGCGTTCTGGATCGCGCGGCTCGCCGAGGCGGCGGGCCTGAAATTCGCGTCCTACCTCGCCGCCGGCTTCGGGCTGTGGCTCGGCATCCAGGCCTTCATCAACATCGGCGTGAACATGGGCGTGCTGCCGACCAAGGGCCTGACGTTGCCGCTGATGAGCTATGGACGCTCGAGCCTGGTGGTCACGCTCGCCTGGACCGGCATGCTGCTGCGCGTCTACCACGAGGCGATGCAGGCGGCGCGCGGACCGGCCGGTGCGGCGCTGCGGCGCGGCGCGGCGCGGCGCGGCGACGAGGCGCTGGCGGAGGCGACGGCCTGATGCGCGGGCCGGTCCTCATCATGGCGGGCGGCACCGGCGGGCACGTGTTCCCGGCGCTGGCGCTGGCGCGCGCGCTGCAGGAGCGCTCGTTCGAGGTCGTCTGGCTCGGGACGCAGCGCGGCATCGAGGCGCGCCTGGTGCCGGCGGCCGGGATCCCGGTGGAGTGGATCTCGATCGGCGGCCTGCGCGGCAAGGGCGTGGCGACGCTGCTGGCGGCGCCGTTCCGGCTGCTGCGCGCGCTCTGGGAGTCGCTCGCGGTGATGCGCCGGCGCCGCCCGCTGGTGGTGGTCGGGCTCGGCGGCTTCGTCAGCGGGCCCGGCGGGCTCGCCGCCTGGCTGATGCGCCGACCGTTGCTGATCCACGAGCAGAATGCAGTCGCCGGGCTCACCAACCGGCTGCTGGCGCGGCTCGCCGGCGAGGTGCTGGTGGCCTTCCCCGGTGCGTTCGCGTCCGGTCGCGCCACCCGCGAGATCGGCAACCCGGTGCGCCGCGAGTTCTTCGCGCTGCCTGCGCCCGAGCTGCGCTGGTCCGGCCGCGGCGGCGCGCTGCGGCTGCTGGTCGTCGGCGGCAGCCAGGGCGCCGCGCGCCTGAACGCGGTCGTGCCGCAGGCGCTCGCGCGCCTCGCCGGGACGCTGCCGGTGGCGGTGCGTCACCAGGCCGGCGAGCGCTGGATCGGCGCGGCGCGCGAGGCCTATGCGCAGGCGCGGATCGAGGCCGAGGTGCTGCCGTTCATCGACGACATCGCCGCGGCCTATGGCTGGGCCGACCTCGTGGTCTGCCGCGCCGGGGCGCTGACGGTCTCCGAACTCGCCGCCGCCGGCGTGCCCGCGATCCTGGTGCCGTTCCCGGCCGCGGTCGACGACCACCAGACCCGCAACGCGGGATTCCTCGTCGGCCGGGGCGCGGCGGTGCTGCTGCCCGAGGGCGAGCTGACGGCCGAGCGCCTCGCCGCGGAGCTCGCGCGGCTCGGCGCGGATCGCGCGCGGCTGCTGGAGATGGCGTGCCGCGCGCGCGCGCTGGCGCGGCCGCGGGCGACCGAGGACCTCGCCGACGCCACCCTCGCCGCCGCAGGTGCCGCATGAACGCGCGCGACCGGATGCGCCGCATCCACACCATCCACTTCGTCGGCATCGGCGGCAGCGGCATGGGCGGCATCGCCGAGGTGCTGCTGAACCTCGGCTACGCGGTGCAGGGCACGGACCTGAAGCCGAACGCGGTCACCGAGCGGCTCGCGCAGCTCGGCGCGCGCGTGATCATCGGCCACGACGCCGCGCACGTCGAAGGCGCCGACGTGGTCGTGGTCTCCACCGCGGTCTCGAAGGAGAACCCGGAGGTCGCCACCGCGCTCGAGCGGCGCATCCCGGTGGTGCCGCGCGCCGAGATGCTCGGCGAGCTGATGCGCTTCAGCTATGCGATCGCGGTCGCCGGCACGCACGGCAAGACCACGACCACCAGCCTGGTCGCGAGCGTGCTGGCCGAGGGCGGCGAGGACCCGACCTTCGTGATCGGCGGCCGCTTGAAGAGCGCCGGCACCAACGCGCGCCTCGGCACCGGTCGCTACCTGGTCGCCGAGGCCGACGAGAGCGACGCCTCGTTCATGCACCTGCAGCCGATGGTGTCGATCGTCACCAACATCGACAACGACCACCTCGCCACGCACGAGGGCGACTTCGGGCGGCTCAAGCAGAGCTTCGTCGACTTCCTGCACAACCTGCCGTTCTACGGGCTCGCGGTGCTGTGCGCCGACGACGCCCACGTGCGCAGCATCCTGCCGCAGGTCGGCCGCCCGATCGTGACCTACGGCATCGAGGAGGGCGCCGACGTGCGGGCGGTGGACATCGAGCGCCGCGGCATGCAGAGCGCCTTCACGGTGTGGCGTCCCGGGCGCGGCGCGCCGCTGCCGGTGGTCGTGAACCTGCCGGGCCGGCACAACGTGCTGAACTCGCTGGCCGCGATCGCGGTCGCCACCGAGCTCGGCATCGACGACGCCGCGATCCAGCGCGCGCTCGCGCGCTTCCAGGGCGTCGACCGTCGGCTGCAGCTGGTCGGCAGCGTGCCGGTGGTGGGCGGGGAGATCGCGATCGTCGACGACTACGGCCACCACCCCACCGAGATCGCGGCCACGCTCGAGGCGGTCCGCCAGGGCTATGCGGGGCGGCGCGTGGTGCTCGCGTTCCAGCCGCACCGCTACACCCGCACCCGCGACCTGATCGACGACTTCGCGACCGTGCTCTCGGGCGCCGATGCGCTGCTGGTCAGCGAGGTGTACGCCGCCGGCGAGGCGCCGATCGCCGGCGCCGACGGCCGAGCGATCTGCCGCGCGGTGCGCGGCCGCGGCCACGTCGAGCCGGTGTTCGTGGCGCGCGTCGAGGAGCTCGCGGTCGCGCTGCGCGACCTGCTGCGCCCCGGCGACGTCGTGCTGGCGATGGGCGCGGGCAACATCAGTGCCGTCGCCCACGAGCTGCCCGGCCAGCTCGCGGCGCTGACGCACGACGCATCCGCGACGGTGGGCGCGGGCGGGCCGGGCGCCGCGGCGTCCACGGGCGGCTATCCGTTCGTCGAGCGGAGGCGCAAGTGAGTGCGGCCGCGCTGCAGCGCGACTTCGGCGCGCGCTTCGCCGGGCGGCTGCGGCGCGACGAGCCGATGGCGCGCCACACCTCCTGGCACGTCGGCGGGCCGGCCGACTGGTACTTCGAGCCGCGCGACCGCGCCGACCTCGCCGATTTCCTGCGCGAGCTGCCACGCGAGGTGCCGCTGTGGTGGGTCGGGCTCGGCAGCAACCTGCTGGTGCGCGACGGCGGCCTGCGCGGCGCGGTGATCGCGCTGCACGGCGTGCTCGACCGCCTGGAGCGGCGCCCCGACGGCGACGTGCACTGCGAGGCCGGCGTGCCCTGCGCGCGGATCGCGCGCCAGTGCATCCGCTGGGGCCTGGGCCCGGCCGACTTCTTCGCCGGCATCCCCGGCACGCTCGGCGGGGCGCTGGCGATGAACGCCGGCGCGTTCGGCGGCGAGACCTGGCCGCACGTGGTCGAGGTCGAGGTCATCGGCCGCGACGGCACGATACGGACGCGCCAGGCGGCCGAGTACGCCGTGGGCTATCGCAAGTGCGTGCCGCCGCTGGCCGGCGAGGGCTTTCTCTCCGCCCGGTTGCGCTTCGCGCCGCGCCCCGGGGCCGACAACGCGCGCCTGCGCGAGCTGCTGGTGCGGCGCCGCGAGACCCAGCCGATCGGCGAGTGGAGCTGCGGCTCGGTGTTCACCAACCCGCCCGGCGACCACGCTGCGCGCCTGATCGAGGCCGCGGGCCTCAAGGGCATCCGGGTCGGCGGCGCACAGGTCTCGCCCAAGCACGCCAACTTCATCGTCAACGAGGGCGCCGCGAGCGCGGCCGACCTCGAGGCCCTGATCGCACAGGTACAGAAGACCGTGGAAACCCAGTTCGGCATCCGTCTCGTCCCGGAAGTCCGCGTCGTCGGGGAGGCCGCCTGATGCGCCTCCGGCTCGACCGCTCCCAGGCCCGCGAGGCCACCGCCCCGGCCGAGTTCGGCAAGGTCGCGGTGCTGCTCGGCGGCAGCTCGACCGAGCGCGAGATCTCGCTGCTCTCGGGCAAGGCCGTGCTCGATGCGCTGCGCCGGAAGGGCGTCGACGCCCACCCGTTCGACCCGGCGACGACGCCGCTCGCGGAGCTGCTGCGCGGCGGCTTCGAGCGCGCCTTCGTCGCGCTGCACGGTCCGGGCGGCGAGGACGGGACGGTGCAGGGCGCGCTCGAGTGCCTGGGTCTGCCGTACACCGGCTGCGGCGTGCTCGGTTCCGCGGTCTGCATGGACAAGCTGCGCACCAAGCGGCTCGTCGCCGCGGTCGGCATCCCGACCGCCGAGGTCGTGGTGCTGGCAGGTCCGCGGGACTTCGAGCTCGCGGTCGAGAAGCTCGGCCTGCCGATGATCGTCAAGCCCGCGACCCAGGGCTCCTCGGTCGGCATGAGCAAGGTCGAGCGGGCGCAGGACCTGCCGCAGGCCTACGCCGCCGCCGCCGCCACCGACGACTCGGTGTTCGCCGAGCCCTGGATCACCGGCGGCGAGTACACGGTCGGCATCCTCAAGGGCCGCGCGCTGCCCTCGATCCGCATCGAGACGCCGAACACCTTCTACGACTACCAGGCGAAGTACTTCCGCGACGACACGCGCTACTTCTGCCCCTCGGGCCTCTCGGCCGAGGCGGAGGCGCACCTCGCCGCGCTCGCGCAGGGCGCGTTCGCCGCGGCCGGCGCCTCCGGCTGGGGGCGGGTCGACTTCATGATGGACCGGACCGGCCGTCCGCTGCTGCTCGAGATCAACACGGTGCCGGGCATGACCGACCACAGCCTGGTGCCGATGGCCGCCAAGGCCACCGGCGTGGACTTCGAGACCCTGTGCTGGCGCGTGCTCGAGACCAGCTTCGAGCGCGTGCCCGTGGTGGGCCTCGCGCCGGGCTCCGCGACGCCCGCCGGCCAGCCCGGCTGAGGAGACCAAGATGGGCCTGATCGGACCGCGCAAGCCGAGGAACCGACGCAAGCAGGGCGAGCCGCGCTGGCGCCTGCCCGCGGTCGACTGGCGGCGCGCGGCGACCACGATGCTCGGCGCCGCGATCGTCGGGGCCGGCGTCGCGGCCGTGGTCTGGGCGCTCGACCAGCCGATCCAGCGCGTCGCGGTCCAGGGCCGCTTCCAGCGCGTCTCGCCGATGGACGTCGAGCAGGCGGTCAAGGAGCGCGTGCGCGGCGCCGGCCTGGTGTCGATCGACCTCGCCGCCGTGCAGCGCAAGATCGAGGAGCTGCCCTGGGTCGACACCGCCAGCGTGCAGCGCGCCTGGCCGCGCGGCCTGCAGGTGATGGTCACGGAACAGGTGGCGGCCGCCCGCTGGGGCGCGAACGGCATCCTCAACGCCCGCGGCGAGCTGTTCGCGAGCGAGACGCGCCACATCCCCGCCGAGCTGCCGCGCCTCGCCGGCCCGCCGGGCACCGAGCAGCAGGTGGCGCAGCGCTACTTCGCGATCCAGGGCCGGCTGGTCGAGGGCGGCATGCGGATCGTCGCGCTGCAGCTCGACGCGCGCGGCGCCTGGCGGATCGACCTCGACAACGGCGTGCAGGTGCGCCTCGGCCGGCGCCAGGTCGACGAGCGCTTCGAGCGCTTCGTCGCCGCCGCGCTGCGCCTGGTGTCGCAGCGCCCGCAGGACATCGACTACGTGGACATGCGCTACACCAACGGCTTCGCGGTCGGCTGGAAGGGCGGTGCCGGCGGCGGGACGCGGGTCGCGGGCGGTTCGGCACCGGACGGCGACGAGTTCGCCGGCGCCTGAGGGAGAGACGGACAGGTCAATGGCGAAGAAGCAGGACAGGCAGCTGATCGTGGGCCTCGACATCGGCACCTCGAAGGTCGTCGCCCTGGTGGGCGAGGTCGGCGCGGACAACTCGATCGAGGTGATCGGCATCGGCTCGCAGCCCTCGCGCGGCCTCAAGAAGGGCGTGGTGGTCAACATCGAGTCGACGGTGCAGTCGATCCAGCGGGCGGTGGAGGAGGCGGAGCTGATGGCTGGCTGCGAGATCCACTCGGTGTTCGCCGGCATCGCCGGCAGCCACGTGCGCAGCCTCAACTCGCACGGGGTGGTGGCGATCCGCGACAAGGAAGTCAACGGCGCCGACGTCGACCACGTGATCGACGCGGCCAAGGCGGTGGCGATCCCGGCGGACCAGAAGATCCTGCACGTGCTGCCGCAGGAATTCATCATCGACGGCCAGGAGGGCATCCGCGATCCCGTCGGCATGTCCGGCGTGCGCCTGGAGGCCAAGGTGCACATCGTCACCGGCGCCGACAGCGCCGCCCAGAACATCGAGAAGTGCATCCAGCGCTGCGGCCTGGCGGTCGACGACGTCGTGCTCGAGCAGCTCGCGTCCTCCTATGCGGTGCTCACCGACGACGAGAAGGACCTCGGCGTCTGCCTCGTCGACATCGGCGGCGGCACCACCGACATCGCGGTGTTCTCGCACGGCGCGATCCGGCACACCGCGGTGATCCCGATCGCGGGCGACCAGGTGACCAACGACATCGCGGTGTCGATGCGCACGCCGACACAGTACGCAGAGGACATCAAGATCAGGTACGCTTGCGCGCTTTCGCAGCTTGCCAATCCTGATGAAAGCATCGAAGTGCCGAGCGTCGGGGAACGACCGGCCAGGCGACTCGCGCGCCAGACGCTCGCCGAGATCGTCGAGCCCCGCTACGAAGAACTGTTCGGGCTCATCCGCGAGGAACTGCGCCGCAGCGGGTTCGAGGAAGTGATCGCCGCGGGCATCGTCCTCACCGGCGGCAGCGCCAAGATGGAAGGCGCGATCGAGCTCGCCGAGGAGATCTTCCACGTCCCGGTCCGCCTCGGCCTGCCCACGGGCGTCAAGGGTCTCTCCGACGTGATCGCCAACCCCATCCACTCGACCGGCGTCGGTCTCCTTCTCTATGCGCGCGATCACGCGCTGCCCGGGAATCGAGGCCGTTCCTTAGGAACCAACGCCAAGTCGATGATCGACCGCATGAAGAACTGGTTCCAGGGCAATTTTTGATGGCGTCCGCCTCTGGCGGACGCAAGGGATCCGCGATTGCCGGGTCCCGCCGACGAGACGACAGCTGACACCGACTGACCGAGACGACGTTACCGACCACCAATCGTTCCGAAGCTGACACTTCAGACACCGACTCGAACGACTACAGGAGCCAAACCGATGTTCGAACTCATGGACGCATACAGCCAGAGCGCCGTAATCAAGGTGCTCGGCGTCGGCGGCGGCGGCGGCAACGCCGTCTCCCACATGGTCATCACCAAGGGCCTCGGCGCCGGCGCCGACCCGGAGATCGGCCGGCAGGCCGCGATGGAGGACCGCGACCGCATCATCGAGCTGATCGAAGGCTGCGACATGCTGTTCATCACCGCCGGCATGGGCGGTGGCACCGGCACCGGAGCGGCGCCGATCGTCGCCCAGCTCGCCAAGGAGCTCGGCATCCTCACGGTCGCCGTCGTGACCCGGCCGTTCGACATGGAGGGCGGCAAGCGCAGCCTGGTCGCCGACCACGGCATGTCCGAGCTCGGCAAGCACGTCGACTCGCTGATCACGATCCCGAACCAGAAGCTGCTGACGGTGCTCGGGCCGAAGACCACGCTGCTCGACGCCTTCAAGAGCGCCAACCAGGTGCTGCAGGGCGCCGTCCAGGGCATCGCGGACCTGATCACCCGCCCCGGCCTCATCAACGTCGACTTCGCCGACGTGCGTACCGTCATGTCCGAGACCGGCATGGCGATGATGGGCTCGGGCGTCGGCGTC
>JALORN010000046.1 GCA_025458905.1 Steroidobacteraceae bacterium
ACACCACATGAGGCCAGCAGGCACGATGATGCCGAAGACAGACCGGGAGGAGTCCATCCCATCAATGCAACGGTCCGGGTGGGATAAAGTGCAAGTCGAAGCGACGGCAGCCGGCCGTTGATCCTGGTGTCAGGCCCTCTGTTTAGGTAGCACCATGCACAAAGGGGCGTTCCCTCTCGCGCTTGCAGTCTCCGTTCTTGCCTTCGGCACCGCATGCTCCGACGTTAGAACGGGTAGCAGTGGTTCGAATCGCGAGGATCCCAGTTCAAGCTGGGTATCACGTCGCAGCTTCTCGCAGTTGATGATGGCTTGTGCGTTCAATGACGTCGGAACCGCGCAGTACGTTCTGGCGTCCGGTGTTCCGTTAGAACTCAATAAGCTGGATCGGCGGTGGAACAACACGCCGTTAAACCGTGCAGCTAGTCACGGATATACGTCGATAGTGGTGCTGTTGCTGGGTCGGGGTGCGGATCCGAACGTCGCGGGAGCGCTGGGACAGCTGCCGTTGATGTCGGCGGCGGACGGCGGGCATCTGGAGACGGTCCGTGTGCTTCTGAAGCATGGGGCCGTAGTTGATGGCAAGACCGACCAGTTCGACGCAACGCCACTCATGCGTGCAGCGCGTTACGGGCATGTCGACGTCGTACGCGTATTGCTCGCTTCGGGGGCGAGTGTTGGCGAAGTGTCAGCGGCCGGGGTGACGGCGCTTCTACTGGCGCGCCTGTACCATCACGAAGAGGTCGAGAATTTGCTGCTCGCGGCTGGAGCGGGTAGCGCAAAAGCCGTTGACGAATCGGACACTACCGGGCCAACCTCACCTCAAGGGCCTAACTTCAGGATGCAACCGTCCGGGCGGATAAAGTGCCAGTCGAAGCGACGGCAGCCAGCCGTTGATCCTGCTTCCAACGACTCCCCGTCTACGTCAAGCCATGGTTTTCTCGTCCTGTGTCCAGACTCTGCTTCTTTCCCGCTGTCGGACTCTTCGCTGTATAGCCAGGGTAGGCTGCAAAGCTCCAATCGGCCTCTAGGTTGAGCGAGTTCGGTTCGCTCTGGCCCGGGTGTAGGCCGCGCGTCCGTTCCTCGACAGCTAGTCGGTCTCGCAAAGGAGCTGCGGCGAATGCGTCCGGATCGACCGCCTTGGAACACCGACGCTGGCAGCACGGGGGCGAGGGATGGGCCCGCCGCCCGGGCTGGCGAACGCCTGCGTCTCAGGCCACGCTCGCCAGATATTCCTTCAGCGACCGTCCCGGCCGACCCATGATCTTCTGGAAGGTGTCGGTCTTGTGTCCCGGTGTGCGGCCGTCGGCGATCTCCGCGAACAGACGCGCCACGGCGTCGGAGTGCCACTGGTTGCGGTGGAACGGGCGGATCGCTTCCTGGAACGCCCTGGGGTCGCAATCGTCGTAGGCGACCTTCTGGCCGATGACTTCGCCGATGGCCTCGGCGATCTGGTGGAAGTTCATCACCGGATCGGGACCGGTGATGTCGTAGCACTGGCGGTGGTGCCGGGCGGAGTCCGGGTCGGTGAGGACGTGGGCGATGAAGGCGCCCGCCTCCTCGTTGTCGGTGAGCGCGACGGTGCCGTTGCCCATCGGCATCGAGAGCTTGCCGCTGGCGCGAGCGCCCTTCACGGAGCCGCGGAAATTCTGCATGTAGAAGCTCGGGCGCACGAATGTCCAGTCCATGCCGGAGGCCCGGATGGCGTCCTCGGCGGCGATGTGGGCGAGCGGGATGGGGCTGCTGGTGCCGCGGATGGCCTCGGGCGAGGAGAGCTTGATGATCCAGGGCAGGCCGGCCTGTTTCGCGGTGCGGGTGAAGGCGAGCTCGGCGCGTTCCTGGAACTCGCCGTTCGGCATCACGAGCAGGGCGCGGTCGACGCCGGCGAGCGCGCGGGTGACCGCGGCGGCGTCCTCGATGTCGCCCTGCACCAGCTCGACGCCCTTGTCGGCCCAGGCGGCGGCCTTGCCGGGGTCGCGCACCAGCGCGCGGAAGCGTACGCCCTTGGCGAGCAGCGCCCGTGCCGTCGCGCCGCCGATGTTGCCGGTGATGCCGGTGAGCAGGATCATGCGGATCTCCAGGTTCTCGTTGGGTCCGGCGGCTGCCGGGGGCGCCTATCGTATACGCATCGGCATCGGACCCGACGTCCCACCGTCGGGTGGCACCGCCGGAACCGCGCCCGCACGGTGTCGCTGTCCGCTTGACGGGTGTGTGCGGACCGGCGACCGTCGCGGGATCGGCCGGCAGGCACGGCAGGCGGGGATTGCGGGTGAGTGCGAAGGACGACTGGCTCGAGACCGAGTGGATTTCCGGCGGCGACCAGCAGGGCTGGGTGTACCGGCGCGACCGCGCGCCAGCGGTGCCGGTCGGCGACGCCGGCTATCCCAACGTCGCGTTCCTGACGGTGTCGTTCGACCGTGGCGAGCGGATGGGGCAGCCACCGGCCGCCGAGATCGAGGCGCTCGCGGAGTTCCTCGACGACGCCGTCGAGGCGCTGTCCATGGAGGGCGTCGCCATCCCGGTTGCCGAGGTGCTGAAGCCTGGCATGCGCGAACTGCTGTTCTACACGCGTTCGTCGCGGGAGTTCGGCGCGATCGCCGACGTGCTGGCGTTGCACTTCCCGCAATACCGGCTGGTGCACGCCGTGTTCGGCGACCCGCTGTGGCTGCAGTACCGCGAGCTGCCGTGACGGCGCCGTTCGCTCCGTTGCGGCTCGATCACGTGGTGCTGCGGGTGCGTGACCTGGACGGCTCCGTGCGCTTCTACGTCGAGGTGCTCGGCTGTCGCGTCGAGCGGCGACGCGACGACCTCGGGCTCGTGCACCTGCGCGCGGGAGCCTCGCAGCTCGACCTCGTCGCAGTGGATGGGCCGCTGGGCCTGCGGGGCGGCGCGGCGGCGGGAGACGGGGCGCGCGACGTCGATCACGTCTGCCTGCGCGTGGAGCCTTACGACGAGGTGGCGATCCTCGCGCACCTCGCGGCTCGGGCGACGCCGGTGATCTCGGTGGCGAAGGCGAACTTCGGTGCCGAGGGCACGGGGCCCTCGGTCTACCTGCAGGACCCGGACGGCAACGCGATCGAACTGAAGGGGCCGGCGCTGCCACCCGCTCCGGGCCCGCGCGCGGCAGCCTCGTCATGACGAGCCGTCGGCGTCGCAGTGTGCTCTATGTCCCCGCATCCCACGCGCGCGCGGTGGAGAAGACCCGCGGGCTGCCCTGCGACGTCGTGATCCTCGACCTGGAGGATGCGGTCGCACCCGAGGCCAAGGCGCAGGCGCGCGCGCAGGCGGTGGCCGCGGTTCTCGCGGGAGGCTTCGGTGCGCGTGAACTGGTGGTGCGCGTCAACGGGCTGGATACGCCCTGGGGCGAGGCGGATCTCGAAGCGGTGGTGGCGGCGCGGCCCGACGCGATCCTGGTGCCGAAGGTCGCGCGGCGCGCGGACCTGCGGCCGTTCGAGGCGCGGCTGGCCGCCGCGGGCGCCGGCCCAGGTGCGAATCAGGGTGAGGGTGAGAGTGCGGGTGCGCGGGGCATCGCGCTCTGGGCAATGATCGAGACCGCTGCGTCGATCTTCCATCTGCAGGAGATCGCGGCGGCTGCCGCCGAGGGGCCGCTGGCGGCGCTGGTGGTCGGCACCAACGACCTCGCCAAGGAGGCCTGCATGCGTCTCGGTACGGAGCGGCGGCCGCTGCTCGGCGCGCTCGGGCTCGTGGTTCTCGCGGCGCGGGCGCACGGCCTCGCGGCGATCGACGGTGTGTTCAACGCGCTCGACGATGCCGCAGGCCTCGAGGCGCAGTGCGCGCAGGGGCGCGACTTCGGCTTCGACGGCAAGACGCTGGTGCATCCGTCGCAGGTCGAGCCCTGCAACGCGGCGTTCACGCCGGATGCGGCCGCGGTGGAGGCGGCGCGGCGCATCGTCGCAGCGTTCGCGGCGGCGGAGAACGCGGGCCAGGGCGCCTTGCGCGTCGATGGTCAGATGGTGGAGCGGCTGCACCTCGTGGAGGCAAGGCGCACGCTCGCGATGGCGGGCGTCGAGTCGACCGGGACCGGCTGACGCGTCAGCGGCGTCGTGGGCCGGTCGCGACCAGCGCGGCGAGCTGGCCGAGGCTCGTCACCTCGCACTTGCGGAACACGCCCTTGAGGTGGGTCTTGACGGTGTTGCGCGACGAGCCGGCGCGTTGCGCGAGCGCGTCGACGGACGCCGTGCCGATCGCGAGGGCGGCAATCCGTGCCTCCGCGGGTGTCAGGCCGTAGAGCGCGCGCAGTGCATCCGGGCAGACCTCGGCCTCGTCGGGACGCGGGTGCAGCGTGACGAGACATGCACCGCCGTGACCGGCGCCCCCGTGGGTGCGCTGCAGGGGCTCGACCGACGCGCGTGCGACCGGATTGCCGCGCGCATCCCGCACCAGGAAATGACGCGCCGGCGGGCTCTCGTCCTCGTCCTCGTCGGCCGCGCCGGTCGCATCGCACGCGGCGAGTGCTCGCTCGAAGGCGAGCTGCGTGGAGCGGTCGGCAAAGGCCAGTGCGCCCGTGGCGCCCGGTACGGCGCGTACCCGGCCGAGCAGCTCGCGGGCGGGGCGGTTGGCGTGCAGCACGCGCGCCACGGCATCCACCACGACCATCCCGTCGGGAATCCGGTCGAGCACGAACTCGAGCGCGGGGCGGGCGACCGGCAGCCGCGCGAGGCCGGTGAGGGCCCAGGCCGGGGCAGGCGCGGTCGCTCGTGCAGGCACGGTCACAGGGACAGGCGCCGTCGCCTGGCGTGCGGTGGGGCGCGCCCGTGCGCCAGGGCGCGACGCTGCCACCGGGATCGCCGATGCGAGCGGCCACTCGTCGATCGCCGGGATCGCCATGGACTCAGGAAGCGCGGACGCGGGACTGGCGCTGCAGGTGCAGGTAGGCGAGCCCGAGGGGCGGCTCTTCGTGGACCACGGCGGCCACCTCGTCGAGGTCGCGCGCGAGCCGCAGCAGCCGCTCCCGGCTGCGGGTGTTCGGCCACCAGTCACCGGCGTGCTCCAGCAGGCCGGGCTCGGGGAGGCGGGTGAAGGCCGGGATCACGATCTCGCCTTGCGGGCGCAGCGCCGGCGCGAGTGCGGCGAGCAGGCGCGCGAGGGTGTCGTCGGGCAGGTGGTCGGCGACCGTGGGGGCGTAGACCAGCGCGCAGTCGGCGAACGGGATGCGGCCGGCGAGCAGGTCGGCGAGGGCAGCGTGGCGCGTGGCGACGCGGCCCTGCGCGTCATGCTCCACCCGCGCTTGCTCGAGTGCGTCGGTGTCGTAGTCGACCAGCTGCATCGCGACGCGCGCCTCGCGCCAGGCGCGGCTCTCGGCGAGCTCGCGGGCGTGGCCGGCGAAGAGACCGGTGACCGGCGCGCCGGGATGCCATGCGGCGGCGCGGTCGATGCGCGCTGCGAGGTGGCGCCGGCGTGCGCGCAGCGCGCCGAAAGTGGCGCCGTGCTCGCACATCCAGCGGTACATCGCCAGCCCGAGTGTCGTGGTCTCGGCAGGTAGCCGGCCGTGGCCGAGCGCGAGGTCGATGCAGTCGGGATCGCCGGCGTAGCCACGACGCGCCGCGCGCGCGGCACGCAGGAACGGGTTCTCGGCGAGGCAGCGCAGCAGCTCGGCCTCGGCGGACGCCGCGGCCGGCCGGGGACGGCGCGCGGAGCCCTTGGGGTCGACGTCCTGCGCCAGCCACTGGAGGGCGAGGCGCATCCCGGCATCGACGTGGCCCGACCGGAGGCTCGCCAGCGCGAGCGCCGCATCGCCAACTGCCGCCGGGGGTCGGGGCAGGGGCGCGGGGAGCGGCGCACGCTCGGGGATCAGGGCAGCGAGTTCGGGGGCCATCTCTCCCTTATGTCGCGAGGCGGCGATTCCTCGCACCCCGGCAGCCGCGATCGCAGTGCGAGTGCCATGGACGCAGGCGCACGCCGGGCTCGCTTCACCCGTCCGGGTGAGACGCATGCCCTGCATGCGGGGACGGCTCCTAGCATCGTCCGGGTCGCTTTCCCACCCTCCAGAGGAGATTCCGCATGAACATCACCCGGGCGGCGCTCGCCGCCGTCTCAGCCGGCTTCGTGCTGTTCACCATCGGCGCGCTGCGTGAAGTCGCCGACCCGGCGGCCGCCGCGCGTGGCACCGGGCTGATCGCGACGGCGCAGGCGGCGACCGCTTGCGAACTGCCGCCGATCGACAAGCTGGCGCGTGCCTGGGTCGTGACCAGCACCGGCTGCACCGACTGCAAGCAGACGCACCTGCAGAAGGGCGACAAGCTGAAATTCGACCAGGACGTCTCGGGCGAGGCGAACTTCAGCCTGAAGCAGAAGCCTGCCAAGTCGGACCGCATCCTCTCGCGCACCGCTGGCTATGCGCTGACGGCGGATGGCGTCGGCAACGTCACGGGCCCGGTGGTGTTCGACCACGATCCGCTCGACGGCTCGCCGCTCGACCTGCACTGGCTGATCGTCAAGCTGCGCAGCTACGACTCCGACGGCCTCGGCAGCTGCAAGCTGCGCGCGCGCGTGCAGGTCTGCGGCAGCGAGCCGGCGAAGGGCGCCTCGAGCTGCAGCCGCCTGCAGCACGCCGGCGAGATCCACCTCGAGGAAGTGCCGCTCTTCCCCTGAGCCGCTCGTGCAGGCCGGGTCGAGGGACCCGGCCGCTTCGGCCGGTGGCGTCCGGTCAGGCCTTGGCGCCGGCGACGGCGGAGGCGAACGCTTCCGCCGTCACGCCGAGCTGGCCGGTGCGCGCGGCGCGCGTCTCGCGGGCGACGTAGCAGCCCCGCCCCGGCGCGGGCTCGAAGTCGCCCGCGTCGTCCTGCCCGGCCAGCACCAGGCCGACGAGCTCGTGGGTCGCGGCATCGAATACGGGCGAGCCGGAGTTGCCGACGAAAGTGTCGAGGTCGGTACGGAACAGCGCGCCGTCGACCGCGAGCACTCGTGCGCCGTCGGCGAGCTTCAGCGGCAGGCCGCTCGGATGGCCGAGCGTGTACACCCCGGCGCCGGTGCGCGGCGCCGCGAGTCGTGGCGGCGCGAGCGTGCCGAGGTGCGTCACCGGGTGCTCGAGCCGCAGCAGCACCCAGTCGTCGGCCGTGGCGGCCCGACCGCTGCCTGCAGCCGGCACGCGCGCCGGCTGTGCGGCGACTGGCAGCACCTGCGCGGCAGGGATCTCGGTGGCGGCGTCGCAGTCGGCGCGGGCGTGGTGGCCGAACACTGCGAGGGTCGCGCGCGCGCCGAAATGCTCCCAGCCGTGCCAGCAGGTGAGCACGGTGCGCGAGTCGAGCAGGTAGCCGGTGTGGCCGAAGTCGCCGGGCGCCTGGGCGTCGCGCTCGATCACGATCGGCTGGCACCAGAAGGGGTCGTCGCGGCACAGGCCGTGGTACTCGCCGTAGCGCACGTGGTTCAGGCGCACGCGCCGTGCGTGGCGACGGGCGATCGCGGCCGTGCCGACGAGGTAGCAGGTGCGCGCCGCGTGCTGCAGCAGCGCGGGGGGCAGGCCGGGCGTACTCCATGGGTCGCGGCGATCGTCGCGCGGCCCGAACCAGGCCACGCGCTGCACCGCCGGCGGCGCGGCCTGACGGGCCAGGGGCGTGCTCGGCGAGGAGAGGTCACCCGCGGCCGTGGGCGTCGGTCGCGTGATCACGGCGCGGCCCGCGTCAGCACGAAGCCCGACCAATAGAACGGCGCACTCCAGCGGCCGCCCGCGGCGAGGCGTGCCTGGGCGCGCGCGAGCGCCGTCTCGGCGTCGAGGCGCTCGCGCAGCAGGCCCTCGTAGAACGCGCCCATCAGCTCGGCGGTGCTGGCATCGGGCACTTCCCAGAGGCTGGCGACGACCTCGCGCGCACCGGCGCCGAGGAAGGCGCGCACCAGGGTCATGCGGCCGTCGGCGGTCGCGGCGGGCTCGGCCGCGGCGTCGCAGGCGCTCAGCACGACGAGCGGAGGTGCACGGCCGTCGCGCAGGATGTCGCGCGCCCGCAGGTTGCCGGGCTGGGGCGCGCCCGTGCCATCGACGCGCGACAACACCAGCGAGGCGAGCTCAGGCACTTCGGGGTCGATGATGGCGTGGGTGGCGAAGTGCAGCACGTCGAGGCCGGCCGCGGGTAGCTGCAGCACCGCGGCGCGCGTCGCCTGCAGGCCGGTCGCCTGCAGGCTGACCGTTGCGCCCGCGCCGCTGGCGAGGCGCGCGAGCGACTCGACCTCGCGCCCGGTGCCGGGCAGGCGGGGCAAGGCGCGCGGCTCCGGCTCGAGCGCCAGGCCGCGCGCGGTACCGCCGCTGCGGATGCTGCGGCCGCCGCGCGTCGTCGGGTCCCGCCGGTCTGCCGGGCGGGCGATCCGCGGGTCGTCCGCGCCGAACACCGGGTCGCCGAACAGGGCGAGGCGCAGCGGCGGGCGCGGCGCGCCGGGGCGCAGCACGGTCCGGGTCACGCCCGGCTGCTCGAACAGCGCGGCGGCACCGGGCAGCAGGCTCACGCCCTCGGCGGAGCCGCGCTGCGCGAGCAGTGGCCAGGGCAATGCACCGACCGGTCCATCGGCGACGATGCGCCAGCGACGCGCGCCGGCGAGCATCGCGGGTGCCGGCAGCAGCAGCGTCGCGAGCGCCTCGAGCTCGCGCGCGGGCGCCGTGCCGCGTGCCTCGCGTACCCGGCGCAGCAGGCGATCGACCGCCGCATCGATCGTCGCGCGCGCCGGGAGCGGGTCGAGCGCGATGCCGGAGGCGGTCAGCGTCCAGCGCCAGCCGCGCGCCTCGCCGAGCGAGTAGACCAGCACCGCCGTGCCCTCGGGGATCGCGGGCGGCGGGGCCGGCCCGGCCGCCATCGCAGGGCCGGGCGCGAGCGCGCCGCTCGGAGCGCCATCGCCGTAGTCGGCGAGGGCGAGCCGGGTACGCAGCAGCGCGACCTCGCGCTCGAGCGTGCGCGTGGTCGCGTCCGGCGGCGTGCCGCGCTCGCCGAGGGCCTCGAGGCGATGGCGGCGGGCGGCGAGCTGCTCGAACAGTGCCGCCGCGCCGGTGGATTCGCCGCGGGGATCGCGCGCCACCAGCGTGCCGGCGAGGTCGATCGCGGAGGCAGCGCGCAACGCCTCGAGCGCGAGGCGCCGGCCAGCCGCGGCTTCGCCGGCGGCCTGCGCGCGCCGCGCGTCCTCGGCGAGCAGCTCGACGCGCAGGTCGATCGCGGTGCGCAACCGCGCGCGCAGCGTCAGGCGGTTCTCGGGATTGGCCGCGCCGGCGGGGAGCCGCTCGATCACGGCCACCGCGGCGTCGACCTCGCGGCGCGCCGCATCGCGCGCGCCGCGCGCCAGGGCGACCCGCGCCGACTCCACCTGTGCCCCGACCAGTGTCTCGGGGTCGGCGCCGGCGCGCGCCAGCGCCGCCGCGCGGCCGGCATCGGCGGCCGCCGCGTCGAGTGCGCCGAGCAGGCGCTGCGAGCGGGCGCGTGCCACCAGGGCCTGCGCGACGAGGCCGTGGGAACGCGACTGCAGCGCCTCGAGCGCGGCAGACAACGTCGACACCGCGGCGGCATGATCGCCCGCGGCGGCCTGGTCCGCGCCGAGCGCGAGCTGCATCCGTGCGCGCAGCAGCGGTGCGGCATCGACCCCGAGCGTCCCGATCGCCTCGCGGTGCGCCGCCATCGCGAGCGCGCGCTCGCCGCGCCGGGAATGCACGTCGCCGAGCAGCGCGAGCGCCTGCGCGAGCGCCACCGGGCGTCCCTGGGCGCGCCGCAGCGCGACGGCCTCGCGCAGGTACGTCAGCGCGAGGTCGGCATGGCCGAGCCGCAGGTGGTTGGCGCCGAGGCCGGCGAGGGCGCGCGCGACGGTGTCCTGGTTGCCGAGCCGCGAGCCGACGTCGAGCGACTCGCGATAGGCGACCAGCGCCCGCTCGCTCTCGCCGAGCACGGAGCGCGCGGCGGCTAGGTTCTGCAGCGTGCTGGCGCGCTCCGGGGTCGCCGCCGCCGGCATGGCCGCGAGCAGCGCCTCGTAGGCGCGGGCGGCGCCGGCATAGTCGCCGCGATCGAAGCGCACGGCGGCGAGGTTGCGCGCGACGCGCGCCTCGTCCGCGGAGGCGCCGGCGGCCCGCAGCGTCGCGGCGGCCGACTCGAACGTGTCGACCGCGGCATCGAGCTCGCCCCGGGCATAGTGCAGGCCCGCGAGGTAGACCTGCACCTGCGCCGCCGCGACCGGTTCGCCGGCGGCGGCGAACGTCGCGCGTGCATCCTCGAGGGCCGTGCGTGCCTGCGCCCATGCGTCGGCTGCCGCGGTTCCGGGCGCTGGCCCGCTCCCGGGACCGGGCGGGCCGTCCGGCACGCGCCCCGCGCGCGCGAGCTCCATCGCCGCGGCGCCCTCGATCAGCCGCGCTGCGGCCCGCAACCGCGGCGTCGCGGCGGCGGCCGGCGAGGCGAGCACCTCGCGCGCCGCGACGAGTGCCGGCGACCAGTCCTCGCGCTCGTAGTAGTGGACCGCCGCGAGCTGCAGCGCGGCCTCGGCCGCGAGGCGCGTCTCGCCGAGACGCGCCCAGGCGTCGGCGGCATCGCGCCAGGCCCGGGCCGCGGCTTCGCGCCGGGCGGGATCGGTGGCGCGCGCGGGATCGGCGGCGGCGGTGACCGCGCGCAAGGCCTGCGCGGCGGCCGCCGGCAGGGCGGGGTCGAGGCAATACACGCGAAGGCGGAACGAGGCGTCGCGCGGCGCCGGGGTCGCGGCCCGCACTTGCAGCTGCAAGGGCCGCGCATCGCGGCCGGCGCGTCCGGACTCGCGCCGAGCGTCGCGCCCGGCGTCACGCGCGGCGTCGTGAAACAGCAGCTCGAGTCCTGCGCCGCGTGCCGCGCCCGCGACGCTCCGGAGCACGGCACCCCCGGCGTCGAGCAGTTCCAGGCGCGCATCGAAATCCTGCTGCTCCACGGTGGCGACCCAGGAGCGGGTGCTGCCGCAGGGGACGTCGATGCCGTCCGCGGCGGGGGCGCCGGGCGAGGCGAGGCGCTCGAGCGCAGGAGCATCGCCGAGCAAGGGCGGGCGCGCCGCGTCGCAGCCCGTGAACGTCGCCAGGGCCACGGCGCAGGCAGGCGCGGCAATCCGGAATGCGCGACGGAGGCCGGGCATATACTCTTCGATCGTGGGCGCCCACTCTGACCGACTGCCGCTCGAAAGGGAACTCGCCGCCGCCTCCAGGCCGGGCGGCGGGCCTTCGGCACGCGGGCGCGGCGCACCTCACGACGCCGCCGCGTCGGTCGAGCAGGCGCTGCATCGCAGCTACCCCGGCCTCGCGAGCCTGCTCGCGCGCCGCATCGGCGACCGGCAGCTCGCGCAGGACCTGCTGCACGATGCGATCGTCACCACGCTCGACAAGCTCGCCGATGGCGCACCGCTGCCGCCCGACGTGCTCGCCGGGTTCGTGTTCCGCACGGCGCTGAACCACCTGCGCAACCATCGTCGCCACGAGCGCCTGGTGGGCGCCGATGGCGAGGCTGCCGAGGCGCTCGCCGCGGACCCCTCGACCGGGCCGGTCGAGCAGTCGCAGCGCGACGGCATGCGCGAGCTGGTGCGCCGCGTGGTCGAGGGTCTCTCGAGCAGCCGCGATCGCGAGCTGCTGGTGCGCTACTACCTCCATGAGGAAGACAAGCTGCAGCTGTGCGAGTCGATGGCGCTGAGCGCATCGCAGTTCGACCGCGTGATCTGCCGCGCGCGCGAGCGGCTGCGGGCGCTGCTCGCCCGCAGCGGCTTCCAGCACTGGGACCTGGTGGTCGTCGCGCTGCTGCTGCTGCACGGCGCATCGGGGGCAGCGTGATGCCCGGGAGCCAACGATGAACCGCGCCGAGATCGAACGCGGAGACTGGGTCGAGCGCTACCTCGCGGGGCGGTTGTCCGAGACCGAGGTGCGCCGCTTCGAGGCGTACTGGGTCGAGAACCCCGACCTGATCCGCGACATCGAGGCGGCCGCGCGGCTGAAGTCGGGCCTCGCGCTGCTGCACGAACGTGGCGAGCTCGCAGGGCTGATGCGCGCTTCGTGGTGGTCGGGCCGCATGCGGCTGCTGGTGCTCGCCGCCTGCGCGGTGCTGGTCGTGGCCGGGCTCGCGACCTGGCGCAGCGCGCAGTCGCCGCAGGGCGTGCTGCTGGCGGCGGCGGCCAACGCGCTGCCCGGCCTCGATGGCGCTGCGCTGCCCCGCGGCGCCGTGGTCACGGTGATGCGCCTGCGCAGCACGGGTCCGGCCGACGCGCGGCTCGAGCTGCCGCCGGCGCCCCGCGCGCTGGAGCTGCGGGTGCTCCCCGAGGTCGTGCCCGACGGTGCCGCGGCGCCGGCCGCGACCCCCCCGCGCGAATACGAACTGTCGCTGGTCGAGGTCGATGCCGCCGGGGCGGAGCTCGGGAGCGCGGCCACGAGCCGCGTGCCGGCGGACGCCGACGGTTTCGTGTCGGTGTTCGTCGACTCGCGCACGCTGCGCGCGGCGCGCTACCGGCTGCGGCTCGTGCCGCTGGACGGGGCCGGCGCGACGGGTTTCCTGCTGGACGTGCGCGACGCCCGCGCCCGAGCGCCGTGACCGGCACGGTCTCGCTGGCGCCGCTGCTCGCCGACGTGGTCGGCGAGGGCGAGTGGTTCGCGCTGCTCGACCGCGACCTGCGCTGCGTGCACCTGCAGCGCGGCCTGCTCGGCGGCATTCCCGAGACGCTGATCGGCGTCTCGTCCGCCGAGGCATCGGCCGATGCGCTCAGCGCACAGGCGCGCGAGATCGCCGGCGCGGTGATCGCCGGCGGCAGCCCGCAGGAGACCGAGCTCGCCTGCCTGGACCCGCGATTCGGGCCGCGTCGCTTCGAGTTCGAGTTCCGGCCGGTGCGCGCCGGCGCGGAGGTGGTCGGCGTGCTGGTGCGCTCGATCGAGTCGACCGACCGGCGCAGCCATGCGCGTGCGATGCGGCTGCGCTCGCGACTGCTCGAGTCGATGAGCGACGCCGTCATGGTGCTCGATGCGCGGCGCGTGATCCGCGATGCGAACCCGGCCTGCGACGCGCTGTTCGGCCGGCGCACCGGCGGGCTCGTCGGCGAGCCCCTGGCCGCGCTCGGCGAGGCGCTGCGCAGCTGGGTCGAGGGCGCGCGCGATGCGATCCCCGACGATCCTACGGGCCTCGAGGTCACGCTGGCGCTCGGGGACGGCGGCGGAGCGCCGCCCGCGCGCACGGTGCGCTGCCGCATCTCGACGCTGGAGTTCGCGGACGAGCGGCACGACGTGCTGGTGATGCAGGACGTGACCGAGCTGCAGCGGCTCGAGCGCGACGTCGTCGAGGCCGAGCGGCGCGAACGCGAGCGGCTGGCGCGGGACATGCACGACGGGCTCGGCCAGGAGCTGACCGCGGTCGCGCTGATGCTGCGCGCGCTCGAGGCCGAGCGCCACTGGACCACGCCCGACGGCCGGGTCCACATCCAGCGGCTGGTCGAGATGGTCAACGGCCTGATCCGCAGCACCCGGGCGATGGCCAGCGGCATCTTCGCGCGGCCCGCGGAGGAGATCGGCCTGCCGGCGGCGCTGCAGGCGCTGGCCGGCTCGGCCGCGCAGCGCAGTGGATTGCCGGTGGACTGCCGCATCGACCTGCAGGCCGAGTTCCCGCTGCGGGCGGACCAGGCCGATCATCTCTACCGGATCGCGCAGGAGGCCGTGACCAACGCGCTGCGGCACGCGCAGGCGACGCGCATCTCGATCGAGCTCGTGCAGGACGAGCGCGACCTGCGCCTCAGCATCCGCGACGACGGCCGCGGCCTGCGCGCGACGCGCGAGGCGACCGGCCTCGGGCTGCGGATCATGTGCTTCCGCGCCCAGGCGGCCGGCGGGGAACTGCGGATCGAGCCCGACCTGCCGCGCGGCACGCGCGTCGAGTTCCGCGCGACCGTCCGCGTGCCGACCCCGGCGGCGGCGCCGGCGGAAGGGGGCGTGCCCGCGCGCTGAGCGCAGGCCTGCGCGCCCCCGGGGATCGCGTTGTCGAAGGTCGTCGCCGGCATCCTCTTCCTCGTGCTGGTCGCGCTGCTCGTCGGCTGGCTGATGCGCGACCCCGGCCGGCGCAAGCCGGCGGTGATCGACGGTGGCCGCGGCTTCGAGATGCACTACAGCCCGATCCAGGCGACGGTCGGATGGATCGTGCTCGCTCTCGCCACCGTCGGCTTCCTCGCCACGCGGCCGCTCGATCCCGACTACCGTCCGCTGTGGGCGCTGGCGATGGCTGCGGTCGAGCTGCCGCTGCTGGTGCAGTGCTGGTCGCGGCGCTACCGGCTGCAGGTGCTCGGCGCAGGGCTGCGCGCCTTCTCGGCGTGGGGCCCGCGTACCGAGATCCGCTGGAGCGAGGTGCAGTCGGTGGAGTGGTCGCCGCGCCGCGGGGCGCTGCGCGTGCGCGCCAGCACCGGGCGCTCCATCGACGTGCCGGCCGAACTCGTCGGCATGGGACAACTCGAGTCGGTGATGCGCGCGAAACTGCCGCGTCCGCTGCTCGAGGCGGCGTTCGCTCGCCTGCACGAGCGCCTCGAGCTGCGCTACGGCCCGCGCGCGCGGCGCCAGGCATGACGCCCGGCAGTCGATCGATACAGTAGGACGACTCTGGACACGTCCATGCGGTGACCGCGTGCATCCGGGGCGCGCCGGCGTCCGTAGCATCGCCCGTCCAGGAGTTCTCTCCGCCAACGCGGGCAGCACAGGACGTGCGTCACCCTCGGCATCGCGGCGCTCGCTGCGTCCATCCGGCGCCGCGCTTTCCCTCGTTCCCTCCGTCCCGGCCGCCCGCGCCGCGGCTCCTGCAGGCCGCGCCTTCGTGGCCTCGCCACCGTTCCCGTCCCACCCCAACGCCACAGCACCGGAGGTCCCCATGATCCTCGCCTCACCGTCTTCTTCTTCGACCACACCCTCTTCCGAGCGGCCGTCGCAGCCCGCGGCACGCCTTTCCCGAGCCGTGCCGGCATGCACGAAGCTGGCTGCCGCCGCCGGCATCGCGGCGCTCGCAGGCCATGCCGCACCGCTCGCCGCGCAGTCGACCTTGCCGCAGACCTCGTCCTGGACGGCCGAGCAGGTGCGGCGCATCACGCGCAGCGACACCAACACGATCCCGAACGTCACGGCGCCACGCGACCAGCTGATGCCCGGATACTGGATCTGGGACTCGTGGCCGCTGCGCAATCGCGACGGCTCGATCGCGCGGATCAACGGCTGGATGGTCTGGATGTCGCTGACCGCGCCGGACACGCTGCTGCCCGGCCAGCGCCACGACGTCGCACGCATCCGCTACCTCGCGAGCCGCGACGGCGTCGAGTGGAAGCCGATGGGGCTGGTGTTCCCCGAGGAGGGGGCCTTCGGCTCGCGCAACTGGGCGAGCGACGCGATCTACCTGCCCGAGAAGCAGCAGATCGTGGTGCTCTACACGGCGACGGGCGATGCTGCCGAGAACTGCCGCGCGAGTGGCGAGCGCAGCGTCTGCGACCGGCCGATCACCTACGAGCAGCGCATCGCGTGGGCGCGCGGCAGCGTGCAGGCCACCGAGGAAGGCCCGCGCTTCACGGGCTGGCAGCACAAGCTGCTGCTCGAGCCGGACGGCCGCCTCTACCAGAGCCCGGAGCAGACTGGCGGGCAGCTCTACGCGTTCCGTGACCCTTTCTACTACGTGGACCCGGCCGACGGCCGCGAGTACATCCTGTTCGAGGCCAACACGGCGGCGCCCGGACGTACCGGTGGCAACCCCTCGCCCGGCAGCGGTGGCGGAGGCAGCGGCTCCGGTGCGGCCGGCGGCACGCCCGGTACCAACGGCACGTCGACGGCGGGCACCGGGGGCGGTTCGGGTTCCGGCGCCGCGGCCTCGACCAGCGGCAGCGGCATCGGTACCGGCTCGGGCAGCCCGGGCGGCCCGCTGAGCGGCGCACCGATCGGAGTCGTCGAGTACAACGGCGCGATCGGCATCGCCGAGGCCGTGGGCAACAACGAGAACCTCGACCAGTGGCGCATGCTGCCGCCGCTGCTGACGGCCAACGCGGTCAACCAGGAACTCGAGCGCCCGCACCTCGTGAACCGCGACGGTCGCTACTACCTGTTCCTCGACACGCACATCGGCAAGTTCGCACCGGGACTGCCGCCCGGGCCGGAAGGGCTCTATGGCTTCGTCGCCGAGCGCCTGTTCGGCCCGTACGCGCCGCTGAACGGCTCGGGGCTCGTGCTCGGCAACCCGGACAACGAGCGCAACCGCTTCCAGTCGTACTCGTGGTTCGTGCTGCCGGACTTCAGCGTCACGAGCTTCCTCGACACCTTCGACCTCCCGCCGGGCGTCAACCTCGGTAACCTGCCGGAGCGGCCCGCGGCGTTCCAGAAGGAGCGCTTCGGCGGCACGTACATGCCGCTGTGGCACCTGGCGGTCGAGGGCGCGAACACCGAAGTGGTGGTCACCGACGTCAACCGCGACGGGCTCACCACCTTCGCCGACGTCACGTTCGCGATGAACTTCACGGGCACGCGCGCGGGCGATGCCAACTACAGTCGGTGGATGGACATGAACCGCGACGGGCGGGTCAACATGCTCGACGTCAACTTCATCGCGCGCTACGCGCTGCCGGACACCCCGGACCAGGTGGCGCAGGGACTGCAGGTCCCGGTGTCGCGGCCGATCAGCGCGTCGGCGGCGCTGAAGTCACCGCCGTCGTTCAAGGGCAGGCCGAAGATCTCGGCGCCGGCCGTCGAATGATGGCGCGGCCGGGCACGCAACGCCGGCCGTCGTGGCCCCATCGCGCGGGTGCCCTCGCACCCGTCGCGGTGGCGGTCGTCCTCGTCGCCGTCGCGCTCGGGGGCTGCGATGGCGGTGCGGGCGCGCGGCCCACGGGCGCATCGACGACCGGCGTCGCATCGCCACCGTCCGCGACGGACGCCGTGGCCGGCGGTGGCGACGTCGCTGCCGCGCCCGGTGGCACCGGTGCGGCGGCCGGCGGCGGCAGCGGCACGGGCAGCGAGGCGCGCACGACGATCGCGCCGCGCGTGCGCGACGACGCGGCGCTGTTCGCCGAGACCTTCCGGCCGCAGTTCCACTTCACGCCCCCGTACGGCTGGATGAACGACCCGAACGGGATGGTGTTCTCGAAGGGCGCCTTCCACCTCTTCTACCAGTTCAATCCCTACGCCACGAGCTTCGGCAACATCGGCTGGGGACACGCCGTCGGTCCCGACCAGGTGCGCTGGCAGCCCTGGCCGCCGGCGCTCCCCGCGGAGCCGGCGCGACAGGTGTTCTCCGGCAGCATCGTGATCGACGAGCGCAATACCAGCGGGCTGTGCGGCTCGCGTGCGGGCGCCAACGATCCGGACTGCCTGGTGGCGGTCTACACCGCGAACCGCGCGCGACCGGGCCAGTCCGCGGTCCAGACGCAGGACCTCGCGGTCAGCACCGACGGCGGCCGCAGCTGGTCGCAGTTCGACGGCAACCCGGTGCTCGACGAGAACCGCATCGATTTCCGCGATCCGAAGGTGATCTGGCACGGCCCCACGCAGCGCTGGATCATGCTGCTGGCGCTGCCGATCGAGCGCCAGGTCGCGTTCTATGCCTCGGGCGACCTGCGCAGCTGGCGACGCATCGGGGAGTTCGGGCCCACCGGTGCGACCGGCGGCGTCTGGGAGTGCCCGGACCTCTTCTCGCTGCCGGTCGATGGTGACCGCAATCGCTGGAAGTGGGTGCTGAAGGTCGACCTGAACCCGGGTCACGTCGCCGGCGGCTCGGGCGGCCAGTACTTCGTCGGCGAGTTCGACGGCACGCGCTTCGTGCCCGATCCCTCGGCCGAGCCGGTCCGCTGGCTCGACGGGGGCCGCGACTTCTACTGTGCCTCGCACTGGTACTTCCTTCCGGGTGCGCTGCCGGACCTGACCTGGATCGGCTGGATGAACAACTGGGGCTACGCGGGGCAGGTGCCGACGTTCCCGTGGCGCGGCACGATGACGCTGCCGCGCAAGCTCGCACTGCGCAGCACCCCTGCAGGCATGCGGCTCGCGCAGCAGCCGGTCGATGCGCTCGCCGGGCTGCGCGGCGCAGGCCGGCGCTATGGGCCGGCGCAGGCCGCGGCCCTGACCGCAGCCTTCGCCGCAGATCATCCGGCGCCCGACGGGCTCGAGCTGCGCCTGCGGGTGCGGCGCGCGGCGGTCGCGTCCGGCGGGGACGGCGTGGCACGCGCCGGGCTGCGCCTGCTGGCGCGCGAAGGCCGGCGCGTCGCGGCCGTGGTCACCTACGACGCCGCGCGTGGCGAGCTGCGCTTCGAGCGGAACGCCGAGGGCAACGCCCGCGTCAACGACGCGTTCCCAGGCGCCCAGGTGATGCCCGTGCCACTCGCCGGTGCCGACCAGCAGCTGAGAATCTTCGTCGACCGCAATGCCGTCGAGGTGTTCGCGGGCGAGGGTACGGCGGTGATGACCCACCTGGTCCTCCCGTCCGGCGGCCTCGGCGGGCTGGAGTTCTTCGCGGAGGGCGCCGTCGAGCCGCTCGAGCTCGAGGCCTGGCCGCTCGGGTCCATCTGGTCCGCCGACGCGCCGCTTGCCGGCTCCCCCTGAGGCCCATCCTGCCCAGCCGGTTCGTTTCGCGGCCTATACTGCCGCCGGGTGGGCCGTGCACGGCGCGCCGGCGTGGGACCCAGACCGACGACACGAGGGCAAAGCCATGTGCGACCAGGACTCCTTCCGCGACATGATCGACCACCTCGAGCGCCGCGACGCGCTGACGCGCCGTCGCTTCGGTGCCTTGTCGGCGGGCGCCGGGCTGATGGCCGCGCTGCCGCGCGCGGCCAACGCCGCCGAGGTGGTGGAGCGCGAGGTCGAGATCAAGACGTCCGACGGCACCGCCGATGCGCACTTCGTGCACCCGGCCAAGGGCAAGGCCCCCGCGGTGCTGGTCTGGACCGACATCTTCGGGCTGCGTCCGGCGTTCCGGCAGATGGGCCGCAGGCTCGCCGAGTCCGGCTACGCCGTGCTCACGCCGAACCCGTTCTACCGCACCCAGCGCGCGCCGACGACGACCCCGGGCGCGAGCCTGCAGGACGAGACGACGCGCAATGCGGTGATGGCGATGGCGCGCACGCTCTCGGCCGAGACCCACGCCTCCGACGGCCAGGCCTTCATCGGCTGGCTCGACGGGCAGGCCGCCGTCGACACCCGGCGCAAGATGGGAACCACCGGCTACTGCATGGGTGGACCGATCGTGATGCGCACCGCAGGCAACTTCCCCGACCGCATCGGCGCCGGCGCCTCGTTCCATGGCGGCGGGCTCGCGACCGACAAGCCGGACAGCCCGCACCTGCTGGTGCCGAAGATGAAGGCGCACGTGCTGATCGCGATCGCCGCCAACGACGACGAGAAGGAGCCGAACGCCAAGGTGGTCCTCAGGCAGGCGTTCGACGCGGCGAAGGTACCGGCCGAGATCGAGGTGTATGCCGGCACCAAGCACGGCTGGTGCCCGCCCGATGCGGCAGTCTACGACGAGGCGCAGGCCGAGAAGGCCTGGGCGCGGCTGCTCGCGACGCTGAAGGCGGGGATCGCCTGAAGGCGGGATCGCCCCGCCCGGCCGGCGGGTGCTGCGCGCGCAATGCGCCGCCGAGGAACCGTGGCCACCAAGGCTGAATTCATCGCGTACGTCCGGGAGCAGGTGTGCGGTGCCGGCGAGGTCGGCTTCCGCAAGATGTTCGGCGAGTACGCGGTGTACCTCGATGGCAAGGTGGTCGCGCTCGTCTGCGACGACCAGTTCTACCTCAAGCCGACCGCCGCCGGCCGGCAGCTGCTCGGCGAGGTGGTCGAGGTCCCGCCTTATCCGGGGGCCCGCGACCACTTCCGCCTGGACACCGTGCTGGAAGATCCGGAGCAGGTGGCGGCGGTGCTGCGCGCCACCGCGGCCGAACTGCCGCTGCCGAAGGTGAAGGGCCGCGCCAAGCCGGTGAGTCGTGCGACCCCGAAGAGCCGCGCCGGGCCCGTTGCAGCGAAGAGGCGCCCGCCCCGCAAGACCCGCTGACGGCAGCCCGCTATGTCAGCCAACCGGCTGAAGCCGGCGCGAGGCTCCACTAAGGTCCTTGCGCTGGCATTCGCACGGGAGTCGGCGTTGCGGGACATGAACGGCGCAGGCGGCATCGATCCGGTCGAGCGCGCGGGGACCCGCCCATGACCTGGCGTGGACCGGGCGGCACGGGGCGATCCGGCCCGCGCCAGGGGCCGCCGCGCGCCTTCTCCTACCTGCCGTGGAATCCGGAGCGGCGCGCGGGCCCGCGGCGCGCGACAATACTGGCCTCGACCCTCAAGCGGATGCGCGCCATGGCGGACATCGAGGCAGAGATCGAGCGGCTGGAGGAGCGGTTGCGGACCGCGATGGAGAGCAGCCACGTCGCCGAGCTGGATGCGTTGATCGACGACCGGCTGGTGTTCATCGGCCCGGATGGCCTCGCCTACGACAAGGAGGACGACCTCGGCCTGCATCGCTCCGGCGAGCAGCGCCTCGCGAGCGTCGAGCTGCGCCAACTCAAGGTCGAGGTGCATGGGGCGACCGCGGTCGCCGTGGTCGAGGCAGACCTGCAGGGCGTGTTCAAGGGCGAGGCGTTCGCCGGCCGCTATCGCTACCTGCGCGTCTGGTCGCGCACCGAGGACGGCTGGCGGATCATCGCCGGCAGCGTCTGCGCGATCCCCGACGACGACGACGCGGACGGCTGAACGGCACCCGGCGGCGCGACGCCCGGATCCGCGGCGGGCACGGCCGCAGGCAGCGCGCGCGGCGGTGGCGTGGCCGCGATCCTCGGTCGCAGTGCCGTCAGCACCTGCTTCACGCGCCGGCGGTTCTCGGGCCCCATCCGCAGCAGCATCCGCGGGCCCGCCGCGAGCTCCTGCAACGCCGGGTCCTCGAACCGGTAGAGCACCCAGGGACGCTCGGGCCTCACCTCCTCGCTGAACTCCGGCAGCCGCACGCGCAGCGCGCCGCGCGGCTCGGGCGTCACGAGCAACAGGTCGATCACCTCGACCAGGCGGTCGTTGAAGTAGCGGTCGGGGTAGCCGAGGTCCTCGTAGGCCTGCTGGAACAGCGGGTACAGGCGGCGATACGCCATCGTGGCCCGGTCGAGGTCCACGGACTCGAGCAGCTCCACGTAGGGCGCGTAGCGCGCGTCGTTGCCCGCGGCGATCACCTCGGCCTCGCCGCTGCGGTCGGTGGTGAAGGGCCCGGTGGGCGGGTTCACCGGCCACAGGCTCGCGCTCGCCTGCGCGCGGCCGAGGTTGTCGACCGTGGTGACGATGCGGCGCGGCAGGTCCTGCAGCCGGAACAGCGACTGCAGGCGCGCGTTGCCGACCAGCTCGCCGAGCGCCGACTGGAGTTCCTCGGTGGTCGGCGCACCAGGGGGCTCGACGCCCGGCTCGATCGGGTTCGCGACGGCCGGTTCCGGGGGCGAGGGCGCGAGCGTGCGCGGCGTCGGCGGCGCCTGTGCTCCTGCGGCCGGCGGTGCGGTGGCCTGCGTCCCGACCAGCCAGCGCCAGGCCACTGCGCCGGCGCCGGCGAGCACGACGACGCCGAGGATCAAGGGCAGGTTGCGCCGCCAGGCTGGGCGCTCGCCGTCGCCGGGGCGATCGGGGTCGTCGTCGCTCATGCCCCGATCATAGGAGCCGCGTCCGGCAACGTCACGCTGGCGCGGACTGGCGACAGTCCGGGGCAGCGTGCCCCGCGGGGCGCACGTCGACGCGCGAATCGTGCCGGCTCAGGAACTCCTGCGTGCCGCTTCGCGCCGCGCGAGCCATGGCCGCAGCCGCGCGATCGCCTCGTCGACTTCCGCTTCCGAGACCGCGAACGAGAGGCGCACGAAACGCTGTCCCCGCCGCGGGTCGAAGTCGATGCCGGGCGCGATCGCGATGCCCGTGTCCTCGAGCAGTTCGTGGCAGAACGCGAGGCTGTCGTCGGTGAGGTGGCCGACGTCGGCGTACAGGTAGAACGCACCGTCCGGCGGCACGAGGCCGCGCAGTCCCATCGTGGGCAGGGCGGCGAGCAACGTGGCGCGGTTGCGCGCGTAGCCCGCCACCGCCGCCTGCAGGCTCCCGCGGTCGTCGAACGCGGCGATCGCCGCTTCCTGCGAGAGCGTCGAGGGCGTCAGGAACAGGTTGATCAGCTGCGCGCCGAAGCGTTCGACCGCCGCCTCGGGCACGACGATCCAGCCGAGGCGCCAGCCGGGCATGCGGTAGAGCTTGGAGAAGCTGTTGATCACGATCGCCTGCGGCTCGACCTCGAGCGCGCAGGTCGCGGGCCCCGTGAAGCTGATGCCGTGGTAGATCTCGTCCGAGACCAGCTGCGTGCCGCGCGCGCGGCAGGCGCCGGCGACCTCGGCGAGCGCCGCGCGCGACAGCATCGCGCCGGTCGGGTTGCCCGGGCTCGCGACCACCAGGCCGTGGAGCTCGCCCGGGACGCCCGCCACCTGCTCCGCACCGAGGCGGAAGCCGCGCTCCGGGCCGCAGTCGATCTCGACCGGCTCGCGGCCCAGTGCCCGCAGCGCGTTGCGGTAGGCGGGGTAGCCCGGGCGCACCACGCCGACGCGGTCGCCGCTCGCGAACAGCGTCGTGAAGGTGGCGACGAGCCCGGCGCTCGCGCCGAGTGTCAGCAGGATGCGCGAACTCGCGACGTGCAGGCCGTAGGCATCGAGGTAGTGTCGAGCGATGCGCGCGCGCAGCTCCGGCGACTCGTAGTAGCCGGTGGGGCCGTCCTCGATCGCGCGGTGTGCGGCGGCGTGCACGCCGGGCGGCGGCGGCTCGGTCGGCTGCCCGAAGTGCATGCCGATCACCGAGCGCCCCGCGCGACGCAGCCGATGCGCGCGCGCGCCGACCTGGCTGGCGTAGAACGGTGGGATGTCGGTGCCGCGCATCGCTTTCCGGATCGGGATCGGGGTCGGGACCGGGCGCATCCGGCGGGGAGGCGATGTTCGCACAAGGCCATGGCCGGCGGCACCACGCGTCCGCATTCGGGTACGCTGCGCCCGAGCATGAGCGCGAGCACCCGGAACCGGCTGAGCCCGAAGAAGCTGCTGCATTCCAAGTGGACGGCCGTGACCCCGCGCCGTCGCGAGAAGCACTTCCTGGTCACCAAGGTCATCGATCCCGAGGTCGAGGGCGGCGCGGTCGAGTTCGTCGAGCTCGAGGCGGTGCACTCGCGGCGCGTGCAGCGCCTGCGCTGGCGCGAGCTCGAGGACGGCGCGACCTGGCGCCAGGGCTGGGTCTGACATCCGGCCGTCGTCGCGCGGTGCCACAATTCCCCCGATGCCTTCCCTGCCCGAACCCACCGTCGCCGATGCCGTGCTCGACCACATCGGGCGCGGCGCCGACCTGATCGTGCCGATCGCCAACGGCGAGCCACCGACGCTGCTCGATGCGATCGAGCGGCACGCCGGGCGCCTGGACGGGGTGCGGGTGCACCAGATGCACGCGCTGCGCGACCGCCCGTACCTGCACGGCGCCTTTCCCGGGCGGCTGCGGCACGTGTCCTATTTCCTGTCGCACGTGACGCGGCCGCGCTTCGCCGAGGGCCAGGTGGACCTCGTGCCGAACCACTTCAGCGAGGTCTACCCGCTGCTGCGGCACCGCTGCAGCGACCCGCTGGTGATCGCGGCGGTGTCGCCGCCGGATCGACATGGCTACCTGTCGCTCGGCACCGGCGCCGACTACACCGCGAGCTTCATCGGCCGCGCACGCTTCTTCGTCGAGGCGAACGAGCGGATGCCGCGCACCTTCGGCCGCAACCAGTTGCACCTCTCGCAGGTCGCCGGCTGGGTCCGCAGCGACCTGCCGCTGGTCGAGGTGGCGCCGGTCGCGCCCCAGGCCGTGGACCGGCGGATCGCCGCGTTCGTCGCCGAGCGCATCCCGGACGGCGCCACGATCCAGGCGGGGATCGGCGCGATCCCGAACGCGATCCTCGCGAGCCTCGCCGGCCACCGCGCGCTCGGCATCCACACCGAGCTGCTGTCCGACGGCGTCATCGACCTGATCGAGTCGGGTGTGGTCACGGGCGTGCGCAAGCGCAACAACCGCACCAAGACCGTCGGCACCTTCGTGCTCGGCACGCAGCGGCTCTACGATTTCGTCGCCGACAACCCGGCGGTGGAGCTGTGGCCCGCGACCTACGTCAACGACCCGCGACGCATCGCGACCGAGCCGAACTTCGTGTCCATCAACGCCACGGTCGAGGTCGACCTCACGGGGCAGTGCGCCTCGGAGACGATCGCCGGCCGCTACTGGTCCTCCTCGGGCGGGCAGGCGGACTTCGCGCGCGGCGCGATGTATTCCGAGGGCGGGCAGGCGTTCATCGTCTGCCGCTCGACGGCCGACGAGGGGCGGATCTCGAAGATCGTCCCGAGCTTCGCGCCCGGCACGATCGTCACCACGCTCAAGAACACGGTCGACAAGGTCGTCACTGAATGGGGCGTCGCCGAGTTGCGCGGTCGCAGCCTGCGCGAGCGGGCCGTGGCGCTGATCGCGGTCGCCCATCCCGACCATCGCGACCGGCTGGCACACGAGGCGAAGCGGATGGGCTACCTGTGACGGCGGGTGACGAGGCGGTCGGGGACGTCGGTGACGATGTCCGCACCGGCGCCTGCGCAGCGCGACGTGGGCCCCTGCACGGCGTGCTCGTGGTCGACCTGTCGCGGGTGCTGTCGGGCCCGTACTGCTCGATGGTGCTCGCCGACCTCGGCGCACGGGTGATCAAGGTCGAGCCGCCGGGCCTCGGCGACGACTCGCGTGCGTTCGCGCCGCACGCCGCCGGTGGCTCGGCCTACTTCGCGGCGTTCAACCGCGGCAAGGAGAGCCTCGCGCTCGACCTGCGCCAGGCCGCCGACCGCGAGGTCTTCGAGCGCCTGCTGGCGCGCGCAGACGTGCTGCTCGACAACTACCGGCCCGGCGTGCTCGCCCGCCTCGGCTACCCGCGCGAGACGCTCGCGACGCGCTGGCCACGCCTCGTGCACGCCAGCATCTCGGGCTTCGGGCAGGACGGCCCGTATGCACAGCGCACTGCCTACGACCTGATCATCCAGGCGATGGGCGGCGTGATGAGCGTGACCGGCAACGAGGGCGCCGGGCCCGCCCGGGTCGGCACCTCGATCGCCGACATCGCGACCGGGCTGTTCGCGGCCGTCGGCATCCTCGCAGCGCTCGTCGAACGCCGCGCCGATCCGGCCGTTCCCGGGCGCTTCGTCGACGTGGCGATGCTCGACTGCCAGGTGGCGATGCTGGAACATGCGCTGCTGCGCGCGCAGCTCGGCGACCCGCCGCAGCGCATCGGTGCGCGTTTCCCCACCGCGGCGCCGACCGATGCGTTCCGCACTGCCGACGGCTGGATCGTGATCGGCGCAGTCACCGAGCCCCAGTGGCGCGGGACGCTCGAGGCGCTTGGACTGCAGGCGCTGCGCGACGATCCTCGCTACGCGGGTGTGGCGCAGCGCGTCGCCAACCAGGCGGCGCTGAAGGTCGCCCTCGAGCAGGTCACCGCGACGCGGCCGACCGCGCACTGGGACGCCGAGCTCGCCGCGCGCGGCGTGCCCTGCGGACCCGTGCGCAGCATGGCCGAGTTGCTCGCCGACCCGCAGCTCGCCTGGCGGCGGATGCTGGTGGACGCAGCGGGGCTCAAGGTGGCCGGCAACCCGGTGCGCATCTCGGGGTACGACACGCCCACGGCACGCCGTCCCGCGCCGGCGCTCGACGCGGATCGCGAGCGCCTGCTGGCCGAGTTCCGCTAGCGACGCCGCAGGCGGGTCGAGCGTGGCAGGCGGGCCCGGCGTGCCGTCGGCGCATCGGACCGTGTCGCGCGACGCCCGCCCACGCGGGCCGCCGGGCCGCACAATGCCTCCGCCTCGCGGCGCAGCGCCGCCTCGATCGACATCCGCTCGGCGAGCACGCGCTCGGCGGGTCCGCCGACGCTCAGCACCAGGGGTCGCAGGCCGACCTGCTCGGGCAGCCCGAAGGCGAGCGCCGCGACGCCCGGCACGACGGCGCCGTCGGCGAAGGCGATGCCGCCCGCATCGCGCACCGCGCGCACCCGGCGCAGCACCCCGGCGAGCGGCGGCGGCGCCGGCCCGCCGAGGGCAGCGCGCCGCTCGGCGCGGCGGTGCATCGAGCGCACGGTGGAGTCGGGCAGTGGCGCGAGGCAGGCGATGCCCACCGCCGACTGCCACAGCGGCATGCGCCGCCCGGGCTGCACCACGAGCTGCACGCCGGTGTCGCCCGAGCCGACGTGCAGCACCTCGATCTCGAGGTCGCTGATCGCGCTGACGCTCACGGTCTCGCCGGTCGCCTGGTGCAGGCGCTCGACCGCGTCGCGCAGCGGGTCCTCGAGCAGCGCCTCGCCCTGCAGCCAGCCGGTGAGGCGGGCGAGGCGGGCGCCGGGGAAGTAGGTGGCGCGGCGCCGATCCGCCGCGAGCCAGCGCAGGCCGACCAGCGACTTCAGCAGCGTGCCGAGGCTCGAGCGCGGAATGGCCAGATGGCCACCGATCTCCTGGCTGGTCAGGGGGCGGCGCTCGCGCTCGAACAGCTCGAGCAGCGCGGCGATGCGGGCGACGGAACGGGCGGTTTCCGGCATCTCAACGAAATCCCGATATCGGGCCAGATGATCCTGATATCCGGATTCGTTGACAAGCGCGGGGTCGCTCGGACAGTGTTCGCATCCTGCACACCCCCGGGAGGCCCGACATGTCCCTTCGCCGCAACAGCCTGCGCCAGACCACCTCGAATCTCGCCGTGGCCACCGCGGTCGCTGCAGCCCTCGCCGGTGTTGCGCAGGCGCAGCAGGCGGCGCCGGACGAGACCGTGCTGCAGGAAGTCACGGTGTCGGCGCAGCGCCGCAACGAGAACATCCAGACGGTGCCCGTCTCGGTGACCGCGATCGACCCGGTCGAGATCGAGCGGCGGCAGATCGTCGACACCAAGCAGATCGTCTTCAACGTGCCGAACCTCACCGGCAACAGCAACGTCGGCCAGTCGACGGCCACCACCTTCTTCATGCGCGGCGTCGGCACCACCGAGAACCTCGCCACCGCCGACACCAGCGTCGGCCTGTACGTGGACGACGTCTACATCGCGCGCCAGGCCGTCAACAACTTCAACCTCGCCGACATCGAGCGCATCGAGGTGCTGCGCGGCCCGCAGGGCACGCTCTACGGCCGCAACACCAACGGCGGCGCGATCAA
>JALORN010000013.1 GCA_025458905.1 Steroidobacteraceae bacterium
CGGCGTTGGCGTACTCGCGGCTGCGCCCGGCGGCACGGTTGAACCAGTTGCGCGCGTACCAGCCGCCGCCTTTCACGACGTAGCGCTCGCAATCCTTCTGCCACGCCGATCCGTCCGTGGGCGCGCCGTCGAAGTTCGGCGTGTAGCAATCCGCGGTCCACTCCCAGACGTTGCCGATCACGTCGTGGAGGCCGAACGGGTTCGGGACGAACTTCCCGACCGGCGCGGTGTAGACGTAACCGTCGCGGCACGCCATCAGGCGCGTGGGTTCCTTCCTGAGGTCGGGGTGTACTTGCGCGGCGGCCGCGTCGGAGATGTTGCCGTACTGGCAGACTTCCGCGGCATCGTCGCCCCAGTAGCGCGACGTAGACATGCCGCCGCGGGCGGCGTATTCCCACTCGGCTTCGCTCGGCACGCGATACCTCTTCCCGGTCCTGGCCGAGAGCCAGGCGGCATACGCCTGCGCGTCCTCGAGCGACACGCAGACGGCAGGGTGTTGGTCCGTCTGCGGGAAATTGGGCTCGTCCCAGGTCGCGCCTTCGACGTCGAGCCAGGCGTTCTTGTCCTGGTTCCAGGTCGTGCACATGTTGCTGCCCGGCCGCCTGGTCTGCCTGGCGAAGACGGCGTATTGCCTGCGCGTCACCTCGAGGCGGCCGATGGCGAACGGCCTGGCAAGGGTGACTGTGTGCGCCGGCTGCTCCCGCCGTCGCGCCTCTGACTCCATGCCCTCACGAATCGTTTCCGCGTCGGACGAGCCCATTGTGAACGATCCCGCCGGGACGACGACCATCTCGGGACAATCGCGGCAATCCTTGAACTTCGTGCCGGGCGGCTGGGCCTGGGCCGGGACGTGCGTCGCGAGCAGGACGAGATAGGCGGCAAGGACGACGGCGCGGGTCATGGCGACCTACGCGGCGCTCGTGCGCACGACTCCCGGCAGCCGCGACAGGGTGAGCGTTCGGAGACCCGCCTTCCGGCTCGCGTGATCGATGTCGACGCCGACCAGACTGCCCTCAGCATCGTAGTCGAGGACGACACCTTCCGAGATCTCCCGACTCTCGACGCTCGGCTTTTCCGAGAGGTCGATGTAGAGCGAATCCGTCTCGGGGTGATAGTTGACCTTCATGCCTTGCACCGCTGGCCGTAGCGTCAGCGGCCGCGCCGAATCTCCGCAATGACCGCCTCGACAAGACGCCCCTGGTACGGATCGGCCTCAAACGCCGCCACCCGTTTGCGCAGCTCGTCTTCCTGCCAGGCCGGCGACGGAACGGCCGAGGACGCGAGATCGGGGCTCTCCCAGATCTCCTCGAGCAGCGCGAGCCGATCTTCGACGCCGAGCTTGTCGATTCCGACTCGCTTCATTCTCCCGCCCAAGATCTGCACGCTACACCCTCCCTCGCGAGGCGCCAAGCCGTGTTACCGGCGCCGATCTGAGCCAACGGTGCCAGGCCGCCCACCAAGGGAAAAGCCGAGACTCTGCCGCAGGCTCAGCAATTCGCGATCGACCACGCCTCGCGTTCCGGCCAAAGGCGCATGCCTGCCGCCGACAAGTTCACGATCTACGGCCAGCAACAGGCTCAGGTGCGCCAGCGCGGCCCCGCCACCGTGAACGGCCAGAGCGCGAGCATCCTCGACGTGCCGGTCGAGCTCGGCGTCACCACGCGCTACGAAGACGCCGTGCCACCGGCCTTGCGCAGCTACGGCCCCACCGATCTGCGCACCGGCGAGCTCATCGAGGTGCGAGGCTACCAGCCCGTGAGCGGCGCCAACGCCGTGCGCGCCCGCATCGTCCAGCGACGGACGAGCAGCGAACCGTTCGAGCTGCGCGGGCTTCCGACCAACGTTTTGCGGCGCACTTTCGCGATCCTCGAGAACTCATGCTTTGCACTGCCATCGTCCAAAGTTCCTGCGGTCTGACCGCCTCTTGATGCGGTGAGGTCGCTACTACATGTAGGATACTTTGGTAGCAGCGTGAGCGGACACCAGCCAAACGATGAAGATCTGGGTCGGCGTTACGGACAAGAACTGGTTTCGGAGCCTTCGCGCATCGAGGGCTGACGAGGTGAATTTCTGGCAGCCGAGCGGATCCCGACAGTTCCGTGCAATCCAGCCTGGCGAGCCTTTCCTTTTCAAACTACACAGCCCGGACAACTTCATCGTCGGCGGCGGCTTTTTTGTCCGGTATTCCGCATTACCTGCATCGTTGGCATGGGACGCGTTCGGCACCAAGAACGGTGTGACATCCCAGGACGAATTGATCGCCCGCGTTCGCCGCTATCGCAGGGCCGACGAGTCACTAGATCCGATAATCGGGTGTAACGTCCTAGCCGAGCCATTCTTTCTCCCGGACTCCGCTTGGATTCCCGCGCCAACCAGCTGGGCGCCGAATATTGTGCAGGGCAAGACGTACGACACCGCTGCCGCGGACGGCCAGGAGCTATGGAGCACGGTTCAGGCTGCCTTGCGACGCGAGGCCGTAGCGGATGGGGCTGCCACCGATGGCATCTCTCCGGAGACCCGCTACGGCGATGAGTATCTTGTCAGAGGCCGCCTCGGTCAGGGCGCCTTCCGAGTCCTCGTCACGGACGCTTACCAGCGGCGCTGCGCCGTGACCGGGGAAAAGACACTGCCGGTTCTCGAGGCAGCCCACATTAAACCGTATGCGTTGCTAGGGCCTCATCGCGTATCCAACGGCTTGCTACTTCGTTCTGATCTACACAAGCTGTTTGACCTCGGGTACGTAACGGTAACACCAGACCTACGGCTTGAAGTAAGCCAAAAACTGCGTACCGAATGGCAGAATGGCCGCGAGTACTACGCTTATCACGGGCAGCCGCTGCAGGTGCAACCCGTGGACTCCATCAATCGACCCGGTGTCGAGTTTTTGGAGTGGCACAACGAGCACAGATTTCGAGCATGAGCGATCCGCAGTCCAAAGCGCCATCGCGTTCCCGGAGGACAGGGCTCATGCGGCATGACTCCGTTGAAACGATCTTGAGATGTGCAAAGCCCACTGCCGAGGCCGCGATCATCGCCGCGTAACCCGGGCAACGTATCAGCTCTAATGCGCTATTGGTGGGTCAATCAGAACCAGACCTTCCGCCAGGAGATTGAGGGTGGATATCTTTGGTCGCCCAAGCGCAATAAGAACGGACATAGGAACCCGTTCTATGAATTCATGCGCGAAGTCGCGCCAGGCGATCTCGTCTTTTCCTTCTGCGATACGCGCATCGCTGCATTAGGAATCGTCAGTGGCTACTGTCGGGAGAGCCCTAAGCCGGAGGAGTTCGGTAGCGCCGGCACGAATTGGAGTCAGATTGGCTGGAGAGTTGAAGTTAGATGGCGACGCCTAGACAACGCCATCAGGCCGAAAGACCATATCTCTCGTCTTCGTCCCGACCTCCAAAGAAAGTACGCGCCGCTTACCCCAGTGGGCAACGGTCTTCAAAGTGTTTACCTGACTCGAATCGGGCCCACGCTCGCCAATACTCTGCTAAGTTTGATTGGTCGTGAGGCGGACGTCGTGGCGGATGCCAGCCAGGAGGTGCGTCGCATCGAGCGCGAGTCGCCAGCTCCTGAGAGTGACATCGAGGAGTGGGAGCGGCGTGTCGAAGTCGATATCGCGACGGATCATGCTATTCGTGAAACCGAACGAACCGCGCTCGTTCAAGCCCGCCGTGGTCAGGGTCTATTCCGAGAAAAGGTTCGCGCAATTGAAAGCGCTTGCCGCGTCACGAAGGTCGAGCGAATGGAGCATCTGATCGCCAGCCATGTTCAACCCTGGCGAGACAGCAACAACGAAGAACGTCTGGATGGCGAGAACGGTCTGTTGCTAACGCCGACAGTTGATCACCTATTTGATAAAGGCTTTATCTCATTCGAGGACAACGGACGGGTGATCGTGTCACCGGTGGCCGATCCGGACTCGCTTCGCCGTATGGGTGTTGATCCCGATGGGCGTATGAATGTCGGCGCCTTCTCTGAGGGACAGAGACGTTACCTAAATTTTCACCGCGAGAATGTGCTGCGCATGGCGCGTGGCGTTTCGAATCGGTAGCAGATGTGTGTTACTTGAAGTTTTTGGCTCCCCGTAGGCGTCGTCGTTGGCATGATCGGCGGGTGTTTCTGCTACTCACAGCCTCCCGCGCTTGCCCAAGCCAGTTGACGCATGTTCGTGAACCTGAGGGTCGCCCAGCGCCCCCGACCGACCGATTATCGGGGACGCTTCAGGAATGCTGATGACGATTCTGTGCTTGATTCGGGTGTGAGGCGGGATAGCTGGCCGTGTCGTCACGCAGACGCGTTCACGATGACTGCACCGGTATCTTGAATCCCTTCGAAACATTGCAGTCCCCGGCATGATTGTCTACCAGCAAACTAAGTCCGGCTTCCTGCAGGACGTCTTCACCCACGATATCGAAGAGATTGTACTGGAGACCTTCCGTGCCCGCACCGGCCGCTCGGTCGCGCGTGGCGAGGTGCGTAGCTGGAAGGAGTCCCTGATCGCGGTGGCGCGAGCGATCAACGACGACGGCATCCCTGCAGACTGCGGCGTCGCCGTCGAGTACGGCATCCCCCAGACCGCAAAGCGGATCGACTTCCTGCTCTCCGGCACGGGCGCGGAGTCGAACGACGAGCTCGTGATCATCGAGCTCAAGCAGTGGCAGCAGGCCGAGCTCACGCGCATGGACGCCGTGGTGCGCACGCGCTTCGAGCGCGGCATGGCGGAGGTCAGCCATCCGTCCTACCAGGCCTGGTCCTATGCCTCGCTGCTGCAGGACTTCAACGAGACCATCGAGGAGGACGAGGTCCGGCTGCGGCCCTGCGCCTATCTCCACAACTACGGCGACGACGGGGTGGTGACGGACGAGTTCTATCGTCCCTGGCTCGAGCGCGCCCCGGTCTACCTGCGCGGCGAGGCCGAGCGGGTGAAGCTGCGGGAGTTCATCCGCCAGCACCTGCGCGGTGGCGACCGCAACCGGCTCCTGTACCGGATCGAGAACGGCCGCATCCGTCCTTCGAAGGGTCTCGTCGACAGCCTCGAGGGCATGCTGAAGGGCAAGGACGAGTTCGTGCTGATCGACGACCAGAAGGTCGTGTTCGAGAAGATCGTCGCGCTGGCGCGCGGCGCGACGCCATCGGCCAAGGAAGTGGTGATCGTCGAGGGCGGGCCGGGCACCGGCAAGTCGGTGGTAGCCATCAATGCACTCGCTGCGCTGACCTCCAGCAAGCTGCTCGCGAAGTACGTGACCAAGAACGCGGCGCCGCGCGCGGTGTTCAAGGCGAAGCTCTCGGGGAGCTTCAAGGGCAGCCGCATCGATGCGCTGTTCGGTGGCTCGGGCGGGTTCGTGAACACCGCCGCGAACGTGTTCGACACGCTGGTGGTGGACGAGGCGCACCGCGTCAACGAGAAGTCCGGCCTCTACGGCAACCAGGGCAACCACCAGGTCGAGGAGATCATCGGCTCGGCGAAGTGCGCGGTGTTCTTCATCGACGAGGACCAGCGCGTCACCTGGAAGGACGTCGGCACCAAGGACGACATCACCCAGCGCGCCCGCCGCGCCGGTGCGCGCGTCACCCACCTGCAGCTCGCTTCGCAGTTCCGCTGCAGCGGCTCGGATGGCTATCTCGCCTGGCTCGACGACGTGCTGGGCATCGGCCCGACCGCGAACGTCGAGCTCGACACCGGGCCCGGCGCCTTCGACTTCCGCGTATTCGACTCACCCGAGGCGATGCGCCAAGAGATCGTGGCGCTCAATGCCGCCGCGAACCGCGCGCGAATGGTCGCGGGCTACTGTTGGGACTGGCGCAGCCGGAACGACCCCGCAGCGATGGACGTGGTGATTCCCGAGCACAACTTCGGTATGCAGTGGAACCTGCAGGACGAGGCGAGTGTCTGGATCATCGCGCCGAACTCTGTTGCGCAGGTCGGCTGTATCCATACCTGCCAGGGGCTCGAGGTGGACTGGATCGGCGTGATCGTCGGGCCGGATCTCGTGGTGCGCGATGGCGAGGTGCTGACGCTGCCCGAGGCGCGCTCGAGGCACGATCATTCGCTGAAGGGCTACAAGGCGCTGCTCGAGACGGATCCAGCCGAAGCGCGGGATCGGGCGGGGCGGATCATCCGCAATACGTACCGGACGTTGATGACGCGGGGGATGAAGGGGTGCTTCGTGTACTGCGTCGATGATGAGACGCGAGAGTACTTGCGGAACCGCCTCGGTTACCCGCACGCTGCTGCGGTCGGCCAGTCGCCGCAGGCTTGAACGGTTCCGAGGGCTCTTGCTCGGTTCGAAGACCCGCACGAGCACGACGCTAACCTCAACCAAGCGCGGGGATCCCGGCACGTTCTCCGGCATCAAACGGGTGTGCTAGATCAACGCGTCCGGCCTGGACGCGGATCCTGATGCCGTTGGGAACCGATGACAATCTGCAACAGGTTCGGTTCGGCCTGCTCCGCAGCCGGCCTCGCCCACGTTCAGGAGCGTGGGCATCGCGGCCAGCGGCCGCACCCGCATCCGGAGGCGCAACTACCGCAACACGGACGAGATCCTCACCTGCGCGCGCGAGTTCGCGCATGAGCTGCTGTCACCCGTGGCCGCGGATGACGACGGGATCCCGCGCGTCGCCCCCGAGCTCGGCGGGCGCCATGGGCCGAAGCCGAGGCTGGCGCTGCTCGCGAACCTGCAGCAGGAAGCACGGACGATCGCGGACACGCTCGTCCAGCTGCACGCGCGCGGCAGGGCGTGGAAGGACATGGGGTGCTCTATTCAGCGCTCTTCGTCGCCGAGGAGATCGCGACGAGCCTGGACGCTGCCGGGGTACCCGTCGAGTGGCTGCGCGACGCGCGCTCGAAGCGCTTCTCCGGCGAGCGCGACAGCGTCAAGCTGATGACCAACAAGAGCAGCAAGGGCCAGCAGTTCCCCGTGGTGGTGGTCGCCGGGGTGGGCACCTTGCCGTATCGGGATCCGGCCGGCGATGCGCGTGATCTCTATGTGGCGATGACGCGTGCGACCGAACGGCTGCTGATCACGGCGAGCCGGGCGTCGGAGTTCGTGCGGCGGTTGCAGCCGTTGTGCAGGCCCTTGGCGATGGCGGGGGTGTGACTGCAGTCGTGGTCACTGCTCGCGCCTATGCATGTTTCTGGGCAATGACACGCGATTGACGACGGGCGTTGGTTGGCTTTCGCGCACACAATGTCCGCCGGCTCTCGAAGCGCCAAGGGAAGATTCCACTTCCCTGTCATCCGGAGTAACGTATGCGCGTGACCCAGCCCACCGACAACGCCAAGCAGCAGGCCAGGCAATTGCTCGAGCAGTTGCCTGACGATGCGACGTGGGACGACGTCGTCTACGAGTTTGCGGTTCGCCGCTCGATCGAGCGCGGCCTCGCGGATGTGGCGGAAGGGCGCATCCTGTCCTCCGAGCAGCTCAGGGCGGCGTTGGCGCTGGACTGAGTCGAGCCTGCGGCGGTGGCCCGGGTTCGGTATGCCCGGCAGGCGCTGCGCGGCCTTGCGGGCGTGCGTCGCTTCATTTCGATTGATTCGCCGCGCAATGCAGATGCTGTGGTGCGCGCGCTCGTGGACGCCGCGGACTCGCTCGCAGCTTTTCCCCTGCGCGGCCGGGTAGTGCCTGAGTATGGGCAGGAGGAGGTCCGCGAACTGCTGCTGCATCCCTACCGGATGATCTATCGCGTCAGTGTCGATGAGGTCGTCGTGCTCTCCGTCATGCACGGTCACCAGCTGCTGCCCGGTGACCTCGAGCGAGAAGATTGAAGACAGAGATTCGAGTGATCTGCCGGGATAGGGTTGAAGCGAATGCCTGGGCGACTGGCGCAAACTCGGGCTGAGGGCCGAAGGTTTGCGGCGATGACGCGCTCGACCGAGCGTCTGCTGATCACGGCGAGCCGAGCGTCGGAGTGCGGGCGGCGGTTACAGCCGTTGTGCAGGCCGTTGGCAGTGGCGGGGGAGTGAGCGCGGCCAAGCGCTTCGTGTCGGCCTGCCCGCATTTCTTCGCAAAGACACCGGATTCGCGAAGAGCCAACTCGCCGAGCCTGACGGATGATTACGTCACCAGGGCAGGTCGCTTGCCACTTTTGCGCATCCAGGCTTGTATGTCCTACCTCCACTCGCTCTATGATGCCCTGGTCAGCATCAACGTCCCGTCCGGCAAGGCCCCGGCCGTGGTCGATGCCATGGAGCGCGACATGCTCACGCAGTTGGCCAGCAAATCCGATCTCGAGAATCTGCGGTTAGCCGCCAGGACCGACGTCGAGCATCTACGGTTGGCGATCGAGGCTGACATCGAGAACCTCTGGCTGGCCGTCAGGTCCGACATCGATGCGATGGGTGTGCGAGTCGACGCACTGCGTCGCGAGCTCAGGTTGGAGCAGGAACTGCTGCGCTCCTCGATGACGATCCGTCTGGGCTCGATGTTGGTCGTCGGCCTGGGCGTGCTGTTCGCCGCGCTGAAGCTCACGTGACGAGGTAGTCCCCGTCCCGGAAGTCGCGGGAATTCCACCCTTTGCCCTGCAAGCGGAGTTCCGTCGCCGAACCCGATCAGGCCGCCGCGACAACCGTCCTCCGATGGCAGCTCATCGCTGCGAAGCCAGCAAGGCACGCAGCTGCGCCTCGAAGCGCTCGGTGCGCGCCTCGCCGTCGTGCAACTCGCCGATGGCGGTCGCGGCGATGCGGCCCTGCCGATCGACCAGGTAGAACGCCGGCCAGTACCGGTTGTTCATGAGGTTCCAGTAGGCGAAGTCGGGGTCCAGCATCACGGGATACCGGATGCCGAGTTCGCGTACGGCGCGCGCCACGTTCGCCGGCACGCGTTCGTGCGCGAATTCGGGCGTGTGGATCGCCACCACCACCAGGCCCTGCGCTGCGTAGGCTGCCGCAGTCGTCTCGAGCCAGGGCAGCGTGTTGCGACAGTTGCTGCAGCCGAAGGTCCAGAACTCCAGCAGCACGACCTTGCCGCGAAGCCCTGCCAGCGACAGCGGCGGGGAGTTGATCCACGCGGCGGGTTCTTGGGCGGTGAAGGGTGGGGCGAGAGGTCGCTCCGCCGCCAGGCTGTCGGACGCCAGCACGAGGAGACCCGCGAGCAGCAAGGGGATGCGCATGTCCAGTTGACCGGCGCAGGCGCCGCGATATTTCCGTCGCGAGCGCGATACTCCTGCGGGCGGGTCGGTCTTGCCAGCTCTCGAGCGCTACTCGCGCGGCATCCTGCCGAACGAGCGGCTCCAGTCGGCGACGGCCGGCGCTGTGCCGCTGGCGACCGAGAACGTGCGGTTCGCGGCAGCCGGCAGCGCGGCCGCGGTGATCACGACGGTCGCGAGGTCGTCGCGGTTGATGACCATGCCGCGCTGGTACTTGTCGCGCGGGAACATCCGGATCGGCCTCAGGCCACCCGGGGAATCGTCGATGGCTGCGGGGCCGACGATCACGTACTCGAGGCCGGAGCTCATCAGCGCTTCCTCGGCACGCTTCTTCCAGATCAGCACGTTGCCGCCGATGTAGTTCAGGAAGTGATTCTTCTGCCCCGAGGAGGACGAGGTGATGATCACGAAGCGCTTCACCCCGGCGGCCTTGGCGGCGCGTGCGAGATTGACCGTGCCCTCATAGTCGACGCGCTCGGGGCGGTTGCCGCCGACCGGCATCGAGGTGGCCACGGCCGAGATCACGACGTCGACGCCCTGGAAGGCCGCGGCCAGGGTCTCGGGCTTCGTGACGTCGGCCTCGACCCAGTCGAACTGGTCGCCGACCTCGGCGCGCGCCGCCGCTGCGTCGCGGGTCATGCCGCGTGCCTTGATGCCGAGCTGTACCAGCTGGCGCAGCACCACGCGGCCGTTGCGGCCGCTCGCGCCCGCGACCAGCACGGTCCTGGTGCGGAGCAAGCCGAGCGCCTCGGCGCCGACCAGCTCGCCCGGAGGCAGCGGCGCAGCGACCGCCGGTGCGGCGGGTGCGAGCGTCATGAGGGTGGTGGCGACAATTGCTACGAAGACTGCCGTGGCCGGTCGCAGGCGGTTCTCGGTCATCGGTACACCCCTCTCACTCCTGGATCATCTGACGGTCGGGTGCCGTGGGCCCCGTCCAGGGCTGCGGCAGGGAAGGAGGATTGCACACGTTTGCAGCGGAGTCGAATGGCGGCAGCTGCAGTCACGCCCGTGTGGACCCGCGCTCCCTGGTGCTGCCGGAGCTGGCGCCGGGGTTCGTCGAGGGTGCGATCGGGTATTGCACGGGGCCTTCGGTGGAGGCAGAAGTCTCCCGGACCTCGGTAGCGCAGACGCAGATGACTCTGCATGGTGGGTGGCAAACAGGGCAAACGCACCCGAAACGGCTGGTTCCCGCATTGGCCGCCAGCGCTATTCTGTCGCCTCCCGCCGCCACCACGCGTTCCAGCCTGTATGTCCTGCCTCTACTCGCTCTATGATGCCTTGGTCAGCATCAACGTCCCGTCCGATGAGGCGCGGGCCGTGGTCGATGCCATGGAGCGAGACATGCTCACGCATCTGGCGACCAAGTCCGACATCGAGAACCTGCGTGTCATCACCAAGGCGGAGATGGAACTGCTCCGTTCCTCCATGACGGTCAGGCTTGGCTCGATGTTCGTCGTGGGCTTGAGCCTCCTCTTCGCGGCGCTGAAGCTCACAGGGCCTTGATGCCCGCCGCCCGGAGATACCGCCAGGTCTCGTCGTAGTGGGACGGTAGCCGCGTCGGGTCCGCGCTGTCGCCTGGCGGCACGAACACCACCATCCCCTGCCGCGCGCGCGTCAGCAGCACGCGATACGCGTTCTTCAGATAGTTCCGGTTATCCGGGCTGTGGATGTTGACCCACCGGTCGCCCCGGAAGTCGTGGCAACTCCACCCGCTGCCCTCCGCCGGCGCCTTCGCGCGGAAGTCCCCGTCCCAGGTGACGCAGGCCCAGTCGAGCTCGAGCCCCTGTACCTGGAACTCCGTGGCGCAGTCCTCGAGGTACCAACTCGAGCGCACGTCGGTGCGATCGTTGAGGAACCACTGCACCGGGTCGACGCTGACGCGGATGTCGATCGCATAGGGCTTGAGGCGCATGGCTTTCGACGAGGCGAGGAGGCCGTACTGCTCGTTGCCGCGCGCCCGTTCGCGCACCCAGGCCTTGGCCTTGTCGAGGTCGCGGGTGATGACGATGGGGTAGCGGTCCTTGAACGATTGGTACGCGGCGGCGGCGCCCTCGCGGTCGCAGTCGAGCAGTGCCTTGACGAAGGCCGAGACGCGCTCGGCGCGGAACGAGCGCATCGAGACGTGGAGGTGCAGGGCCTGCTCGTCGAGGTGCACGTTGGGGCGTGTGCGGATGAGCTCGAGCGCGTGGCCGGCGGCGTACTCGCCGTCCACGAGCTGCGAGGAGACGTGCAGGTGCCAGTGCGGGAAGTGGGTGGTCGCGGCCTGCAGCCACTCGGCGATGCCGGCCTCGCCGGTGTGGATCTCCTGGCCGCCGCCGACCAGGCAGACGATCACCGCCCAGTCGGTATGGCGATCCATGTACTGAATCAGGAACTCGGGCTCGGAGTGCGCGAAGTCGGGGATGCCCTTGCGCTGCTTCATGAAGTTCGCGGCCTTGGCACGGTTCCAGGCGCGCTGCGCCTCGTCGAAGATCACGACGTGGTCGGCGGGTGGCCCGGGATGGCGCAGGGCCTCGTCACGGAAGTGATGGACGTTCTGGATGAAGGCCTTGACCGGCTTGCCTGCGTTCGCCTTGGAGATGCGCTCGCAGCGGGCCTTGCGGCGCTCGACGTCGTCGCGGGTCAGCGCCTCGCGCAGCACCGCGACCAGCGGGCCGTTGCCGGAGAGGAAGACCGCATGCGAAGCGGGCGAAAAAGGGGACGGATTTATTTTCGGCTCGCCGAAAATAAATCCGTCCCCTTTTTCGCTTGCCTCGCGGTGCTGGGTGGCGAGGTTCAGGCCGACGAGGGTCTTGCCGGCGCCGGGGACGCCGGTAACGAAGCAGAGGATCTTGCGGCGCCGCGTCCGGGCCTCCTCGACCAGGGACTCGAGGCGCTGCGAGGTGAGGTGCAGGTTCGTGGCACCGGCGTCGTGGCGGGCGATCGCGTGGACGGAGTGCTGGGCGTAGAGGGCGCGGGCGGCTTCGACGATGGTAGGGGTGGGGCGGTAGGGCGCGGCGCTCCAGGCTGCGGCATCTTGCGAGGCGACCGTGGGGTCGCTGACGGCCGGGCGAAGTGCCTGGAGCCTGGCAAGCATCGCGCACATCGCGCCGGCGGGGACCGCGACCGGCCGGGCCACTTGGTCGGCAGCAAAATCGAGCGAAAACAAATCTGATCTACTTTCGCTTTCCGTGGCGACCAGGATCGGGACGATGGCCCGCCCGTGGCTCGCCTCGTGGAAGTTCTTGAGGTCGAGCGCATAGTCCCAGGCCTGGTCGAGCGCCGAGCGCTCGATCCGCGCCTGGCCCACCTTGAACTCGATCACCACCACGACCCCACCGAGCAGCAGCACCGCATCGATACGCCGGCCCATGCGCGGGATGGTGAACTCGAGGAACACGGCACCCGCGCGACAGGGCGCCAGCCAGGACTTCAGCAGCGCGATTTCGGCGAGCCAGGCTTGCGCCTGCGCGGGCTCCACCGCATGGTCGCCGCTGCCCCGGGTCAGGGCACCGAGGATGCTGTCGGGGGTGGCCGCCAGGAAGTCGGGGATGGCTGCGTCGTACCAGGCTCGGGGGAGGCGGTTGGCGGGAACGGACGCCATTTGTAGAGGATAACTCGCTCAACCGACATCGACCGGGACAGGTTCCAGGAGGGGCCGGTCGACACCGTGGGCCACCCCGGCCTGCCACTCCGGGTCGAGCTCGAAGCGGAACCCTGGCCACTCGCCATCGCGCGCCGCGTCGTAATGCCGGGGCGGGGGCGTCCCCGGCGCGAGGGCTGCGCCTTTGGTGAGCCGCTGCACTCGCCGCCGCAGCGCATCCGGCTCCGCGAGTCGCGTCTCCGTCGCGCCGATCGGCGGCAGGACCTGCACCGCCACCCGCTGCCCATAGCGTAGCCGCGCCGAGAACGGATGCTCCCAGATTCGATGCGAACCGGTGATCGCGATCGGTAGCAGGGGCACGGCGAGTCGCCTGGCCAGATGGAAGGCGCCCGGCAGGAACGCGGTCTCGATGCCGAGGAGGCAGCCTTGGGGAAAGAGCAGCACGTGATCGCCGCTCTCGAGCGCCGCGCGTGCGGCACGCACCAGGCGGCGATAGGCCGTGGCGCCGGCTTCGGGCTCGATCGCGATGTGTCCGCAGCGCGCGAGGGCGGGGCCGATGTCGGGCCACTCGAACACTTCGCGGCGCGCGACGAAGCGCATCGGCAGCGGCAGCGTCGCGAGGCAGAGCGCGTCGGCCAGGCCTTCGTGCAGCGCGACGACCAGGCCCGGCGTGCGAGGCAGGTGTTGCAGGCCGGTCACCTGCAGGTCCACCTGAAGGTGGCGCAGCAATCGCTGCGAGGCAGCTCGCTGGGCTTCGGCGACGCGGGCGCGGGGCGCATCCTCGGGCAGCGCCGCCAGCCGGTGCAATTGCTGCTGCAGCAGTCGCCGCCCGCGCAGCGCGAAGCGCAGGGCATCCCACCACTTTCCGGCGTGGAACTCCGGCGCCGGTCCGCGCGGCGGGGTCGGAGCACTCGCGCGTGGGGCGCCCTTCCCGGCTCCTGTGGCGTCGTCAGGCTGGTGGTTGGGCCTCACTGCGGCGCTTCCGCCTGCTTGCGCAGGGCTTCGAGCAGCGCCGGGATCTCGGACTTCAGGCCCCGCCGGTACAGCCACTGCGGCAGGTAGAACCGCGGCCGCACGCGCACCCGGTAGGTCACGAGGGTCGAGACGCCGTCCGCGGCGAGCTCCAGGTTCCAGAGCCCGTCGTTCTCGAGAAGATCGCCGCTGACGTTCGCGAACCGGACCTCGCGCCGGTCGCGGTAGCTGGCGCGGAACACGTAGTCGACGCGCGGTGCGTACCACCCGTAGTCCACCCGGTGCGCGATCAGCTGCTCGGCGCCGCCGGCCGTGGTCTCGAGCACCCGGCAGCTCACCATGAACGGCACCCAGCCCGGCGCGGCGGCGCAGTCGGTCATCACGGCGAAGACCCGGTCGGGCGGCGCGGCGATGCGCACCGCGGCCCGTGCGAGGGCCGCGTCCTCGCCGCCCGCCGCCGGGTCGCGGTCGTCCGCGACCACGATCTCGCCGCGCTCGACGGCGGTCCGTTGCGACGGCGCGAGGGTCCAGGCCGCCGTGCGCCCCGGTCCCGACGCCAGGCCCAGCAGCGCTGCGGCAAGCGCCGCGGCGAGCCATCGTGACTTGGAGAGAGCTGGCATGGTCGCGCCGTTCATCGAAGACAGGGACCGTAGGTCGCCCCTGTATATTGCACGGCGGGGCGTCCGGGTCGACCCGCGGCAAGGGTTCGGCGGCGGAACCTCTCCTCGTCCAGCCATGCAACGGGTGTCGCGAGAGCCATGAGTGTCGCGTGTTCGGGGTCGGTCCTGGCGGCGTGGCTGCCGTCATGGGCGCTGGCCTGGCTGTTCGTCGTCGCCATGCCGGGCCCGATGGCGCAGGCGGCGGGGTTCGACCACTCGCACCAGGCGTTCTCGGCGCTGCTGGCGCGGCACGTGCGCTGGAACGAGGCGGGCACGGCCAGCGCGGTCGACTATGCGGGTCTCGCGCGGGAGCGGCCGCGCCTCGATGCGTATACGACGTCGCTCTCGGCCGTGGTGATGCAGGAGTACGCGGGCTGGAGCCTCGTGCAGCGCCGCGCCTTCCTGATCAACGCCTACAACGCCTTCACGCTGCAGCTGATCCTGACGCGTTATCCGGCACTCGAGTCGATCCGCGACCTCGGCAACATCGTCTTCGACTCGCCGTGGAAGCGACGCTTCTTCGACCTGCTCGGGCAGCGGCGCCATCTCGACGAGATCGAGCACGGCCTGCTGCGCGGTGCGCCGGACTTCGACGAGCCTCGCATCCACTTCGCCGTGAACTGCGCGTCGGTCGGCTGCCCGGCGCTGCGGCCGGAAGCCTACCGGGCCGACCGGCTCGACGCCCAGCTCGAGGACCAGACGCGTCGCTTCCTGCGCGACCGCTCGCGCAACCGGTTCGACGCCGCGCCGACGCCCGTGGCGCGGATCTCGCCGATCTTCCGCTGGTATCGCGGCGACTTCGAGGCCGGGCATCGTGGCGTCGCTTCGCTGGAGGCGTTCCTCGCGCTGCGTGCGGAGGCGTTGGCGGATACGGCGGGCGATCGCGCTCGCGTGGCGTCGGGGCGCTTCTCGATCCGCTACACCGACTATTCCTGGGCCCTCAACGACGTGCGCGTCGTCGACGGAGTGCGCCGCCCTTAGTGCCGCGGTAAGATCCCGCCGCGCACCGTCGCCACGACCGGTCGCCCGGGTTCGAGAGGCGCTGCAGCGGGCTTCGCCCGTCACGCTCGGCCCTGGACTCTCGTGCAAGGGCGCCTCTCCAGGGAGGCGATCTGCATGGGCAATCCGAGTTCGTCCCGCCGCGTCGGCCGCATCGCGGGCCTGTGGCGGTATCCGGTCAAGTCGATGGCGGCGGAGACGCTGGCGCAGGCCGAAGTGTCCTGGTTCGGTGTCGCAGGCGACCGTCGTTGGGCCTTCGTGCGGCCGGACGTGCCGCAGAGTGGCTTTCCCTGGTTCACCTTGCGCGAGCAGGCCGCACTGAACGCGTACCGGCCGCGTTTCGTCGATGCGGCGTCACCCGACAGGTCGCGCACGGTGGTGCGCACGCCGTCGGGTGCCGAGCTGGAGGTCACCGATCCGGCCCTCCGCCAGGAGCTGGGCGGCGATGGACTGCAGGTGATCCGCCAGGATCGCGGCATCTTCGACACGTTCCCGCTCGCGCTGATCACCACGCAGACCATTGCCAGCCTGTCCGCCACGGTCGGCGTCCCGCTGGACGTGCAGCGCTTCAGGCCGAACCTGCTGGTCGAGGCCGACGGCGACGCGCCGTGGCCCGAGGACGACTGGGTCGGCGAGGTGCTGCGGATCGGCACGATGCGGATGCGCGTGGACAAGCGCGATGGTCGCTGTGTCGTGATCACGATCGACCCGCGGACGGGCGAGCGCAGTCCCGCGATCCTGCGTGCGGTTGCGCAGCAGCGTGGAGGGTGCCTCGGGGTGTATGGCAGCACCGTCGAACCGGGTCGCGTGGGCGTGGGCGACGAGGTGTGGATCGACTAGCGTGGGCGAGAACGACGCAGGGGCCGGCGTCAGTCGGGCTGACGACGAACACAGGGTTCGACCGAACAACTGCGGAGGTGTGCGATGCATGAAGACTCATCCGGGCTGACGGTGCGACGGCTGCGGACCGGGGATGAGCATCGGGCCGCGGACCTGTTCGCGATGATGTCGGCCGTGTTCGAGGAGGGTGAGCAGGCGGCGCGACTCGACCCCGACTACGTGCGCCGCCTGCTCGCGCGCGAGGACTTCCTCGCCGTCGCGGCCTTCGAGGACGGCCAGGTGGTCGGGGGCGTGACGGGCCACGTGTTGCCGATGACGCGGAGCCACTCGTCCGAGCTGTTCATCTACGACCTCGCGGTCCGCGTCGACCGGCAGCGCCGCGGCGTGGGACGCGCGCTGGTGCTGGCGATCCGGCAACTCGCGGCGGCCGAGGGCATCGCGACGAGTTTCGTGGCGGCGGACGACGAGGACGGGCATGCGCTGGCGTTCTATCGCGCGATCGGGGGCGACGGGGCGCCGGTGACGGTGTTCACGTGGGCGGATTAGGCGCTGCTCTTCACTCGGGCTAACCGGTAGTTCGCGCAGGCTGCGCGTCGCCGACACACGTTTCCGCGGAAACTTCGGATGTCGGAGCGGTGCTTCGAGCGCTGGAAAATTGGAAGAACAGGACAGAAACGGCGGGACGCGTTGCGTGGAGAAGAGGTTATTGTCTGGTCACGCCCACCGTCGTTCATGCCCGCCCGCTGCCACTGTATGTCATACCTCTATTCGCTCTATGATGCCCTCGTCAGCATCAACGTCCCGTCCGACAAAGCGCGGGCCGTGGTCGATGCGATGGAGCGCGACATGCTCACCCAGGTAGCCGGAAAGTCCGATCTGGAGAACCTGCGCCTGGCTGTCAGGGCAGATTTCGAGAACTGGCGTCTGGCCGCCAAGGCCGATCTCGATGCCACGCGCGTCTCGCTCGCCGCCGACATCGCCACGGTCAAGGCGGATGTCGCTACCCTGCAGGGGGATGTCAATGTACTGAAGGGCGATGTCAGTATCCTCAAGGGTGATGTCACTGCCTTGAAGGGTGATGTCGCCGCCTTGAAGGGTGATGTCAATGCCCTGAAGGGGGATGTCGCTGGCCTGAAAGGGGATGTCACTGCCTTGAGGGGGGACGTCGAGAACCTTCGCGTCCTCACCGACGCGAAGCTGGAACTCCTGCGCTCCTCGATGACGATCCGGCTCGGGTCGATGCTGGTCGTTGGGTTGAGCCTGCTGTTTGCGGCCCTGAAGCTCACCTGAGCCGTGCATCCGCGGCGCGTCCCAGGGCGGCGCGGCGGGCAGGGGCGTCCCAATCTCTGGCGCACGCCACGCGTCAGAACCCTGGATGAGCCGCTTCGATCGTGAGCCGGGCCCGGCTCGGCTATCCTCCGGCACAGAAGCCGCCCGCAGCGGCCAGGGAGGTGAGCCCACGTGGCCGGAACCGGCGTGATCAGCGCGTCGATGCTCTACGCGCACCTGACGTGTCCGCATCGTGTCTCGATGGACGCGCACGTCGATCCTGCGCTGCGCGATCCGGTGAGTCCGTTCGTCGAGATGCTGTGGGAGCGCGGCACGCTCTACGAGACGGAGGTCATCGCGCGTGTCGGGCAGCCGTTCCTCGACCTTTCCGGGCTCGAGGGCGACGAGAAGGAGCGTGCGACGCGTGAGGCGATCGCGCGGCGCGAGCCGCTGATCTACTCGGGGCGGCTCAGTGACGGCGAACTCCTCGGGGTGCCGGACCTGCTGCGCTTCGAGAACGGCGGCTACGTCGCGATCGACATCAAGTCGGGTGCGGGGGCGGAGTTCCTGTCCGAGGACGAGTCCGCGGAGACGCCGTTCAAGCCGAAGAAGACCTATGGGGTGCAGCTGGCGCTCTACACCGACCTGCTGGCGCGGCTGGGGGTTTCCGCGGGCTGCTATGGGTACATCTGGGACGTCTATGGCGTGGAGGTCCGCTACGACCTGAAGGCGCCGCTCGGGCCGCGGACGCCGTCGCTGTGGGAGGTCTACCTGGAGTGTCGGCGGGCGGTCGGCGAGGCGCTGGGCCAGCCGGGCGTGACGCGGCCGGCGATGACGTCGACCTGCAAGCCCTGCGTGTGGCGCTCGGCCTGCGCGAAGACGCTGCGCGAGTCGGAAGACCTCACCTTGCTGCCGGAACTCGGTCGTGCGAGGCGCGACGTGCTGGCGACGGAGTTCCCGACGGTCCGCGACCTCGCCGTCGCGAACCTCGAACGCTTCTTCCAGCCGGGCGGCAAGAAGACGACGTTCCGCGGCATCGGGCCGGAGACGTTGCGCAAGTTCCAGCGCCGCGCGGCACTGTTGCAGGAGAAGGATCCGCAGCCCTACATCCGCAAGCCCTGGACCGCGCCCTCGGGCGACTACGAGCTGTTCCTCGACGTCGAGACGGACCCGCTGCGCGACTGGTGCTATCTGCACGGCGTCGTGATCCGTGATGGCACGCAAGGCGGGCGGGAACACTTCGAGGCGTTCTGGATGGAGACGCTGACGCCGGTCGGCGAGCGGGATGCGTTTGCCTCGGTGTGGAACCTGATCCGCTCGCGGCCCGGTGCGGTGATCTACGTCTACTCGGCCTACGAGAAGACGCAGTACCGCAAGCTCGCGGCGAGGTACCCGGAGGTGTGCTCGGTCGAGGAGGTCGATGCGCTGTTCGGGCCCGGCGGGCGCGTCGTCGATCTCTACACCGGCGTCGTCAGGCCCTCGACCGAGTGGGCGACCGAGGACTTCTCGGTCAAGACGCTGGCGAAGCGCCTCGGCTTCAAGTGGCGCGACACCGACCCCTCGGGCGCGTCGTCGATCCAGTGGTTCGACGAGTGGGCGCGCACCGGCAACGGCACCGTCAAGCAGCGCATCCTCGACTACAACGAGGACGACTGCGTCGCCATGCGCGTTCTGCTCGAGGGCATCAAGAAACTGCCCGTGCGCCCCGACTGAAAAGGGGACAGATTTATTTTCCGATTTATTTTCCCGTGCGGGAAAATAAATCGGAAAATAAATCTGTCCCCTTTTTTCGGTGCTTGACAGCGGGGTTTTCTGGAGTAGAGTGCGCGGCCCTATGACACACCTTCCCGGCAATCATCTGTCGCCATGCATGGCGGCGAACGCTCTTGCGGCGCAGTGCTGCGCGCGGGCGATCGGCCGTGCGTCCGTGCGATTCCGTGAAGGTGTGACGAGCTAGCCCTGTCGTTCCGCGGGGCCTGCTCGTTCGTGGCAGAGCTCCCGGCAAGTCCTCCCCCGAGGCCCCGGTCGGCTCTGCCCACCGGGGCCTCGTCGTTTCGGGGTCCCGCGATGCGGAACCGGCGTTCGACAGAGTCCATTGGCTCGACAGGAAGGGAACCGGGCTTCGGTCCGGCACTTGCATGAACACGATCAGTCCGCCAGTCACGACGACGACCTCCGGGCAGCCGGAGTCGGCGGCCGTACCGAGCCACCGTCCGTTCAACGTCGGCGTGTCGTTCCACCACGACCTCTACGATCTCGGCGAGGCGGTGATGAAGACGCGTGCCATCCAGGCGTTCGACAACGCAGCGGCGCGCTTTCCGATCCACCGCCTCGTCCGGTGTGCCGCGCGCCGTACGCTCGAGTCCGTGTTCGACGACCTCGCGCTGAACTTCGGGCTGACCGCGCAGCGCCTCGACACGGGCTCGCTGCTGCTCGATGGGCCGGGGGTGTTCGTGCAGGCCGAAGGGCGCAGCCACGCAGGCTACTGCTCGGCAACGTTCAACGTCTGGGCCGAGACCGTCGCTCGTGCCGATGCGATCAAGGCGCAGGTGTTCCGCATCGTGGGCGACGACCGGGTGCGCGACCAGATGTTCGTGATCGACTGGCGGTTCAGCGATCGTCGTGGGCATACGCTGTCGTCCACTTTCGAAGAACTGGCCGACGATCCGGTGCTGGACGCGGCATACCCGATGCTGGGCCAGCCGGTCGATCGCTTCGTCGAGGCATTCGTGCGGGCGCCGGAGGCCGTGCTGATAATGCTCGGCCCGCCCGGCACCGGAAAGACCCGGCTGGTCCGGGCGGTGCTCGCGGCGCTGTCGCGGCGCAAGGGCGACAGTGCATCGGTGCTCTACACGGCGGACAAGGCCGTGCTGGCATCCGATGGGTTGTTCGTCGACTTCGTCACGGGGACGCATGATGCGTTCGTGATCGAGGACGCCGATCACCTGCTGCAGCCACGGACCGATGGCAACACCGACCTGCATCGCTTCCTGATGGTGGCCGATGGAGTCGTCAGGGCCCAGGGGCGCAAGCTACTGTTCACGACCAACCTGCCGAACGTGCGTGCCATCGACGAAGCCTTGCTGCGGCCGGGGCGGTGCTTTGCGACCGTGGTCGCGAGGCCGCTGGATGCAGCGGAGACTCGACGCCTCGCGCTCGAGCTCGTACGCGGAGATGCCGCGGCGGCCGATGCCGTGGTGAGGCATGCGCTGCCGGCGGGCGCGCGCTCGGCGACCGTGGCAACGATCTACCGTGCGCTGCATGACGCAGGCCGGTGACGAGAGTGGAGCAGGTGAACGTGGCTGCGACGATGTACGAGGAAATGGCGGTCGCCGGCGGCGTGCCGGTGCGCCTGTGGACGCGCGGCGTGCCGGTCGAGGACGAGGCGCGCCGGCAGCTGGAGAACGTGGCGCGGCTGCCGTTCGTGTTCCGGCACGTCGCGGCGATGCCGGACGTGCACTTCGGGATCGGCGCGACCGTGGGTTCGGTGATCGCGACGCACGGCGCGATCGTGCCGGCCGCAGTCGGGGTCGACATCGGCTGCGGGATGATGGCGGTGCAGACGACGCTCGTCGCCGGCGACCTGCCGGATTCGCTGGTCGAGCTGCGTGCGCGGATCGAGCGGGCGGTGCCGCATGGCTTCGTGAGCGTGCGCGGTCGTGCGGTCAAGGGTAGCTGGGCGGTGACGCCCGACGGGGTGCTGTCGCGCTGGCGCGCCTCGCTCGCGGGGCGGCTCGAGGCGCTGCTCGCACGGCACCCGCGGCTCGAGGAGAAGCAGCCCGAGGCGCAGCTCGGCACGCTCGGGGGCGGCAATCACTTCATCGAGGTCTGCCTCGACGAGGCCGGGCGGGTGTGGGTGATGCTGCACTCGGGCTCTCGCGGCATCGGCAACCGGATCGGGCGGTACTTCATCGAGCTCGCGCGCAGCGAGATGCTGCGGCTCGACCGCCAGCTGCCGGACCGCAACCTCGCCTGGTTCGACGAGGGCACGCGGCACTTCGACGACTACGTCGCGGCAATGACGTGGGCGCAGGATTACGCAGCGGAGAATCGGCGCGTGATGATGGAGTCTGTGCTGCGCGTGCTCGCCGAGGTAGTGCGGCCGTTCCAGCGTGGGGCGGTGGCGGTGAACTGCCACCACAACTACTGCACGCGCGAGCGGCACTTCGGCGAGGACGTGCTGGTCACGCGCAAGGGGGCGGTGCGCGCGGGGCGGGGCGAGCTCGGGATCATCCCCGGGTCGATGGGCGCGCGGTCCTACGTGGTCCGCGGGCTGGGATCGGCCGAGAGCTTCGAGAGCTGCAGCCACGGCGCGGGGCGCCGCATGTCACGGACCGAGGCGCGCAGGCGCTTCAGCGCCCGCGACCACGAGCTCGCCACGCAGGGCGTCGAGTGCCGCAAGGACGCGGGGGTGGTCGACGAGACGCCGGCCGCCTACAAGGACATCGACGCGGTGATGGCGGCGCAGCGCGACCTGGTCGAGATCGTGCACACCCTGAAGCAGGTCGTCTGCGTCAAGGGCTGAATAAATCGGGGACGGATTTATTTTCGAAGAAAATAAATCCGTCCCCTTTTCTGCTCAGAAGCGGTAGGTGTAGCTGAAGTCGATGGTGCGGGGGTTGATCGGGTAGCGCACCGCGGTGTTGTTCAGCGCGAAGTTGATCGTCAGGTAGTGCGCTTCCTCGTCGAGCACGTTGGTGCTGGCGAGCACGAACTGGTGCTTGCGGTCGGCACTCGTCAGGGCAGCACGCGCGTTGGCCAGCGTGAAGGTCTCGACGAGGTTGGCCGGCAGGTCGCGATGGCCGCTGGTGGTGTAGAACTCGCTCTGGATGCGGGCGTCCGCGGCCAGAGTCAGGTCGCCCCAGGCGCCGACGGGAATCTTGTAGTCGGCGCCGACGGTGACGACGTAGTCGGAAACGCCGGCGACCGCCTCGCTCAGCAGGATGCCGGTCGGCGGCTGGTTGCCGACGTCCTGCCACTCGGCGTCCTGCAGCGTGAAGGCGAGGCGCGCGACGAGCCGCTCGGTCGGCGCCCAGGTGCCCTCGAACTCGAGGCCGAGGATCCGCACCTCGCCCTCGTTGCTCTGGCGCACGACGCCGTTCGGCAGGATCTGGCCGATCGCGAGGTTGCTGGTGTCCTGCAGGAATGCGGCGGCGTTAAGGCGCAGGTTGCCGAAGAACTCGGCCTTGGTGCCGATCTCGAACGTGTCGTTCAGCTCCTCGTTGAGCACGTTGGTGATGGCGAGCGCGCTCGCGCCCGCGTCATAGGTGCCGCTCTTGTAGCCCTGGGAGAAGGTGGCATAGGCGAGGAACTGGTCCGACAGCTTCCACTCGACGCCGGCGCGGCCGGTGAAGCGGCTGAAATCCTCGTCGGACAGGAAGGGCGTGACCGAGGTCGCGAACGGGCTCGCCTCCTTGGCGCCCGACAGGCGCTTGTCGTCCATGGTGTAGCGACCGCCGAGGATCAGCGCCCAGCGCTCGGAGAAGCGCCACGTGGCCTGGCCGTAGGCGGCATAGCTCGTGGTCTGCAGGCGATAGCGCTCCTCGAGGCCGATGCCGGGCAGGAAGGCCAGCGCCGCGGCGGTGTCGGTGATCCGCTGGTTGGTCTCCTCGTTGAAGTAGTAGAGGCCACCCGTGACCTCGGTCGCGCCGAGCGTGCCGACCAGCTGGAACTCCTGGGTCAGCTGCTTGATGTCGCCGGCGGTGTCGCGGAAGAAGCCGGCGATGCCACGGACCGCAGGGTTCGGCGAGCCGAACTGGCCCGCGGTGAAGTCCACGGCCCAGGCGTCGTCGATCTTCGAGTAGCCGGTCAGCGACTTCACGGTGATGTCGCCGAAGTCGTAGGCGATCGTGAGGTCGCCGCCGATGGTGTCGCTCTCGGAGAAGGTCTCGAGCACCTGCCCGTTGCGGACCGCGCGGCCCCGCGCCACCTGGTCGTTGCGGGCCAAAGCGTTCTGCGCGGTGCCGAGGAAGATGGGCTGGCCGTTCTGGCCGTCGCCGTCGTTCTTGGAGGCGTACAGCGAGGCGTCGATGACCAGCTCGTCGCTCGGCCGCGCGCGCAGGCTGGTCATGAAGCCCTGGAAGTCGCTCTTCGTGGCGTCGCGGCCGCTGACCACGTCGGTGAAGTAGCCTTCGTTCTGCTCGCGGATGTAGCCGGCCACCGAGACCGCGATCGTGTCGGACAGCGGTGCGTAGATGCTGCCGCGGGCCGAGTAGGTGTCGAAGTTGCCGTACATCAGGGTCGCGCTGCCGGAGAGCTCCTGGCGCGGATCCGGACGCTTGGTGACGATGTTGATGGCACCGGCCAGCGTGTTGCGGCCGAACAGCGTGCCTTGCGGGCCGCGCAGGATCTCGATGCGCTCGATGTCGGCGAGCTGCAGGTTGCCGGCGGCCATGCGCCGATAGATGCTGTCCTGGTAGAGGCCGACGCCCGGCTCGGAGAACAGGAAGGCGCCGCCCGCCTCGGTGCTGCCGCGGATGTTGACGTTCAGCGCATTGGCGCTGGCGACGTTGTTGATGACGCGCAGCGACGGGGCGAAGGTGTCGATGTCGTTGACGCTGTCGATCTGGAAGCGGTCCAGGTCGTCGGCGGTGTAGGCGGTGATCGCGACCGGCACGTCCTGCAGCGAGGACTCGCGCCGCTCGGCGGTGACCACCACTTCCTCGAGCTGCGCAGCGGCGGGCAGGCTCCAAGCCAGCAGGCTGATGCCAGAGGACGCGGCGATGGCGAAGCGATAGCGGGTCATGCGGGTCTCCAGGGCGGGGGCGACGGGGCCGTCACTTTACTGTAATCCGTGCCGGCCGGCACCGCGGCGGGCTCTCGGGCGGCTCGCGTGGGCATCGCCATCGTCCCGGACGTCCTGGCCGGGCGGCGGTCAGTGGGCGGGCGAGTCTGCCGTGCGCCGAGCCGCACCAGATCGGGGCAGCGAAGTGGGTCGGTGCACGGCTCGCGTGCATGCGGATGCCGCCATCCAGCGCCTACCCGGGTGTCGGCGCTGGTGCCGCCGCGCGGGTGGCGAAAGAGCTTCGGAAGCCCGCCCCGCGAACCGTCAGCGCGCGGGGACGATCTTCAGTTCGGTGAGCAGGTACTCGCGGTCGTTGCGCGTATCCGTCTGCCGCACCAGCAACCGGTCCTCGCCCGCGACCCACATCTCGAGCGACTCCAGGCCTTCGAGCCGGTAGTGCACGGCGTCGAACGTTCCGGCGGGTGTCGTCACCTTCTCGGTGCCGAGGCGCGTGAACTTGCTCTCGGTGAGGAAGCCGGCCACCTGCGCATCGCCGCGCGGCGCCGCGTTCAGGATGTAGACGCTGGAGGTCTGCGGAGCGCTGGAACTGGCATCCTCTGACCAGTAGTACCAGCCGTTCACGATCTCGCCGTGGTGCACGACCGAGATGTCGTCGGGTACGCGCACGCGGGTTTCGATTCGCCCCTTCGGGCCGAAGGCCACCGCGTTCAGGTCGTTGCCGGAGACGGTGACGTACATCGAGCCCTTGAAGCCGTCGCGCGTCCAGTAGCTGGCATAGGTCTCGAGTGGCCGGAAGCGGGCGTCGACGCGCGCCATCAGGGTCTGCTGCGCGTTGACGGCCTTGAAGTCCTTGCTGACGAAGACCTGCCGCGAGCCGTCCGGGTGCACCAGCAGGCGGAATTCCTCGCCGCCACGGATGCGGCCGTCGCTCAAGGTGCGGAAGGTCATCCTGCCGGTCACCGAACGCACGATGCTGGCATTCGGGCCCGTGTTCTCGGGCGGGGCGGATTGCGCGCGAACGAGCACGCCGGTGGCAGCCAGCACGGTCGACAGCAAGAGCAGCGGAAATCGCACCAGAAGCCTCCAGCCCGCGAGAACGCGCGAAAAGGGGACAGATTTATTTTTGGACCAGTTTTCGATTTTCGGGGAACGCCGCGGCGGCGTCACGCGGACAAGGGAAAACGGAAAACAAATCCGACCCCCTTTTCAGAAAATAAATCCGACCCCTTTTCAGGCGGGGCGGTAGATCTGGGCCTGGGCACCGCCGGGGAAGGGCGTCGAGCAGACCAGCCGCAGGGGCAGGGGAGCGGGGCGATCGGCGAACAGAGGGAGGCCTCTGCCCAGGGCGACGGGATGCACCGCCAGGATGAACTCGTCGACCAGTCCTGCGGCGACGAGGCTGCGGGCGAAGCGCACCCCGCCGTGGGCCAGGATCGGCTTGCCGTCCGCGGCCTTCAGGCGTGCGATCTCCGTGGCGAGGTCGCCGCTCGCAACGTGCGGGTCGCTCCAGCTCTCGCCGCCCGGTTGCAGGGCCTTGCCCTGGGTGTGGGCGGCGTGCGAGCGTGCCGCGTCGAGCGCCGCAGTAGCTGGCGGGTCGTGCAGCAGGGCCGCTCCCTGGCGCGAGAACACCGCCTTCGGGATCTGGTTCATCGGCGGCGCGAACGTGTCGGTGGAGGTGGGCCACCAGGCCGCCATGTCGCGGAAGCTGCGGCTGCCCATGATGTGCAGGCTCGAGTTCCAGGTCGTCTCCACCAACCAGGCCTTGGCCGCCGGGTCGTCACCGAACATCCAGCCGTTGCGGCCTTCGAGGTCGCTGACGAAGCCGTCGAGCGACATGGACATCTTGAGGATCAGCTCACGCATGCTCGTGCCCTAGCGAGGCGGGGTGGCCTCGTCACTAGGACGCGCTCGAGGGGCCGGAACCTACAGGCTTTCGTGCCAGTTGCGACGGAAAAGGCGGCGCCGGCGCGATGCCCTGGGCGACCGGCGCGTCCCGTGACGCCGGCGCCGGCGCCGGCGCCGGCGCCGGCGCATCGAGCCACTCGCGCACGTCGCGCGCGAGCCGTGCGCCGTCCTCCTCGAGCGCCATGTGCCCGAGCCCGGGATAGGGGATGAACTTCACCGACGGTGCGCCCTGCAGCAGTTCGAGGAAAGTGGCCGACTGGCTGAACGCCGCGGTCTTGTTGTCCTTGCCCCACATCAGCAGGACGGGCACGCGCAGCGAACGGATCAGCCCCTGGATGTCGCCCGCCTTGTACTGCGACAGCCGGTCGAGCTGGGCCCTGCGCTGGCCCTCGAGCAACCAGAGGTCGTACCAGCGGTCGACCAGCGATTCGGGAAGCCGCGAGGGATCGCCGAAACCGCTCTCGAGCATGAAGCGGGGCAGGGCGCGGGGCAGCAGGTACTCGAGCACGTAGGCCGCCTTGGGCAGGCCGCGGCTCTTCATGCCCTCGGTGGCCTCGAGCGAGCCGGGGTTCAGGAGGATCAGGCGCTCGACACGATCGGGATGTGCGGCGGTGTAGTGGATCGAGATCGTGCCGCCGAGGGAGATGCCGGCGAGCGTGAAGGTCTGCAGGCCGAGCGCGTCGACCAGGCCTTCGGTCAGCCTCAGCGTGCGCGCGAGCGTGTAGTCCCCGGTGGGGTCCGGGCCGGTGAGCCCGTGGCTCGTCATGTCGAAGCGCACCACGCGGTAGCGGTCCTTCAGCGCCTCGACCCAGGGCTCCCAGTCGAGCAGGTTCGAGAAGTTCGCGTGCAGCAGCACCACTACCGGGCCCAAGCCCTCGTCGCGGTAGTGGAAGCGCACGCCGTCGACGACGACGAACTGCGAGGGCGGGCCACCGTAGCGCGCCTCGAGCTCAGCCGCCGGGATGTCGCGCTGCATCCAGAGCGCGGCACCGAGCGCGACGAGGCCGACGAGCGCCAGCACCCCGAATACCCGCAACACCACCCGGCCGATTGTCATGTGCGCTCCGAAAAGAGGGACAGATCTATTTCCTTGCTGGCTTCAGGTCGTTGATGCCCCAGAACTCGAGCTCGCGCTCGAAGCTCCAGGGCGCATGCACGCGCGCGAGGTCGGCGAGGCCGGCGCTTCCGGCGAAATCGTAGCCGTTGCCGCGGGCGTGATACCACTGGGCGTAGCGCAGCGGGTAGACCACTTCCTCGGAGAAGCGCGCCAGCACCTGCATCAGCCACATCGGGAACTGGCGGTAGGCGAAGCGCGTGCCGTGGCGGTTGCAGCGCTCGGCGATCTCGACGAGCTCGTGGCCGGTGTGCGCGCTCGAGGCGATCGACAGCGACTCGTTCGCGAACACCTCCGGGAACTCGAGGCAGGTGCCGACCCACTTGCCGACGTCGCGCACGTCCACCCAGTTCACCAGGAAATCCGGCGGTGTGATGCCCGGTATGTTGCCCTCGCCGATCATCGTGCGCGAGAGGCGCGAGTCGCCGCGATAGTGGGCCTGTGCGGTGTAGTCCACGCGGTGCATCGCATAGTAGTAGGCGGGCCGGTGCAGCGTGGTGACCGTGATGCCCTGGCCGCGCAGGAAGTCCGACAGCCGCAGCTTCTGGTCGATCCACCACGGGATCGGCGGCGCGTCGTCGGCGATGCCGGTGACCTTGTCGGTGGGGAAGATCAGCGTCACCACCTGCCGCACCGACGGGTTGGCGCGCAGCGCCGCCAGCGCCGCGCTCACCTGGCGCATCACGACGGCGCGGCCGCCGACCGGGTCGTTGCCGTGGTTGGTGACGCCTCCGGCGCGGCTGGTGTTGGCGGTGTTGTAGAGCACGACGCCGTCGCAGCCGTCGAACGCGCGCGTCAAGGCCTCGGCCGAGTTCATGTCGACACCCGGCTGCAGCTGCAGCAGTCCCGGTACCTCGGCCTCGGCGCGAGTGTGCAAGGCTTCGAGTCGCGCCGCGGCCTGGGTCCCGGGCGTGCGGTACGACGCCCGCACGCGGAAGCGCCGGGTCTGCAACAGTTCCTCGACGATCGCGTAGCACTCCCAGCCGGTCGCGCAGGTGACGGCCACCAGTGGTCGTTGCGCCGGCGTGTCCACGAGCGCAGCGGCCCGCTGGCGCGCGGCGCGGCGCGCCAGCAGCGCGTCGACCAGGCGACGGTTGTTGGCCTGGATCGCCTCCTGACCGAGGCGCACGGCGGTGTCGCGGTCCATGGGCGGGACTCTAGCCGGTGGCGCGGTGCGCGGCCCCATGCAGGGTGGGCAGCTGTCCGAATCGGCGGGGCCGCGTTCGAGAATCGCATGCGGTCCGGTTCCCTGCCGTCGCAGAGCGGACAGCGTGACCGGTCCCGTGATCCGGCCAATTCCCTGGTGTATAGCATCCCGACGGCCAATTTCGGGCGATCGATCCGGGCCGGTGTCGTGACGGGAAAGCAGGGGGAACGGGAAGCGCCGGTCGGTGACCGGGCGTTCTTCCCGCTGGAGTCGGGGTTGCTGGCCGAGGCCACGGGCCCGGTGCTACGCGAGGCGGTCGCGGCGGCCGAGATCCATCCGCTGCTGTGCGCGCTCGCGCTGCTCAGCGGGGACGAGTCGCTGCTGGATCCGCGGTTCCGCCCCGACACGCGCCTCGGCCCATCGGGGCCGAAGCCCTGCGGGGGGCTGCCTCCCGGGCTGGTAGACGAGGCCAGGCAGCGGGCGCTCACCTGCCTCGAGTCGCTGCGCCGGCGGCCGGACCTCGGGACGCGCGTGCCCTCGCCACATCTGCTCGAGCGCGCACTGGACTTCACCACCGGCGGAGCACACCACGCCGCGCGCCGCATGGTGATGCGCGAACTCGACGTTCCCCACGATGGCGATGCGCCGCGCTGGCGGCTCGGGTCGCTGGCGCCCGGACGCGGCTTCCGCGTCGCGGTGATCGGCGCGGGCATGTCCGGCATCCTGATGGCCCATCGCCTGCGGCAGGCAGGCATCGCCTGCGTGGTGTTCGAGAAGAACCCTGCGGTCGGTGGCACCTGGCACGACAACGCCTATCCGGGCTGCCGGCTCGACACGCCCAACTTCGCCTACAGCTATTCGTTCGCGCAGAACCCGCGCTGGCCGAGCGAGTTCTCCTCCCGGCAGGCGATCCTCGAGTACTTCACCACGCTGGCGAGGCGCTTCGGCGTCATCGAGGACCTGCGGCTCGGCACCGAGGTGCTGCGGCTCGAGTACCGCGAGCGCGAGCCTGGCTGGACGCTGCACGCGCGCGATGCGGCCGGGCGCGAGTCCGCGCACGAGTTCGACGCGGTGGTGAGCGCGGTCGGCCAGCTGAACCGGCCGAGCATCCCCGCGTTCCCCGGCGCAGCGTCGTTCGCCGGCCCGTCCTGGCACACCGCGCGGTGGCGTCACGACGTGAGCCTCGCGGGCAAGCGCGTCGGCGTGATCGGCACCGGGGCGAGCGCCTACCAGGTCGTGCCGGCGATCCTCGGCGAGGTGCGCGAGCTGGTGGTGTTCCAGCGCAACCCGCCGTGGATGCTGCCGACGCCGCGCTACTACGAGCCGATCTCCGCGGCGCACCGGTTGCTGCTGGTGGGCCTGCCGCACTATGCGAACTGGCATCGCTTCTACCAGGTCTGGGCGTCGGTCAAGGGTCGCTGGGACCTGGTGCGCGTCGACCCGCAGTACCGGCATCCGGTGTCGGTCTCGGCCGCGAACGAGGAACTGCGCCAGGCGTTGGTGCGGCACATCGAGGCGAGCTACGCCGGCCGGCCGGACCTGGTCGCATCGCAGGTCCCGGACTACCCGCCGGGCGCGAAGCGGATGCTGCGCGACAACGGCGCGTGGCCGGCGGCGCTGAAGGATCCGAAGGTGCGGCTGGAGACGCGCGCGATCCAGGGCATCACGCCCTCGGGCATACGGGTCGCGGACGGCGCGGTGCACGAGCTCGACGCCCTCGTCTATGCGACCGGCTTCCATGCTGCCGATTTCCTGGTGCCGATGCAGGTGCAGGGTGTCGGTGGCCGGCGCCTGCACGACTGGTGGGACGGTGACGCGCGCGCCTACCTCGGCCTGTGCATGCCGGGCTTCCCGAATTTCTTCTGCATGTACGGCCCGAACTCGAATCTTTCGGTTCACGGCAGCCTGATCCTGTTCGCCGAGTCGCAGGCGCACTGGATCATGGAGGCGCTGCATGCCGTGCTCTCCCGGGGGGCGCGCGCGATCGACGTCACCGAGGAAGCGTTCGCGCGCTTCAACGTGCTGATGGACGAGCAGAATGCGCTGATGGCCTGGGGCGCCTCGGGCGTCAGCAGCTGGTACAAGAACGCGCGGGGGCGCGTCAGCCAGAACTGGCCGCTGTCGCTCGAGGACTATTTCTCGATGACCGAGCGGCCGCAGCTCGCGGATTTCCGGTTGCTCGGCTGAGGGCCGGGCGCGCGCGGCGCGATGCATGATCGCCCGGCGACATTGCGTCGCGTGCCTGCGCGTCCTAGTCTGCGCAGGTCCCGGGACACGGGTCACTTCCGCCTGGATCCAGGCGCTGCGCGAGACTTGCCCATGCATCGACGCGAAGCCATCCTCATCACCGCTGCATCCGCTGCATCCGCTGCATCCGCTGCATCCGCTGCATCCGCTGCATCCGCTGCATCCCCAGCCGCGGGTCCGGGTGCCGGCACGGGACCCGCGGCTGCATCGGCACGCGGCACGGTCGCGGTGATCGGCACCGGGCGGATGGGCGCGGCGATCGGCGGGCGCTTCGCGCAGCTCGGCTACTCGGTGATCTATGGCTCGCGCGAGCCGACGTCCGCGCGCACCAAGGCGGTCGTCGACGCCACCGGGCGTGGCGCACGCGCCGCGAGCCAGCTCGAGGCGACGGCGGCCGCCGACATCGTGGTGCTGGCGCTGCTCTGGATCGGCACGGAGCAGTTCGTCCGCGAGGCCGGCGCACGGCTCGACGGCAAGCTGATCTTCGACATCACGAATGCGCCGCTGAAGTTCGGTCGCAACCAGCGTGCCGGTTCGGTCGACACGTCGGCGGGCGAGCTCATCCAGGGCTGGGCGCCGCGCTCGAGGGTGGTCAAGGCGTTCAACACCGTCGGCTACCACATCGTCGCCGACCCGGCGCTCGCGAAGGGGCCGGTCACCGTGCCGCTGGTGGGCAACGACGCCGCGGCCAAGGCGCAGGTCGCGGGTCTGTGCCAGGCGATGGGGTTCGAGACCAGCGACGTCGGCCCGATCGAGAACGCGCACGCGCTCGAGGCGATGGCGAAGATCTACTTCGTGCCCTATGGCGAGAAGCGCTTCGCCGAGGCCTTCGAGTTCTACTTCCGCAAGGGCACGGCGCCGCCCGGCCTCGCCGAGGGCGCCGTCCGCAGCGTGTGACGGGAATCCGCCGTTACTTCGGCCCGGCCTTGGCGCCGAGCTGGCGCTCGAGGTCGCCGATCAGCAGCTCGGGATAGAAGCCCGGTTTCTGCGCGCGCGCGGCGGTGAGGTGCTTCAGCAGCTCCGCCGGCGTCGGCTGGTCGGCGCACTTGGCGAAGTGGCCGTCGAGTTGCCAGACCGCGAGCCCGATCTGCGCGGCCATGCGCTGCTGCGTGGCGGCCTGGCGGAACAGCCCGAGCGCACGGCAGCGATCCTCCGGGGCCTTCAGCCGGCCGTCGAGGTACAGGTAGCCGAGCACGAACTGGGCCTGCGGGTAGGCGAGCTTCGCGGCGCTCTCGAGCAGCGGCAGGGCTTCCTCGATCTGCCCGGCATAGGACAGCGCCCGGCCGAGCTGGTACTGCAGCCGCGGGTTGCCGGCATCCTTCGCGAGGTCGACGCGGCAGGTGGCGATGGCCTTGGGCAGGTCGACCTTGGACTCGGGCACGCCCGGCCCGACCTTGTACGGGTCCTCGGCATGGCCGGCCTGGCGGTCGCAATCGGTGGCGACCTGGGAATGGCGCGCGGGGTCGAAGGCCAGCGGCGCGTCGACGGCCGAGGCCGGCGCAACGGCGGCGGCTGCTGCGGCGAGACACAGCAGCGCGAGGGGGGTGCGGGTACGGTAGGACATGCGGGCTCCTGTCGGTGGTCGCGTGGCGTGGGGATGATACCGCCGCGCTCGTCCGGCATGCGGCACCTTCGAGTACGGCTTCAGCGACGCGCGGCGTTGTCGACGAGCACGGCGATCTCGACGAGGTCCACCGTCGGGCGCACGCCGTAGAGGGTCGTCACCCGTTCCATCACCTGCTCGCCGGAGAGACGCCTGGCGGCGTCCTCGGACTCCCAGACGTAGATGTTCACGGCCTCGCGACGCGCCGCGTTGATGGTGAAGGTCTTGGAACGCAGGCCCGGCATGCCCTCGAAGGTGGGGCGCGCCGTCTCGGCGATGTGGCGCAGCAGCCCGGGGTCGAAGTTGTCTTTCTCGCCGTAGCGGAAGGTGAGGATCGCGCCGATCATTCCTGGTTTCCTCCGGTTCAGCGCTCGAGCGCGGCGTAGACGCCGTCGCGGAACGCGTCGTTGAGCGCGCCGGCATCGGGCCCGACGTACTGGGACATGGCCACCGCGACGATACGCTCGCGAACGTTGATGAAGAACAGCGTGTTGGCGAGGCCGGCCCAGCCCCGCTCGCCGGGACGGCCCGGGACCTCCGGTCCGGCGTCGTCCGGACGCACGCCGATCGACAGACCCCAGCCGAAGCCGCGGACGGTCGGGAAGGCGTCGGGGGCGTACCAGTAGACGTCGCCCTGGGCGGCCGTGGTCTGGCGCGTCAGCATCGCGTCGACCGTCGCGGGCTTCAGCACGCGGACGCCGTCGAGCACGCCGCGATCGAGCAGCATCTGCGCGAAGCGCAGGTAGTCCGGCGCCGTGGACACGAGCCCGCCGCCACCGGAGAACAGCGTTCCCGGGCGGGTGTACGTGGAGAGTGGCGTGGCGCGCCCGGTCATGTCGACCAGCCGGCCATCCTGGCCCGGCGTATAGACCTTGGCGAGGTCGCCGCGCGCGGCGCGCGCGGCCGGGACCCAGAAGCCGGTGTGGCGCATGCCGAGCGGCGTGAACAGCCTGCGCTGCAGGAACTGGTCGAGCGGCTGGCCCGAGGCGACCTCGGCAACGCGGCCGAGCACGTCGCCGGAGAAGCCGTAGCGCCACTTCTCGCCGGGCTGGGTCAGCAGTGGCAGGCGCGCGAGCTGGCGCATGCCGTCGGCGAGCGTGCCGTCGAGCGGCAGGATGGCGGAGGGCTGCACGTCCAGCTGCGGCGGCCAGTCGGGGGCGTAGCCGAGCCCGGCGGTGTAGGTGAACAGGTGGCGCACCGTCATCGGCTGGCGCTGCGGCTCCGTCTGGGTGGTCGAGCCGGCCTGCAGCACGCGCATCCGGCCGATCTCGGGGATGTACTTCGCGACCGGGTCGTCCAGGCCGAGCTTGCCCTGCTCGACGAGGCCCAGCGTGGCGGACGCGGTGATCGCGCGCGTCTGCGAGTAGATGCGAAACGCGGTGTCCGGCTCCATCGGCAGCCGGCGCTCGAGGTCGCGCTGGCCGAGGGCCTCGAGCGCGACGAGCCGGCCGTCGCGCGCCACGGCGTAGACGATGCCGGCGCGCTGCCCGGAGTCGACGAAGCGGGCCATCCGCGACTTCAGTGCCGCGAGCCCTGCGCGGCTCATGCCGACCGACTCGGGCGTCGCCGGCGCGAGCGGCGCGGCGCCGGCCGGTGCGATGCCCGCCAGCCCCGCGATCCCGAGCGCCGTGGCCACCCATGCTGCCCGCGCACCGCCCAGTGGAAGGGTTCTTCTCGACATCGGTTCGTCTCCCTGGCCGCGGCCTTCGTGTCGTACGAGCATTCGTGCTGCGCCGGCGCTGGCGCTGGATGGTGTCGGTTCCGGATCCGTGGGATCGTCTTCCAGCGGAGGGCCGTGACGGGCCGCACCCGTGCACCGTCGGGCCCGGGCAGCCGCGAGGAGGACGACCATGCCCAGCAAGAATACCGTCTGCATCTGGTACGACCGCGAGGCCGAGGAGGCCGCACGCTTCTACGCCCGCACCTTCCCCGACAGTGCCGTCACGGCCGTGCACCGAGCCCCCGGAGACTATCCCTCCGGCAGGCAGGGCGACGTGCTGACGGTGGAGTTCACGGTCGCCGGCATTCCCTGCCTCGGCCTCAACGGCGGGCCGGCTTTCCGGCACAGCGAGGCGTTCTCGTTCCAGATCGCGACCGAGGACCAGGCGGAGACCGATCGGCTGTGGGACGCGATCGTCGGCAACGGCGGGCAGGAGAGCGCCTGCGGCTGGTGCAAGGATCGCTGGGGCCTGTCGTGGCAGATCACGCCGCGCGTGCTGACGGAGGCCATCGCCGATCCGGACCGGGCGGCGGCCAAGCGGGCGTTCGATGCGATGATGACGATGCGCAAGATCGACGTCGCGGCGATCGAGGCGGCGCGGCGCGGCTGACGGCGGCCGCGGACGCGCCGGGCGGCCCGGGCGGTTGGATTCACCGGCGCTTCGTGGCGACAGCGTGAACGGTCTCGCGGCATCCCAAGTAGTATTCGCGCCAGACTGTCGCCGCCGCCACCCCACCGACGCCGGGAAAGATGACCACGCACCCGATCCGCATCGTCGCCACCGCTCTGCTGGCTGCCTCGTCGCTGCTGTCCGCTGCCTGCGCGACCGTCGAGAGCGAGCCCGACGAGGGCGAGCCCGTCTACGTCTCCGACGAGGCGACTGCGGCTGCCGCGGACGCCGAAGCGGCCGGGGCCGGGACCGAGGGCGCCGAGCCGGATCCGACCCCGGACGAGCCCGAGGTGCCGATCGCGGTCGCCGAGTCCGAGCGCCCGGTGGACACCCGGCCCTCGGATGACGAGGTGGCCGAGGTGGTCGTGAAGGCGCGCGTGCGTGGGCGCGACGAGCAGATCCGTGACCTGGTCGCCGAGGCCAAGGCGATGCTGCGCGACGTCGAGCTGCGCTACGTCTTCACCGGCAAGGGCCGCCGCGAGACGCTGCGGGGCCGGCCTGTCGCCTTCGCGCTGTGGAGCGAGTCGGCGAAGCAGTGGACGATCGCCCATCTCGAGATCCCGCGGCCGCCCGTGAAGTGGAAGCCCGGCGGCCGGCCGCTGCGCTTCACGACGCTGACGCCGGGCATCACGGCGCGGCACGTCAAGGGCACCGGGGCCGAGCGGCTGATGTTCGCGTTCGCCTCGAAGACCGGGGAACCCCTGAAGGTCTACGGCCGCAAGTTCCCGGTGTTCGACGATGCGCTGATCAAGCGCAAGCGCTGGCGCGCCGCGGCGCAGTCGGCGAAGGCGATCGTCTACCTGCCGTTCACCGAGGACACGCTCGACCCGCTGTTCGTCGAGGGCGGGCGGCAGTTCCTGCTCGCCACGGCGCGCAAGGCCGTCGAGGAGCTCCGGGCCGCGAACGTGCCGTCGGCGGCTTTCCCCGGCCAGGCGCTCGCGGACGTGGTGCCGCCGGAGGTGATCACGACCCTCGCGGTGATCGAGCAGACCGACGACACCGACTACACGCTGCGCAAGACCGAGGCCTTCAACGAGGTGCTGAGCCAGTACGGGCTGAAGCGCGAGGAGGCTTACCGCTACAGCGTGTCCCGTGCCCGGGCGATCGGGCCCATGCAGTTCACGAACCGGCGCGGCAACGGCACCTATTCGCTGGTGGTGCGCCGCTGCCGCGGGGCGCGGATCGACCCGGACTTCGAGCGCGGCGCGACCAACCTGCTGAATGCGATGAAGGCGGCGATCTGCCTGTTCGACATCGAGCTCGCGCAGATGGGCATCTTCCCGGTCGCGGCCTACAACGGCGGGCCGCGCAACGTCACCAAGCTCTACCGCGTGATCCAGCGGATGCAGCTGCGGCTCGAGGACCTGCGTCCGCCCGGCGAGCAGCCGGAGGACGACCCGGTGGCCTGCCCCTGCCTGTGGGCGGAGGCCGGCGGCGGCGTCCAGCCGGTCAGCATCCCGCGCTACAACAACGAGAACCGCTGGTACGTGCAGAAGTACCAGAGCATCCTCGGCCTGTTCGACGAGTCGGCGGGCAAACGGCTGTCGTCGAACTGAGCGGCACCTGCGCCTGCGACCGCGCCGGGGCGCCGGGCACGGGTCAACGGCTCGCAGGCTGCGGCGGCGACTGGCCCTGCGGCGCCTGCAGCGCACGGATCTCGGCGATGTCCGCCGGCGGCTGCATCCAGGGGCGCGCCCGCGTCTCGAGGTACTCGCGCATCGGCGCCGGCAGGTCGGCATAGCGGTCGATGCGCCAAGACACGAGGTGCATCACCGTCTTGCCGACGCCGGGGATGTCGCCGTAGCGCAGCCAGCTGAGGCGGTGCGTCGCGGGGTCGGCCTCGGCGCGCCCCGAGACCACGAAGTCGTAGTTCTCGAAGGCCTGGTAGCGCTCGGCACCGGACACCGGGAAGTCGAGGAACAGCGGCGCGGTGAACACGTAGTCGCCGCGCACGCGCCGCACCTGCATGTCCTCGCCGGGGCCGATGCGCTGCACGCGCGGGGCACGGCCCTGCTCGACGAAGGTGCGCACCCGGCCGTCGCGCAGCTCGTAGGTGATGAACTGGTAGGGGTACTCGATCGGCGCGAGCGGCTGGCCACCGTATTCGGTGAGCACCCGGCCGGTCGCGAGGTCGCGATAGAAGAAGGTCTTGCGCGACAGCTGCTTCGCCACGCCGGGCTCGGCAGGGTCGCGCCACAGGCGCGCGGTGTCGATGCCCTCCATGCGCATCAGCGGCTTGCCCGAGGGGTAGGCGTAGACCAGGCCCTCGCAGTACCAGTAGACCGGCTCGCCGCGGCCGGTGCGCATCTCGACGAAGCTGCGGAACGCGGCTTCGTCGAAGGCGCCGGTCGCGCCGCGGGCGGTGACGGGCGCCGTGACCTGGCCTTCGGCGGCCAGCGGGACGGCGGGTACGCAAGACAGCAGTCCGAGGAGTGCGGCGAGGCCTGCGCCGCGCAGGGATACGGGGTGCGACATGCGCCGAGTATAGGGTGGGGCCGCCGGCATCCCGGGGGGCTGGGCACCGCGGCCCGCATCGTCGTTGCAGGGGCGCCCGCGGCGCGGAGGGCGGGCCGCGGCCGGACGCGGGCCTCAGGTCGAGAGCACCGCGGCCAGCGCCGACGCGGCGCCGACCGTCAGCGTGCAACCGAAGGCCACGGCGAGCGGGCGCAGGCCGATCTCGCGCAGCGTGGCGACACGGGTGGAGAGGCCGAGCGCGGCCATCGCGGTCGCGAGCAGCAGGTCGGCGCCGATGCGCGCGGTGTCGATGAAGCGCTGCCAGGCGGCCGGGTCGAGCGCGCCGAAGGGGCGCGGGCCGAGGTCGCCGACGCTGCGCAGCGCGCTCGCGGCGGCGAAGCCGAGCACGAACAGCGGCACGAGCGAGTACCAGCGCGGCGGGGGTGCGCAGGGATCGCTGGCGGCGGCGCGCGCGTGGAAGCGGATCGACATCAGCGGGATCACGCCGATCATCGCGAGGTTGCGCATCATCTTGGTGACGGTGGCGACCTCGAGCGCGCGCGGGTCGTCGTAGTACTCGCGGTAGGCCATGCCGGCGCCGACCACCTGCGAGGTGTCGGGCACGGCGGAGCCGAAGAAGAGGCCCGCGCGCAGCGCATCGCCTTCGAACAGCCAGTGGGCGAGCAGCGGATAGACGAGCATCGCGCTCATGCCGAACAGCACGATGCAGGCGACGGCATAGCTGGTCTCGGCGGCCCGCGCGCCGATGGTCGGGGCGGTGGCCGCGATGGCCGTGGCGCCGCAGATGCCGGTGCCGACGCCGATCAGCGTGGCGAGCCGCGGCGGCAACCCCAGCGCCCGGCCGAGCAACGTGACGAGCAGCAGTGCGCAACTGATCGTCACGGCGATCACCGGCAGGCCCTGCGCGCCGATGCCGACGGCGTCGGCGAACGAGAGACGGAAGCCGAGCAGCAGGATGCCGGCGCGCAGCACGTGGGTCACGGCGAGGTGCGCGCCGCTCTCGACGAAGGCCGGAAGCTTCAGGGTGTTGGCGAGCAGCAGCCCGAGGAGCACCGCGAGCGTCACGCCGGTCAGCGGCGACTTCGCCATGCCGAAGAGCCACGCGCCGAGAGGCTGCGCCAGCGCCTGGCCCGCGAGCGCGATCGCGAGCGCCAGCGCGAGGCCCGCGGCAGGCCGCCAGTCGCGGGTCAAGCGCTGCTCCAGGACCTGGAGCGCTGCACGGCGCGGGACCATTCCTGCATCCGCGCGGCCGCCTGGTCGCGACCCATCGACGGCTCGAAGCGCCGCTCGACCTGCCACTGGCGCGCAACCTCCCCGGGCGACTGCCAGAACCCGACTGCGAGGCCGGCGAGGTAGGCGGCGCCGAGCGCCGTGGTCTCGACCACGCGCGGCCGCACGACCGGCACGCCGAGCAGGTCGGCCTGGAACTGCATCAGGAGGTCGTTGCGCGAAGCGCCGCCATCGACGCGCAGCTCGCGCAGCGGCGCGCCGGCATCGGCCTGCATCGCCTGCAGCAGCTCGGCGCTCTGGAACGCGATCGACTCGAGCGCCGCGCGTGCGAGGTGGCCGCGCGAGGTGCCGCGGGTGATGCCGACGATCGCGCCGCGCGCGTACGGGTCCCAGTGCGGGCTGCCGAGGCCGGTGAACGCCGGCACCACGTAGACGCCGCCGTGGTCCGCCACGCTCGCGGCGAGCGGCTCGACCTCGGCGGAGGAAGCGATCAGGCCGAGGCCGTCGCGCAGCCACTGCACGACGGCGCCGCCGATGAACACGCTGCCCTCGAGCGCATAGCGTGGCGCCTCGCGCGAGCTGCAGGCGAGCGTGGTCAGCAGGCGATGCTGCGAGGCGAGCGGCCGCGCGCCGGTGTGCATCAGCAGGAAGCAGCCGGTGCCGTAGGTGTTCTTGGCCATGCCGGACTCGAAGCAGGCCTGGCCGAACAGCGCGGCCTGCTGGTCGCCGGCCATGCCGGCGAGCGGCACGGCGACGCCATCGAGCTCGACCCGGTCGCCGGCGTCGCCCGAGCTCGGACGGACCTGCGGCAGGCAGGCGCGCGGGATGCGCAGCAGCTCGAGCATCCACGGGTCCCAGTCGCCGCTGCGCAGGTCGAGCAGCAGCGTGCGGCTGGCGTTGGTGACGTCGGTGACGTGGCGGCGACCGCCGGTCAGCTTGTAGGTGAGCCAGCTGTCGATCGTGCCGAAGCACAGCTCGCCGCGCTCGGCGCGCACGCGCGCGCCGGGAACGTGATCGAGCAGCCAGGCGAGCTTGGTGCCTGAGAAATACGGGTCGAGCAGCAGGCCGGTGCGTGCGCTCACCTGCGGCTCGACGCCCTGCGCCTTCAGCTGCGCGCAGAGCTCCGTGGTGCGCCGGTCCTGCCAGACGATCGCCGGTGCGACCGGCTGGCCGCTGGCGCGGTCCCAGAGCACCGTCGTCTCGCGCTGGTTGGCGATGCCGATCGCCGCGACGTCGCGCGGTGCGGCACCCGCCTCGCGCAGCACGTCGAGCAGTGTCGACCACTGCGTCATCCAGATCTCGGTGGCGTCGTGCTCCACCCAGCCGGGCCGGGGGAAGTGCTGCCCGAACTCGCGCTGCGCGAGCGCCACCGGCGTCCCGTCGCGGTCGAAGAGGATCGCCCGCGAGCTCGTCGTGCCCTGGTCGAGGGCGAGTACCCAGCGCGTCATGCGGCCTGCCTCCGGTCGAACCACGCCTGTACGCGGCCAGCCGCGGCGGCATCGCCGTGCAGGCCGAGCTTGCTGCGTCGCCACAGCACGTCCTCGGCGCTGCGCGCCCACTCGACGCGCGCGAGGTAGTCGAGTTCGCGCTCGTGCAGCCCGGGGGCGAGCTCCGCGCCGAGGTCCGAGGGCTGCGCGACGCCGCGGAGCAGCCGGTGGGCGCGGCTGCCATAGGCGCGTGCCAGGCGATGCAGCAGCGGCTGCGGCAGGCCGGGGTGGCTCCCGGCGAGATCGCGCAGGAACGCATCGAATCCCTGGCGTGCGAAGTCGCCGCCCGGTAGCGAGGACCACGCCGTCCAGGGGCCGCCGCGCACCGGCAGCACGCCTTCGAGGCGCGCCATCGCCTCCTCGGCGAGCAGGCGGAAGGTCGTGATCTTGCCGCCGAACACGCTGAGCAGCGGCGCAGGCTGCCTCGCGAGCTCGAGCGTGTAGTCGCGGGTCACGCTGCGCGGGTCGGCCGACTCGTCGTCGAGCAGCGGCCGCACGCCCGAGTAGGACGAGCGGACGTCGGCGGGCGTGACCGGGCGGCGGAAGTAGCGGCTGGCGAGTTCGCACAGATAGGCGACCTCGGCATCGTCGATCCGTACCTGCTCGGGCGGGCCGGAGTACTCGACGTCGGTGGTGCCCACCAGGGTGAAGTCGCGCTCGTAGGGGATCGCGAACACGATGCGACGGTCGGGTGACTGGAAGATGTAGGCGTACTCGTGCGCGAACAGCCGCGGCACGATCACGTGGCTGCCCTTGACCAGGCGCAGGCCGTGGGTCGCGCGGCCGCGGCCCGCGCCGGCGAGGAAGCTCGCGGCCCAGGGACCGGTGGCGTTGACCACCACTCTCGCGCGCAGGCGATGCTCGCGGCCGGTGCGCTCCTGCAGCGTCGCGCGCCACAGCTCGCCTTCCGCCTCCAGGGCGGTGCAGCGGGTGCGCGTGAGGATCCGCGCGCCGCGCTCGTGGGCGTCGAGGGCGTTCAGCACGACCAGCCGTGCGTCCTCGACCCAGCCGTCGGAATAGACGAAGCCGCGGGTGAAGCGCGCGTCCAGCGGCTCGCCCGCCGGGTGCCGGCGCAGGTCGATGCCGGAGGAGCCCTCCAGCCAGCGGCGGCGCGCGAGGTGGTCGTAGAAGAACAGGCCCATGCGGATCAGCCAGGCCGGGCGCAGGTGCGAGTCGTGCGGCATCACGAAGCGCAGCGGCCACATGATGTGGGGCGCGCTGCCGAGCAGCACCTCGCGCTCGCGCAGCGCCTTGCGGACCAGGCCGAACTCGCCGAGCTCGAGGTAGCGCAGGCCGCCGTGGATCAGCTTGGTGCTGGCGGAGGACGTGTGGGCGGCGAGGTCGTCCTGTTCGCAGAGCACGACGGAGTAGCCGCGGCCGGCGGCATCGCGCGCGATGCCCGCGCCGTTGATGCCGCCGCCGACCACGAGCAGGTCGACGGGCGGTGGAGTATCGATCACGTCGGTGCCGCTGAGTGTGGTGCGCGCGATCTTTCGATTATGGGCGAGCGCGACAGGACGCGAGTGCCATCCGGGTCGGCGGCATCCGGGTCGCATGCCGCGCAGGCTCCAACCGATCGACCGACGCATGGTCGCCGCACGAGGAACGCGCGGGAGGCATTGATATCATAAACGCGAATGATTATCGTTCACGTAAATGAGTGCCGATCAGCCCGTCTCGCTTCGCGACGTCGCCCTGCAGGGCAGTCCTTCGTCCCCTCGTGACCGGTTAGCGGAACCGAGGCGAGTGACGAGTCGCGAGCTGTTCCAGGGGGCGCGGGAAGTGCGCATCCAGCACCACGGCGTCGAGTACCGGCTGACCGAGACCCGCCAGGGGAAGCTGATCCTGACGAAGTAAGCGTCGTCGCCACGTTTCGCCAGCCGCAGGGCGCCCGACGCCCGGCCGCCAGCCATCAACCCCGCGCGCCATCGCGCGCCCGAGAGAGCTGGAGGCCGAATGTCATCGTTCCGAACCCGTGTGGCGCCTGGCCTGGCGGCCGTGGCGTCCCTGTTGCCCCTCGCGACCCCGGCGCAGACGCCGCCGTCGGCGCTGGAGGAGGTCACGATCTCCGCGACCAAGACGCCGCAACCGCTGCTCGAGGTGCCCGCGACCGTCACCGTCATCGATGCCGCGCGCATCGACCGGGAGATGGCGACCGACATCAAGGAACTGATCCGCTACGAGCCGGGCGTCTCGGTCCGCAATGCGCAGGGCCGGTTCGGGCTCACCGACTTCAACATCCGCGGCATCGACGGCAATCGCGTGCTGATCGAGGTCGACCAGGTGCGGATGCCGCAGGCCTTCGCGATCGGCAGCTTCTCCAACGCGACCCGCGACGGTGTCGACGTCGACCTCCTGAAGCGCGTCGACATCGTCCGCGGCTCTGCCTCCTCGCTGTATGGCTCGAACGCGATCGGTGGCGTCGTGGCCTTCACGACCAAGGACCCGGCGGACCTGCTGCGCGAGGGTGAGTCCTTCGGCGCAAATCTCAAGCTCGGCTACGGCGAGGAAGACGACGGGCGCGCCGGCACGGCGACGGTCGCGGCGCGCAGCGGGCGCTGGTCGGGACTGGTCGCGTACACCCGCCGCGAGCACGGCGAATTCCAGAACCGCGGCCGCATCGACGCCCAGGATGCCTCGCGCACCACCCCGAACCCCCAGGACGGCTACTCGGACAGCGTGCTCGCGAAGGCCGTGTGGACGCCCGGCGAGCAGCACATCGTGCGCCTCACGCTGGAGCAGTCGCGCACCGACCTGTTTTCGGACGTCTACGCGGCGCGCACCCGCACGCCCGCGTTGGCGACGCTCTCGCTGCTCGGCAACGACGAGCAGGCGCGCACGCGGCTCGGCATCGAGCACCAGTTCCGCGACCTCGGCACCGCCCTGGTCGACGGCGGTGAATGGCGCCTCTACCGCCAGGACGGCGACACCACGCAGTACACCACCGAGGAGCGGCGGGTCGGCGCCGGTGCGGCGGTGTCGCAGCGCGTGCGCGAGCGGGTGTTCCGCTACGCCGAGGACGTGGTCGGCGGCGAGCTGACGTTGCGCAAGGCGCTGGCGACCGGCGGCGTGGCGCACGAGCTCACCTGGGGCGTGGAGTACCTGCAGACCGACATCGACCAGCTGCGCGACGGCTTCGAGCTCAACCGCACCACCGGTGCCCGTTCCCCGTTCGTCGGCATCGAGACCTTCCCGGTGCGGGACACGCCCCTGACGCGCACCCGCGAGGCCGGCCTGTACGTGCAGGACGAGGTGCGCGTGGGGCGCTGGACGTTCACGCCGTCGGTGCGCTTCGACCGCTACGAGCTCGAGCCGACCACGGACCCGATCTTCTCCGCCGACAACCCGGGCGTCACGCCGACGGCGCTGACGGCGTCCACGGTCTCGCCACGCCTGGGCATCGTCTGGAAGGCCGCCGAGGCGATCACGGCGTTCGCGAGCTACAGCGCCGGCTTCCGCGCGCCGCCGTTCGGCGACGTCAACGCCGGGCTCACCAACGCGATCGCGCGCTACACCACGCTGCCCAATGCCGACCTGCGGCCCGAGACCAGCGACAACCTGGAGCTCGGCGTGCGCTGGAGCCGCGGCGCGGCGTTCGCGGCCCTGTCGGTCTACTCGAACCGCTTCGACGACTTCATCGAGTCGTTCTCGTTCGTCGGCATCCAGCCGGGCACGGGGTTCACGGTGTTCCAGTCGCGCAACCTCGACGAGGTGGAGATCCACGGCGTCGAGCTGCAGGGAGCGCTGCCGCTCGGGCGCTACCTCCCCGGTCTCGCGCTGCGCGGCGCCCTCAACTGGGGCGAGGGCGACGACACCCGCGCCGACCTCCCGCTGCAGACCGTGGATCCCGCGCGGGCCGTGATCGGCCTCGAGTACCGTCCGCCCGGCCTGCCGTGGCGCGTCGAGCTCGTGACCACGGCCGTCGAGCGCAAGCGCCGCATCAACCCCACCGGCGGACCGTTCTTCGCGCCGCCCGGCTACGTGGTCGTCGACCTGCTCGCGGACTGGCGGCTCAACGAGCATGCGCGCGTCAACCTCGGCCTCTTCAACCTCGCCGACCGCCGCTACTGGGAGTGGGCCGACGTGCGCGGACGTCCCGCGACGGACCCGACCATCGACTTCTTCAGCCGCCCCGGCCGGATGCTCGGTGCGCAGCTCTACCTCAACTGGTGACGCGCGAGCGTCCATGCATGGAGGCCCGAGGACCATGATCGAGACCGAACGCCTGACGCGCCGGCTGGCGCTGCTGACCCTCGCCGCGCTCGGCGCGCTGGCATCCACCGCGAGGCCCGGCGAGCCGTCGCCGGCTCCCGAGCGCGACCGTGCGGCGATCCGGGCGATGGCCGGCGAGTACCGCGTGACCTTCGAGTTCACGGAGGTCGCCGCGCTGCGCGCCGGCTACGAGACCCGGCCCAGCAAGCGCTCGGGGGGCACCGAGCTGGTGCTGCTCGTCGAGGACGCGCCGACGCGCCTCGTGCTGCAGCACCTGCTGCTCGACACCCGCCGTGGCGAGGTCGTCAAGCACTGGCGGCAGGACTGGTCGTGGCAGGGCGCCGCGATCGACGAGTTCCAGGGCGGGCGCACCTGGCGGCGGCGTGCGCTGCCGGAGGCCGAGGTCGAGGGCCGCTGGGTGCAGAGCGTCTACGAGGTCGACGACAGCCCACGGTACGCGAGCCACGGGCGCTGGGAACACCGCGGCGCGACGTCGGAGTGGGTCTCGGAGTCCACGTGGCGTCCGCTGCCGCGCCGCGAGCACACGACGCGCGACGACTACGACGTGCTGGTCGGCATCAACCGCCACATCGTCACGCCCTGGGGCTGGGTGCACGCGCAGGACAACACCAAGCTCGACCTGCGCCGCGACACCGAGGAGCCGCTGGTCGCGCGCGAGGTCGGCACCAACACCTACCGGCGGATCGGCGACGTCGACTTCGGACCGGCCCGGGCCTACTGGCAGCGCACCGCCGACTACTGGGCCGCGGTCCGCGCCGGCTGGGAGGCGCGCCTCGGCACGGCCGCGGAGGTCACCGTGGACCTCGACGCCGGCGGCCGACCGGTGATGCACCAGTTGCTCGCCCTGGCCGAGGACCCGGCGCTCGATGCCGAAGGTCGTCGCCGGCGGGCCGCCGCGCTGATCGAGGGCGCGGCGCGACCGCTGCCCTCGACCGCGGCGCGCTGACGCGCCGCGGGCCCGCATCCGATCCACTGCCCGTCGTCGAGGAACCCGCCGATGTCCATTGCCCCCCTGTCCCGACCGCGGCGTCTCGCAGCCGCCGCGCTCCTGCTGTCCGCGCCGGCCCTGCAGGCCGCGGAGGAGCCCGCGCTGGAGGAGGTGACCGTGTCCGCGACGCGCGTGTCGCTGCCGGCGAGCGCGCTGCCGAACACGATCCAGGTGATCGGCGAGGAGGCGATCTCGCTGCAGTCGCAGCTGCACGGCTCGGCGGTCGACGTGGTGTCGACCCTGGTGCCGTCGTTCTCGCCGACGCGCGAGAAGCTCAGTGGCCAGGGCGAGTCGCTGCGCGGCCGCCGGCCGCTCTACCTGATCGACGGCGTGCCGCAGTCGAATCCGCTGCGCGACGGCTCGCGCGAGGGCTATACGATCGACCCGTTCTTCGTCGAGCGGGTCGAGGTGATCTTCGGCTCGAACGCCATCCAGGGCATCGGCGCGACCGGCGGCGTCGTGAACTACGCGACGGTCGCGCCGGCGACCGACGCCGATCGCTGGGGTGGCCGGGTGCTCGCGCAGTTCGGCGCCGACGGCGAGTTCCGCGGCGACTCCGGGACGTCGCGGCTCGGCGTGCTCGTGGGACGCGACTTCGGCCGGCTCGACGTCACCGCCGGCGTCGCCTTCCAGTCGCGCGGCGCGTTCTACGACGGCGACGGGCGGCGCATCGGCGTCGACGGCACGCAGGGCGAGGTGCAGGACTCGGACAGCCTGTCGCTGTACCTGAAGGCCGGGGCCGAGCTCGGCGCCGCGCGGCGCCTCGAGCTGATGGCGCAGCAGTTCGAGCTCGAGGGCGACGGTGACTACGTCGTCGTGCCGGGGTCGCGGGCGGCGGGCCGGCCGGCGAGCGCGGTCCGCGGTGCCTCGCCCGGCGTGATCCCGACCAACACGGTGCGCACCGCGTCGCTGACCTATACCGACACGGACCTGCTCGGCGGCCGCCTCACCGCGCAGGCCTTCCTGCAGGACTTCGAGTCGGTGTTCGGCGGCGGCGTGTTCGCCGACTTCCAGGACCCGCGCATCCAGGCGGGAGGCGGGTTGTTCGACCAGTCCTCGAACCACTCGGACAAGCTCGGCCTGCGACTCGCCTACGAGCGGCCGGTCGGTGCGCTCCCGGGCCTGCGCAGCCACTTCGGCGTGGACGTGCTGCGCGACACGACCTTCCAGGAGCTGATCGCGACGGGCCGCAAGTGGGTGCCCGAGACGACGTTCGACTCCGTGGCGCCGTTCGCGCAGCTGTTCCAGTCGCTGTTCGACGAGCGCCTGCTGCTCGCCGCGGGACTGCGCCACGAGTTCGCGCGCCTCGAGGTCGACGACTACGAGACGCTGTGGTTCTACGGCCCGCGGCGCGTGGCGGGCGGGTCGCCGGAGTTCGACGAGTCGCTGGTGAACCTCGGCGCGACCTGGCGCATCGCAGGGCCGCTCTCGGCCTACGCCTCGTACGCCGAAGGCTTCACGATGCCGGACGTCGGCCGGATCCTGCGCGCCGTCGGCACGCCCGGCCAGGACGTCGACGACTTCCTCGATCTGCAGCCCGTGGTGGCCGACAACGTCGAGCTCGGGCTGGAGTGGCGTGGCGAGGCGCTCACGGCGAGCGCCGCCTATTTCTGGAGCGACTCGGACCGGGGGGCGCTGCTGGTGCTGCGCGGCGGCGACGTCTTCGAGGTGCAGCGACAGCGCACCGAGATCGAAGGCCTGGAGCTCTCGGCGAGCTGGCGCACGCCGGTGCCCGGGCTGACGCTGTCGAGCGCCTATGCCGCGCTCGAGGGGCGCACCGACGGCAACGGCGACGGCCGCGTCGACCAGGATCTCGACGGCGCGAACATCTCGCCGGACCGGCTCAACGTCGCGGTCGAGTACGCGCGTGGCCCGCTGCTGGCGCGCCTGCAGGCCCAGTCCTACCTGTCGCGCCGCTTCGCCGGGACGCCGGGCGCGGGACGCTTCGAGGGCTACGAGGTGGCCGATGCGATGCTGCGCTGGAGTGCGCCGCTCGGCGCGTTCACGCTCACGGTGGCGAACCTGCTCGACGAGTCGTACGTCACCTACCACAGCCAGACGGTGCGCCCGACCGACAACCTGCGCTTCTTTGCCGGCCGCGGCCGCACGGTGTCGCTCGGCTTCGAGAAGCGATTCTGAGCATGCGCGCCGCGCTGCGCGCGCTGCACGCCTGGACCGGCGCCGCCTGCGGGCTGGTGCTGGCGGTGATCGGCCTCTCCGGCGCGCTGCTGGTGTTCGAGGACGATTACCTGCGGGCGACGCTGCCCGGAGCCGACGCACCGGTGACGACCGACCCGGTAGCGCTCGGCGCGCTGCTCGAGCGCCTCGAGGCCGGTCCCCGTGGCGCTCCGCTGCACGTCGTCTTCGGCGACGCGGGCATGGCGCTGCACACTGTGCAGTTCGCGCGCAGCGCCGGCGCCTATGTCGACTCCGAGGGCGCCGCCGTGGTGGCCTGGCGCGAGCCCGTGCGGGTCGAGCAGCGGTTGTTCCGGCTGCATCACTCGCTGTTCGCCGGCGAGGCGGGCGAACGGATCTCCGGCTGGGCGGCGTTGCTGGCGGTCGCGCTGGCGGCCTCCGGCGCGGTGCTGTGGTGGCCGGCACGCCGCGCGTTCCGGCCCCGGGCCTGGCCGGTGAGCCGCCGCCGCCGCGACGTGCTGGCGCAGCATCGCGACCTCGGCGCGATCTTCGCCTTGCCGCTGGTCGTGCTCGCACTGACCGGCGCTGCCCTGCACTTCCCGGCGGAGGCGCAGCGGTTGCTCGCCGTCGTGATGCCGGAGCCGCCCGCACCCAGTGCGGCTGAGCTGGCGCCAGCGCCAGCAGCGATGGCCCGGCCGGGCGACGTCGACTGGCCAGCGGCGCTCATGCATGCCCAGGCGCGCTTTCCCGACGCGCAGCTGCGCATCGTCACCTGGCCGGCGCGCCCCGGCGAGCCCGCGACCGTGCGCCTGCGACGCGTCGGTGAGTGGCATGCCAACGGCCGCACGCTCGTGCGGCTCGACCCAGCGACGGGCAGGGTGCTGGCGACGGTGGACGCGCTCGCGCTGCCCCGGGCCGAGCGTTTCTTCCACACGCTCTGGCCGGTACACGCCGCGAAGCTCGGCGGGCGGGCGGTGGACCTGCTGACCTGTGCCAGCGGGCTCGCGCTCGCTCTGCTCGGCAGCCTCGCGAGCTGGGCGTTCGTGGGGCGACGCCTGCCCTCGCGCCTGCGCCAGGTACCGTTCGGGGCCGACCCGCCTGCAGGACGGACACTCGGCCCCTGAGAGGGCCTGCCGAGTTCGTCGTTCCGTGGGACGGGTCCGTCCCGGGCCGCCGTCAGAGACCGAGCGCCTCCAGGTCGGCCGCGACGGCAGCGAGCTCGGCCCGTGCCTGCAACGCCCGCCAGCTGGCATCGAGTGCGCGGATGCGTGCGTTCGCTTCGGTCTCCTCGCGGATCTGCACCACGAAGAGATCGCTGGTGCCGAGCTCGAAGCGCCGGCGCTCGGCGACCGAGAGCTCGGCGGCGCGTCCCTGTTCGGCCGTCGCGACCTCGGCGATGCGCCGGGTGGCGACGATGTCCGCCTGGATCGTTTCGAGCTCGACGCCGATCTGCTCCTCGAGCTGCTGGCGTCGCCGCTCCTGCGCGTCGATCTCCGCCTCGGACGCCGCCATCTGGCCCCGCGCCGTGCGCCGCTCGAGCGGCACGGAGAAACGCAGGCCGACCTTCGGCTCGGTGCCGGAGCGCGAGGCGCCCCCGATGCCGGGGTCGCCGAGGTCGCGCGACGTCTCGAGCACCACGTCGAGCCGCGGCAGGAAGGCATTGCGCGCCAGGGCCAGGCGCTGGCGGGCCTGTTCCATCCGCAGGTCGATCGCCTTGAGGTCGGGCCGTCCCGCCGCCAGCAGGCGCGTGTCCTCGGGCACGGGCGGCGTCGGTGGCAGGCTGGTGGGCAGCCGCGACGTCCCGGGGACTTCCGGCGTGCCGTCGGGGCCGCGCAGGAACAGCGAAAGGCGGTTCGCCGCCACGAGCAGCGCCTGCTCGGCCTCGATCACCAGCGACTGTCGGCGCAGCACCGTCTGGTCGTTCTCGGTGAGCAGGATCCGCGGTCGCAGGCCGCGCTCGACCTGGCGGCGGAAACCGTCCTGCCGCTCCTCGGCGAGCTTCAGCAGGTCGCGCAGGACCTGCAGCCGCAGGCCGGCAGTGACCCAGTTGCCGTAGGCGTCGATCGCGCGCCGCTGCACGCCGATCGCGACCAGCAGCTGCTCGTTGCGCGCGAGTTCGACGTCGAGGTCCGCCTGGCCGACCGCGAAGCGCCGGTCGTCGATCATGCGGTCGCGCAGCAGCGCGAACAGCACGCCGACCTTCAGCTCGCCGAGCTCGTTGGTGTACTTCTCGTCCTCGTAGACCGGGAAGCGGCCGTTGGAGAGGCTGTAGCCCGCATACGCCTCGCCGCCGATCGACTGCAGCGGCCGCGTCACGGTGCCGCCGAGCGAGTTGCCGTCGTAGAAGCCGCCGAGGCGCACGTCGCTGTCGGCGCGGAACACGATGTCGAAGGCGCCGTCGGCGGACAGCCGGCGGCCCTCGGCCGAGCGGACCCGGGCCATGGCCTCGAGCACCTGGGGCGCGTGCTCGCGCGACGAGGCGAGCACCTCGCCGAGGGTCAGCGTCTGGGCGGCGAGCTGCGGCGCGGCGAACGCGAATCCGGCGAGCAGCACGCACCACGCGAGCACGCGGCATGGGCCGCGCACAGGGCGCGGACGCGAGGCTCGCGGTTCAGGCACCATTCCCGGCCTGCATCTCGCCCGTCGGGGTCCCGCGATCGCGGTCGATCGGGCGCTGGAAATCCAGCGGGAAGTCGTTGAGCTGGCGCCACAGCTCGTAGCCGACCGAGACGGTGTTCATCATCACCCACCCCTGCACCTTGGCGCCGAGGCGGACGAGAGGCTCGCTCGGCCAGGGCGGCTTGCCCGGGGCCTGCACGACCAGGATGCGATACAGGCCGTTGCGCGACGCAGCGGCATCGACGGTCTGCACCACGCCGTCGAAGATGCCGCGCGACACCGCCGGCCAGCCGCTGAACTGCACCGCCGGCCAGCCCTCGAACTCGAGCCGCACCGTGCGCCCGGGATGCACCAGCGGGATGTCGCGCCCGTCCAGGTAGAGCTCGACGGCGAGCTGGGTGTTCGACGGCGCGAACGTCGCGATCGGGTCGCCTTCCTTGACCAGCGTGGCGCTGTCGCCGGCGACGATCACCTGGATGAGGCCGTCGCGCGGCGCCGTGACGACCTGCGCGCCCTGGCGATTGAGTCGGATGTCGATGCCGGCGAGCTTGGAGCGGGACGCCGCCAGCTTGGAGCGGAAGTCGTCCACCTTGATCAGCGCGAGCTCCATGTCCTTCGGCGCCGAAAGCCCCTCGCTGACGAGGCTCTTGAGGCGATTGACGTCGCGCTCGGACACGCGCATCGCGGAGCGCAGCGCCGACACCTCCAGCTCGACCTGGGCGCGCTCCTCGCGCAGCCGCTCGAGCAGCAGCGGGTCGTTGTCGATGATGCGGGCGATCGGGTCGCCCTGCTTCACGACGCTGCCCTCGGTCACGTACCACTCGGCGATCCGGCCGGGCACGAGGGCGGTGACGGTCTGCACCCGGTCGCGCGGGTCGAGCGAGGTGACCCGGCCCTGGCCGGGTGCGTTCTGCACCCACGGCACGAAGAACAGGAAGGCGAGCGAGAGCAGCACGCCGACGATCAGCATGATGCCGAGGTTGCGCGCGACCCGTGGAGTGCCGATGCTGCGGAGGGTCGAGAAGTGCCGCAGGTCTTCCTCAAGCAGGGACAAGCGGGGGCCCCTTGCCGACCTTCGAGCGCAGACGATCGAATTCCTGGCGGTTGGTGAAGATCTTCTGTTCCTCGCGCCCCAGCCAGAGGTAGCCGTCGAGCGTGACGTCCTCGGGCCGGTTGGTGAAGTAGATCACCGTGGTCCGGGTGGTCGCGAGGTGCTTGAGCACCGCTTCCATGCGGTGCAGCGACACCATGTCGAACATCGGCGAGAGCACCAGGATGCGGGGCTTCGAGAGCAGCGCGCCGGCCAGCTTCAGCTGCATCGTCTTCGGCAGCGAGAGCGGCCAGCCGGTCGAGGAGAGCGGCGTCTGCAGGCCCTCGGGGAGCATCGTGGTGCGCTCCAGCAGGCCGACGAGCTTGAGGGCGGCGATGACCTCGGCGGGGTCGCCGCCGGTGTTGGAGAGCTTCAGGTATTCCTCGATCGTGGTCTCGACGATGTTCGGGCGGTCGAGGACGATCACGTCGCTGCGCAGCTCGACGATGTCGAGCGAGGCGATGTCCACGCCACCGAGCACCACCAGGCCCGACTCGGGGCGCAGGTGGCGCTTGAGCAGGCGCGAGAACAGGCGCTCCATGCCCGGGTCGCCGCAGGCGACCAGGCTCGCGCCCTCGGGCAGGGTGAGGTTGAACTGCACGGGTCCGAATTCGTGCGTGAACCGCACGTTGTTCAGCACCAGGGTCGCGCCGGGCGGCCGCCGCGCGTGCCTGACGCCCTCGCCCCGGTTCTCCTGCTTCAACGAGTAGATCAGGTTCAGCTCGTCGAGGCTCGCGACCAGGTCGAAGAAGTACTCGAGGTAGGTGCCGAGCTGCGCGACGCCTGCGTACACGCCGGAGAGGATCAGCTCGGCAGCGACCAGCTGGCCGATGGTCAGCTGCTCGCGGATGACCAGCCAGCCGCCGAGCGCCAGCAGCGCGGCGCTGGCCACCGCATACAGCAGGAAAAGCGCGATGTTCTGCGGGAAGAGGCGGCCGAAGTAATCCTTCTGCGCCTGGATGTATTCCGCGGTGCGCTCCTCGGTGCGCTGCATCGCGAACTCGAGGTGGCGGCCGGACTTGTAGAAGCCGTCCGAGGCGCCCACGCACTCGAGCCAGTGCGCCAGCGCGTACTTCTGCCGGCAGGCCTCGACCGAGGTGTTCATGGCGCCGTTCAGGAACACGCGCCAGATGATCCACAGCAGGAGGCCGAACAGCAGGTTGAAGATCAGGAAGAACGGGTGGTAGAAGGAGGTGAGGATCAGGCCGATGCCGCCCTGCAGCAGGATCGCGAAGCCGCCGACGAACAGGCCCGGGATGGCCTTGTTGACCGTCATCAGCTCGAAGTAGCGGTTGAGGAGGTCGGAGCGACGGTCGTCCTGCAGGAACGGGTTCTCGGCGTGCAGCACGCGCACCGTGATCTCGGCGGCGAGGCGCGCGACGAAGCGGCGCCTGAAGATCTCCATCAGGTAGGTGCGGAAGGCGCTGAGCAGTGCCCAGAGCAGCAGCAGCACCAGCAGGATCCCGGACAGTGCCAGCAGCGGGTTGAGCATCCCGGTGTTGGCGATGCTGTTGATCAGCATCTGGACCGAGATCGGGGTGGCGAGCGACAGCAGCGCGATGCCGATGCCGTAGATGATGGCCAGCGTGATGAAGTTGCGGTCCGGCCCGATGATCGGGCCGGCCCACGCGAAAACGTCCCTGAGCCGAACACCGCCGGCGGAGCCTGCCAAGAGTGCAAATCCCTGTGCTGTGGGGGTGCGAACTTGCCAATGTGCGGAATCCCACCGTCCTTGGCAATAGACGCACGGGCTTTGTTCGCCGAACTGGCGACAAGTTCTAAACGTTCTCGAGACATCAATCTATCTGATTATTTTTTCGCGAAAGCACCGTAAAAACTGCTGGAAGCCGCGGGGTCCCCTGCTCCCCGGCCGGCCGAGCGGACCGGCGTCCAGGGGGTGCGACGCTAGAATCCACCGATGTTCCTGCGACGCCCGTCCGCGCCATCCCGAGCCCGCCACCAACGTTGGGCGGCCCGGGGGTTCCTGTGCCTGCTGCTCGGTGTTCCGCCCGCGGCGGATGCCGCCCCGGTGGAGCCGGGCCGGGCCTCCCCGGAAAGCGAGCCGCTGCAGGAAGTCGAGGTGTCGGGCGAGCGGCCGGGACCCGGGCTCTGGAAGATCCGCCGCGGCGCCAACACCGTCTACATCCTCGGCACCACCAGCCCGCTGCCGCGGCGCGTCACCTTCCGTTCCCGCGAACTCGAGTCGGTGCTGGCGCGGGCCGGGCTGTTCATCCCGACGCGGCCTTCGGTCGACGTGAAGGCCGGTCCGTTCCGGCTGGTGGGCCTGTACCGCGACTGGCGCAAGCTGCGGGTGAACCCCGGCGGGGTGGGGCTGGACGCGGTGCTGCCGCCGGAGCTGTATGCGCGCTTCAGCGACGCGCGCCGTCGCTATGCCCCGCGCGACCGGTCGATGGAATCGAAGCGGCCGCTGATCGCCGCGGGCGAGATCTACCGTGCGGCGATCGAGGCGAACGGGCTCGCATTCGACTCGGACGTCGGCGACCAGGTGCGCAAGCTGGCGCGGCGGGCCAAGGTACCGTCCTGGGAGGCCGAGCAGCGGGTCGACGATCCGCGCGCGGTGCTGGCCGAGATCGGCCGGGTCTCTCCGGCAGCCGAGCAGGCCTGCCTCGCGGCGACGCTGACGCGCATCGAGCAGGACCTGCCTTCGATGCGCGCCCGCGCACTCGCCTGGACGGTCGGCGACATCGAGGCGATGAGGTCGCGGACGGCGGACGACCAGCTCGATGCCTGCCTGGGCGCGATCATGGGTGGGCCACGCATGTCGGCGATCGCCCGCGAGTTCGACCAGCTCTGGTTCGACGCCGTCCGGCGTGCGCTCGAGACCCATCAGGTCGCGCTCGCGGTCACGCCGATCCAGCGGCTGCTGCGGCCGGACGGCGTCCTGGCGCAGTTCGCGGCGCTCGGCTACACGGTCGAGGCACCGTCCAGCGAGTGAGGCGCGCGGCGCGACGTCGCTGCGTCGCGCCGCGCGGCGTGCTTCAACGTCCGGTCGGGAAGGTGTAGGTGAAGCCGACCGAGATCAGGTCGAGGTCGCCGACCACGTCGGTGTCGAACTTCTCGTACTCCGCGCGCAACGCAAAGTTGCGCAGTCGCCACTGCACGCCCGCGCCATAGGCGAACTCGGTCGCGTCGTCCTCGAACAGCACTGCGCCGGCACGTCCCTCGGCATCGATCCGCGCCACGCCGAGCTTGGCGAAGAAGTCGACGTAGGGAACCGGCACGTAGCCCACCGCGAACAGCGAGAATGCCTTGGCCTCGGCGCGCAACGCGCCGCCGGTGCGCAGCGACGGTGCCGTCGCCTCGCCGAAGTCGACGTAGTTGGCCTCGACCGAGAAGCGCTCGTCGAAGCGCACGCCGACGATCGCCTTCCAGCTGTCGTCCTCGTCGTCGATCGCCTCGACGTCGAAGGCCTCGTCGTCGAAGCGGCTCTGGGTCACCGAGCCGCCGACGTAGAAGCCTCGTGGGGCGTCGGTGGACTGGGCGCTGACGGGGGTCGCGAATGCGGCGAGCGCGAGGCCGGCCAGCGTCGCGGCAATGGGATGGTTCATCTTGGGGAGCACTCCTTGCAAACTGCGGCGGCGCAGTCTCGCGCGCAGCCGCTGGCCCGGCGAGCGGTCGCCGCCGCGACGCGGCGTCGTCCGACGCGAGGCGCGGCATGGCTTCCCCGTGAACGACCCGGTCGGCAAAGTCCTAGCGCTGTGCGGGGCCCGGCACCGTGATCCGCGAGCCGGCGGCGCCTCCGTCAGTCCGGCCCGAGGATCGTCGTGCGCGGACGGTTCCAGTCCCAGTGGTCGGCCGGCGACACGGGCGCGCCTGGCGTCGCGCCGATCGACGCTGCCTCCGACAGCATCGCGCGCAGGCGCGAGAGCTCGCGCTCCTCGTTGATCGAGATGCCTTCCCAGCCGCGGCGCCGTCGCTCGAGTTCGCGGACGCGGCTCAGGTGGCGCCGCAGGACCGAAGCCTTCCGGGCCTCTTCTTCGTCTCGGATCATCGTCTCGCTCCCCGGGTGTGCGGGCCGTTGCCGGCGAAGCCGGCGGCCTCTGTTCGGGGGAGTACGATCGCGGTGCGCGGCGATCTCGGAGATCGGCGTCCGGTACGTGCCGGGCGTCGGCCGAGTCCTACGACAGCTCCGGCCAACGGGAGTGCAACCGCGCCGCATCGCGCTGGCACCATCCTCCCGCATCGAAGACCAACGACGAGCCGTGGGTCGGCTGCCCCGTCGGGGCGCGACACGGCGAACGGGGAGTGACTCATGAAGGTGCTGGTGGCCGACGACCATGCGTTCGCGCGCAGGGGTCTGAAGCTGTTCGTGGCCGAGACGCCCGGGGTCACGGCCGTCGGCGAGGCCGCGACCGGTCTCGAGACGCTCAAGCGGTTGCGACACGAGGGGCCTTGGGGCGTGCTCGTGCTCGACATCAACATGCCGGACCGCAGCGGGCTCGACATCCTGAAGCACGTGCTGAGCGGCTCGCCCGGCACGCGGGTGCTGGTGCTCAGCGGCTTCCCCGAGGAACACTATGCGCTGAAGATGCTGCGCGCCGGCGCGCACGGCTACGTGCCGAAGAACAGCACGGCCGATGAGATCCGGGGCGCGCTGCAGACCGTGATGTCGGGGCGGCGGCACATCTCGCCGGAGCTCGCCGAGCGGCTCGTCGAGGAGCTGCAGGCCGGCGACGCCGTGCCGCCTCCACCGCACAAGGCCTTCTCGGAGCGCGAGTTCCAGGTGTTCTGCAAGGTGGCGATGGGCCGGCCGATCCCGTACATCGCGCGCGAGCTGTGCATGAGCAACAAGTCGGTGTCGACCTATCGCAGCCGCATCCTGCGCAAGCTGTCGCTGCAGACCTCGGCCGACCTGATGAGCTACGCGATGAAGCACGGCCTCGTGCAATGAGGCCCGCGCATGGCCGCAGGCCCGCCGGCCGCCCCGGGCCTCAGTCGCGCACGCGGCGTGCCAGCAGCAGCGCGCTGGTGGTGGCGACCAGGATCGCGGCGAGCACGAAAGGCGCCGGCCGCGCGAGCGCGTAGGCGGCGCCGGCGTAGGCCGGGCCGATGACGCGCCCGGCGGCCGAGGTCGCATTGAAGAGCCCGAGGATCGCGCCGCGGCGCGCGGGCGGCGCGACCGTCGAGACGACGCTGCTCGAGGCCGGGCTGAAGAGGCCGATGCTGGTGCCGCAGAGCAGGTCGGCCACCCAGACGAAGGCGACGGTCGGCGCAGATGCGTACAGCGCGAGCCCTGCGGCGGCACCCGCGAGCGACGACAGCATCACGCGCCGGTCGCCGAGCCGGCGCGCCAGCGGGCCGATCAGCACGAGCTGTCCGAGCGCGGTGCAGCCCGAGAAGACCGCGAAGTGCAGGCCGACCGCGGCGAGCTCGAGCTGGAACACGTCCCGGCCCCAGATCGGATAGAGCGACTGCAGGGCCGAGATGCCGCTGCTGATCGCGAGCATCGCGGCGCCGGCGCCGAGCAGCGCCGCGCGCGCCGTGGGTGACAGGGGCTCGGCGGACGCCTGCGCCGCCGCGGCCTGCGCACCGCCCTTGTGCGCGGGCAGGCTCTCGCGGATCGCGAACACCGTCCCGAGCAACCCGAGGAAGCTGAGGCCCGCGGCGAACAGGCAGGGACCGAAGAGCGTGGCCGAGCCGTCCGCCGCCTGGCCGAGCACGCCCCCGAGCAGTGGCCCGCCGGCGAAGCCGAGGCCGAAAGCCGAGCCGAGCAGCCCCATGCGCCGCGCGAGCGTCTGCGGCGGAGAGACGTCGGCGACGTAGGCGAACGCCGCCGACAGGTATCCCGAGGCGAGCCCGGCGAATGCGCGCGCCGCGAGCAGCGAGACGAAGCTGTCGGCGAATGCGGCCCAGAGATAGGCGAGGATCGCCACCATCGAGCCGAGCACCAGCACGGGCTTGCGGCCGATGCGGTCGCTCAGCTTGCCGAGCGCCGGGGTGGAGATCGCCTGCGCGAGCGCGAACGAGCCGGTGCCGCCCCAGGTGATCCAGAACGGCGAGGCGCCGAACTGCTCGGCCACGACCGGGAAGGGCACGATCGTGATGCCGAAGCCCAGCATGCTCGCGAACACGATCGTCCACAGCGTCGCGAGCCGTGCTGCGCCGTCGCGCTCCCGCGGAGGGCCGCCCGCGTGGCGCTCGACCGGTGGCTGCCCTCGCGCCGAGGGATCGGTGGTCACGAAGGCCGGCTCAACCCGCGTCGAGCTCGAGCAGCAGGTAGTCGCCGGCAGACTGGCGGATCGGGATGAGCTTCTGGTACGCCGGGTCCTCGTAGAAGCGGCGCAGCGCCTCGACCGAGGGGAACTGCAGCACGTTGACCGTGAGGTTGCCGAACTCGCCCTCGAGCAGCTCGATGTCCTTGCGGCCGCCGCTGGAGAGGAACTTCGCGCCCGCGGCGCGCACCAGCGGCATCGCGGCCTCGGCATAGGGCTTGAGGCGGTCGCGGTCGCGGATCTCGGCGATCGAGATCAGGAAGGCGGGCTTGCCCTCCGGCAGCGCCGTGTCGCCCGGCACGCCCTTCAGCTTCACCACGGTGAAGCTGCCGGCGCCCTGGCGGATCTCGACGCTGCGACGGTATTCGGGGCTCCACCAGAATGCGTTCGGTCCGTCGAGCGTCGCGAACTTCGAGAGCACCATGGACTGGTGGGGGAAGCGCCCCTCAAGCACGCGGACCTTGCCACCGACGCCGCCGTTGGCGATCGGGCGACCGCCGTACTGCGCGTAGATGGGGCCCAGCGTGGCGGCGTAGCGCGCGAGCGCGGCGCGGTCGGTCACCGTGCCCATCACCAGAAGATAGCCGGGGCGGGGTGCCTCGGGCGCCTGCGGCGACGCCGGTGGCGCCTGCTGTGCCCGCGCCGTCGCCGCCAGCAGCACCGCGAGCGCGATCGCTGCGCCGCCGGACGACAGCCAGCGCCAGCCCCACTTCGTCCCGATTCGCATTGCCCATCCTCCCTCGACTGCTTGCGCCACGCTAGCCCCGTATGCCGCGGCGGTCCAAGCCCGCGCCGCGACCGATGCACGCCGCGAACCGCGCGGACGAAGGGGGTCGTGGCGGCTTGTCCACCGCGCAGTCCGGTGCCACGCTCCGCCCTCGGCGGGTTCCCCGCGGCGGAGGCTCGAGACGGCGCCATGAACGACAACGACACGGCCGGACGCACGGCCCGCGTGCCCCTGTGGCAGGCGACCTGCATGCAGACGATCAATCGCGCGGTCAACCGCGCCTCGACGCGCGAGGCGGCGATGCAGATCGTGCACGGCAGCATCGACCGCTGGGAAGAACTGCTCGGCTATGCGGTCGGGCGGCCGTCGAAGGCGCCGCGACTGGTGCTGTTCCCGGAGTTCAACCTGCAGGGCTTCCCGGTCAAGGAGTCCACCGAGGAGTGGATCGCCAAGGCCTGCCTCAGGATACCCGGCAGCCCCGAGGTCGAGCGGCTGCAGGCGCTCGCGCAGCGCTTCAAGGTGTACCTCGGGGCGAACGCCTACGAGGCACCGGACGAATGGCCCGGCATGTATTTCAACTGCTCGTTCCTGATCGACCCCTCGGGCGAGGTGATCCTCAAGTACCGGCGCGTCTCGACCGAGCAGGGCTTCTCGCCGCACGACATCCTCGAGCGCTACCTCGACCGGCACGGCATCGAGGGGCTCTGGCCGGTCGCGCGCACGCCACTCGGCAACCTCGCGATGATGCCCTGCGGCGAGATCCTCTGGCCCGAGACCGCACGCTGCCTGACGCTGCGCGGCGCCGAGGTGATCCTGCATCCCACTTCCGACCACGGGCGCACCGAGTTCATGGCCTGGGAGTCGGCGAAGCGGACGCGCGCGGCCGAGAACATGGTGTACCTGGTCTCGGCGAATGCCGGCGGCATCGAGGGCGGGCCGCCGTCCGGGCAGAACACCGGCCATTCGAAGATCTTCGACTTCCAGGGCCGGGTGCTCGCCGACACCAAGTCGGCCGGAGAGTCGACGCGCGCGTTCGCCGTGATCGACGTCGAGATGCTGCGCAGGGCGCGCTGCACACCGGGCGGCCTGTTCGGCGTCAATCGTCTCGCGCGCCTGCGGATCGAGGCGTATGCGCCCGTGTACGCGGCGGCGTCTTTCTACCCGCCGAATCTCTGGGCGAACGGCCCGATGAAGTCCAAGGGGCAGATCCAGGAAGAACTGGCGCGCGTGATCGAGCGCAAGGTCGAGGCGGGTACGTTCTCGCGCGGAGCCCGCGCCACTCACCACGGCGCCGGCTTGTAATCCTTGAGGAACTGGCCCCAGAGGTGGGTGCCGGTATTCATGCCGGAGAAGACCGGGTCGACGATGCGCGCCGCGCCGTCGATGATGTCGAGCGGTGGCGCGAAGCCGAGCTCGGCCTTGCGCGCCGCGTGCACCGCCGGGTCCTCGTCGGTGACCCAGCCGGTGTCCACCGCGTTCATGTGGATGCCGTCGCGCACGTAGTCCGGCGCGCTGGTGCGCGTCATCATGTTGAGCGCCGCCTTCGCCATGTTGGTGTGCGGGTGCTTGTCGGTCTTGGTGGTACGGTAGAACTGGCCTTCCATCGCGCTGACGTTGACGATGTGCATGTGTCGGGCGCCGCTGCGCAGCATCAGGGGCTTGAGGCGCGCGTTGAGGATGTAGGGAGCGATGGCGTTGACGAGTTGCACCTCGAGCAGCTCGGGCGTCTCGACCTCGTGCAGGCGCAGGCGCCAGCTGTTGGTGTCGCGCAGGTCCAGCTGCTGCAGGTCCTCGTCGTAGCGGCCGGAAGGGAACAGCGCCTCGCCCTCGAGGTAGTCCTCGTCGAGGTAGCGGCGCTGCGAGAGCGCGGCGCTGTGCACCAGGCCCTCGGGGTAGCCGCGCGCGTTCGCGACGGCGACGGCAGTCGCCGGGTCCGTGGCTTCCTGGAGAGCGCGCGTGGTGCCCGGCGCGGCGAGCAGGCTGCGGCACAGCGCGTCGTGGTCGGCGAGCGGGCCGCGCAGCGCGGCCGGCAGGGCGGCGGAGCCGGCCGCCTCGCGCTCCAGAAGGTGGCGGAAGAAACCCGCGGGCCGGCGCACGGTCTGGCAGGCGTTGTTCAGGATGAAGTCGAGGCGCGGCAGGCGCTCCCCGAGCCAGCGCGCGAACAGCTCGACGCTCGGCGTATGGCGCAGGTCGAGGCCGTGGACCTGCAGTCGGTCGCGAAAGCTGGCGTAGTCGCTCTCCTGGCCATAGCGCCCGGCGGCATCGACCGGGAAGCGGGTGGTGACGACGACGTGCGCACCGGCGCGCAGCAGCTTCAGCGATGCCTGGAAGCCGATCTTGACGCGCGCGCCGGTGACCAGCGCATAGGTGCCGCTCAGGTCCGCGGTCGCCTCGCGCTTGGCGTAGTTGAAGTCGCCGCAGGGGCGGCACATCGAGTCATAGTAGCGGTGCACCTCCGTGTAGGGCTGCTTGCAGACGTAGCAGGCGCGCGCGGCATTGAGTCGCGGCGCATCGGACGGCGCGGGCGCCTCGGCGCCGGGCGGCGGCAGCCACAGCGGCGCATAGGTGGCGCTGCGGCGCTGCTGGCGCAGGCCCGCGAGTTCGAGCGCCTGCCGGTCCTGTCGCTGGGCGGTCTCGCGGTCGGACCGCCGGAACGCCTTGGCCATGCGCCGCAGGTCGTGGCGGTCGGGCTTCGCGACCAGGCCCGCGAGCGTCAGCAGCTCGCGACGCTGGGCGGGCGAGAGGCGCGCCAGCACTCCGCGATCGGCGCGGATCGCCTCGAGCACGCGCAGGCAGGCGCGCAGCTCGTCGTCACCGAAGGCGGCCTGCGGATCGCCGTCGGGCTCCATCATCGACGCATGCAGTTGCCGCCGATCACCGGCAGGTCCTCACGGTGCAGCGGCCAGCGCCGCATCGATGTCGCCGGCCCCGTGCCGTTCCGGCACCCGCGGACCATCGCCCCAGGAGCGATTGACGGCCTGGCCGCGCCGGACGGCCGGGCGAGCGGCGATCTCGTCGGCCCAGCGGATCACGTTGCGGTACTCGTGCACCGCGAGGAATTCCGCGGCGCCGTACATGGTGCCCTTCACGAAGCTGCCGTACCACGGCCATACCGCCATGTCGGCGATGGTGTAGTCCGCGCCGGCGAGGAAGCGGCTCTCGCCGAGGCGGTGGTCGAGCACGTCGAGCTGGCGCTTGGTCTCGAGCGCGAAGCGGTCGATCGCATACTGGATCTTGGCCGGCGCGTAGGCATAGAAGTGGCCGAAACCACCCCCGACGTATGGAGCCGACCCGACTTGCCAGAACAGCCAGGAGAGGCACTCGGCGCGACCGTGTGCGGGGGCGGGGAGGAATTCGCAGAATTTCTCCGCGAGGTACAGCAGGATCGCGCCCGACTCGAACACTCGCGTCGCCGGCGAGGTCGAACGGTCCAGCAGCGCCGGGATCTTGGAGTTCGGGTTGACGGCGACGAAGCCGGAGCCGAACTGGTCGCCGTCGTTGATGTTGATCAGCCAGGCGTCGTACTCGGCGCCGGCATGGCCGCGCGCCAGCAGCTCCTCGAGCATGACCGTGACCTTGACGCCGTTCGGCGTCGCGAGCGAATAGAGCTGCAGCGGGTGCCGCCCGACCGGCAGGGCCTTGTCGTGGGTGGCGCCGGCGGTCGGGCGGTTGATCTTCGCGAAGCGTCCGCCGCTGTCGGGGTTCCAGGTCCAAACCTTCGGCGGCACGTAGTGGCTGTCATCGCTCATCGCTCGCTCCTGGTGGCGCGTCCGGTCGGCGCGGGTCCGCGGCCCGACCGGCGTCGCGGCCCCGAAGGATCTCTCAGTAGCGGCCCGTGGGGAAGCGCCGCTCGCGCTGCCGCGCCAGCGGGCGGCGCCTCAGCGTCGCGCGCCGGCGAGCATGCGCGCGGCCAGTGCGGCCGACAGCGACACGGTCACGAGCCCGACGATCGCGGCGAGCCGCAGCGAGTGCATGAAGGCGTCGCGCGCCGCCTGCTGCAGCGCGCGTCCAGGCGGCCCCTCCAGGGACTCCCCGACGGCGAGCGCGCCGCCGAGGGTCGCGAGCGCCTGCGCGGAGGCGCTGGCGTCGAGCCCGGCCGGCAGCGCGTCGCGCAGTACGTTGCGGTACAGCGCGATGCCGAGGCTGCCGAGCACGGCGATGCCGAGCGCGCCGCTGAACTCGGCTGCGGTCTCCGAGATCGCCGATGCCGCACCAGCCCGCTCGGGAGGCGCCGCAGTGATGATGATTTCGTTGCCGACCGTGAACACGGGGGCCATCGCGAGGCTCATCAGCACGGTGCTCGCGACCAGGATCGCGAGGCCCGCTGGCGTGGCGTCGACCCAGAGCATCAGCCCGAAGGCCACCGCGGCGAGCGCGAGCCCGCCGACGATGATCCGCTCCTGGAGCCAGCGCCGGGTGAGGCGGGACGTGCCGAGCGAGCCGGCCAGGAAGCCGATCGCCCAGGGGAGGGTCGCGAGGCCGGCCATGAGCGGCGACAGCCCGAGCACGAGCTGCAGGAACTGGGTGACGAAGATGTAGATCCCGAACATCGCGAGGCTCGAGAGGCCGTAGGCGGAGACCGCGGCCGCGAAGCGCGGCTGGCGGAACAGCCCGAGGTCGAGCAGCGGGTAGGACAGGCGCGACTGGCGATGCAGGAATGCCCCGCCCACCAGCAGCCCGCCGCCGATGGCCACCGCGGACGGGGCCTGCAGGCCGTGCTCGGCCACGTGCTTGACGCCGTAGATCACGGCGAGCACGGCGACGATCGACAGCAGCACGCTCGTCAGGTCGACCACGCCGGCCTGCGGATCTCGGTACTCGGGCAAGAGGCGGGGGCCGAGCAGCAGCAGCAGTGCCATCACCGGCACGGCGACCAGGAACACCGAACCCCAGTGGAAGTACTCCAGCAGCAGGCCGCCGACCAGCGGGCCGATCGCGCCGCCGAGCGAGAAGCTCGCGATCCAGACGCCGATCGCGAACTGCCGCTGCTGCGGGTCGTGGAACATGTTGCGGATCAGTGACAGCGTCGACGGCGCCAGCGTCGCACCGGCGACTCCGAGCAGCGCGCGCATCGCGATCAGCATCGGCGCACTGCCCGAGAACGCCGCCACCCACGAGGCCGCGCCGAAGGCCGCGGCGCCGGCGAGCAGCAGACGGCGCCGCCCGATGCGGTCGCCGAGCGTGCCCATCGTGATCAGCAGTCCCGCGACCAGGAAGCCGTAGATGTCGATCATCCACAGCAGCTGGGCGCTGCTCGGCTTCAGTTCGGCGCTGATCGCCGGGATGGCGAGGTTCAGCACCGTCAGGTCCATCGAGTAGACGAGGCAGGGCAGCGCGATCACGGCGAGCCCGGTCCATTCGCGGCGGGTCGCGCGCGGCGGCGTATCGGGCGCTTCGCGGCCGGGGCTGTCCATGGCGTCGACCTGCGTGAAGAGGGGCGTCGGAGCGAGCAGGAGCGGCGGGTGCCGCGGCCTGCACCGCGGGCGCGCACTCTAGCGCGGCACGGCGCATCCCGGCAGTGGGCGAGGGCGATCGCGCCCCGCCTGGCCCGCGTCGAGGTGCCTCAGGCGCCGAGCAGGCGCAGCAGCGACGGTTCGATCGCCGCCGCGGCCAGCAGCCCACTGAGGCTCGACGGATACACCCCTGCACCGACGACGTCCTGCCCCGCGAGCAGCAGGCCCGGCACGGGCGTGCGGACGTCGAGCGCCGGCGAGGCGAGGCGCGCGGCGCTCATCTCGAGCCCGTACATCGAGCCGCCGGGCGTGCGCACGAACCGGGCCTGGGACACCGGCGTCGCGACCTCGTGGAAGCGGATCCGCGGCGCGAGCCGCGGGAAATGGCGTGCGAACTGCGCCAGCAGGCGGCGTTCCACGCCGTCCTTGAGGGCGCGATAGGCGTCCGGCTCGTGGCGCGTGCCGTGGCGCAGCCACGGGTCGAAGGCCGTCGTCTCGCAGAGCGCGAGCACCTCGGCGGTGTGCGGCCCCGCATGGGCCGGATCCTTCAGGGATGGAAAGGACACGAACAGCGCCGGCGCGTCCTCGTCCGCCGGCGAATTCCAGTGGCGGTCGATGTCGAGGGACTCGTAGACCCAGCTGTTGGCGGAGCTCGCGCCGTCGGCCTCGATCCCGTCATCGAAGCCGAGGTACAGCGACACGTACGACGGGCCGGGCTGCAGCGTCGCGGCCTGCTCGATCCAGTTCGTCGGCGCCGCAGCGCCGAGGGCCGTGATCGTGTTCTTCACGCCCATCGTGGAGATGACGTGCCCGGCGATCTCGAGATGGTCCTGGCCGCCGCGTCGCCAGACGACGCCGGCGGCGCGGCCCTCGAGCTGGCGGATCTCGCGGACGTCGGCGCGCGCTCGGACCTCGCCGCCGGCCCTCTCGATGCGCGCGGCGAGCACGGCCGCGAAGCGGCCGGGGCCACCGACTGGATACCAGGCGCCCCCGTCGTAGGCGCCCATGACCAGCGCGTGTTCGACGAGCGGCGCCGTCGAGGGGCGCCCGCCGTAGTCGCCGCCGCGTGCGCCGAGCACGGCCCGCAGCTCGGGGCTACCGATCCCGGCGAGCGCCTCGGCCACGGTGAGCTGCGAGTAGCGCTGCACGGCCGCGCCCTTCCAGAAACGCAGGCCCTCGGCCAACCAGCCGGGCATGCCGCGTGCGCTCATCAGCGCCATGGCGGCGCCGCGTGCCTCGGCCATTTCGGCGAACCAGCGGTCGATCGCCGGGACCTCGTCCGGGAACCGTGCCCGCAGCGACGCCCGGTACTCGGACTCGGGATGGCGTATCCCGAACTCGAATCCAGGCAGCCGCACGAGGTCGTAGGGATTGGCGCAGGCTGCGAAGTCCACCCTCCCTTCGCCGAGCGCGTCGAGCAGGCGCTTGAAATGCCCTCCGGGCGAGCCGTGGTCCCGGGGATCGGCGCCGCTGAGGTAGTGCACGCCGGTGGCGAAGGTCCACGTGTGACGCTGGAAGGTCTGGGTCAGGCCGCCCACCACCGCGTGCTGCTCGAGCACCAGCACGCGGCGCCCGCGGGTGGCGAGCGCCGCGGCCGCGGTCAGGCCGCTGATGCCCGAGCCGATCACGATGACATCCCACATGCCGCAGGGATTCTGCGACCGCCGTGGCTGCGGCCTGCATCGGGACTTGTGCGGAGTCGCGCGGCGCCCGCCGCCGAGAAGGCCGCGATCAGCAGGCCGCAGGCGCCGGCACGCTGCGGTTCTCGTCGGATACGCTGGTCCGGGAGTCACCCCTGCCGCTGCATCACGTAGGGCTCGCGCAGCCCGTTCGCCGACTTCCAGCTGGAGAAGCGGTCGCCGGCCAGCTTGCGGCGCTGCGCGGCGACGTCGATGCCGTGGTAACGCGCGAGGTTGCCCCCGAGGATCCTCGCCTTCGCATCGTCATCGACCGTGAAGTCCGCGCCCTGCGGCGGCACGTAGTCGTAGAAGGCATTCAGCATCCAGTAGGGATGCTGGTTGGCTGCCGTGGAGGCGTAGATGATGCGGTCGACGTCCACGTTCTTCATGAAGGCGGCCATCATGCGGTGGAAGAGCGCCATGTCGTAGAGCGGGAACAGGAACGGCCCCTCCATCACCGCCGTGACGTTGCGCCGCGCCCGCATCAGCTGCACGGTCTCCTCGAAGTTCTGCCAGCCGGCATGGACGAGGTGGAAGGTGAGCTCCGGGAAGGCCGCGGCGGCGCGGTACATGTCGTCGATGCCCAGGGCCGCGGTCGAGGGCCCGGTGTAGCCCACCAGCTTGTGGATCGCCACGTGGCGCACGCCGCGGCCCCGCAGGTGCTCGAAGACCGGGAAGGCGCGCTTCTCGTCGTCCATCAGCCAGCCTTCGGCCGCGTCGGTCTCGGGGTTGATGCGCGTCGGGTAGAGCTTGATGCCGTCGGCGCCCTGCGCCACCAGCTGGTCCGCCTGGGCACGGACCTGCTCGAGCGGGCGGAACACGTCGAGCGCCCCGTACCAGAGCACCCGGTCGGGATAGTGGTGCTTGAGGTAGGCACCCTTCTCGTTGGAGACGAGGCCGTCCCAGTGCGTGTCGTACATCGGCACCGAGTGCATGATCATCATGTCGGTGGTGCTCTCGAGGAACACGAGGTCGACGAGTTCCTCGGCCTGCCAGTCGCGGTTGTACTGGGCGGTCGTGAGCTGGTAACGCTTCGGCGTGCAGGCGAGGTGCCACTTGCTGGTGGTGTCGAGCGTGACGCGCGCGGCGCGGCTGCGGCGCAGGTTGTACCCGGCGTGGTTGTAGGCGTGTGCCACGCCGTCGATCACGAAGAAGCGGCCGGCCTTCGGGTGAGGCTTCGGCGACCAGTCCGCAGGCAACGAAACGGCGCCCGCCGGCGGGACCTGCGCGACGACCGGCGCACCGGCCGCGACGGCGGCGGCGCCTGCCGCACCGAGCAGCTCGCGGCGCGTCAGTCTCCAGTCAGGGAACTTCTCCATCCTGGACTCCAGCGGCGCGGGACACCGCGATCGGTACGTTGCGGAACGTCGGTGCGAAGGCGGCACGGCGGTCGGCGAACACGCGGCGCGCCCGCTCGCTCATCCGTGCCGGCTCCCAGATCGGGAGATGGTCGAACACCACCTCGATCCGCGCGACCCCGGGCAGCGTCGGTGCGAGATCCTCGATCTCGGTGACGATCCGGTGCGCGAAGACGCAGGTCGGCTCGGTCAGCGTCATGCGCACTTCGATGACGTCGCCGCGCCGGCTGACCTCGTTGACCAGACCGAGGTCGAGGATGCCGAGGGGGTGGTCGGAGAGCGCGTGGCAGGGGTCCAGCACCGAGGCGAGGGCATCCCGGATGCGACGCATGTCCTCGGTCAGGATCGGTGCCATGCCTGCTCCGTTCGAGTGACGCCCGGCTCGCGGGAGCCGCCGCGGAAAGTGTAGCCGACCCGAGTGAGCCGATGGGGCCATGCTCGGGCGGGGCCGAACCATCCGGCACCGGCCCGCTCCCGTCCGAAGGACGGCAACACAGTCATCACCGCGGCGTCATCTTCCCGATACAGGGTTCTCGGGAGATCGGCCTGGAACCACGGAGGACGCCGATGATCCGGAAGAAGACCTCGGCAGCGATGCTGCTCTGCCTGCTGTCCACTGCGATCGCCATGTCCCACGAACGCAGGGCCGCCGTCGAGGGCCGCGCGACGGCGACCCCCGCCGGATGGTGGAAGGGGAACACGCACACCCATACCTGGTGGAGCGACGGCGACAGTCCGCCGGAGTCGGTCGCGGCCTGGTATCGCGACCGCGGCTACCACTTCCTGGTGCTCAGCGACCACAACCGGATGCAGGAGGGGCAGCTCTGGTATGCCGTCGACGACGCCGCGAAGCGCCAGGCGCTGGAGCTCTACCGGAGGCAGTTCGGACCGGACTGGGTCGAGGTCCGCGAGCGCGATGGCGTCACGGAAGTGAAGCTCAAGTCGCTCGACGAGTTCCGCACCCTGTTCGAGGAGAAGGACCGGTTCATCTTCATCCGCGGCATGGAGATCACGGACCGGCAGGAACAGCACCCGGTGCACCTGAACGGGGTCAACCTCGAGCGATCCCTGGTCCCGCAGCGCGGCGCGACGGTGGCCGAGGTGCTGCAGAGGAACATCGAGGCGGTGGCCGAGCAGGGACGGCGCACCGGGCGGCCAATGTTCTCGCACGTCAACCACCCGAACTTCTTCTACGCCATCACGGCGGAGGACCTCGTCGCCCTCGATCACGAGGCCGGCGACGGATTCTTCGAGGTCTACAACGGCCACTCCGGCGTCCGCAACCACGGCGACGCGCAGCACCCTGGCACCGAGCGGCTCTGGGACATCGTACTCGCGCAGCGTCTCGCCGGGCGCGGCACCACGGTGCTCTATGGCGTGGCCACCGACGATGCCCACCAGTACACCCAGTGGGGCCTGCAGAAGGTGAATCCGGGGCGCGGCTGGGTGATGGTGCGCGCGCCGCGGCTGACGCCCGACACGATCACGGCGGCCATGAAGCGCGGTGACTTCTACAACAGCACCGGCGTCGTCCTGCGGCAGCTCTCGATCCGCGAGCGCACCCTCGAGCTCGAAGTGCAGCCCGAGAAGGGCGTGACCTACAGCATCGAGTTCGTCGGCACGCGCCGCGGCGTCGATCTCGCCGGCGCCACCGTGACCGCGCCGCCTGCCGATGCACCGGGCCGCCTGTCGCAGCGCTACGACGAGCGCATCGGGGAGACGTTCGAGCGCGTCGCGGGAACGCGGGCGCGCTACGTCGCACGGGGTGACGAGATCTACGTGCGCGCGCGCGTCGTCTCCTCGCGCCTGCATCCCAACCCGTTCGCGGAGGGCGACCGCGAGATGGCCTGGACCCAGCCGCTGGTCATCGCACCGTAACGGCGGCGCCAACGGCAGTTCATCGCTCGTTCATCGGTCGTTTACCGGAGCCGTGTGGAATCACGCCCGAGCCCGCGCCCCCGGCGCGGCGACTCGACAACCAGAACATCAGGCGGGAAACACAGATGAATACGCGAATCGTGGAGTTCGCGCGGTGCCTCGTGCGCTGCGCCATCGTCGCCATGGCCGGCACGGCCGCGCTGCCGGTCGTCGCGGCCGAGCAGGATGCGGCGGACGCCCCGGCAGAGACGACTGCCGAAGTGCTGGAGGAAGTCCGTGTGGAAGGGCGGCGCTTCAGCGACCAGCTGTCGACGACGGCCTACGAGGCTGCGAAGTTCGGCAGCCAGGTGCAGCTGATCACGGCCGACGAAGTGGACACGGGCGGCTTCACCAACTTCGGCGAGCTGGCCGCGGGTCTGATCCGCGGTGCCAACATCGGCTACTCGCCCGACGAGGGCGAGTTCACGATCCGCATCGACGGCGGCTCCGACCGCGACACGCTGCTGCTGCTCGACGGCATACCGACCTTCGACCGCGGCACGCCGCTGGAGGACCTCTGGGGCGCGACCGCGATCGACCCGCGGATGATCGAGACGGTCGAGATCCTGCGCGGCGGCCAGAGCCTCTACTACGGCGGCAACGGTGGGCTCGGCGTCGTGACCGTGCGCTACAAGGAGCCGAAGGGGGAGCAGGCGGGCGAGTTCGGCGCCTACTGGGGCGACTTCAAGACCCGCGAGGTCTACGGCAACGTCGCCTTCCCTCTGGGCGGCAGCGAGCACAGCGTGATGTTCTACGGCCGCTCCTACGAGACCGACGCGCACGAGATCTTCAGCCGCGAGGCCTACAACGACGTGGTGCTCGAGCTCGGGGGACGGCACGACTTCCCCTACACCTACAACCTGATCGGCGCGAAGTACCGCTGGAACATCAACGACTTCACCGCGTTCAAGCTCGGCGCCGAGCTCGCCACCATCGACTTCCGCGACTCCTTCCCGAACGACCACATCTTCAACCTCAACTACACCGAGTACCCGAAGTTCAACGCGGCCTTCACCACCGAGTTCGGCGAGCGGGTGAGCTTCGAGGCCGAGGCGTTCTTCCAGGCCCCGACACTGAAGAACACCGAGGTCGACGCGCAGATCTGCCGCATCCCGCAGGGCGTGCTCAACCCGATGACCGGGCGGCCGTTCACGCTCGCCGCCGAGTTCGAGGCCTATGCCCGGGCGAACAACCTGCCGGCCGGCTGCGTGACCAACCCGGACAGCAGCCCGAAGGCCGACCGCAACTCGCGCGACGGCTTCTACGTCGACGCCCAGGGCCGGGTGCTCGGCACGCTGCAGAACCCGTTCCGCGTCGGTGACGGCATGGGTTTCGTGATCCAGACGGTGGCGCAGTTCGGCACCGGCGTCCCGGTCAAGGGCTTCGGCGAGGGCACGCAGTTCAAGGCGGGCTACAAGGAGTACGGCGCGAACGCGCGGACCAAGTTCCGCTGGAACGAGAAGTTCGAGACCGTGGTCGGCGTGCAGCACGTCGCCTCGCAGGACAACTCGGCGCCGGAATACGGCATCCGCTCCGACAGCATCACCTCGACCGGTGTCTACGCCGACATGCGTGCCAACCTCGATTTCCTGGAGGGCACCGCGCTGTCGATCGCCGGTCGCCAGGACTTCAACAACCTGTTCGACGACACCTTCATCTGGCGTGCGAGCCTGCGCCAGGGCTTGCCGAAGGGCTACTACTTCCGCGGCAGCGCCGGCACCTCGTACGCCAACCCGCGCGCGCAGGAGCTGGGCCTGTTCGGCAACACCATCACGAACCCGTCGCTGGAGACCCAGGAGGTCGAGACCTACGGGCTCGGCGCCGGGCTCGACGGCGAGTTCCGCGGCGGCACCTTCAACGTCGAGCTCGGCTACTTCGACACGCAGATCAGCAACCTCTTCGGCAATGCGCAGATCCGCAACGTCTGCCCCGGCGTGGACCCCACGCAGGTGATCAACCCGAACATCATCACGCCGACCGAGTTCTGCGAGCGCTTCCCGACCAGCGGTCTCTCGCCGCTGGACTTCGCGACGTTCAACACGCGCGCGGTGCAGGACATCAAGGGCTACACGCTCGACGTCTCGCTCGACCTCGAGAAGTGGACCCTCGACTTCAGCTTCACCAAGCAGGAATCGCTGGAGCCGAACCCGGTGTTCGGGCTGCGCGCGGTGCGCGCCGGCACCGGGCAGGCCCTGGCGACGCTGGTGCCGGGCGCGGCCGGTTCCGACCCGCTCCGCCAGTCGGGCGAGCGCCCGGAGTGGATGGCCTCGGCGCTGCTGACCTACAAGCCGACCGACCGCTGGATCATCTCCCTGAACCCGCGCTGGCAGGGGCCCGAGTTCCTCTACGTGCAGAACAACGCGGCGCGGCTGGTCGACGCCGCCGGGAACCGCACCAATCCCGACGTGAACTTCGGCGACTACTTCGTGCTCAACGCCTCGGTCCAGCGCTTCCTCGGCGAGGACAAGCAGCATCGCCTGATGCTGCGCGTCGTGAACCTCACCGACGAGGACTACTGGGAGCGCGGCGGCGCCACCGACCGGTTGTTCTCGAGGCCCGGGGTGCGCGGCGAGATCGGGCCCAACAACCCGGAGTTCTTCTACACCTATGGCTGGAACGGCAAGCCGCTGTCGTTCTACGTGCAGTACGAGTACAACTTCTGATGTCCACGCTCAGCCGACGGATCTTCATGGCAGGCAGCGGCGCGCTCCTCGGCGTGCCGGTGCTCGGAGCGGGCGCTGCCCGCAACCCGTTCACCCTCGGGGTCGCCTCCGGCTCGCCGCGCCCGGAGGGCGTGGTGCTCTGGACGCGGCTCGCGCCGGAGCCACTGCGCGGCGGCGGCATGCCGATGGGCACGGCCTTCGTCCGCTACCGGGTCTGCAGCGACCCGGACATGCGGCGGACGGTGCGCGACGGCGTCGCCGAGACCAGCGAAGCCAAGGCGCACTCGGTGCACGTCACCTTGCGTGGACTCGAGCCCGGACGCGAGTACTGGTACCAGTTCTACCACGGCGAGGATGCAAGCCCGGTCGGACGCACGCGCACCGCGGACCCGCGGGCGGGCACGGCCCGCCTCGCGCTGGCGAGCTGCAATTCCTACGAGGCGGGCTACTTCGCCGCCTACGGCGACATGGCGCGCTGGGCGCCCGACTGCGTCATCCACGTCGGGGACTACATCTACGAGGGCGGGCGCAGCCCGCGGAGCGTCGAGCGCCAGGTGGCCGGTCGCATGCTCGGGTTCACCAACGTTCGCGAGCACGACGGGCCGGAAGTCGTCTCCCTCTGGCAGTACCGCAACCGGCATGCGCTCTATCGCAGCGACCCGCAGCTGCAGGCCGCGCACGCGGCGAGCCCGTGGATCGTCGCGATGGACGACCACGAGGTCGACAACAACTGGGCGGGCGACGTGCCCGAGGACCCGTGGGCGCAGACGCCCCTGGAGTTCAAGGTCCGCAAGCTCGCGGCGCTGCAGGCCTACTACGAGCACATGCCGATCGAGCAGCCGCCGCTGCTCGATGGCCTCGACGCGAGCCTGCGGATGTACGGCGCGTGGCAGTTCGGGCCGGCACTGGTGCACCTGCTCGACACGCGCCAGCATCGCTCCGACCAGCCATGTGGGGACGGCTTCCCGGGGCAGGCGGGTTGCGAGCAGCTGTCCGACCCGACGCTGACGATGACCGGCGCGGCGCAGGAGCGCTGGCTGCTCGATTCGCTGCGCCGCTCGGCGGCACCGTTCAACGTGATCGCGTCGCAGACCTGGTTCGCGCCGTACCGCTACGACTCGCCCGGCGGGAAGGCGCCGGTGGTCAACATGGACCAGTGGGACGGCTATCCGCTGCAACGGCAGCGCATCATCGACGCACTGGCGGCCGGCGTGCCCAACCCCGTCGTGCTCAGTGGGGACTGGCACTGCTCGGCGGCGATGCGCATCCACCAGGATCCCTGGGACACGCGGTCGCGGCGCATCGGCCACAACTACTGCGGTACGTCGGTGTCGTCGCACTGCCCGTGGTGGCAGGTGCTCGCCGACGCCAAGGCCTTCAACCCCCACGTCGACCACGTGAACGGGGCACAGCGCGGGTACCTGCGCTTCGAGGTCGACCGGCGGGAGTGGAAGACGGACTTTCGCATCGTGCTCGATCCGGGTCGTGCCGACTCGGCCGTGGGCAGCGACCTGCAGGTGAGCACCCGCGATACCTGAGGTCCGGCATCGCAGGGCCCGGGGCTATCATCGCCTCGATCCCGGAGGTGGGCATGGGCGAAGCGAACGCGTGCGGCGCGGCACCCTGGCATGAGCGCGAGTGGGACCTGGTCATCATGGGCGCGGGCACGACCGGCCTCTCGGCGGCGATCTTCGCCGGCGCGCGGGGCGGTCGCGTGCTGCTGGTCGACGCGTCTCCCGAGCTCGGCGGCTCGCTGCTGGTCGCGCACGGCCAGATCAGCGCGGCAGGCACGAAGCTGCAGAAGCAGAAGGGCATCCACGACACGCCGGAGATGCACTACGAGGAGGCCCTGCGGATCAGCAAGGGCACGATCGACAAGGACCTCGCGCGGCTCGCGATCTTCAACGCCGCCGAGACCTTCGACTGGCTGTGCGACAACGGCTACGACCTGGTGCCGGACGTGCCCTCGCTGTCGAACGCGCACGAGCCTTATTCGGTCGCGCGCTATTACTGGGGCAAGGACTGGGGCCGCTCGATCGCGAAGGTGCTGATCGCCAAGGTCGAGGAACAGGTGGCGCGCGGCACCGTGACCCAGCAGCTCTCGACGCGCATCGTCGGCCTCGTGCAGGACGTCGACGGCGCGGTCACCGGCGTCGTCACCGAGGAGGGCGACGGCAGGCGCCGGCGCGTGCGGGCGCGCAACGTGCTGCTGGCCGCCGGCGGCTATGCCGCGAATCCGGAGATGTTCGAGCGCATGGTCGGCGTGCCGCTCTTTGCGCGCGCCGCCTACCCGTACAACAAGGGGCTGGGGATCGAGCTCGGCGTCGAGGCCGGCGGCTTCTTGCGCGGACGCGACAGATACCTCAGCAACTTCGGCTGGCTGCTGCGGGACGACGATTTCCCGAGCCCGATCATCGGCCGCGTCAACACCTATCCCAACGAGCGGCCGCCGTGGGAGATCTACGTCAACATGAATGCGCGGCGCTTCATCCGCGAGGACGAGCCGAGCGTCGACCAGCGCGAGCACACGCTGCTGCGCCAGCCGAACCTGCGCTACTGGGTGGTGTTCGACGACGCGATCTTCCAGCAGGCGCCGCCGATGGTGTACGGCTGGACGCGCGAGCAGATGGCCGAGGCGTTCAACAGGCAGTTCCCGTTCACCCGGGCGGAGACGCTCGATCAGCTGGCGCGCGCGATCGGCATCGACCCGGCGGGGCTCGTGGCGACGGTGAAGGCCTACAACACGGGCCGTGCCGCCGGCCGCGACTACTTCGGCCGCCTGCACATGCCTGCGGCGATCGAGAAGGGCCCGTTCTACGCGATCCGCCAGCAGGGCGCCTCGGTCACCTCCACCGCCGGCCTCGCGGTCGACGGCGAACTGCGGGTGATCCGGCCGGATCGCAGCCCGGTGAAGGGGCTCTACGCGGCGGGCGAGATCCTAGGCTCCGGCCAGTTGCAGGGGGACGCGTTCGTCGGCGGGATGATGGCGATGCCCTGCCTGGTGTTCGGGCGGCTGCTCGGCGAGAAGATGATCCGGTTCTGAGGGGCCGTCGGCCCGGCAACGCTCACCAGCGGCGGCCGTCGGGCCGCGGATGCTCGCGCTCGATCAGTCGGTACAGGCGCTCGGTGTAGCGCTCGGCGGACGCGCGCGACATGTGCGACCACTCCGGGAATTCCAGTCCCGCCTCGAGGCCCGGATGGTCCTCGAAGTGGATGCCCGGCGCGCCCGTGCGCGCCAGCAGCGGATCCCAGGTCGTGGTGCGCGGGAATGCGCGGCGCTCGAATGCCAGGTAGTCGCCGCCGGTCGGGTGGCGGACGAACAGCACGTGGACGCCGCGGGCGCGCAGCTTCGCGACCGCGGCGGCGGCGCGTGCGACCTGCCGGTCGGCGACCTGCCCGGGCGTGGCTCCATCGGGGCCGCCGGGCCGGCCCTGGAAACGCTCGGTCCAGATGCGGCGAGTGAGTTCCCGGTACTCCGGGTCGTCCTCCACCCTCGCCCACATGTGCGTGGCGCGGTCCCGGCCGATCACCTCGAGGCGGCGGACGGCCGTGAGGCCGCGGACGCCGGGACGCTGCGGCCACGGCTGGCGGCGCAGCACCGGGAAGAGCGCATAGTCCTCGTGGTAGAAGGCGAGGTAGGGCTCGACGAAGGTCATCGAGAGCCACTTGCCGACGCGTTCCGAGGGGCTCTGCTTCGCGCGGTATTCCGCGAACCCGGACTTGTTCTCGAAGCCCGTGAAGAACAGGTCGGGGGCGACGTCGACCAGCAGCGCGCCGCGGAACTCCGGGTCGTCGGCGAGATCCTCCAGCGCGAACAGCGGCGACGTGCCGACCAGCGACAGCTGGACCGGGCGGCGGCCGCCGAGCCGTTCCCAGACCGGCAGCTGCACGTCGAAGAAGCTGCGCGAGGAGCCGACCAGCACCGTGGCGTCGCCCTCGCCGCGGTCGATGCGGTCGCGCTGCAGGGTCCACAGCGCGGCGTCGTCGCGGAACGCCGGCACCGCACCCTGGCTGCGCCAGCAGGCCTCCCAGGCGGCGGTCAGCGTCACCGCGAGCAGCAGCGCGGCGAGCAGCAACCTCGGCCAGGGCAGCGGCGGGACGTCGCGCACGGGCACGGGCTGCGCGACGCCCGGCCGGTCGGCGGCCGTCAGGCGCACGGCGCCATCAGAACTGGAAATAGATGAACGCATTCCCGGTTCCCTGCGAGATCACGATCGCGAAGGCCATCACGCCCCAGAGCACGGCCACCAGGGTCGGCGGCGCGCGCGCCACGACCGACTCGAGCGTGCGCTCGCGCATGTACCAGTGCGCGGCGAGCAGCCCGGCCACGACCGCGGTGACGATGGCGACGAATGCGGTGGCGAGGATCGGCCTGGCGTCGCCGTTGAAGCCGGTCATGCCGCGCAGCACCTGCCAGGCCGTCGGAAAGTCCTTGGCGCGGAAGAACACCCAGGTGAGGTTGACGAGTGCGTAGGTCAGGAGACCCAGGGCGAAGAGCGCCACGGGGCCGGGCTGCCACGCGGCGAAGCGTGCGCGCAGGCCGCGTTCGACGACCAGGTAGGTGCCGTGCAGTCCGCCCCACACGACGAAGGTCCAGGCCGCGCCGTGCCACAGGCCGCCGAGCAGCATCGTGCCCATCAGCGCGGCGGCGGTGCGCAGCGGCCCGTGCCGGTTGCCGCCCAGCGGGATGTAGAGGTAGTCGCGCAGCCACGAGGAGAGCGTGATGTGCCAGCGCCGCCAGAAGTCGGAGAAGCCGACGGCGGCGTAGGGGAAGCGGAAGTTGTCCGGCATCGCGAAGCCGAGGCACAGCGCGGCGCCGATCGCGGTGGTCGAGTAGCCGGCGAAATCGCAGAAGATCTGGCCGCTGAAGGCCAGTGTCCCGATCCACGCGTCGAGCATCCCCGGGGCGCGGCCGCCGTCGAACACGCGCTCCGCGGCACCGGAGAGCAGGGTGTCGGCCAGCACCACCTTGTTGAACAGGCCGAGCGTCATCAGGCCGAGCCCGAAGGCGAGCTGCTGCGCGCTGGCGCGCCGCGGCACCTCGAACTGCGGCACGAGCTCGGTGGGACGCATGATCGGGCCCGCGACCAGGTGCGGGAAGAAGGTCACGAACAGTGCGTAGTCGAGGAAGCTGCGCGCGGGCGCGGCGCGTCGCAGGTAGATGTCCAGCGTGTAGGACATCGTCGCGAAGGTGTAGAACGAGATGCCGACCGGCAGCACGATGTCGGGCGCCGGTGGGCGGTAGTCGACGCCGAACGAGGCGAGCAGCGCGGTGAAATTCCCGAGCAGGAAGCTGCCGTACTTGAAGTAGAGCAGCATGCCGAGGTTCGCGACCACGGACACCAGCATCCACGCGCGCCGCTTCGCCTTGCCTTCGGCACGCACCAGCCCCTGGGCCGCGTACCAGTCGACGACCGTGGATATCCACAGCAGCAGGATGAAGGGAGGGTTCCAGGCCGCGTAGAACACGTAGCTGGCGAGCAGCAGGTTGACCTTCTTCGTCGTCCAGCCGAGGCGTAGCGAATGCAGCGCCAGGACGATCGCGAAGAACGCGACGAACGTCAGCGTGTTGAAGACCACGGCGGCTCCCCCTGCCTGCCGCCGAGCATACGCCCGCGGACCGCTCGCGTCGCCGCCGGCCGCTCAGGGCGGCGGCGTCGCCTGCGTCATCCAGGTCGCGAGGACCGCCGCGTAGCGCCGCGGGATCTCCATCGGCGGGTAGTGGCTCGCGTCGGGGATCATCAGCAGGGAAAGGCTGGCGTTCTTCAGGTGCTTCGCCAGCGCGTGCGCGGCGGACGGCGGGAGCAGCGGGTCGGCCGCGCCCCACAGCAGCAGCACGGGCTGGCGCACCGCGTTCATCGCGCCGATCGCCTTCGCCTGGTCGGCGACCACGCCGGTCAGCGCGGTGGCGTGGCGCTCGGGGACGCGGCGCGTGAAGTCGTACATCTGCTGCACGATGTCGTCGGACACGCGGCCCGGGCGGGCGCTGTAGAAATCGACATAGGTGCGCCAGAACGACCGCGGCTTGGAGCGGCCGTAGTCCATGTAGTCGCCGTACAGGCGTTCGGCCTCCAGCATCGCGGGTGACTTGACGAGCTTCGACATGTCGACCGGGTCGGCCGGCGCGCACGACACCACGAGGCGCTCCACCAGGTCGGGATGCTCGGCTGCGAGGAAGATGCCGGTGGTGCCGCCGGAGGACACGCCGACCACCGTGGCGCGGCCGATGCCGAGGTGCGCGAGCAGGCGGGCGGGCACGTCGGACGGTCGCAGGCGGCCGAGCACGGCGTCCGGGATCGGGCCCGAAAGGCCGTTCGGCGGCACGTCGTAGCGCACGACGCGGAAGCTTCGACGGAGCACGCGCGCCAGTTCGTCCCAGGTGCGCAGGGTGCTCTGCGAGCCGTGGATCAGCAGCATCGCGGGGCCGCGGCCCTCGTCGCGGTAGTAGACCTCGACGCCGTCGACGTCGAGCACGCGGTCCTGCGGCGAGCGGTACATCCGCCGCAGCTCCTCGAGCGAGAGGCGCGGCGGTGGTGCCTCGGCCGGCGACGCGGCCGCGGCCGGCGTGCCGCGCGTCGCGGCCTGCGCGCACGGCGCGGCGGAGAGCGTCGCGATGGCGACCCCCAGGGCGAGTCCGGCGAGCGCGGCGTACGGGCGGCCGGTCCCCCGCAGCCGCGCGGGCGGGCGCGCGACGCGGCAGGTTGCGGCACCGAGGGCGGTCATCGCGACCTCAGACCGGCAGGATCCGCGAACCCAGCAGGCGGCCGAAGGTCAGCGAAGGCGTCACCATCATGCCGCCGGAATAAGCCTTGCCCTGCAGCGCACCCGCGCCCAGCAGTTCGCCGGCGGCGTAGAGCCCGGGGATCGCGCTGCCGTCCTCGCGCACTACCCGCAGCGACTCGTCGACCGCCAACCCGGCCGCCGAGGTCACGGTCGTCGCCTGGGTCTTGATCGAATGGAACGGTGGCTTCGCGATCGGCAGCGGATGGTGCTGGCGACCGAGCGGATCCTGGCCGGTCCGCACGCCGTAGTTGTACATCGTCACGGTGTCCTGGAGCCCCTTCGCATCGATGCCGGCGGCGCGTGCGAGCCCGGCGAGCGAGTCGGCGCGCTTGAACCATGGGTGTGCATCGAACGCCTCGCGGAGGTCCTCGGTCGAGAGGCCCTGCAGCACCGGGGGCGCCGCGTCGAGGATCGCCTGGTCGAAGACGATCCAGCGCCGGCCGCCGGTCTGGTAGAGCAGCGACTGCTCGCGGGCATCGACGCTCGGCACGTCCTCGCGCACGAAGCGACGCCCCTCGGCGTTGACGTGGATCTCCCAGGGCGGGCGCTTCTGCGGGAAATCCTGCGGTCGCGCGAACAGGCTCGCCGGGTGGTCGTCGGACGTCAGCACCAGGCCGTAGTTGGCCATGTAGTTCTCTAGGCCGCGCATCCGGCCGCCGGCGGCGAGGCCGAGCTCGAGGCCGCGGCCGCGGCTGTGGCGATACGGCATGTCGATGTACTGCGGCCGCCCCGTGATGCGCTGGTAGGTGGCCGGATCCGCGGCATAGCCGCCGGTCGCGAGCACGACCGAGCGGCCGGTGAACTCGCGCGTCGCGCCCGCGTCGTCGCGAGCGCGCACGCCGCGGACCGCGCCGTCGCGCGCCTGCAGCAGCTCGAACACATCGTGCTTCAGCAGGATCGACACCTGGCCGCGCTCGACCGGCGCCTGCACCTCGCGCTGCAGCAGCTGCATGATCGAGCGGCCACCCTGCGACGCCCAGTAGTACCGCGGCTTGCTGTAGGGCTCGTGCGCCTCGCCGCTGACCGGGTGGCCGGGCAGGGTCTGGAAGCCGCGCGACACCAGCCAGTCGAAGGTGTCGGCGGCGTTGAACACCGCGAGGCGCGAGATCGCGGGGTCGATGGTGCCGCGCGAGATGCGCTGCAGGTCGTCGTAGTGCTCCTGCGGCGTGTCGGCGATGCCGCGCGCGCGCTGCAGCGCCGTGCCGGCCGCGCTCATCTGGCCGGTCGAGACGTGCAGCGTGCCGCCGGTCTCCCCGGCGATGTCCAGCAGCAGCACCTTGCCGCCGCGCCGCGCGGCGAAGATCGCGAGCGGCAGGCCGGTCGTGCCGGCGCCGACGACGATCGCGTCCCAGCCCGCGCGTGGCACGCGTCGCGGGTCGGGTGCGCCGAGGGCGGGCGGGGCGGCGGCCGCGGCGAGTGCGGTGGCACCCATGGCCTGCACCAGGGTGCGACGGGACCAGCGCGTATCCATGACGGGACTCCTCCGTTCCGGGCCAGCTTATCCGAGCCGTCGGCGCTGGCCGCAACCGGTCCGCGGCACGATTCACGCCGTGCGCAGCGTGCGCCCCAGCCGGTCGTGCCCTGGAGCGGCACGCGCGTCGCGGCGGTCGCGTTCCGCAGGTGTCATGCGCGCCTCGCATGGAGCCGGCTGGGGAACGCATTGGTGGTCATCCGGCGCGCGCCCGACAATCGGGTGCATCCCCGCGCAAGGAGCACCCCGATGCTGAATGGACTGCTGCAGGCCCCGCTCGACCGTCGCTGGCTGCTGAAGGTGGCGGCCGGCGCCATGCCCGTGATCCTCTCGACCTCGCTCGGCTCGTCCGACGCGCAGGCGGTCGGCCTGCCTTCCGCCTCGGGCAAGGCCCCGAAGGGCTTCGACCCGCTGGCTGCGAAGGACAACCTCGACGCCTACATCCGCATGACGCGCTCGATCGACCCCGGCGACGTCACCGTCGGCTGGTTCGGCGGGCGCGTGTTCTCGGTGATCGGCGACCAGGAGGTGATCCAGCCGCTGTTCGACGTCGAGGGTTTCGGCATCGGCCGCACGCTGCCGCAGCCAGACGGTTCGTATCGTGCCCTCTGGCGCGAGGTCGGCTACTACAAGGACCTCGCGAGCGGCAAGATCATGGAGAGCTGGGCGAACCCGCTGCTGGGCGGCGAGGTGGTCGAGACCTACCCGATCAACAACGACCCCGTGAACTCGCACATGAAGTCCGAGTTCCGGCTCGGTTTCGGCGCGACCAAGGACGAGGTCTCGAAGGTGATCCCGTTCGTGATGCCCTGGCACTTCCAGGGGCCGCACGCGATGGCGGGCTTCGACGTCAACCTCGCCTGGAAGACGCCGCTCGACCCGAAGGTCTGGAAGCGCGAGTCGCCGGGCGAGATGGCGCGGGTCAGCGAGTACCAGCAGTGGCGTGTCGACGCGAACGAGCTCGCCGACCGCAGCGTGCCGAGCCTCAAGCCCTACGGCAGCTGGAACCGCATCGCGGCCTGGCTGCCGTGGATGCTGATGGGGCAGCGGCCCGGGCACCTCTTCTATCGCTCGCACACCCTGAAGCTCGATCGCGTCGAGGACCTGCCGAAGCACGTGCTCGACTACACCGAGAAGCGCTTCCCGAAGTACCTCACGGCGCCCGAGAAATGGGTCGAGCCGAACGTCTCGAGCTTCGAGATGTACGCGCGCGACCGCAAGCCGAAGGCCTGAGGGATCCGCTCGCCGCAGGCGCTGCCCGCAATCCGGACGGCGTGCCGCCGGCTCCCGGGCACCCGTGGTGCGAGTGGCGCCGCCGCGCCTACGCTGCATCATCGAGTCGATCGAGCAGGGGGATCACATGGCGCGTCGTAGGCACTCCGGGCCGGGTCTCGTCGATCTGATGTCACGCCGCAGCATGCTCGGGGGCATGCTCGGGGCGCCGGCCCTCGCAGGCGCGATGCTCGGCGCGCCGGGCGCAGCGCTCGCGGCCGCCGCGCCGGCACGCGCGGTCAACCCGATGCCGCCGCCCACCTCGCAGGCGCGCGACCTCTGGCTGTCGCTGCGTGCGCGGCTCGATGGCCAGCCGACCTTCTGGTACGTGTTCGGTACCGAGTTCCTGCTGGTCGACGGCGCGGCCACGCCCTACAACGGCCGCATCGTCGTGATGGCCTCGCTGGTGAAGTCGCTCGGCGGCGGCGCCTACGACCTGCCCTACGTCGAGACCGTCGGCAGCGTGACGCCGGCGGGCGATTATTCGACGCAGCATCGCCACCCGGTGTCGGGCGAGCCGATCAGCGTCGAGGTCTCGGATCCCCTGCGACTGAGCCTGCGCGTCGAGCCGGACGGCAGCCTCACGCAGGAGAGCCGTGCCGCCAACGGCACCATCGCCCGATACTCGGGCTATTTCTGGGAAGCGATGCCCTACGGCGGCGCGCGCTCGGCGATCTCCAAGACCGACATCTTCCTGAACCGTCCCGACGGCGCGGTCGACACGCTGACCGAGATCAGCGTGCTGCGGACGCCGGCGGGCGCCCGCGCGTCGGCGGGCTTCGTGCCTGCCGAGGGCGAGACGATCACCTCGCGCACGGTGGCGAACCCGGAGCGCTACGGAGGCAAGGCCGCCTGGACCGTGGGCTACTACCACGGCCGCAAGTGCCGCACGGCCGACGAGATGCGGCGGCTGATGCGCCCGGTCGACCTCGAGAAGCACGCCGCGTTCTTCGACGCCTGGCAGCCCTGGGCGAAGGAACTCGGCTGACCGCGGCTGCCGCCTGCGCCGCGCCGGAGCAGGGCTACGCGTCGAGCGGCGCCTTGCCGAAGGACGGTGCGTAGCCGAACCGCTGGTCGAGCGCGTGCACCAGCGCCCGCGCGTCCGGCGCCAGGATCGGCGAGGCTGCGTCGATGCGTGGCAGGCGGCCGTGGAGGTTGACGGCCCGTCCGCCGACCGCCACCTGCAGCCCGGGCGCGCTGGCGAGCGCGCGCCGGACGGCCGGTGCCACCCGGCGCAGGTTCTGCGGCAGCGTGACGGACAGCGCCAGCACCTGCGGCCGGAAGCGCGCGAGCATCGCCGGCAGGCTGTCGGTCGGTAGGTCGGCGCCGAGGAAGCGGACGTCGTAGCCGGCGAGGTCCAGCAGGTCCGCGACCATGCGCGCGGGCAAGTCGTGCACCTCGCCCTCGACGCAGGCCACGAGCACGCGCTCGTCCTTCAGCAGCGCGGGCAGCGCGCACTCGTGGAGGTGGGCCAGCGCCTGCCGCGAGATGGCGGTCGCCATGTGTTCCTCGGCGATGCCGATGACGCCCTGTTCCCACAGCGCCCCGATTCGGCGCTGCGACTCGCGGACGATGTCTTCCTGGACCTCGTCGATCGCGAGGCCGGCGGCGAGCGCCGCATCCACGACCTCCAGCGCCTGGCGGCGATCGCCGCGCAGCAGCACCTGGAGGTAGGTCTCGACACGTGCGGGATCGACCATGCGCAGGCTTCCTTGCGACTGGGCCGGTGCGCCCCGCGCAGCCCTGCGCGAGGTCGCCCGGGCGCGGCACGGCGGCCAGACGATGCCCCGAGCATACGCCCGCGGCGCAGGGAAAACAGGGTGCAGTTGCGCAGCGTTCACCGCGCCGCGGGGCCCGGAGCCGGTCGCGCCCCCCTTGCCAGCACCCACCACAGGCCGCTGATCCCGACGAAGAATGCCGGCACCAGGCCGAAGCAGGCCATGATCGCCCGCACGACGTTGGGCGGGATGGCCTGCCCGGCGGGCGGCGCCCGGTACTGGAACCACGCCAGCACGAAGCCCACGAGCGCCACGCCGAGCGCGTTCGCAGCTTTCTCCGTGAACGCGAACAGCGCCGCCAGCGTGCCCTCCCGGCGCGTGCCCGAACGGCGGCAGTCGTCGTCGATCGCGTCCGGCAGCAGCGATTCGCTGCAGAGCAGCAGCCCGCCCGCGCCGGCGCCGTTGACGAAGGACAGCACGATGAAGAGCCAGGTCGGCGCGTCCGCGCCGAGCGCTGCCCAGAGCACGCTCACGGTCGCGTAGACCGCGCTGGCGCCGAGGAAGGCGCGCACCTTGCCGATGCGGCGGCAGGCGGCGAGCCAGGCCACCTGCGAGGCGATCATGCCGATCGAGTAGACCAGCAGGAACGCCGACAGCACCGCGTTCGGCGCCTGCATCACGTAGCGTACGTAGTAGGTGGCGGTCACGGTGTGCGCAGTCGAGCCGACCAGGAACGTGGCCTTGACCAGCACCAGCGCGACATACAGCCGGCTCTGGAACAGGGTCGGCAGCGACGACCAGAAGCGGTCGCGGGCGACCTCGGTCAGGGTGGTCCGCGGAGCGGGGCGCGTCGCCACGAAGCAGGTGACGCCCGCGGCGACGATGACCCCGCCCATCACCATCGCCATGCCGGTGAAGCCGGCACGGCCGCCGCCGAAGGCGTCGATCAGCAGCGGCGAGAGGCCGCCGGCGATGAACTGCGCGGCAGCGAGCGCATGGACCCGGAAGGACACCAGGACCGCGCGCTCGTCGGGGCTCGGCGTCATCTCGGCGAGCATCGCGAGGTAGGGCACGTTGAACGACACGTAGCTCAGCGAGACCAGCACGAGTGTGGCGAAGACGTAGGCGACCTGCGCCAGCCCCTGCAGCGCCGCGGGCACCGAGAACTGCAGGACCAGGGTCGCACCGCCGAGCAGCGCGCCCGCGAGCAGGAAGGGGCGGCGGCGTCCGGCGGGCGTGCGGGCCCGGTCGCTCGCCACCCCGACCAGGGGATTCAGGAAGGCATCGACCAGCTTGGTCGAGGCGAGCAGGGTGCCGGCGAGCGCGGCCGCGATGCCGACGTAGTCGGTCATGAAGCGCAGGAAGAAGGTGCTGGTCAGGAACAGCAGGCTGGTCGTCACGAACGTGCCGACCGCCCAGCCGGCGCGCACGCGGAACGGCAGCCTGCCGTCCGCGTCGCCAGTCGCGCTCATGCGCGCAGGAAATCGCGGATCGCGCGCGCCGTCTCGGCGGGCTTCTCCTGGTGCACGAACGAGCCGGCGCCGGGGATCGTCGCCGTCCGCCGGTTGCGCAGCAGCTTCTCGGCGGTGATGCGGTGACGCACGTAGGTACCGGTGTCCGAGTACACGAGCAGGGTCGGCGCCTCGATCCGCGGCAGCAGTTCCGCGAGGCCCTCGCGGCGCACGCCCCGCTCGGAGGCGCGGATCCAGCGGCCCGCGGCGGCGCGGCTGCGATTCATCTGCGCGGTGAAGGCGGCGCTCATGCCGAAGGTCCGCATCGCGCTCTCCGGGCTGCGCGGCAGCGGATCGCCATCGGGCTCGTACACCGGCGGGTCGGCGCGCGCCTCGTCGGCGAGGACCTGCGCGAGCGGGTCCTTCGGGTAGATCGCGGTGCTGACCAGCACCAGGTGGGTCATCGACTTCGGCCAGAGCGCCGCCATGGTCGCCGCGATGCAGCCGCCGAGCGAGTTGCCCATCAGCACGAAGGGCCCGACGTCGAGCTCCTCGAGCGTGGCGCGGATCATCGCGGCCGATTCCGAGAGAGTCTGCACCTGGGGCGGCTCGGTGGCCATCCGCGAGGTGCCGTGGCCGGGCGGGTCGAGTGCGACGAGGGTGTATTCCGCCGCGAGCTCGCGTGCGAGTGGCGACCAGTCGTCGATCCAGCCACCGAGCTTCGGCAGCGCGACCAACGTCGGGCCGCGGCCCGCGATGGCGTAGCCGATCACGCCGCCCGGCCGCGCGACCGTGCCGCGTCGGGTCCAGGGCCCCTCGCCGGGGTATGCAACCGCAGGCCCTGCGGCCTGCAGGCGGGACGAGGCGGCGAGCAGTGCGCCGGAGACGATCAGCGTGCGTCGGTCGAGCATCCGGCCAATCTAGGCCGGACTGCCGCCAGCGTCCAGCCGCCGCCGACGGTGGGCGTTGCAAGTGTCCTACAGGGCATGGCAGCCGCCTCCGGCACGGCTTCGCCCGGTCGTCCGACGTCGCGGGGACGCTCGATGCCCGCCAATTCGAGGGTCGGCCCCTCACGGGCCGCCGCGCCGCGATCGTGGCGCGGTCCGAGGGAGGGTCTCTGGTGACGCGACGCCGCGCCGGATACAGGGCGGCCTGTGCTGCCGTGCTGTCGATGGTCTGCATGCAGGCCTGCGCATGGCTCGGTCCGCTGCCGGACGCCCAACTCGACCGGACGCGGCCGCTGGACCGGCGCGCCGCGCCGTTGCGGCTGGTCGGCCCGGACGGACGCGTGCCGCGCGCGACCCGCGAGCGGATCACGCGGCGGCTCGCCGAGATCGGCGAGGACAACCTGCTCGCGAGGCACCTCGCGGCGATGGAGGAGGTCAGTCCCGCGCCGCTGGTCGCGGGCAACGAGGTCGGCCTGCTGGTCGATGGCCCCCAGACCTACGCCGCGGTGTTCGAGGCGATCGAGCGTGCCCGTGACCACGTCAACCTCGAGACCTACATCTTCGACGACGCACGGCACCGCGGTACCCGCCTGACCGACCTGCTGGTCGCAGCGGCGTCGCGCCGGGTCACGGTCAACCTGCTGTACGACGCGCTCGGATCGATGGGCACCGATGCTGCGATCTTCGAGCGCCTGCGGGCAGCCGGCGTGCAGCTCTGTGCGTTCAACCCGCTGAACCCCGCCGACTCGCGCACCGGCCGCTACGCACAGCGCACGCACCGCAAGATCGTGGTGGTGGACGGCCGCGTCGCCTTCAGTGGCGGGCTCAACTTCAGCGGCGAATACGCCTCGTCGTCGAGCGCGATCATCCGCCGCGGCCGGCCGACGATCGAGGACGGCTGGCGCGACACCCACGTGCAGGTCGAGGGGCCCGCGGTGCAGGAGATCCAGAAGCTGTTCCTCGCGAGCTGGGCGAAGCAGCGCTGCCCGGAGCTCACGCCGGCGGGCTACCTGCCACCGGCCCGCGACGCCGGGGACAAGCTGCTGCGCCTCGACGCCAGCTCGATCGACGACCGCCCGGGCGAGACCTACGTCGCGGCGCTCGCCGCGGTGAGCTTCGCGCGCCGGAGCATCGACGTGACCATGGCGTACTTCGCGCCGGACGACCGCTTGCAGGAGGCGCTGGTCGATGCGGCCCGGCGCGGCGTCCGGGTGCGGATGCTGCTGCCCGGCATCAGCGACTTCACGGGCATCCTGCATGCCGGCCGCGCCCACTATGGCCCGCTGCTCGAGGCCGGCATCGAGATCCACGAGGAGCCGCGGGCCTTCGTCCACGCCAAGACGCTGGTCGTCGACGGCATCTGGTCGACCGTGGGCTCGGCCAACTGGGACTATCGCAGCTTCGCGGACAACGACGAGCTGAACGTGGTGGTGATCGACGCGGAGTTCGCCGCGCGCATGACGGCCCTCTTCGAACGCGACCTGGCGCCGGCGAGACGCATCACCCTCGAGGCATGGCGCGCCCGCCCGTTGTGGCGCAGGAGCGTCGAGGGGTTCTGGCGCCTCTGGGAGCGGCTCCTCTGAGACGGCGGCACGGGCCCGCCGCCGCGACGGCGCCCCGCCGGGCGAGACGGCGAGGCTCTCGCTTGGACAGTCCTGGGCGCGCCGCCTAAGGTATCGCGGTCGACGCTCGCCACGCGTCTCGCGGAGCACGGACATGAATCGTCGTGATGCCCTGGGTCTCGGCCTCGCCGTCGGCGCAGGGGCCACCGCGGGAACGTCGGCAGCGGCGGCCTCTGCCGCCTCGCCGTCCACGATCCCCGCCGGCCCCGTGCCGGTGCTGGTGATCGCCGCGACCGCGCGCTCGGCGCCGGAGATCCTCGCGCAGGCGCTGGCGCAGGGCCGCAAGGTGACCGCGCTGGCGCGCAGTCCCGGGAAGGTCGAGTCGCCGCCGCACCCGAACCTCACGCTCGTGCGCGGCGACGTCTACGACGTGGCGAGCCTCGCGGCGGCCATGACCGGGCGCGAGGCGGTGATCTCGCTGGTCGGGCCGCGGGTCGTCGACCACTCCAAGGAAGTCGGCTTCGTCGACGTCTACTCGGTCGGCACGGCGACGATCCTCGCGGCGATGCGGCGTAAGGGCAACCGGCGGCTGATCGCCGTGAGTTCGGGCGGGCCGGAGCAGATCCCGCCGGAGAAGCCGCCGGCCGAGGACAGGGTCGGCACCTGGGTGTGGAACGCGCGCAACCTCTACGGCGACATGCAGCGGATGGAGAAGATCATCGCAGTCAGCGACCTGGAGACCGTGATCCTGCGGGCACGCAACTTCGGCAAGGGTCCGCGGCTCGACAACCTGAAGCTCAAGGTCCACGACGACTACACCGACTTCGACCAGTACCGCGATCCGGCGCGACGCACGCCGGGCGAGCGCAGCCGGGTCACCTACGCGGACTTCGCGGCGCTGTGCCTGAGCCTGGTTCAGGGCGAGCGCTTCCTCGGCAAGTCGGTCGGCGTGTATTCCGACGTGATGGTCTGAGGGGCGGCCGCAGCGCCGCTCCCGGTTCGTCGCAGCCGGCAGCGCTCAGGACCAGCGCAGGTCCTGCCGGGCCAGCGGAGTCGTCCGCAGGCGCTTGCCGGTCGCGAAGAAGATCGCGTTCGCGACGGCCGCCGCGGTCGGCGGGCCGCCCGGCTCGCCGATCCCGCCCCACCAGCCGTCCTGCGACGGGGCGAAGTGGCATTCCACCTGCGGCGCATGGTCGATGCGCAGCAGGGCGTACTTGTCGAAGTTGGTGCTGGTGACGCGGCCGCGCTCGAGCGCGAGGCCGCCGTACAGTGCGTGCGACAGCTCCCAGTATGCCGCGCCCTCGAGCTGTTCGGCGGCGTTCAGCGGGTTGATGACGTAGCCGCTGTTCACGACGATCACCACCTTCTCGACCTTCAGTTCGCCCTGGCGACCGACCTCGACGGTGGCGCAGGCGGCGCAGAACGACGCGTGGTCCTCGACCACCGCGACCCCCATGCCGCGGCCCCGCGGCAGCCGGGTCGTGAACCCCGCCACCTCCTTCAGCTTGCGCAGCGTGCGCTGCCACGGCTCCAGTCCCTCGGTCATGCGCAGGCGCCATTCGAGCGGATCCCAGCCGCCGGCGAGCGCGAGCTCGTCGACGAACTGCTCGATGATGAACGCGTTCTGGTTCACACCGGGTGCGCGGTGGGTCGCCGTGGGGACGTGTGCGGCGACGGTGTGCCGCTCGTGCCGGCGGTGCGGCACGCGATAGGGCATGTTCGAGAGCGCCGTGTCGAGCATGCCGGCGCCGATGCGTTCGGCGCCACCGCCGGTGTAGCCGCCGAGGCGCGTGAAGATCGCCTCGGGCAGCCCTTCGTCGCCGAGCGCGGCCTCGAGGCGCGCCCAGACCGGTGGCCGGTGCTTGCCCTGCGCCGTGTCCTCGTCGCGGCTCCACAGGAGCTTCACTGGCCGGCGCAGGCGGTTCGCGACCTCGGCGGCCTGGCGCGTCACGGCCATGTTGCCGCCGCCGTTGCCGCCGAAGGCACCGCCGAGGAATACGGTGTGCGCGAACACCTCGCGGGGGTCGCGGCCGAGCTGGTCCGCGACCAGCATCAGCGGCGTGGCCGGGTTCTGGGTCGGCGACCAGACGTCGACGCGCGCGTCGGTGACGTGCACGGTGGCGCTCGCGGGCTCCATCCGCACGTGCGCTTCGTAGGGCCGGTGGTACTCGGCGGAGACGTAACGCGGCCTCGCGCCGCGCGGGGCGCGCGCCGCGGCCTCGCGGGCGGCGGCGACACGGCCGGCCGCATCGGTCCCGGATTCCGCGCTCAGCTTGCCGGGGGTGCCGAGCACCTCGCGCATCCGCGCCGCCTGGCTCGCGAGGTCGACGTCGCCGTCGGGATAGGGGTCCCACTCGATCGGCATCGCGGCGAGTGCCTGCTCGGCGCGCCACCAGCTGTCGGCCACCACCGCGACGCCATCCTGCAGGTCGGACAGCTCGCGCCTGCCGGGCTTCGCCCGGAACTCGACCGCGGCGATCACGCCCGGGCGGCTGCGGATCGCGTCGAAGTCGTACTTCACGAGCCGGCCCCAGGGCACGGGGCAGCTCCTGGCCGCGGCGTAGACCATGTCCGGCAGGCGCACGTCGATCGCGTACTGCGCGCGCCCGTCGACCTTCAGCGGCACGTCGAGGCGCGGCGCGGGCCTGCCGAGCAGCCACCACTCGCCCGGTGGCTTGATGCCCGGTTCGGCGGCGAGCGTCACGGTCGCGGCTGCCCCCGCCATCGCCGCGTACGTTGCCTCGCGCCCGGCGGCGCGCAACATGCCCTGTCGCGCCGTCACGTCGGCCAGCGGCACGCCCCAGGCCGCGGCGGCCGCGGCGCGCAGCCGTTCGCGTGCCGAGGCACCGGCCTGCATGATGTGGCGGTGCTGCAGGCGCACGAGCTGCGAGCCGTGCGTGGTGGTCACCCTGTAGGGCTGGCCGTCGTTGACGTGGCGGTGCATGTCGGCGAACACGGCGCGCACGCTCGACCACGGCACGTCGAGCTCCTCGGCGACCATCAGCGAGACCGCGGTGAGCGCGCCCTGGCCCTGCTCGCTGTGCGGCACGCGGATGGTCACGCTGCCGTCGGCGTCTATGGCGAGCCAGGCGTTGATCTCGGCACCGTCGCGCATCGGTGTCCAGGAACGCGGTGGCGGGACGGCGGCCGTGGCGCCCGGGAACACGAAGCCGAGGAGCAGGCCGCCGCCGGCGCCCGCCATGGTGCGGATCAGGGTGCGTCGGGAGATCGTGTCCATCGTCGTCGCTCGTCCTCGTCGTGCCACGCTGCCCCTCGGCGATCGGCCGAGGTGAACAGGCGGCGGGTCAGGGCGGTGCCGTGCAAGGAGCACCGCGGTGCGCTGCGCTGAAGGCCTCGAGCACCAGCCGGGAGCCGCCGCCCGCGCACCGCGACGCTGTCGATCGTGCCGAGCGGCCGTAGCCGGCGGCGCGCACCGGCCGCTGCGGGGTCGGATGATACGCGTCGACCTGTCCCGAATGATCGTCCCCGCGCAGCGTCTCGAACTGCCACGCCGTGTTCCAGCCGCGATCGCGCAGGCCGACGAGCCGGCCCGTGTCGGACACCGTCACGACCACTTCCTCGAGGCGCGGCACGGCGTCCACCGACGCAGCCGACGGCGCGCCCGGGGCCCCGGCACGCGCACCCGCTGCGCCGAGCAGCACTCCGGTCGCGACGCCAGCCAGCAGGGCTCGACGGGCGTTCATCGCGGCTTGCGCCGTGCGTCGGCGCCGCGCCGGGCCCGAGTCGTGGGGCTGCGCGGACGCGAAGCGCCCGGCACCCCGGCAAAGCGCGACTCGGCCGCCCGGCAGCTCTCGCGCATCACGGACCGCAGCCAGCCGTGCGCAGGGTCGCGGTCCGAGCGCGCGGACCAGATCATCTGGAATACGTGGGGCGTGCCGGCGACCGGCGGCTCGAGCAGCCGCAGCTCGCCGGTGTCGACGAACGAGGACACCAGGCTGCGCGCCACGGTCGAGACGAGCCGCGTGCCGCCGAGCAGCAGCGGGAGCGCGAAGGGGTGCGGCGCGGTCACCGCGATGCGCCGGCGCAGGCCGCGCTTCTCCAGGGCATCGTCGATCCAGGTGCGGGTGACGCGGTCGCCGGCCATGATCAGGTGCGGCAGGCGGGCGTAGGTCGCGACGTCGAGCGTCTCGCCGACCAGGTCGTTGTGCCTCGAGACCACGCACACCAGCGGATCCTCGAACAGGTCCTCGCGGACGAAGCGCGCGGTCTCGAGCGCGCGGTCCGAAGCCGCGGTGCCGATCGCCAGCAGCAGGTCGATGCTGCCGTCGTCGAGGGCCGCGAGCACCTCGTCCCAGGCCCCTGCCCGGATCAGCAGGTTGCAGCGCGGCGCCTCGCGCTCCAGCCGCCGGTAGGACTCCGGCAGGAAATGGAACGGCTGCAACATGGTCGTCCCCACGGTGAACTCGAGCTCGGCGGCCGCGGGATCGAAGCGCTGGTCGGCCTGCAGTGCCTCGCCGACCGCCTGCAGCGCGCGCCGGATCGGGTCGGCGAGCCGGTCGGCGAGCGCGGTCGGCTGCATGCCCTCGGGCGTGCGGACGAACAGCGGGTCGCCGAACAGTCTCCGCAGTTTCGCGATCGAATGGCTGACCGCCGACTGGCTGATGAACAGCGAGCGGCCGGCGCGGGTGATGTGCCGTTCGCGGTGCACCGCCGCGAACACCTTGAGCAGGTTCAGGTCGAGCCGCGACAGATGAGCGCTCTTCATGACGGCCATGCTAGCCATGAGTTGGACAGGCAGCCAAGGGATGCGACGATGGCGGTCGTTCCGGAGCGGGGGCCAGCAGGCATGCCGAAGAGACGCGACGTGATGTTCGGTGGGACGGTCGGTGCGGCACTCGCCGGCCTGGGCCTCGCGCTGGGCGCCGACGCGGCGGACGCCGCCGGCGCGACGCCGGCGCAGGGCGCTCCCGCCGGCGGGGCGGGCGGGCCGCCGGCCGCGACGGCGGGCACCGTGGGCACGGTGAGCCGCGGCGGGCCTGCCGCATCGGGTCCCTGGCTCAAGCGCGCATTCCAGCTCTACAACGCCCCGGACGGCCAGTCCGCGATCCGCCGCATCGACCTGCCCGGGCCGCAGGACCTCGAGACGCAGTGGCTGCTGCGCCGCCCGGCGGAGCGCGTGACGCTCGGCATGATGAGCCCGAGCTTCATGATGGATTTCCACGTCGCGAACCAGCCGAACATCCTGATCCCGCTGTTCGGCACGCTGGTGGTCCGGCTCAAGGACGGCTCGGAGCACGCCTTCGGCCACGGCGACATCCTGTTCGCCGAGGACTGCAACGGCATCGGCCACATGTCCGGCGCCGGCCCGGAGGGCTGCTTCAGCGTCTCGGTGCAGCTGCCGAAGACCGGGCACTGCCTCGACCCGAAGCAGGGCCCGACCGAGATCCTGTCCGGCCGCGGCAAGCCGAAGTACTGAGCGGCGGCGGACGGTGGAGGCGGCGACCCGCGTGACCGAGCCCCCGCTGCGGCTGCGCATCGGCTGGGGCCTCGGCTCGCTGCCGGGCAGCGCCCTCAGCGTCACCGCCAACGTGCTGCTGCTGCGCTTCATGACCGACACCCTCGGCATCGGTGCGGCGATCGCCTCGTCGATCTTCGCCGCGGCGAAGTTCTGGGACGCGTTCAACGACCCGATGGTGGGCGCGTTCAGCGACCGGGTCTCGACCCCCTGGGGGCGGCGGCTGCCGTGGATCCTCGTGGGCGGGCTGCTGAGCGCACTGGTGGTCGTGGCCGCGTTCGCCGTGCCTGTGCAGTCGGGCCCGGCGCTCGTCGTCTACATGGCCGTGATGATGCTGGCGTTCGCCACCACCTATTCGCTGCTGATGATCCCCTACCTCGCGATGCCAGCGGAGATCACCGACAGCTACCACGGCCGCACTCAGCTGATGTCGTTCCGCGTGCTGTTCTCGTCGGCGGGTTCCTCGCTGGGCTTGAGCGTCGGGCCCATGCTGCTCGCCGCCTGGGGCGCGACGCGCGCCGGCCACGCGAAGATGGCGACGGTGATCGCGGGCATCGCCGCGCTGACGACGGTCCTCTGCGTCTGGCTGATCCGCGACGCACCGCGGACCGCGCGCCCGGCGGGGCCGTCGCCGCGGCTCGTCGACCAGTTGCGCTCGGCGCTGTCGAACCGGCCCTTCGTCTGGCTGCTGGTGGCGAAGTGCCTCTACTTCGTGACCCTGGCGTTCACGCTGACGACCTTCGCGTACTTCACCAAGCACGTGCTGAAGGCCTCCGATGCCTGGCTCGGCACCTTCCTGCTGGCGCAGTCGCTGTCGGTGGTCGCCTCGCAGCCGCTGTGGCTGCGCGTGACGCGGGCGATCGGCAAGCAGCGCGGCTTCATGCTCGCCGGCGCCTGCTACGGCCTCGCGTACTTCTCGTGGTGGTTCGCCGGCCCCGACGAGCCGCTCGCGGCGATCTTCGCGCGCGCGATCGCGATCGGGATCGCCGGCGGCGGCACCTTCCTGCTGACGCAGGCGATGCTGCCGGACGCGATCGAGTACGACTACTACCGCACGGGGCTGAGGCGCGAGGGCGTGTTCACCGGCGTGTTCGTGTTCGTCGAGCAGGCGGCGGGAGCGGTCGGCGTGGCGATCATCGGCTTCGTGCTGGCGTCGCTGGGCTACGTCGAGGCGACCGAGGGGCGCGTCGTGCAGCAGCCGGACAGCGCCATCCGCGGCATCTACCTCTGCATGTCGATCCTGCCGCTGGTGTTCCAGGTGATCGCGATCCTCGCGATCTCGCGCTACGACCTGACGGCCGGGAAGCTGCTGGAGATGCGGGCCAGGGCCGGCGCGGCATGACGGGGCGCGGCAACGACGGGAAACCTGCGATGGGCAAGATCTACTGCATGTACAGCGGCCGCGACGGCCAATCCCACTTCTCCGAGGCGGCCCTGGCGCTGAAGGCCGACGCCGCGGGGCGCTTCTCCACGGGCGTGCTCGGCGCGAAGGGCTGGATGTACGCCGAGTCGCCGCAGGAACGCTTCGTCGACTGGCACACCTCGGGTCCCGGCGGCGTGTCGGTGATGCTCGACGGATGGATGGAACTGGAGGTCGGCAGCGGGGAGAAGCGCCGGCTGGTTGCCGGCGACGTGCTGCTGGCCCTCGACACCAGCGGCCAGGGGCACCGCTCGACGATGGGCGCGAACACGCGCGGGCTGTCGCTGATGCTCGACCAGCCCGTGGCGACGGTGATGCAGTCGCTGTTCGGGCGGGACCTGGCGGATTGAAGGCCGCCGGCGCTGCCGGAGCGCAGGCTCAGGCGGCAGCCGATACCTGCCGGCGCCAAAGGACCGGCAAGAGCTCGCCATCGACCGGTTGCCCCTCCGGCATCTCGGTGACGCCCGGGATGTAGGCCTTGTAGCCCGGGTCGTGCCAGCGCACGTCGTCGCCGAACAGGCGGACCGCGAGGCCGATGCGGGCAAGCGTCGGCGAATCGTTGCCCTTGGAGAAGTGCGGCGTGTGCGGGTGGAAGACGACTGCGTCGCCCGGCTCCATGTCGAAGCTGACGAAGCGGAACGGGAACTGCGGGTCGTTCCGGTGCTCCTCGAAGTTCGGGCACAGGCCGCTCGCCTGGTCGGGCTTGAAGCCGAAGCGCAGGCCGCGTTCGACGCAGTGCCGGTGGAAGCCGGCGACGTACTCGATGCGGCCGTTCCCGGCATTGACCGGGGAGAACGCGGTCCAGATGTTGGGCGCCATCTCGCCGAGTACCGGCCAGGCGGTCTCGTCGCAGTGCCACTGCATGATCTTCGGCGACTTCGGGGGCTTCACGAACAGGTGGTCGTGATACATGCGGATGGTGTCCGCGCCGATCACCTGGCCGGTGACCTCGGCTATCGGCGAGTCGAACACGAAGTCGCGGAACGCGCCGGGCTTGCGCCACATGTAGCAGACCGAGGTCATGGCGCCGTGCGAAGGGCCGAGAACGCCGTAGGCCTCCGGCCGGGCCATAACCTCGGCGATCGCCGCCTGCATCCGGGCGATCCATTCCGCGTCGAGCACGTTGCGCAGCAGCACGACGCCGTCACGCCGGTAGGCCTCGACGTGCTCGGCGGTGACCGGGGATAGCGGTGAGCGGTTCATGGCGGTGTACTCCGGCGGGATCGGCTGTCGGCCGGGGAGATGGTCGGGCAGCCCGGGCCGCGCGGCAAGCGCATGATGCGCATGGTCGTCATGAACCGCATCGATGATCCTCGGGGAGCCGCCGGGCGCCCGGACGGCGGCGCTGCTCCTAGAATGGAGGCACGATCGGCCCGCACGCGGCGCGGGTGGAGGAACCGATGCCCATGCACGTCGCCGTCTTCAGCACGAAGTCCTACGACCACGAGTTCCTTGCGCGATGCAATGCGGGCGCCCACGTGCTCGAGTTCCGCGAGGAGCGCCTCTCGGAGGCGACGGCGAGCCTGGCGCGCGGTGCGGACGCGATCTGTGCCTTCGTCAACGACGACCTCGGTCGCGGCGTCATCGAGGTGCTGCACGACGCGGGCGTGCGCCTGGTGGCGCTGCGCTCGGCCGGCTTCAACAACGTCGACCTCGAGGCGGCGGCTGCAGCGGGCATCGCCGTGGCGCGTGTCCCCGCCTACTCGCCGCACGCCGTGGCCGAGCACACGATGGCGCTGGTGCTGACGCTGAACCGCAAGACCCACCGCGCCTACAACCGCCTGCGGGAAGGCAACTTCGCGCTCGACGGGCTCCTCGGGTTCGACCTGCGGGGCAAGACGGTGGGTGTCGTCGGTACCGGGCTGATCGGCACCGCCCTGGTGCGCATCCTGCGGGGCTTCGGTTGCGAAGTCGTCGCGACCGACCCGGTGCGCAGTCCCGAGTGCCTCGCGCTGGGCGTGGAATACCTGCCGTTGCGGGAGTTGCTGTCTCGCAGCCACATCGTCAGCCTGCACTGCCCGCTGACGCCCGAGACCCATCACCTGATCGACGACGCCGCGATCGCGTCGATGCGGCATGGCGCGATGCTGGTCAACACCAGCCGTGGCGGCGTCATCGACACGCGGGCGGTGATCCGCGGCCTGAAGGGCGGCCGCCTCGGCAGCCTCGGGCTCGACGTCTACGAAGAGGAGGAGCAGCTGTTCTTCGAGGACCGCTCCACGCGCTACATTCCCGACGACGTCTTCGCGCGCCTGCTGACCTTCCCGAACGTGCTGGTCACGGGCCACCAGGGCTTCTTCACCGAAGAGGCGCTGACCGCCATCGCGGAGACGACGATCGCGAACGTCACCGCGTTCGAGCAGACCGGCTCACCCTTGCACCCGGTGCCGTCGAGCGCCGGCCGGGCACGCTGAGGGGGGACCTCAGTGGCCGCGCAACGCGGTCTTCAGCACCTTGCCGCCGGCGTTGCGGGGCAGTGAGCCGATCGGCACGAACTCCCTCGGCACCTTGTAGCCGGCGAGCTCGACGCGGCAGTGCGCCTCGAGCTCGGCCGGGGTGGCGCCGCTGCCGGTGCGGAACACCACGAACGCGCGCAGCGCCTCGCCGAAGTACTCGTCGGGCCGGCCGATCACCGCAGCTTCCTGCACGGCCGGGTGGCGGTGCAGCACCTCCTCGATCTCGCGCGGGTAGACGTTGAAGCCGCCGGTGACGACCATGTCCTTCTTGCGATCGACGATGTAGAGGTAGCCGTCCTCGTCCTGGCGCGCGAGGTCGCCGGCGGTCACCCAGCCGCCGGGCTTCAGCGTCTCGGCGGTCTGCTCGGGCTGGTTCCAGTAGCCGTTGAAGAGATACGGTGAGCGCGAGTGCAGCTCCCCGACCTCGCCGCGCGGCACCTCATGGCCCGCGTCGTCGAGCAGCCGCACGTGGTTCAGCGCGAATGCCGGGCCGACGCTCTGGCGGCGCACGAGCTGGTCTGCCGGGCGCAGGTTGGTCACGATGCCGGCCTCGGTCGAGCCGTAGGTCTCGTGCAGCAAGCCTTCGCCCCAGTAGGCGACGATCTTCTCCTTGACGGCCTGGGGCAGGGCCGCGGCATTCGACATGATCGCGCGCAGCGCGCGCGCCTTGCCGCGATGGGCGTCGAGCACCGCCTTCTCGATGCCGAAGATCGCCTGGAAGTGCGTCGGCACCATGAAGACGCCGGTGAACGGCTCGCGCGCCAGCCGCTCGACCACGCGCTGCGGATCGAACTTCGGCAGCACGTCGACGGTGCCTCCGAAGTACAGCGACGCCATGATGAAGGCGAATCCCGCGCCGTGCGCCATCGGCGCGATGCCGAGCTGCAGGTCGTCGGGGCCGTAGCAGCCGTACTCCATGGCCATCGCATGGAAGGTCAGGGTGCGCGAACGGTGCGAGATCACGATGCCCTTGGGCTTGCCGGTGGTGCCGGAGCTGTAGACCAGGGTGAACGGGTCGGTCTCGTCGAGCGTCGCGAGCGGTGCGGCCTCCGGTGAGGCCGCAAGCCAGGCCTCGTACTCCTCGCCGAGCACCAGCGTCCGCCCGAGCGTCGGTACGCGCGCCTGCCCGGCCACGCCCGCGAGCGAGGGATGCACCACCAGCAGCCGCGCGCCGCAGTCGTTCAGCAGGTCCTCGAGCTCGCGCGCCGTGGAGCGTGGGTTCACCGTCGCGACGACGCCGCCCGCGTCGGAGAGGCCGCAGAGCAGCTCGGGGTACTCGATGCAGTTCGGGGCGAGGACCGCGACGCGCTCGCCCTGGCGCAGGCCGAGGGCAATCGCACCGCCGCAGACGCGGCGCACGCGCTGGGCGAGCTCGGCGTAGGTGCGGGAGACGGACTCACAGACCAGCGCCACCTTGCGGGGCGTGCGCCCGGCCGAGGCGTGCAGGCCCCCGGAGAGCAGCAAGGGACGGTAGCCGGCGTGGAGGGATCGTGTCGACATGTTGCGGTGGTTCTTCGGACCTTCGTGAATGCGCCAGCAGTGCGTCGCGGCGCGGGCAGCCAGGCCGGAACGTTACACGAATCGGCCGCTGCGGGTCCTCGATCGTCCTCGTGGATAATGCCGGCCTGCGGGCCTCGCCCGATGCGGAGGTTGGATCGATGAAGGCTTACGAGGTCGGCGACTATCCGCGCACCCGGGAACTGCGGCGCGTCGAGCGTCCCGACCCGGTGGCCGGGCCCGGCGAGGCGCTGCTGCGCATCCGCGCGACCGGGCCCAACGCGCGCGACCTCGCGATCTGGACCGACGGCATCTGGAAGACGCCCGCGGCGGCGAGCCTCGTGCCGCTGTGCGACGTCGCTGCCGACGTCGTCGCGCTCGGACCCGGCGTCACCGCGGTCGCGCCCGGCGATCGCGTCACGATGATCCACTACTCGCGCTGGCTGGACGGGCAGTGGGACGTGTCGATGCGCGAGGAGGACCACGGGTTCACCCGCGACGGCTTCCTGCGCGAGTACGCCACGGTGCCTGCGGCGGCGCTGGTGCGCCTGCCCGACAACCTGACCTACGAGCAGGCGGCGACGCTGCCGAGCGCCGGGCTCACGGCCTGGCAGGCGGTGGTGGAGCAGGGTGGGCTCCGGCCCGGTGACACGATGGTGACGCTCGGCACCGGCGGGGTCTCGGTGTTCGCGCTGCAGTGGGCGAAGCTGCTCGGTGCGCGCGTGATCGTCACCTCGTCGAGCGACGCGAAGCTCGAGCGGATGCGCGAGCTCGGCGCCGACGGCGTGGTCAACTACCGCGAGCGGCCGGCCTGGTCCGAGGCGGTGCGCGAGCAGACCGGCGGGCGCGGAGCGGCGCTGGTGGTCGACACCGTCGGCCTGGAGGAACTCGACCAGTGCCTCGAAGCCTGCCGCTCCGGCGGCCGGGTGATGTACGTCGGTGCGAGCCCCGTCGGCCCGGATCGGGAGGTGCGTCCTGGCGTGGTGCCGCGGCGACTGCCACTGCTGATCATCCGCGACCTGACGCTCAAGGGCATCGTGGTCGGCAGCCGCAGGATGATGGTCGACATGGTCGCGGCGCTGGCGCGCCACGAGTCGGTGCGCCCGGTGATCGACCGGGTGTACGCGTTCGACGAGGCCAACGCGGCGATCGCGTACTTCGCGCGCGCCGACAAGGTCGGCAAGGTGGTGATCCGCGTCTGAACCGCCGCTGCCGCAGCGGGATGCCGTGGTGCCGACCGGCCCGCCGCGGGACCCTGTCGGTGGGGCGGTGCAGCGCCCGGCCGGGACGCGCGCTATGCTCGGCGTCCGGCCCGGCGGCTCGCCGGTCCACCCACCGTCCGAAAGGAGTCCGACGATGTTCCGACCGTTTGCCGCCCCGGCCGCTGCCCTCGCCGTCGTCTTCGCCATGGCGATGCCCGCCCAGGCCGCGCTGAAGCCCGGCGACGCCGCACCGAAGTTCACCGCCCAGGCCTCCCTCGCCGGCAAGGCCTTCCCGTTCTCGCTCGCCGACGCCCTGAAGAAGGGGCCGGTGGTGATCTACTTCTACCCGTCGGCCTACACGCAGGGCTGCAACGTGCAGGCGCGCGAGTTCGCGCTCAACATGGACAAGTTCACGGCCGCGGGCGCCTCGATCGTCGGCGTCTCTATGGACAGCATCGCGCGCCTCAACGACTTCTCCGCCGACCCGGAATACTGTGGCGGCAAGGTCGCGGTCTCGTCGGACGCCGACGGCAGCATCGCGAGGTCCTACGACCTGAAGATCACCGAGCGCGAGGGCATGAAGGACTCGCGCGGCAACGCGATCGAGCACGGCTTCATCGAGCGCACGACCTTCGTCGTCACGCCCGACGGCAAGGTTGCCGCGACGATCAGCGGCGTGCCGGCGGCGGACAACGTCAGGCAGGCGCTGGCCGCGGTGGAGCAGGTCAAGGGCGGCGCGAAGGCCGCCGGCAGCAAGCCGGCGGCGATGTAGCGCGGGCGGCGCCGGGGCGCGCGGCGGCGACCGGCCTCAGGCCGCCGCCGCGGGTCGCTGCACCAGTCCTCGGGCGATCGCGCGGTTCGCGGCCGAGAGCACCGCGAGCAGCGAGGCCGTGATGATGTTGGCGTGCGCACCGACGCCGAACAGCGTGCTGCGGCCCGCACTGACCTCGACATAGGCCACTGCCTGCGCGCCGCTGCCCGTGCCGCGCGAGTGCTCCGAGTACGACTGGACGTCGATCGGCAGGCCCAGCGCCTTCACGATCGCGTCGATCGGGCCGGAGCCCACGCCCTGCAGCGAGAGCGGCCGGCCCTCGTGCTCGAGCTGCAGCACGAGCTTCTCGCTGTCCTGGCCGTCGACCGAGGCGGTCAGCTGGTGCGAGCGATAGGCGAGCGGTGCGCGACGGTCGAGGTACTCGGTGCTGAAGAGCGCGAAGATCTCGGCCGCGGTCAGTTCCTTGCCAGTGGTGTCGGCGGCGGCCTGGACGACCTGGCTGAACTCGATCTGCAGGCGGCGCGGCAGCACGAGCTGGTAGTCGCGCTCGAGCAGGTACGCGATGCCGCCCTTCCCGGACTGGCTGTTGACGCGGATGATCGAGTCGTAGGAGCGGCCGACGTCGGACGGGTCGATCGGCAGGTAGGGCACTTCCCAGGCATCGCCCGGCTTCAGCTCGGCGAGCCCCTTCTTGATCGCGTCCTGGTGCGAACCCGAGAACGCCGTGAACACGAGGTCGCCGACGTACGGGTGCCGGGGGTGGATCGGCAGCTGGTTGCAGTGCTCGGCGCAGCGCGCGACCTCGTTGATGTTCGAGAAGTCGAGCCGCGGGTCCACGCCCTGCGTGTACAGGTTCAGCGCGAGCGTCACGACGTCGACGTTGCCGGTGCGCTCGCCGTTGCCGAACAGCGTTCCCTCGACGCGATCGGCGCCGGCCATCACTCCGAGCTCCGCGGCGGCGACGCCGGTGCCACGGTCGTTGTGCGGGTGGACGCTGAGCACGATCGAGTCGCGGCGCGCGATGCGGCGCGACATCCACTCGATCTGGTCGGCATAGACGTTCGGCGTCGCCATCTCGACCGTGGCGGGCAGGTTGAGGATCGCCTTGCGCTCCGGGGTCGGCTGCCAGACGTCCATCACGGCATTGCTGACCTCCAGCGCGAAGTCGAGCTCCGTGCCGGTGAAGCTCTCGGGGCTGTACTCGAACAGCCACTCGCTGCCCGGGTGGCGGCGCGCGCCCTCGAGCACCCACAGGGCGCCCTTGACGGCGATCTCGCGGATGCCGGCGCGGTCCTGGCGGAACACCACGCGGCGCTGCAGCGTCGAGGTGGAGTTGTAGACGTGCACGATCGCACGGCGCACGCCGCGCAGCGCCTGGTAGGTGCGCTCGATCAGCTCGGGGCGCGCCTGCACCAGCACCTGGACGGTGACGTCGTCGGGGATCAGGTCCTTCTCGACCAGCTCGCGGCAGAAGTCGAAGTCGGTCTGCGAGGCCGCCGGGAAGCCGATCTCGATCTCCTTGAAGCCGATCTTCACGAGCTGTTCGAACATGCGCAGCTTGCGCGGCGAGTCCATCGGCTCGATCAGCGCCTGGTTGCCGTCGCGCAGGTCGACGCTGCACCAGGTGGGCGCGGCGGTGATGACCCGGGAAGGCCAGCGGCGGTCGGGCAAGTCGATGGCCGGGAAGGGGCGGTACTTGGTCGAGGGGTCGTCGAGCATGGCGGCGGTACTCGCAAGCGGTGAGGAAAGCGGGACGAGGCTTTCCTGTCGGGTTTCGCTCTGGGGGTTTCGGTCTTGTTGGCGCCGACCGGTGGCGCGTGGGGGTTGCTGCGCTGGTCAGCGCAGGAGCAGGAGCGGAAGCAGCGGCGCGGCCGGACGCCGCGCGGGAGCGCAGGCGGGGCGGGTCAGCGGGAGGCTGGCGCGAGGGTTCATGGCCCGGAAGCTACCATCGCGTTGCAGGGGGCGGCAAGCCCCGGGCCCACGGACGTCGATCGGTCGGCCCCCGGTCCGGGTGCGGGGTGGTGCCGCGACCGGTTTCCCGAGGCGGCGAACAGCAGCGCGATCAGCAGGGCCGCGAGCACGGCGGCCGGCGAGCGCTGGCGGACGATCAACATGGCGTGGACCTCCCGGGCGTTCCACGGGAGCCACGCTACGCTCCGCCACTGTTCGGAAAAAGTCGCCATCGGAAGATTCATTGTCCACTCTGGCTGGACAATGGGGCCAGCCGACCCGCGGTCCTGCAGTCCCGCGGTCATGTCGTCCGGCGGGCGTGAGGATCGGGCCCTGCGATACTGCCGCCGCGCCCCGGGCGGCGTGTACGGCTCAGGCGGAAGCGGGGGCGGCGAGCCAGGCCTCGGCGAGGCGCACCCAGGCGGTGGCGCCGATCGGGATCAGGGCGTCGTTGAAGTCGTAGCTCGGGTTGTGGAGCATGCAGGGCCCTTCGCCATGGCCGCCGTCGCGGTGGCTGCCGTCGCCGTTGCCGATCACGAAGTAGCAGCCCGGCTTCTCGAGCAGGAAGAAGCTGAAGTCCTCGGCGCCCATCGTCGGCCGGAACTCGAGCACGTTGGCCTCGCCTGCCAGCGCACCGAGCGTGCGGCGCACGAACGCCGTCTCGCCGGGGTGGTTCACGGTCGCGGGGTACTGGCGCGTGAAGCCGAAGTCGCACTGCGCCTCGAAGGCGGCGCAGGTGGACTCGGCGACGGTCCTCATCCGGCGCTCGAGCAGGTCGAGCACCTCGGGCGTGAACGCGCGCACGGTGCCTTCGAGCACGCAGGCATCGGGGATCACGTTGTGGGCCTCGCCGCCGTGGATCTGCGTCACCGAGATCACGCCGGTGTCGAGCGGATGCAGGTTGCGGGTGAGGATCGCCTGGAAACCCTGCACGACCTGGCAGGCGACGGGCACGGGGTCGACGCCGTTCTGCGGCATCGCGGCGTGCGCGCCCTTGCCGCGCACGACGATGCGGAAGCGGTTCGCCGAGGCGAACGCCGGGCCCTCGCAGACCGCGAACTGCCCCACCGCGAGCCCGGGCCAGTTGTGCGCGCCGAAGATCGCCTCCATCGGGAAGCGCTCGAACAGGCCGTCGCGGATCATCGCGCGCGCGCCGCCGCCGCCTTCCTCGGCGGGCTGGAACACGAGGTAGACGGTGCCGTCGAAATTGCGCTCGGCCGCGAGGTGCCGTGCGGCCGCGAGCAGCATCGCGGTGTGGCCATCGTGGCCGCAGGCGTGCATGCGCCCCGCGTGGCGGCTGGCATGGGCGAAGCGGTTGTGCTCGGTCATCGGCAGCGCGTCGATGTCGGCGCGCAGGCCCACTGCCCGCGTGGAACTGCCGTTGCGTACGATGCCGACCACCCCGGTCTTGCCGAGCCCGCGATGCACCGGGATGCCCCAGTCCTGGAGCGTGGCGGCCACGAGGTCGGAGGTGCGCTGCTCCTCGTAGGCGAGCTCGGGGTGGGCGTGGATGTCGCGGCGCAGCGCGGCGATGCGCGCCGCCTCGGCGAGGATGGACTCGATCAGCTGCATCGTGGGCGTCGTCCGATTGCGGGAGCCTGCGCCCATCGTGCACGCTGCCGCCCATGCGTCAACCATCGTCGTCGTTCGCCGTGCTGCTCGGTTGCCTGGCCCTCGCGGGGCCGGGTGGCGCAGGGCCAGCCGCGGCAGCCAGTCCGTCCGGCGAGCCGGCGGCGGCGGCGCCCGACCCGGGGTTCGCGCGCTTCGTCGCCGCCTGGCCGGGGCACTACGACAACGCCGCGCAGCACCGCGCGCAGGTCGCCGCCGGCGTGCCGGAGGCGCAGCGCAACCTGCTGCAGGAATTGCGGATCGTGCGGGTGGACCTGCCGGCCTTCGGTCCGCAGGTCTTCTATGCAGAGTGGTTCGCGCCGGGCGCCGAGCACCAGCCGCTGCGCCAGCGCATCTATGCGCTCGAGCACGATGCCACCCATGGCCGCTACGTGCTGCGGCTGCACATCTGGCCGCAGGATCCGGCGTTCGTGGCGCGTACCGCAGGTGCCTGGCGCGAGCCGGCGAGGCTCGCCGGCGTCACGCCGCGCGACATGGCGCCGCTGCCGGGCTGCGACGTGTATTTCCGCGCCGCCGGCGCCGGGTTCGAGGGGGAGATGGAGAAAGGGACCTGCCGTTTCGCCGCGATGAACGACCCGTCGCGCCAGGTCTACTCCTGGTCGCGGATGAAGATCGTCGAGGGCCGCTTCTCCTACAAGGACGGCTGGTACGGCCTCGACGGCTCGCCGTACATGACGTGGGCGCCCGCGTGGTTCGAGTTCGAGCGGCGCTGAGTCGCGGGTGACGTGGGTGCCGCGTCGCGCCCAACGCCCCGATCCCTCGGCCGGGTTCCCGCCGATCGCGTCGCCCGGTGCACGCGTGCTGGTCTGCGGCTCGCTGCCGGGCCAGACGTCGCTCGCGATGCGCCAGTACTACGCGCAGCCGCGCAATGCGTTCTGGCGGATCACCGGCGAGCTGTTCGGCTTCGATCCCGGGCTCGGCTATGCGCAGCGCACCGCGGCGCTGGCGGCGCACGGCGTCGCACTCTGGGACGTCTGCGCATCGGCGGTGCGCCCGGGCAGCCTGGACGCCGGGATCCGGCGCGACACGGTCGTGGTGAACGATTTCGCGCCGTTCCTGCTGGCGCATCGACACATCGGGCGTCTGTGCTTCAACGGCGGCGCGGCGTTCGACCTGTTCGAACGCCGGGTGCTGCCGACGCTCCCGGCGTCGCTGCAGGCGCTGACGCGCATCCGGCTGCCGTCGACCAGTCCCGCGCACGCGGGCATGGGCTACGCCCAGAAGCTCGAGCGCTGGCGCGATGCGCTGCGGGTCGCCGGCTGAGGACGGGACCCTCAGCGCGGGCTGGCGGCGGCCTGCGCCGCGAGTGGCGCCCCCGCCTCCCAGCGCATCGAGCGGACCTCGGTGCCCTGCTGCCAGGCGATCTGCACGCTGCCGTTGGCGCGTGCCGCCACCGCGGGCAGCTGGGTCGCGCCCGGCGGCGCGGGCAGCTCGACCACCGGCCCGAAGCTCGCGCCACCGTCGGTCGAGGCGCGTGTGTAGATGCGGCGCGCGCCGCTGCCGACCTTGGCGTGCCAGAAGAGATGCAGCGCCGCGCCGGCATGCGCGATCACCGGCGCGTCGGAGGTGGTCGCGCCCGGGTGCACGAGCATCGGTGCACCCCAGGTCTTGCCGGCATCCTTCGACTGCGCGAGGTAGACGCCGGCCGGATCCTCGCCGCCGGTGAAGTAGGTGGCCCAGACGTTGCTGCCGGCGGCGGCGATGCTGGTCGGCTTCAGCGGGCAGCCCTCGATCTCCCAGCGCTTGCCGACCACGCGCTGGCGCGGCGAGAAGCTGCGGCCGCCGTCGGTCGAGACGGCGACGGTGCTGTCGCGGAACTTGCCCTCGACCTGGCGCGAGCCCACCCACAGGCGCTGCTCGTCGTCGACGTGCGCGGTCAGCTGGCAGCAGGGGCAGACGTCGGCCGGGAACAGTTCCGTGTCCTTGCCGAAGCTCTTGCCGTCGTTGCGCGAGACGGCCATGAACACCTTGCCCGCATCGCCTTCCTTCGCCATGTCGCGGGTGTCGATCCACATCGCGTAGACCGAGCCCTTGGCGTCGACCGCCATGGTGCCGAACACGTGCGCATGCGAGAGGCCGCCGTGTACGAGGTGGCTGGCATCGGTGGTCGCGTACGAGTTCAGGCGCTGCGGCTTCTCGAAGCTGCGGCCGCCGTCGGTGGAGCGCGTGTAGAGCGCGACCGCGACCGGCTTGCCGGTGGCCGGGCTGACGTCGTTCGCCGGATAGAAGACGTGGATCGTGCCGTTGCGGCCCACGGCGATCCGCGGCTTGCTGACGGAAAAGCCCCAGACCTCGCCCGGCTTGCCGTTGACCGCGACCGGCCTGGAGAAGGTGCGGCCGCCGTCGGTGGAGCGTGCGAAGAACAGGTTGGTCGAGGCCATGTGGGAGTGGCCGTGCGAGGGGTCGTGCTGCTGCGGCGCGGTGTCCTCGTCGATCCAGATCATGTTGACCGAGTCGTCGGGACCGATGGCGATCTCCGGGCTCTGCGCCTTGTGGTCCGCTGTGGAGACGAGCGCGGCCGGCGCTGCGGAGGTCGGCGCCTCGGCCGCGAGCGCGGGCAGGGCAGCGGCGAGCGTGGCGAGCGCGAGGTGACGGAACGTGGCAACCATAGGTGACCCCTCTTGCGGTGCGTTACGTTGCGGCGCCGTGCGATGCGGCAGGACGGCGCAAGGTTACCTCCGGCCGGTGCTGCACCACCATCCTGCGGCGCACCTGTGCCGCAGGTCCACGTGTCGGACACCGCTGCCCGCGCCGGGCACGCGCTCCGCCCCGGCGGCGATGCCTGCGCCTACAGACCGCCACCTGCGTGGTCCGCGACCCTCTCCGGTCCCCCTTTCCTCCGGATTCGTCAGGAGCGCCACCATGGCCGAGCAGGCATCCCCCACCCCCACCCCGACCCCGCGCCGCCCGGGCAGCAACGGGCACTCGGCAGGCAGCGAGCGGCACGCCGGGGCCGCCGAGCGCACCGCCGACGAACAGCGACGGATCCAGCGGCGCATCGACGACGCCGAGGACCACGACGACGGCAGCAGCGCCGGGAACGACGGCCCGATGCAGGCCGGCGCGCGCCCGTACCCCGCGCCGCCGTTCCCGAAGCAGCACCAGGCCAAGCCCGGCTTCGAGACCGCGCTCGACCCACCGCCGATGTACGACGCGCCGTACTACAAGGGTTCGGACAAGCTGCTCGGCAAGGTCGCGATGATCACCGGCGCCGACTCGGGCATCGGGCGGGCGATCGCCGTGCTCTATGCGCGCGAGGGTGCCGACGTGGCGCTGCTCTACCTCAACGAGCACGACGACGCGCGCACCACCCAGGAGGCGGTCGAGCGCGAGGGCCGCCGCGCGATCACGATCTCGGGCGACGTGCGCGACCGTGAGTTCTGCCTCGACGCGGTCGAGCGGGTGGTGCAGGCCTTCGGCCGGCTCGACATCCTGGTCAACAACGCGGCCTTCCAGGTGCACAGCAGCCGCCTCGAGGAGCTGACGGTCGAGCACTTCGACCAGACGGTCAAGACCAACCTCTACGGCTACTTCTTCATGGCCCAGGCGGCCGTGCCGCGGCTGCCGCACGGCGGGGCGATCGTCAACTGCGGCTCGGTGACCGCCTTCCAGGGCAGCGAGCAACTGCTCGACTACTCGATGACCAAGGGCGGCATCCACGCGTTCACGAAGTCGCTCGCCGCGCACCTCGTGCCGCGCGGCATCCGCGTCAACGCGGTGGCGCCCGGGCCGGTGTGGACGCCGCTGAACCCCTCCGACAAGGAAGCGGACGACGTGACCCATTTCGGCGGCAGCGTGCCGATGAAGCGGCCCGCGCAGCCGGAGGAGATCGCGCCGGCGTTCGTGTTCCTCGCTTCCGCGCACTGCTCGAGCTACATCACCGGCGAGATCCTGCCGGTAGTGGGGGGCTACGGAGGCTAGGGAGAGGTCGGCAACGCCGCCTCAGGGCTTGGGCTCGAGCCCGTAGATGCGGTGGCGCGACGGGGTCAGCAGCCCGAGCATGGTGCCCTCGCGCGACAGCGCGCGACTGCGCTGGCCGAGGCCGTCCGGGCCGAACGCGCGCTCGATCATGGCCTCCCAGAGGTGCTGGGCCGCGGCGTCGACCCGGATCTCGATGGTGCCCCAGACGATCACGTGGGCCATGGTCACCGGCCTCGAGATCGCGACGCAGGCGCGCGGGTCGCGCTCGAGGTTGCGGACCTTCTGCTTGCCGGTGAGGCTGAACAGCAGGTGGGTGTCGGTCAGGCCCATCATCATCGGCGTCACGTGGGGCCCGCCGTCGCGGCCGATGGTCGAGAGGTGCACCCAGGCGGCCGGGTCGTGGAGGGCGGTGATCGCCGCGTGCAGCTTCGGGTCCATGCGTCGGGCCTCGTCGGGGAGTCGGCGCGCACCGCGGCCTCGGCCGCGGGCGAGCGCGGATCCTAGCACCGCGTCGCGGTACCGCGGCGCGCGACCAGCACGGCATTGGTGCCGCCGAAGGCGAACGAGCTGGACATCGCGGCGCGCAGGCCGAGCCCGCGCCGGGCACCGTCGCTGACGTAGTCGAGGTCGCAATCGGGGTCGGGCAGGTCGAGGTGCATCGTCGGCGGCACCGTGTCGTGGCGCAGGGCGAGCACCGTCAGCAGGAACTCGAGCGCGCCGGCCGCGCCGAGCAGGTGGCCGTGCACGGCCTTGGTGGAGCTGACCGGCAGCGCCGGCGCACGCGCACCGAACACCGCCTTCAGCGCCGCGGTCTCGACCGCGTCGTTCTGCGTGGTGCCGGTGCCGTGCGCGTTGACGTAGTCGATCGCGGAGCCGTCCAGCGCGGCGTCGGCGAGCGCGGCGCGCATCGCGGCCGCCTGGCCCTCGACGCTGGGGCGCGCGATGTGGAGGCGGTCGGTCGCGAGGCCATAGCCGGCCAGTTCGGCGTGCCAGGTCGCGCCGCGCGCGCGGGCATGGGCGAAGGACTCGAGGATCACGCAGGCGGCGCCTTCGCCGAGCACCAGGCCGCTGCGCGAGCGCGAGAACGGTCGGCAGGACCTCGACGGGTCGTCCGCGTCGGCGACGGCGACGGTCTTCAGCGCCTCCCAGGCGCGCAGCACGCCGAGGGTCAACGGGGCCTCGGTGCCCCCGGCGATCGCCAGGTCCGCCTCGCCGTGGCGGATGCGGCGCGCGGCCTCGCCGATCGCGACCGCGGACGACGAACAGGCGGTCGAGAACGTGAGGTTCGGGCCGTCGATGCCGTGCTCGATGCCGATCCAGGCGGCCGCCGCGTTGTTCATCGCGGCCAGCACGCTGTAGGGCGCGACGCGGGCGGACGGCCGGGCATAGAGGGTCTCGTAGCCGTCGTCGGTCGTGGCGGCACCGCCCATGCCCGTGCCGAGGAACACTCCGCAGCGGTTGGGGTCCTCGCGGCCGAAGTCGACGGCCGCATCCTGCACGGCCGCCGCGGCGGCCGCGAGCGCGAGCTGCGTGACGCGGTCGAGCATGCGCAGTCGCGCCGGCGGATGGCGTGCGGCACCGTCGAAACCCGCCACGGCACCGACCGGCGAGGCGAGCCGGGCGGCCCACGGGGCCTCGAGTCGCCGCACGGCCGACCGCCCGGCCACGACGCCCGCGAAGGCCTCCTCGGGCGTGGCGCCGGGGGGCGCGATCACCCCGAGCCCGGTGACGGCGACGCGGTGCCGACCGCGGCCGTCACGGTCCGGGTGCCGCGTGGGGCGTGCGGTCACGGCCCGGCGGGCGAGGCCGGGGGTGCCTGCTCGCGGACCGGGCCGGCACCTGCACGGGCGCCTGCGCCCGCGCATCGTGCCGCCCCGCCGGCGGCCCCGGGCGACGCCAGTCGATCGACGAATCGCGCCACGTCGCCGAGCGTCTGCAGGTCTTCGGGGTTGCCGAGCGGGACCTCGATGCCGAAGCGGTCCTCGCACTGGAACATCAGCTCCACCAGGGCGAGCGAGTCGATGCCGAGGTCGGCGAGCCGGGCGTCCGGCGTGACCTGGTCGGGGCGCAGGTGATGGTCGCGGACCAGCATCTCCTGCAGCGTGTCGAGCGTGTTCATCGTGTCTTCCTCCGTGGCGTGACGGGGTGCCGTGGCGTGACGGTGGAGCCTCACGCCAGGCCGCGCGCGGCGCCCGCCGCGGCGCGCGGCGCGAGCGCCGGGCGTGCCTTGCCGGCGAGGCGGGCGGCGACGGCGAGCAGCGCGGGCCAGGCCTGCAGCAGCGCGCCGGCGGGACGCGCGAGGGGCGGGTGCATCGCGGTGCGGCCGCAGGCGGCTGCCGCGAGCAGGCGGGCGCGGAAGGTCGCGCGCCACGCGCGTGCGTAGTCGAGGCGCAGCGCCTCCGCGGCGCGTCCGGCATGGGCGCGCGGGCCGTGGCGCACCAGGCGGGACGCGAGCAGGGCCGCGGACTGGATCGCCATCGCGATGCCTTCGCCGACCAGGGGGTGACACTCACCGACGGCGTTGCCGACGCGCAGCGGCCCGCCCGGTGCGGCGGCGCGGATGCCGGGCCGGACCGGACCCCAGGCCAGCCAGGGCGTGGCACGCGTCGCGCCGCCGAGCATCGCCTCGAGCGCCGGGCAGTGGCTGCGCAACTCGGCCTCGAGCGCGGCTCCCGCGGCGAGTCCGGGCCGACGCGCGCGGCATTCGCGCAGGCGCGCGCGCCCGATGCACAGCGCGAACGTCGTCCAGCCCCGCTCCGCGACCACGAGGCCGCCATAGCCGCCGGGGAACGACAGCAGCGGCAGGTGACCCGCCGTCGGCCCGGCATCGCGCCAGCGGGACTTGAAGGCCAGCAGGTCGTCGTCGCGCTGCGGTCCCTCGCCGCCGGGCCGCGAGCCGCGCGCGTCGACGACCACCCGAATGCGCAGCGCGGTGGCGCGCCCGGCCTCGCGCAATTCGCACCGGTGGTCGCCCGGCACGCCGTCGACGCGGAGCACGCGCGCCGGCTGGCGCACCTCGACCCCGAGTGCGCGGGCCTCCCCGAGCAGCAGTTCGTCGAGGCGGACGCGGCCGAGCGCGCGCCCGTGCCGGTGACGGCCGCCCTGGCCGTCCGGCAAGGCGGCGCGCAATTCGCGCCGGGAATCGAGCCAGCCTACGCTGGCCAGCGCGGGCCCCGCCTCCTGCACGACCCGCTCGCCCAGCCCGAGCGCGTCGAGCCAGTCGAGCGCGCCCGGGGAGAGGCATTCGCCGCAGACCTTGTCGCGCGGGAAGCGCGCGGCCTCGGCCAGCACCACGTGCCAGCCGGCGCGCGCCAGCAGGGCGGCGGTGACCGAGCCGGCGGGCCCACCGCCGACCACCAGCGCGTCCGCGTCAGGGGACACGGTGTGGCTCCGTGCGTCGCGCCGCGACGCGCACCGCGGCGAAGCAGTGCATGAAGAGCCCCGCCGGGTACTCTTCCAGCGCCCAGGCACCGGGGGCCGGCGGCCAGGCGGAGGAGAGCTCGCGGCCGGTGAAGCCTGCGTCGACGCTCGACACCGCGTCCTCGCGCGTCACCGGGCCGGATCCGAGCAGGGCGACCAGCCGGCTGCCGAGCCGCGCCAGCGCGCCGCGGCGCGGCTCGCAGGCGACGAACGCCATGGTGCGCCGTGCCAGCGCCGGCAGCAGTCGGGTGAGCGCGGCGTTGTCGAGGTGGTGCAGGAACAGCGTCGCGAGGCAGAGGTCGTAGCCGCCGGGGTGTGGCCCCTGGGCCCAGTCGAGCACGTCGCCGCGCTCGACCCGCAGCTGCCAGCCGAGGCTCGCGAAGCCCTTGCGCGTCGCGTCGGCGACCACGTCGACCCGGTCGAGCATCGTCACCTCGATGCCGCGCCAGCTGGGCGGCATGGTGCGCGCGACGCGCAGCAGCAGCGTGCCGTCGCCTGCGCCGAGCTCGAGCAGGCGTCGCGGCGGATGCGCCAGCCCGGTGCGGGCGATCGCGCGCCGCAGCAGCGTCGCCGAGCCCATCGCGCGGTGCACGCGCTGCAGGTCGAGCCGTGCGCGCCGGGCGCGCGGGTCGTCGGGCGACAGCGCGTCGAGCTGCTCCGGGACGATGGTCCTGGCCGGGCCCGTCATCCGCCCTCACTCCACCTGCAGCAGCGCGCCATGGCAGGTGAAGCCCGCGCCGAAGCTGCTCATCCACCACCAGCCACCGGGGGCACCCTCGGCGAGCGCGGCATCGAGCACGAACAGCACGAAGGCGCTGCTGAGGTTGCCGTACTCGCGCAGCGCCTCGCGGCTGTAGCGCAGCTCGTCGCCGTCGAATCCGAGCCGGCTCGCGACCGCGGCGAGCACGTCACGGCCCCCGGCGTGCAGGATCCACGCGGCGACGTCGCCGCGCGCGAGGCCTGCACGGCCGAGCGCCGTCTCGAGCACCGACTCGACGCGCGCGGCGGCGAGCGCCGGGACCGCGCGCGTCAGCACGTTGCGCAGCAGGCCGCCGCGCTGCTCGAAGCGCAGCGCGCCGCGCGCCGCGGGGTCGATCGTGGTCAGGCTGTCGCGCCAGGCGACGCGCCGCCGGTCACGGGGCGGTCGACGCGAGAGCACCGCGGCGCCGGCGCCGTCGCCGAACAGGCAGGCGCTGACCAGCACGCCCGGGTCGTCGTCGAGGTACATCGCCGCGCTGCAGACCTCGACGCAGACCGAGAGCACGTGCTCGCACTGGCCGGAAGCGAGCAGGGCGCTGGCGAGCTGCAGGTTCGGCAGCGCACCGGCGCAGCCCTGGCCGACGAGGTCGAAGCCGCGCAGGTCGTGGGCGAGGCCCAGGCGCTCGACTACGTAGCCGCTGAGGCCCGGGCAGAGGTAGCCGGTGCAGGTGGTGACGACGACCGCGCCGACCTGGGAGGGCTCCAGGCCGGACCGCTGCAGCGCCGCGGCGCCGGCCTGGGCCGCGAGTCGCGGGGCGTGCAGTGCGAAGCGGCTCGCCAGCGTGTCCGGGTCGATCTCGAACGCCTCGTCCAGCGAGTCGAGCGCGAGCCGCCGCGCCTCGATGCCGTTGTCCCGCGCCAGCACCGCGCGCGTGATCGCGTGCGAGCGGGGAGCGAGGCGGGCGAACCAGCGGGAGCCCACGAAGGCGGTCCAGCAGTCCTCCTTGGTGTAGCGACGCTCGGGGACGGCGGTGCCTGTCGCGGTGACGTACATCGCATCGACCTTGCCCCCCGTCCTGCGGGGACGCACTGCGGCAACCGGCCGATGCGCGGCAGGCCGATTCCGACAGCGGCCCGCCCGCATGGCAAGATGCCGCATCCCCGGAACCAGGAGGTCTCGCGAATGTCCCGCCCCACGCTCGCCGCCGCGCTCGGTGTCGCGGCACTGTCCCTCGGCGCGCTCGCCGCTGCCGCCAACCCGCCGCAGCTGGTCCGCCCGGACGGCAGCTACCCGACCGTGCCGCTCGAGAAGGACGTCGTGGTGATCAAGGTGGTGCAGCACGCGCCGCTCACCCTGCAGAAGGCCCCCTCGATCCGCGAGGGCCTCGCGACCAACGTCGAGCGCATGGCGTCGTGGATCCAGAAGGCCTGCAGCAGCGGCAAGAAGCCCGACTTCATCCTGTTCAACGAGTTCCCGCTGACCGGCTACTCCTCCGGCACCCGCGAGGAGAAGCTCAAGTTCACGATCCAGGTGCCCGGCCCCGAGACGGCGCGCATCGGCGAGCTCGCCAAGGCCTGCGACACCTACGTGATCTTCGGCAGCTACGCGACCGACCCGGAGTGGCCGGGGCACATCCTCAGCCTGAACCCGGTGATCGGCCGCGACGGCAAGGTGAAGCACGTCTACTGGAAGTCGCGGAACGTGATCCGGCTGAACGACGACGAGATCCCCACCACGACGGTCGAGAACGTGCGCGACCGCTTCCGCAGTAAGTACGGCATCGAGGAGGAGTTCCCGGTGCTGATGACCGAGTACGGCAACATCGCCGTCAGCACCGTGCAGCTCGACCCGTTCGTGTTCGCCGCCTACGCGATGCGCGGGGTCGAGATCATGCTGCGCACCGCGACGCTGTTCTCCAAGACCGACGTGCAGGCGATCGCGCTCTACAACAACGTCTATTCGGCGATGTCGAACATCACCTTCCCGGCGGACTCGGGCGTGCCGGGGAGCTTCGGCGGCGGCTCGCTGGTGGTCGACCCGCGCGGCAAGGTGCTCGCCGAGGACCCGAGCAACGACGAGGGCATCGTCGAGGCCGAGGTGCCGATCGCCGCGTTCCGCAAGGGCCGCACGATCCCGCGCTACCCGCTCGAGGTGGTGAAGCCGGTGTTCGACCAGTACGTGCAGGAGGTGCCGCTGAACCACCTCGACCTGCCACCGGCGAAGCTGCCGCAGACGACCAAGGACATGAAGGACCTGCTCGACCGCAACAGCCGCTGGAAGAAGCGCTGAGCAGCCGGGTCGCGTGCGGCCCCGGCGCGAGGTGCGCGAATCGTCGGACGAGTCCCACGCCCGGTCGGGAGGGCGCGTGGTCTCTGCGGCCCCGGCGCCCTGTAACACTGGCGCCCCCCGCCGATTCACGCGGCACACCCGGAGGATCCGACCATGGCCCGCAAGTCGAAGGGCGCGCCCGACGCCATCCAGCTGCTGAAGAAGGACCACGCCGAGGTCACCGCGCTGTTCACGCGCTACGAGGACGCCGGCGACCGCGACGAGAAGGCCGAGATCGCGAGCGAGATCTGCCGCAAGCTCACGATCCACGCGCTGTGCGAGGAGGAGCTGCTGTACCCGGCGGCCCACGAGTCGATCGACGACGACCTGGTCTACCAGGCCGAGGTCGAGCACCAGGGCGCCAAGGACCTGATCGCGCGGATCGAGGACGCCGACCCGGAGGCGGAGAACTTCGACGCGATGGTGCGCGTTCTCGGCGAGTACGTACGGCACCACGTCAAGGAAGAAGAGAGCGAGATGTTCCCGCAGCTCAAGCGCAGCGACCTCGACCTCGAGGCGCTCGGCCTCGAGCTCGCGGAGCGCCGCAGCGAGCTCGAGACGGCGCTCGGCAGCGCCGCGGACGAGGACGACGAAGCCGAGGACGACGAGGACCTCGACGACGACTACGACGATGACGATGACGATGACGACGAGGATTTCGACGACGACGTGGACGTCGAGATCGACGACGACGCGGAGGGCGACCGGGACCGCGCGGCCTGACGCCGGGCCCGCCTCGGCTGCGCAGGATGCGGCGGGCCGCGCCTAGCCTCGGCCGGCGATCGCCTCGAGGATGGCCGGTCCCCAGAAGCGGCGCGTGAAGAAGTACGTCCCGACCAACAGGAACCCGGCCGCGACGGCCAGCACGCCCGAGGCGGCGAGCCGCGTCGCCGGCGTGCGCTGCCGGGGCCGGGCACGGATGATGACCTCGGCGACCGCCAGGTTCGGCAGGTAGAAGAAGAACGCCATCAGCCGGTCGAACGGGCCGGTGAAGTCGTCGGTGTGGCCGACGCCGCCCGCGAGGCCGATCCAGAACCCGTAGTCGATCCGGTACAGCCAGGAGCCGATCGCGAGCGCGAACAGGCGGATGGCCCAGGCGCGGTGCAGCTCGAGCCGGCGCGCCCGCGCGTGGCGGAAGGCCTGCACGGCCGCGATCACCGTCAGCAGGCCGTAGAGGCCGAAGCCGACGTCCATCACCGTGCCGCCGATCGTGCCCTTCGCGGCGATGAAGGCCAGGCCACCGAGCCCGGTGCCGAGGGTGGCGAGCACGTAGATGCGGCCGAGCGCGCGATGCAGCGCCGGCAGGCGTTCGCGCAGCGGCGCGAGCAACTGGATCGCGCCCATCACCAGCACGATGCCGCCGGCCGCGAAGTGCAGGCCGATGCCGGCCGTGGCGAGCGGGGTCGCCGGCTCGTGGAGGCGCGGCAGCACCTCGTTCCAGCGCGCCATGTCGCCGCGCGCGAGAGCGGCCGCATAGAACGCGAGGATGTAGAGCCCGAACAGCGTCGTGCTGGCCCACACCGTCGCCACGAGGGTGCCCAGCGACGCGCGCAGTGCCGCGTCCGCGAGCCCATCGACGCGCGCTGCGCCCGGCGTGTGCGAGGCGGCGAGCAGCGCCGGGCGCGGATCGGATCCAAGGCTGTGGCGACCGTCCATGGGGCCCAAAGGGTAGGTCGCGGCTGCGCGGCGGGCAAAAAAAAGCCCCGCAGTGCGGGGCTCCAGCAGGTCGTCAAAAAAGTCCGGTCGATCGCTGTCAGCCGTCGAAGAGCTTCGCGAGCGCTATCGAGTGCCGGTTGGGACGTCGGGGGACTCGCCCCCGGCTGAACGTACTAGCCCGCGTGTACTCACGCGTAGGTCGTCCCGGGAAGCCACGAAAATGCCGTAGCCGCCTGCCCGTGCTCGCGCCGATTGCCAGAGTTTCTGTTTTCGAACTCCATCCGGGTTGTTGCAGGAGCGCCAACTTGCGGTTGCAAATCCGCAACAAAAGCGCCCGGCAACGTTGTCGTGATCATCTGTCGAGCGATATCCAGCGCTTAGACGCGGGCATCCGGCTCGATGGCGTGGATGATAAACAACTCGGGGCCGCTTGGGATGTCTCTGCGTCGCGACAGAAGTCACATTTCGGTGGATCTGCGGGAAATACCTAGCGTGAACCGCACGCCCCCCGGCGGGCTCGGCAGGTCTTCGGCACGTGCGCTGCCGGCGTGGAACTCGGCGATCAGCCTGACGATGTAGAGGCCGAGGCCGAAATGCGGGCGCTCGTCCTCGCCCCGGCGGTACTGCCAGAGCGACTCGAACAGGCGCGGGCCGGCTGCGGTCGGCAGCGGCGGGCCGTCGTTCTCGACCTCGATGGCCACGGCGTCGCCGGCCGCGTCGCGCAGCCGCAGCCGGATGGTCGAGCCCGGCGGGCTGAAGTCGACGGCGTTGTCGACCAGCTTGTCGACGGCCTGCAGCACGAGGTCCGGGGCGCCGTGCAGTTCGCACGGATGCCCGGCGCCCTCGAGGCGGAACTCGCGCTGCGGGAAGGCGTCGCGATAGGCCTGGGTCGCCGTCTCCAGCAGGTCCGCGAGGTCGAAGCGCGTGCGCTCGGCGGAGCGGATCGCCTCCTCGACGCGGGTCGCCGCGCCCATCGCCTGCACGATCGCGGCGAGGCGCTCGCTGCCCTCGCGCGCGCGCGCCACATAGGTGCGTGCGCCGTCGCCGAGCGGCTCGGCCTCGAGGTTCTCGAGCGAGGACCGGACGATCGTCAGCGGGGTGCGGATCTCGTGCGAGAGCTTGCCGGCGAGCGTGCGCAGGTAGTCGGTGTAGTCGGCCAGCCGCCCGAGCAGCGCGGCGAAGGCGCGCGCGACGTCACCGAGCTCGTCGCGGCCGTCGGTGCCGGGGAAGCGGGTCCGTATCCGGCCGTCGCGGCTCAGGGCCGCGTCGCTGGCGCGCCGCACGCGCTCGAGCCGCAGCGCCAGGTGGGCGCCGAACAGCAGGGCCGCGCCGACCACGATCGCGACCGCGAGCAGCGTCAGGTTCAGCAGCCGGGTCAGCGCGCGGTCGCGCAGCAGCAGCCAGCGGTCGGCGGTCTGCGCGACCTGCAGCACCGCGATCACGCGGTCCGAGCCGGCCTCGCGCACCGGCGCGGCCGCGGAGATCACCAGGCGGCGGCCGCCGGGGGCCGCCAGCAACGCGGTGCTGCCGCGGCCTGCGGCGACCTCCCGCGCCTGCGCGGCGTCGAGCAGGCCACGATCGGCGGGTGCGGCGCGCTCGGCCAGCGTCGTCCCGGGCAGGAATCGCCGATAGAGCAGCGACAGCAGCGCCTGCGAGCCGCCAGCCTCGGTGCCGACCGCCGGCAGCGCGTTCGCCTCGGCGAGCACGTGGCCCTGCGGCGTGGCCGCGGCGATGCGCACGCCGGGCTGGCCGAACTGTGCGAGCCAGCCGCCGAGCTCGGGCGCCGCGGCGACCAGACGGCCGCGCGGCACGAGTTCGCGCGGGCTCGCCGAGCCATAGCTCGACGGCGTCGCGCCGCGGGCGTCGCGGTCGTCGAGCAGCACGCCGAACTCGCCGCCGAGCATCGACAGCGGCAGCCGCAGCTCCATCGCCCAGCCAGCGTCGCCGTCGAGGCGGCGCAGGGCGCCCTGGACGCGCGGCTCCTCGACGAACTCCGGTCGCCCGAGCTCGCGCGTGGCGACGCGCCGGCCGCGCACCGTGCCGCTGCTCCAGCCGGAGACGAACAGCTGCTGGCGGGCACCCTCCGGCGTGGCGTATGCGATCCACAGCCGGTCGCCGCTGGCGCCGGGATCGAGCGCCGCGTCGTCGCTCGCGTCCAGCACCAGGCGGTCGCCCGGCGCGCGGACCAGCAGGTAGAGGTAGCGTTCGTGGCTGCCCGCCCGCAACTCGAGAGCCTCGCCGTCGCGCCGCCCGCGGATGCGACGCCAGGACGCCGCCGCCGGCCAGTCGTCGCCGCGGCCATCGAGCTGCGGAGGGGCTGCGAGCGGCACGGGCACGAGATCGTAGGGCCCCGCGGGAAGGGCGGGCGCCGGTTCCGCGAGGCCCCGGTACAGCAGGTCCTGGCGACCGCGCAGCGAGGTCGCGATGGTCTGGGCGACCGCGAGCAGCGACTGTCCCTCGGCGACGCGCAACGAGCCCTCGACCTCGCGCACGTACTGGCAGCCTGCCCAGGGCAGCGCCAGGGTCGCGAGCCCGAGCAGCAACAGCTTGGTCCGGATCAGCACGGCGGCGGGCGGCGGGCGGCGAGTGGCGTCGTGGTGCGCTCAGCCGGCCGGATCGACCCAGCGGTAGCCCATTCCGTAGACCGTCTGGACCGCGTCGAACGCCGGGTCGACCGACTGGAACTTGCGCCGGATGCGCTTCACGTGCGAGGTGATGGTGTTGTCGTCGAGCACGACGTTGGCCGCATCCATCAGCTGCTGGCGGTTGCGGACGTGCCCCGGGTGACGGGCGATCGCGTGCACGATCCAGAACTCCGTCAGCGACAGCAGCACCGGCTGGCCGTTCCACAGCACCTGCAGGCGCTCGCCGTCGAGCGTCAGGGCGCCGCGGTGCACGACCTGCTGGCCGTCGGCCGGGCGCGTCAGCGCGTCGACGCGGCGGAACAAGGCGTTCACCCGCGCGAGCAGGTGCGCGAGGCTCAGGTCCTTGGTGAGGAAATCGTCCGCGCCGAGGCGCAGACCGGACACCGCGTCGAGCTCGGAGTCGCGCGCCGTCAGGAAGATGATCGGCAGCCCGGCGCTGCGCGCTCGCAGCTCGCGGCAGAGCTCGTAGCCGCCCTCCGGCTCGTCGCCGAGCGAGATGTCGATCACCACGAGGTCGGGCAGCCGCGCGGCGAAGGCCTGCAGCGCCAGCCGGCGGCTCGCGTAGGTGCGCACCGAGTAGCCCTCGCGCGCGAACGCCGCGGCGTAGTTGTCGCGGATCGCAGGCTCGTCCTCGACGATGGCGATGGTCCTCTTCATGGGGCGGCAGTGTATCGCCCGGCCCGGCGGCGCGGCAGGCAGCCCTCGGTGCTGCCACGATTGATCATTTTCCTTCCCCGTCGCGCCACTCTCCTGCCGGCACCGCGCCGCGCGGCGGTGCGGGAATGGCGTCATGAAGACGCTGGATGCATGGACCGGATGGGCCGCCGTGGCGACGCTGGCGGTGGCATGGTGCCTCGAGTCGAGCTGGCTCGCCGGCGGCTGAGCGGCCGCTGCGCGCTCAGGCCGGCGTCTGGCGGCGCAGCGCCGCGCCGGCGGAATCCGCGTCGCGCGACCCCGGCTCGCGGCGCGGCACGACGCGCAACGGTGGCGGCAGCGGCGTCGACAGCAGCTGCTGCTCGAGGCGCGCCGCCACCTGTGGCAGCAGCGCGAGCCACTCGACCTCGGGCACCGGCCGCGAGAACAGGTAGCCCTGCAGCGTCACGTCGCGCTCGCGCGCGAGCAGCGCGAACTGCGCCGGGCGCTCGATGCCCTCGGCCGTGACCTCGAGCCCGAGGCCGCGGCACAGCTCGATGATCGCGTGCGCGATCGCGAACGAGCGCTCGCTGGTGTCGATCGTGGAGATCAGGCTGCGGTCGAGCTTGACGCGCGACAGCGGCAGCTGCTCGAGCGAGGCGAGCGAGGAGTAGCCGGTGCCGAAGTCGTCGAGCGCGATCGACACGCCGAGCGCGCGCAGCTGGCGCAGTGCCTCGACCGTCGCGGGCCCGGTCTGCAGCACCGACTCGGTGAGCTCTACCTCGAGGCAGCGCGGCGGCAGCTGGTGCTCGCGCAGCAGGCCGGCGACGCGCGCCACGAAGCGGCCGTCGAGCAGCTGGCGCGGCGACACGTTGACCGCGATGCGCACCTCGGGCCAGGGACCGCGATGCCACTCGGCCGCCTTGGCGATCGCGCGGCGCATCACCCAGTCGCCGATGTCGAGGATCAGCCGCGACTGCTCGGCGACCGCGAGGAACTCGCCCGGCGAGACCAGCCGGCCGTCGGCACGCTGCCAGCGCAGCAGCGCCTCGACCGCGACCGCGCGGTTGCCCTCGAGGCTCAGCTCGGGCTGGTATACGAGGCGCAGCTCGTCGCGCTCGATCGCGCCGTGCAGGCCCTGCTCGATCGTGAACTTGCGCGCCGCCTCCTCGAGCATCTCCTGGTTGAACAGCGCGAACTGGTTGCGGCCGCGCTCCTTGGAGCGGAACAGCGCCGTGTCGGCGGCGCGCAGCAGCCCCTCGGCGTCCTGCGCGTGCTCGGGGAACTTGCTGACGCCGACGCTGACGGTGACCTTCAGCTCCTGGTCGCCGACCCGCAGCGGCGGCTCGAACGCCACCACCAGCCGCGCCGCCAGGTCGCCGAGCGCCGCCAGCGACATCGCGCCCTCGTGCACCACCGTGAACTCGTCGCCGCCGAGGCGCGCGCAGAAGCCGTCGTCGCCGACCACGCTGCGCAGCCGCTCGCTGACCTGCTGCAGCACCTGGTCGCCGAACTCGTGGCTCAGGCTGTCGTTGATGATCTTGAAGTTGTCGACGTCGAGGAACATCACCGCGACGCCGCCGTGGCTCGCGCGCGCGCGCGCGATCGCGGTGCTGAGTCGGGTGAAGAGGTGGCGACGGTTCGGCAGCCGCGTCAGCGGGTCGTTCTCCGCGAGGTGCTGCAGGTCGCGCGTGCGCTCGGCGACCTGCGACTCGAGCCGGTGCTGGTGGTGCTCGAGCGCGGTGCGCGCCGCGTCGAGCTGGCGCGCCATGTCGTTGAACGCCTCGCCGAGCGCGTCGAGCTCGCGCGCGCCGCCGCTCGGCACCTGCACGTTGCGCTCGCCGCGGGCGAGCTTGCGGGTCGCCTCGGTCAGGCGCCGCACCGGGCCCGTGACGCCGCGGATCGTGACGATGGTCGTCAGCAGCAGCAGGCCGAGCACGGTGCCGGTCACCCACAGCAGCGAGACGGACGATACCGACTCGGTGGTGATCTTCTCGGTCACCGTGCGCACCAGGGGCACGGGGCCCGGCGGCGGCAGCTCGGCGGCGTCGGCGCTGGCGGCGAGCGCCGCGGCCGCTACCAGCGCCGCTTCCGCCTCGGCGGCCTTGCCGGCCTCGGCCTCGGCACGCGCAGCGGCGCGCGCGGCGTCGGCCGCCACCGCGGCCTGCTGGCGCGCGAGGCGGCGCGAGAGGCCCCGGATGGTGTCGGCTATCGCGGGGGCGTCGCCGCCGAACTGCCGCCAGGCGAGCGCGTGCGCGGCATCGGTCTGCACCAGCGCCTGGCGCGCGGCGAGCAGCGCATCGCGTCGCGCGCGCAGGCCGGTCATCCACTGCTCGCCCTGCAGCTTCGCGAGGCTGGCCGAGTGCTCGTCGAGCAGCGCGACCAGGATCGCCTCGGCCGCGACCAGGCGCTCGACCGCCTCGGCACGCAGCGGCGGCGGCCCGGCGGCCTCGCTGGCGCGCTGGCGCACGGCGTCGAGGCCCTGGTTGACCGCGATCACCGACTCGCGCGCGAAGGTGCGGCCGAAGAGCTTCAGCGAGCGGTCGAGCGGCTGGCGCAGGGTCGCCTCGAGCGCGGCGAGGCTGCGCTGGAACTCGTCGAACTGTGCCTCGCGGCGCGCGGCGCTGGCGCGCAGCGCCTCGCCCTCGGCCTCGTGGCGCACCAGCCGTGCCTGCAGCTCGCGCAGCGCCCCGGCGGGTGCGCCGACCGCGGTCGCGTCGCGCAGGAAGCGTGCCGTCGCCGCCTCGAGTGCGGCACGCACCTCGGCGTCGGTCGCCGGCACCGGCTCGATGCGGCTGGGCGACTCGCCCGATGGCGGGCGGTCCGCCCAGGGCAGGCTCTCGAGCAGGCGGCGGTCGTGCTCGGCGAGCGTCGCGACCAGCGCCTCGGGACTCGGCGCCGGCCGGCGGCCCGGGCCGCGCTCGCGTGGCGTGGTCGCGCCACCGGGCGGCGTGGCGGCGGGGACGGGGGTGGCGGGGGACGAGCCCGACGGCGACGCGGCAACGGGGTCCGGGCCCGGCGCACGACCGGCGTCACCGCGCGGACGCAGCGGCGCCGGCGCCGGGCGCGGTGCCGCCACGGCGCTCGGGGTGGCGCCCGTCGCGGCCTCGGGCGCGACGCGCTCGACGCGCGTGCGTACCGCCGTCTGCCCGCCCTGCAGCAGCAGGTTCGCGCTGAGCGCGAGCACCGCGACGGCGACGAAGCCCATCCCGAGCTGCGTGCCCACGCCCAGGGTGACGCGCGGGATCGTCGACCCCGGCGGTGCTGGCTCGGCGGACGCGGAGGCGACGGGCGGAACGGACATGGGGCTCCGGCGGGGAGGACTCCCTTGACATTGTTCCGCCGTGAAACCGGCGCTGCCCGACGCGCGGTGCAAATCGTGCGCCGGTTCGCGCGCCGCCGCGCGCGAAGCTGAACTGGGTCACATGCCGGGCGGCAGCCGCGGGCCGCGCGGCGTCGCCGCGGCGCCCATTCCGGGGTGGCCCGTCAGGGCCGGCCGGCCGGCGTCGCGCGCAGGTCGCGGCGCATCCGCAGCGCGTCCTCGACGCCCTCGTAGTAGCCGGGGACGCGGCCGGCCGGTTCGTAGCCGAGCGCCCGGTAGAAGGCCTGCGCCGCGCCGTTCGCGGCGCGCAGCTCGAGCCCGACCTCGAAGGTGCCGGCCTCGAGGGCGCTGCGCTCGAGCCAGCGCAGGATGCGCCGGCCGATGCCGAGCCGCCTGAACCGCGGTTCGACGCCGAGCAGGTTCAGGTGTGCACGGGAATCGCCGTAGAACATGATCCCGAAGCCCGCGAACGCGAACGCCGTGCCGAGTTCCGCGGGCGGCACGGGCGCGCGGGCGTGCGCCACCAGTACCATCGTCTCGGGATGGCGCAGGCTCCTGCCGAGCCGCGTTTCCGTCCAGGCGTGGCCGAGCCCGGCCTCGATCGCGGTGCGCGCGAGGGCCGCGATCCGCGGCAAGTCGCCGCGGCGCGCGGGAGCGAGGCGCAAATCGGTGGTCGCGTTCATTCCCACCTCGGCTTTCCATGACGCCGGTCACACAGCGCGCGGCCCGACGAGCGATATGTTGCGGCAGTCCCGTGCCCAGACAACAGGATCGACCGATGTCCGAGCCTTCCAGCACTCCGCTGCCCGAGACCCCGGCGGTCGACCTGGCCGATTTCGGGTCGCGACTCGCCAAGGCGACGGGTGGGCTGCGCGTCAAGGCGGTATCGTGGCACGACGCGGACGGCCGCGTGCTCTGGTCGAGCCAGCCGCTGCTCGGCATCGAGCAGCGCGAGGCGATCCGCGACGCACTGGAGAGCTTCTCGGGCGTCGGTGCGCGCCTGCGGGTCGATCGCAACCTCGGCGACAACCAGACGGCGGTGCTGCTGCGCGCCGCCGATCGCGAGGGTCGCACGGTCGGCTTCGCGATGCTGCTGCTCGACTCGCGGGTCTTGCTGTCGAAGGGCCGCGGTGCGGACCTGCCGGTGCCTGCGCTGCAGATCGTCCACGAGTTCGGCCGCCTGACCGCGCCCCGCGCGCGCCCGGCCCCGAAGGTGCCGGCGAGCCGCTCGCGCGACGCCGAGGTCGCGGTGACCCTGCCCGGGCCCCCGCCTGCGGCGACGACCGAGGAGCCCGGCGACCTCGAGCGCGAGTACGCGATGCTGCGCGACCTCAACGTCGCGCTGCACGTGCAGCCGCTCCTGCCGCTGCGCCCCAACTCGCGGGTGCGGCGCTTCGAGGTGCTGCTGCGCTCCAAGGACGAGGGCGTCGACAGCCACTCCGCGCCGGTGGCGGTGCTGGAGCGTGCCGCCGAGAAAGGGCTCGGCACGGTCCTGGACCGTCGCGTGATCACCCAGCTCGTCGAGGCGCTCGGCAAGCGACCCGACCTGGTGCTCGAGGGCCCGAGCCTGTTCTCGGTGAACCTGTCGGCGACCGCGCTGCAGGACGAGCACTTCCTGAAGTTCGTCGAGGCCACGCTCGGCCGCGCGGGCCTGCCGGCCTCGACCCTGGCGTTCGAGATCCAGGCCGAGGCGCTCGCCAAGCGGCGCAGCTCGGCGAGCCGCGTCGCCCAGCAGCTGCAGTCGATCGGCTGCGGGCTGGTCATCGACGACTTCTCGATGGCCGACGGCCAGCTCGACCTGCTGCGCCTGCCGGGGGTGCGCATGGTCAAGCTGGACCCGAAGCTCACCAACGAGGCGACCGCCGACGTGTTCTCGCAGGCCATCGTCGCCGCGGCCACGCAGATCGCCCGCGTCTGCGGCTTCTTCACCGTGGCCAAGTCGGTCGAGACCGAGTCGATCCGCGACCATTGTCGCTCGCTCGGCCTCGATTTCGTGCAGGGCTTCGCGGTCTCCGGGCCGACGCCGCTCGAGTCGATCCCCTCGCTCGAGGCGATCGAGGTTTCCTGACGCGGATCGCCCGCTCCGGCCCGCGGCCCCGCGCCGTCCTCCCCGTGCCGGGCGATCCGCCGTCACCACTCCCCGCCGTCCACGCCGGCGGTGCCGCGCCCCTGGCGTGAGCCGCCGATCCTGAGATCGAGCCAGACCGCGAGGCCGAGCACCAGGCCGCGGGCGACGTACTTCGCCTCGGGCGACACGGCCATCAGCGTCATGCCGTTGATCAGGCTCGCCATGATCAGCGCGCCGAACAGCACCCCGGGCACCGTGCCGCGGCCGCCGCGCAGGCTGGTGCCGCCGATCACGCAGGCCGCGACCGCATCGAGTTCCATCAGCGATCCGACGGTCGTGGTCGAGGCGCCCGAGTAGGCCGTCTGCATGAATCCGGTCAGCGCCACCACCAGGCCCATCGAGGCATAGGCGCCGATCACCGTGGCACGCACCGGCACGCCCGAGACGGCGGCCGCCGCCTCGTTGCCGCCGGTGGCGTAGAGGTAGCGTCCGAAGGGGGTGTGCGCGGCCAGCTGGTGCACCAGCACGGCGACGGCGGCGAGGATCACCAGCGCGACCGGGATGCCACGGAAGCCGTTCGCGACCAGCGCCACCAGCGCCAGCCCTTGCGTGAGGACGAAGGGCTTGAGGAACGCGAGCTCGGCGTCGTCGGCGTCGAAGCCGTGGCGCAGCAGGCGCGCGCGGCGGCGCAGGCTCGACCACGTGTACGCGGCGCAGGCCGCGGCGACCAGCAGCCAGCCGGCGAGCGGCGACAGGTAGCCGGTGGTCAGCAGCGCGTAGGCGTTCGTGCCGCCGCCCTCGACGATCGGCACGGTCTGGTTGTCGATCACCAGCCAGTGCAGGCCGCGGAACACCAGCAGCCCGCCGAGCGTGATGATGAACGCCGGCACGCGCTCGACCGCGACCAGCACCCCCATGCCGGCCCAGACGGCGACCGCACCGGCGGTGGCGAGCGCGAGCGCGACCGGCGCGGGCATACCGTGGAAGTACACCAGTACCGCGGCCACCGCGCCGGCGAGCCCGACGCCGCTGCCGGCGGCGAGGTCGATCTGTCCCGGCAGCAGCACCAGGAACATCCCGAGCGCGAGGATCGCCGTGATCGCGAGCTCGATCGACAGCAGCGACAGGTTGCGTCCCGAGAGGAACGCCGGCTCGCGCCACGCGAAGAAGCCCCAGATCGCCAGCAGCGCGACCGCCATCGACAGCTCGCGCGTCATCCGGCCGCGCATCAGGCGGCGACCCCGGCGTGCCGCATCGCCGCGCCGAGCAGCCGCTCGGGCGTCGCCTCGGCGCGGTCGAACGTGCCGCCGACGCGCCCGGCGCCGAGCATCACGATCCGGTCGGCCATGCCGAGCAGCTCCGGCAGCTCGCTCGAGACCATCACGATCGCGCAGCCGGCGCCGGCGAGGCGATCGACGAGCTGGTAGACCTCGAGCTTCGCGCCGACGTCGATCCCGCGCGTCGGCTCGTCGAGCAGCAGCACGCGCGGCGCGGTCAGCAGCGCCTTGCCGAGCACGACCTTCTGCTGGTTGCCGCCCGAGAGCGAGCCGACCTGCGCCCCGAGCGACGCGGCCTTGATGCGCAGCGACTCGACGATGCGGCGCGCGGCCTCGAGCTCGGCGACCTCGTCGACCAGCGGCCCGCGTCGCAGCCGCGCCAGCGAGGCGAGCGTCAGGTTGAACGCCACGCCCTGGCCCGGCACGAGGCCGAGGCGCTTGCGGTCCTCGGTCACCCATGCCAGGCCGGCGCGGGCCGCGGCGCGCGCATCACCGCCGGGCAGCCGTTGGCCGTCGAGCTCGACCTCGCCGGCGAGCCGCCGCCCGAAATGCCCCGCGAGGTGCAGCAGCAGCTCCGAGCGCCCCGCGCCCATCAGTCCGCCGATGCCCAGCACCTCGCCGGCGGCCACCTCGAGGTCGACGTCGTGCAGCAGCGGCGGCAGGCCCGGGGCGCGCGCCACCGTCAGCCCGCGCACTCGCAGCCGCACCGCGCCGCGTGCGGCGCGGCGCCTCCGGTAGAGCTCCTGGATCGGCCGGCCGACCATCCGCGCGATCACCTGCGAGGCGTCGGTCGCGCCGGCGGCCTCGGTGCCCTGGGCGACGCCGTCGCGCAGGACCGTGATCCGGTCGGCGATCGCGAACACCTCGTCGAGCTTGTGCGAGACGTAGGCGCAGGCCACCCCGGCATCGCGCAGCCGTCGCACGAGGCCGAGCAAGGCGTCGACCTCGTGGCGCGCGAGCGCCGCGGTCGGCTCGTCGAGCACCAGCACCCGTGGGCTGCGCGCCAGCGCCCGCGCGATCTCCACCAGCTGGCGCTGGCCGACGCCGAGGTCGCCGACGCGGGCCGACGGGTCGAGCGCGATGCCGACGTCGGCGAGCAGCGCGCGGGCGCGCTGCAGCACCGCCTCCCAGTCGATGCGCCCGAGGCGCCGGCGCGGCAGGTCGGCGAGGAACAGGTTCTCCGCGACCGACATGTCGTCGAACAGCGCCAGCTCCTGGTGCACGATCGCGATGCCGGCACGCTCGGCGTCGCGCGTCGAGCGGAACGCCACCGGCCGGCCGTCGACCAGCAGCTCGCCCTGGTAGCTGCCGCGCGGGTGCACGCCGGCGAGCAGCTTGAGCAGCGTCGACTTGCCGGCGCCGTTCTCGCCGCAGATCGCGTGCACCTCGCCGGCGTGCAGCCGGAAGCCGACGCCGCCGAGCGCGGTGACCCCGCCGAAGCGCTTGACGAGGCCGCGTGCCTCGAGCACCGGCGCCGCAGGTCCTGCCGGCTGCGGGCTCATGTCCCGGGACGCGGCGGGCGCGCCGCCTCCGGAATGCCGCGATAGACGTCGTCGTAGGTCGCGAAGCCGTCGGCGACCACGGTGTCGAGCAGGTTGTCGCGCGTCACCGTGACCACGTCGAACAGCACCGACGGCACGGCGGTCGCGCCGTTGTCGACGGCCCGGGGCGCGACCACGACGCTGCGCCGTGCCAGCTTGACCGCGAGTTCCGCGGCGCCGCGCGCCAGCGAGCCGAGCGGCTTGTAGATCGTCATCGCCTGCGTGCCGGCGGCGATGCGCTGCAGCGCCACGGTCTCTGCGTCCTGGCCGGTGACCAGCACGCGTCCCGCGAGCCCCTCCTCGAGCAGCGCCTGCACCGCGCCGCCGGCCGTGCCGTCGTTGCTCGCCAGCACCGCGTCGAAGCGCGGACCCGATGCAGTGATCGCCGCGTTGACGATCCGCTTGGCGTTCTCGGGCTTCCACTCCTCGGCCCAGTCCTCGTGCACCACGGTGATGTCGCCGCGCTCGAGGTAGGGGGCGAGCACGCGGTCCTGCCCGGCCTTGAACAGCGCCGCGTTGTTGTCGCTGCGCGCGCCGTAGATGCGCACGATCCGCCCCCGGCCCGGCGTGGGCAGGTGGTCGACGAGGTAGCGCGCCTGCAGCTCGCCGACGCGGACGTTGTCGAAGCTCACGTAGAGGTCGAGCGGGCTGTCGCGGACGATCCGGTCGTAGGCGATCACCGGCACGCCGGCGTCGTGCGCCATCCGCACCGCCTTGGCCATCGCCTTGCCGTCGTGCGGCACGATCACGAGCACGTCGATGCCGCGCGTCAGCAGCTTCTCGACGTCGCCGACCTGGGTGGTGTCGTCGCCGTTGGCGGCGAGCACGACGACCTCGGCGCCGAGCCCGTTCGCGCGCGCGACGAAGATGTCGCGGTCCGCCCGCCAGCGCGCCTCCTCGAGCGTGTCGAGCGACAGGCCGATCACGACGCGGGCGTCGCCGGCCGCGGCCTGCGGCGCGCCGCCGCCGCGCTGCCCGAGGACGAGGCCGAGCAGCACGCTCAGCACGAGCGACGCGACGACGAGGAAGATGCGGAGATTCACGGGCCCCCCGGCGCCGAGAGTAGCGGAGCCGCCCTCAGGCGGCGAGCGCCGCCACCTTCACCTGGTTGCGGCCCGAGTTCTTGGCCGCGTACACCGCGCCGTCGGCGCGCGAGATCAGCTGCTCGCCCCAGACCCCGAGCGTCTCGCTCGACGCCACGCCGATGCTGCAGGTGAGGCGGATCGGCGCACCGAAGCCCTCGACCTGCAGGTCCGCGACGCGCTGCAGGATCCGGTCGGCGATCGCCTGCGCGGCGGCGGCGTCGGCGCTGCTGAGGATCACGACGAACTCCTCGCCGCCGTAGCGGCCGATCACGTCGGATTGGCGCAGCTCCGCCTGGATCGGGCGGATCACCGCGAGCAGGCAGGCGTCGCCGGCCTGGTGCCCGAAGGTGTCGTTGATCGACTTGAAGTGGTCGAGGTCGATGAACAGCAGCGAGATCGGCAGGCCGCGCGCCTGGGCGCGCAGGCAGGCCGCGTCCAGCCGCTCGAGCAGCGAACGGCGGTTGAGCACCCCGGTGAGAGGGTCCGTCTGCGCGCGACGCTCGGCCTCGGTCAGCGCCACGCGCTGCTCGCGCAGCCGGTCGGCGACACCGAGCGCCACGAACACCGCCGCGGTGACCATCGACGCCGGCAGGCCCCAGGCGAGCGGCCAGGGGTCGGTGCCTTGGACCAGGAAGCCGCCCGCGGTCGCGATCGTCGTGGCCTCCAGCAGGCCCCAGGCGATCAGGAACCAGCCCGCGGCGCGGCTGCCGCGCCGCCATGCGAGGAAGGCCACGACCACGGTGAAGGCGGCGGTGCCCAGGAACAGCACGTTGCCGATGCTCGCCAGCTGCCCGCCCAGGCCGAAGACGTGCACGACGTTGGCGAAGGCCAGCACGACGAACGCGATCGCCAGGGCGCCGAAGCCGGCGTAGACGCGCGGCGAGAACCGCTTCAAATCCGCGATCTCGCGGACGAACAGCGCCGCGGCTGCACCGCTCAACGCCGCCGGCACGTTCCAGGCGTGGGCGGCGAGCGGCGTCGCCCAGGCGAGCAGCGGCCAGTCGAAGCCCGCGCCCGAGAGGAACGCGACGTACAAGGCCTGCAGCGAGAACAGCGTCGCGTACAGGACGAACAGCCGCTCGGGCAGGATGAACCAGATCAGCAACGCGGCGAGCGACATCGCGAGCAGGGCGCCGGCGGCCGCCGCGATCACCTGCGACTGTCGCCCCGCCGCTGCCAGGGCCGGCTCGAGCCGCCCGACGTTCAGCTGCAGTTCCTCGGCGCCGACACCGTCGGGCGACACGCGCAGGTAGATCGGCGTCCCCGGCCGCCACCGCCCGGGCAAGGCGAAGGCGAGGTCCTCGCGGCCGCGGAAGGTCGACCAGCGGGCAGCGCGCGCGATCCGCTCGCCGCCGAGTGCTGCGGGAGCGAACGCCTCGAGCCGCAGGTGCCGGCCCTTGCGCACCAGCAACGCGGGCAAGCCGTCGCCGGGCGGCAGCGCGGCCGCCCCGAGGCGCAGCCAGAACGGGCCGCCGCGCAGGCGGGCGGCGCGGTAGTCGTATGCGCCGAAGTCCGGGTCGAGCCGCCCCGAGACGACGTCGGCGGCGCCGGCCACGGCGTCGCCGGGGGTGAGCAGCTTCACTTCCACGCCGCCCGCCGCTGCGGCTGAGGCGCGGCCCGCCAGCGCCGCGCAGGCGAACGCTATCGCGAGGCAGGCGATTGCGGGCAGCGGCCGCGGCATCGTCGCTTCCCTACACCTCGATGCCCTGGGACTTCAGGTAGTCGTCGTAGCTGCCGCGGAAGTCGACCAGCCGGCCGCCCGGGCGCACCTCGATGATGCGGCCGGCGAGCGCGCCGACGAACTCGCGGTCGTGCGAGACGAACAGCAGCGTGCCCGGGTACTTCTCCAGGCCGATCTGCAGCGACTCGATGGTCTCCATGTCCATGTGGTTGGTCGGCTCGTCGAGCAGCATGACGTTGGGGCGCAGCAGCGTGAGCTTGCCGTACATCATGCGGCCCTTCTCGCCGCCGGAGAGCACCCGCACCGACTTCTGGCTCTCGTCGCCGGTGAACAGCAGGCGCCCGAGCGTGGCGCGCAGGATCTGCTCGTCGTCGGTCGGTGCGCGCCACTGCGCCAGCCAGTCGAGCAGGGTGGCGTCCGCCGCGAAGTCCGCCTGCGGGTCCTGCGGCATGTAGCCGACCCTGGCGTTCTCGGCCCAGGTGACCTTGCCGGTCGTGGGCGCGAGCTCGCCGGCGAGCAGGCGCATCAGGGTGGTCTTGCCGGCGCCGTTCGCACCGACGATCGCGATGCGCTCGCCGGCCTCGATCTCGAGGCCGACGTCGCGCAGCACCGGTGCGTCGGCGCCCGGATAGGTGAAGCCGACCTTCTCGACCGACACGGCCTGGCGGTAGAGCTTCTTCTCCTGCTCGAAGCGGATGTAGGGGTTCTGGCGCGAGGAGGGCTTCATCTCCTCGATCTTGATCTTGTCGATCATCTTCAGGCGCGAGGTCGCCTGCCTGGACTTCGACTTGTTGGCCGAGAAGCGCCGCACGAACTCCTGCAGCTCGAGCACGCGTTCCTTGGCGCGCGAGTTCAGCGCCGCCTGCTGCGCGCGCGCCTGGCTCGCCGCGAGCATGAAGTCGTCGTAGTTGCCCGGCCAGATCTTCAGCTGCCCGTAGTCGAGGTCCGCCATGTGGGTGCAGACCTGGTTCAGGAAGTGCCGGTCGTGGCTGACGATGATCATCGTCGCGTCGTACCCGTTGAGCACGTTCTCGAGCCAGCGGATCGAGTCGATGTCGAGGTTGTTGGTCGGCTCGTCGAGCAGCAGGACGTCGGGCCGCGAGAACAGCGCCTGCGCCAGCAGCACGCGCAGCTTGAGCCCCGGCGGCACCTCGCGCATCGGCCGCTCGTGCAGCGAAGGATCGATGCCCGCGTCGCGCAGGATCGCGCCGGCGCGCGCCTCGGCGTCGTAGCCGCCGTACTCGGCGAACTTCGTCTCGAGCTCGGCGGCGTGCATGTAGTCGTCGTCGGTGGCGTCGGGGTTGGCGTAGATCGCGTCCCGCTCCTGCATCGCGCGCCACATCTCGACGTGGCCCTGCAGCACCACGCACCACGTCCAGCACCCGCTGGTCCTCGTAGCCGAACTGGTTCTGGCTGAGCTTGCCCATCCGCAGGCCCGGCTGGAGCATCACCTCGCCGGCGCTCTGCTCGAGGTCGCCGGCGAGCACCTTCATCAGCGTCGACTTGCCGCAGCCGTTGGCGCCGATCAGGCCATAGCGGTTGCCGTCGCCGAACTTGACCGTGACGCCTTCGAACAGCGGCTTGGCGCCGAACTGCACGGCGATGTTGGAGGTCGAGAGCACCGGTACTTCCCTGTCAGTGTTCCCGCTCGACGCTCAGTTGCCCCAGTGCGGGCCGCGCGACAGCTCGACCAGCTCGTAGTGGGTCTGCATGTAGCCGGCGACGCCGCCCTTCAGGAACAGGTACTCGCCGTCGTCGGTGCACCAGACGTCGTAGGGTGGGTGCTCCTGCGGCAGCTCGGGGTTGGTGACGAACTGGAAGTGCAGCGCGTCGAAGCTGCCGGCGCCGACCGTCACCTTCTCCCGGCCGACGAACATCACGTTCATGCCGATCGAATAGAGCATCGGGCCGGTGGCGCCGCGGTGGTCGGGCGAGGAGAGCAGGATCTGGTTGATGCGCTGGACCACGCCGGGCTTCTTCTGGTCGATCAGCCGCAGGTGCCAGGCGTCGCAGGCGATCGCGTGGTTCTGGAAGGTGAGGAGCGGCGTGTCGAGGTCCATGGTCTGCGAGACGCGGCCCTCGAGCGCGGTCCAGGTCTCGCACTCGGCGAACTTCGGGTGGAAGCGGAACCAGCCCGAGCCCATGAACCTGCTGCCCACCGAGAGGCGCACGAAGCAGTCGGTCGGCATCCAGGCCGCATCGAGCGTGTAGGTGATGTCGCGCATCACCGAGGGCCGGTCGTCGATCTCGCAGTGCGCCGTGCAGGTGCGCGTGCCGTCGGCGTGCACGTCGATGCGGAAGTACTCGCGGCCGCGCTCCTGGTTCATGCGCTCCGGCTTCTTGCTGGTGTAGAGCACCTTGCCCATCACGCTGCGGTGGTCGCGCTGCAGGATCGGGAGCTTCGGGTCGGCGGGAGTCTGGCTCATGGGCGCCTCGGCGGCCTCGTGGATGGGGCGGGCAGTATGCCGAACCGCCCCCGGGCGCGGCAGGGCCGCGGGCCGGGGCGGTCGCTGCCCGGTTGGGCGGCTGGGCAGTGGCGCGCGGCCTCCGGTAGTCTGGGGCTGCCGGTGTCCAGGCCGATCTCCGAGGCACGCGACATGCCCCTTCCGCTACCGTTGCGCAGGACTGCCCTGCTCGTGCTGCTGCTGCTGCTGGCGGCGGTCCCTGCCGCTGCAGCGTCGGCCGCGGTGCCGGGCCCGCAGCCCGTTGCCGCCGCGGGTCCGGCGGGAGATGCCGCCGCGCCAGGCTACCGCTTCGTCGAGCCGAGCCTCGATGGCATCGGCAAGGTCTACATGGGCCGCGAGATCGCGCAGGTGATGGGCTGGCAGGGCGCGCCCTGGCTCGAGCGCGAGGAGCGCGAGCAGGAGGAGCGCGGCAGCCGGCTGATCGCCGCGCTGCAACTGCAGCCCGGCATGGTGGTCGCGGACGTCGGTGCCGGCAGCGGTTGGTACACGCGGCGCCTCGCGCCACGGGTCGGGCCTCAGGGCAGGGTCTATGCGGTCGACGTGCAGCCGGAGATGGTGGCGATGCTCGGCGAGATCGCGCGGCGCCCGGGCTTCGGCAACGTCGTGCCGGTGCTCGGCACCACCGTCGACGTGAAGCTGCCGGCCGCCTCGCTCGACCTGTCGATCATGGTCGACGTCTACCACGAGCTGGAGTTCCCGTGGGAGATGCTGGCGAGCCTGGTGCGCGCGACCAAGCCGGGCGGCCGGATCGTGTTCGTCGAGTACCGCGCCGAGGACGCTTTCGTGCCCATCAAGACGCTGCACAAGATGACCGAGGCGCAGGTGCGGCGCGAGGCGTCGGTGTTCCCGCTGGAGTGGGAGCGCACCGTGCGCACGCTGCCGTGGCAGCACGTGGTCGTGTTCCGCAGGAAGTGAGTCGCCGCGGTCCTCAGGCGACGATCGCGCTGACGCGGTCGCGGCCGGCGTTCTTCGCCGTGTAGAGCGCGGCGTCGGCGCGGCGGACCATCGCCTCGACCGAGGCGTCGTCGACCTGCAGCGTCGCGACCCCGGCCGACAGCGTCACCCGCAGCCCGGCGAGCTCGGGAGGCAGGGGCAGCTGCTTGGCGGCCTCGAGCAGCGCGTCGAGCACGGGCCGCGCGCCCTCCAGGCCCGAGCCCGGCAGCACCACCAGGAACTCCTCGCCGCCGTAGCGGCCGATCGAACCCCGATCGCCCAGCAGCTCGAGCGCGCGCCGTGCGAGCCTCTGCAGCACCTCGTCGCCGGTCGCGTGCCCGTAGGTGTCGTTGATCGCCTTGAAGTGGTCGACGTCGAGCAGTGCCAGCGCCAGTGGCCGGCGGCGCTCGCGCGCCTCGACGAAGGCCGCCGCGGCGAGCTCGAGGATGCGGCGCCGGTTCGGCACCCGCGTGAGGTCGTCGAGCTCGGCCAGGGACTGCAGCTGCACGCGGTGGCGCCGGTCCTTGCGCAGCCCGACCGCGAGCACCGCCAGCAGCGCGACCGCGCTGATCGCGACCGCGGTCCAGAGGCGCGAGACGATCTGGCTGCGCGCCAGGCGCTCCTGCTTCAGTGCATTGTCGCGCAGCAGCAGTTCGTTGCGGCGTACCTCGCGGTCGGTGGCGAAGCGCACCCGCAGCACGGCGATTTGCCGGGCCGTCTCGAGCGCATCGATGGCCTGCATGCGCGACAGGTACTCCTGCAGGTCGGCATAGGCGGCCTGGTAGCGGCCGGTCGCGGCGTTGGCGCCGGCACGCCAGCGGTGGAACTGCGAGCGCATGGTCCGCGACAGGGCCGCCGGGTCGGCCTCCAGCGCGCGATCGAAGCCCGCCAGCGCGGCGGCGGCGTTGCCGGCGGCGAGGTCGATGCGCGCCTGGTATGCGGTCAGGATCGCCTGCTCCTCGCGGTCCGCAGCGCTCGCGCGGGCCATCGCCTCGCGCGCGGCGGTGCAGTGGCGGGCCGCGGCCTCCCAGGCGCCTTCCTCGATCTCGACGCCGCAGAGGCGCACCCGCGCATAGGCCATCGCCGCGCCGTCGCCGATGCGCTCGGCGGCGCCGCGCATCTTCTCGAACGCGTCGAGCGCGTCGGACCAGCGACCCTGCGCCGAGTAGACGCGACCGAGCCGGTCGAACGCGGTCGGCAGCCGCGCCTGCGCGCGCGTCTCGGTGAAGTAGGCGATGGTCTCGTCGAGCAGGTCGGTCGCCTGCTCGAACTCGCGTGCGCCGACGTAGACCGTGGCGAGGCGGCCGGCGACGATCGCCTGCTCCTCGGGGAGACGGTGCGTGCGCAGCTGCTCGTAAGCCGGGATCAGGTCGCGCAGCGCGCCCTCGGTGTCGCCCTCGCTGAAGCGCAGCCAGCCGCGGTCCTTGCGCACGCAGGCCTCGCCGAGCGATCCCGGTGGCTGCGCGGCCAGCAGCGTGTCGAGCCGCTCGAGCCCGCGCGCGGTCTGGTGGTCCGCATGCCAGGCGAGCGCCTGCGCGATGCCGAGCCGCAGCTGCAGGTCGGCCGGGCCGGCGTCCCCGAGCTCGGCCAGCCCGCGAGTCGCCGCCGCGACCGCCTCCGGATACCGGCCGCCCTGGCGCTGGGCCTCGGCGAGGATCGCCTGCAGCGTCGCGCGCCGCAGGCGGTCGCGCACGGCTGCCTCGTCGCCGAGCAGCTCGCCGGCGCGCCGCGCCGCCACGCGCGGCTCGTTGAAGCCGAGGCGTTCGAGCTCCGCGAGGTCCCCGCCGCCCGCGCCGATGCAGGCAGCGCGGGCGGCAGCCGGGGCGAGGGCCCCGAGGCCGAGCACCAGCGCCGCGAGTGCGGGCCTGCTCAGCCGGACCACGCCCGTGCTTCCTCGGCGCTGCGCCGGAAATGCGGCAGGTTGTAGACCAGCAGCGCCGTGCCCGCGAGCGCGACCACGCTGGCGACGGTCGCGAGCGAGTAGCGCAGCTGCTGCTCGTCGCGGAAGTAGAAGTCGGTGACCAGCGCGACCGAGGTCGGGCCGACGAAGAAGCCGACCAGGTTCAACGTGAAGTAGTAGAACGCCACGATCTGCGCACGCATCGTCGGCGGCGCGATCGCGACCACGGCAGCGGCGCCGGCCGCGGTCGGCGCGGCCGAGCCGAAGGTGGCGGGGATCAGCATCAGGATCGCCGCGGTGGGCGTCGGCATCAGGGCGAAGGTCGAGTAGCCGACCGTCATGAAGGCGAAGGCGAGCAGGCAGACGCGCACGTAGCCGTCGGCGTACCTCTTCTGGAACACGTCGCAGAGCCAGCCACCCGTGACCACGCCGATCAGGCCGAAGACGATCGACACCACGCCGCGCCAGCGCACGTAGCTGCCGAGCTCGGCGGGCGAGAGGTCGTAGGTGCGGCGCAGGAACTCGGGGATCCAGAAGCCGATCCCGTAGGCCATGATCGCGAGCGAGGAGAGCGCGACGAACAGCACGACGAAGGTGCGCCAACGGGCGAAGATGAACTTCAGCGTCTCCCAGACCGGTGTCGCCTCGGGCGCACGGCCGGTGCGCAGGAACTCGCGGCGCACCGGCTCGCGGATCGTCATGACCAGCAGCGCGATCAGGATGCCGGGCAGCCCGACCCAGATGAACATCTGCTGCCAGGGCTCGACCATGCCGACGATGGGCCAGCGCTGCGGCCCGGCTGCCTGGATCCCCGGGTAGATCGTGCCACCGATGATGAACGCGAGCCCGCTGCCGCTCGAGACGCCCGCGGTGTAGAGCCCGATCGCGCGGCCCATGCGGTCGGGCGGGAAGTAGTCCTTCAGCAGCGACAGCGCCGGCGGGTTCAGCGCGGCCTCGCCGGCGCCGACGCCGACGCGCGCCATGAACAACGCGGGATAGGTGGCCGCGAGCCCACAGAGCATGGTCATGACGCTCCACACGGTGACGCCGGCGAAGATCAGCCAGCGCCGGTTACCGCGGTCCGCGAACCAGGCGATCATCACGCCGAAGAAGGTGTAGAACACCGCGAACGCGCCACCGAGCAGGAAGCTCATCTGCGTGTCGGAGATCTGCAGGCTGCGCTTGATGTCGGGCACCAGCAGCGCGATCACCTCGCGGTCGATGAAGGCGAGGATGTAGGCGAGCAGCAGCACCACCACCACGTACCAGGCGTAGGCCGGGCGCGGGTAGGGCACGCTGGCCGAGGGGTCGGCGACTGCGGCGGTCAACTGGCGAACTCGTGCTGGTACTTGAGGTTGCCCGCGAGGTCGTCGAACAGGATCATCCGCACCAGCGGGTCCGACTTCAGCTGCGCGCCGGCGGCGCGGTCGATGACCACGTTCACCACGGAAGGACCGTTGGCCGCGAACGCGCGCTCGAGCGCCGGGCGCAGATCGGCGGGCCGCTCGACGTGCTCGCCGTGGCAGCCGAAGCCCTGGCCCACGAGGTCGTAGCGCGCGTAGCCGAGCTCGGTGTTGACGGTGCGCTTGATCGCCTGCAGCTGGCCGTGCAGCTCGGTGCCCCAGGCGCCGTCGTTGCCGACCACGCAGACGAGCTTCAGGCCCGCCTGCGCCGCGGCGTGCAGCTCGGCGGGATAGAAGCCGAAGGAGCCGTCGCCGGTGGTCAGCACCACCGGCCGCAGCGGCTCGCGCCGCGCGATCGACAGCTCGCGCGCGGCCGCGGCGGCGCCGACCGCGAGCGGCGTGCCCGTGCCCATCGCGCCCATCGGGTAGTGGTCGAGGAAGCCGGGCGCGCGCCGCACCCGCAGCGCGCCGTACATCCAGTTCTGCACGTCGGCGCCGTCGCCGACCACGATCGCGTTCTCGGGCAGCAGCCGCGCGATCTCGCGCCCCAGCGCCAGCGGGTGCACCGCGGTGCCCGACGGCGCCGCGGCGATCTCGTCGAGGTGGCGCAGCCGCTCGCGCAGCGCCTCGCGCACCCAGTTGGCGCGCATGCCGCGCGAGGCGCCGCCGGCGAGCATCGCGTCGAGGACCTGCTGGCAGGCGAGGCCGGCGTCGGCGACGATCGGCACGTCGATGCGACGGTTGCGCGACAGTTCCTCGGGCTCGACGTCCACCTGGATGAACTTCGCGTCCGGAGCGAAGCGCGGCGGCAGCCCGTAGCCGAGGCGCTGCTTGAGCCGCGCGCCGACCACGCAGACCACGTCGGCGTCCTTCGCGGCGATCTGCATCAGCGGCCAGTTGAACGAGCGCTCCCAGTCCTCGGGCACGACGCCGCGGCCGAGCCCGTTGCCGGCGATCGGCAGGTCGCAGCGCTCGACGAGGGCCGCGAGCGGCGCGCCCGCCTGGCCCCAGGCCGCGCCCGCGCCGGCCACCAGCAGCGGCCGCCGCGCGCCCCGCAGCAGCGCCGCGGCCTGCGCCACCAGCGCCGGGTCCGCCGCGCCACGCGGGATCAGCGGCGCCGGCCGCGCGGCCGCGCCGAGCCCCGTGACCGTGGCGCCGAGGAACTCCTGCGGCACCTGCAGCACCACCGGGCCGCGCCGCCCCGAGAGCGCGCGCTTGCAGGCGGCGTCGACGAACTCCGCGAGCCGCTCGGCCGACGGCACGCTGTGTGCCCACTTGGTGATGCTGCCGACCAGCGGGTGCTTGGCGTTGTCGTACTCCGGCTCGGCCTCGATCCAGGAGTTCGGCAGCCGCGCGACCAGCACCAGCACCGGCGAGCCGGCGTGGAACGCAGCGGCGATGCCGTTGATCGCGTTCGGCGTGCCCTGGTCGGCGATGATCAGCGCGACGCCGATGCGGCCGCTGATGCGCGCGTAGCCGTCGGCCGCGCCGACGCAGCCGGATTCGTGGCGGCTCGAGATCACGCGGAAGCCGTCGTGGTCGAGCGCGTCGAGCAGGTGGGTGTGCGAGGCGCCGGCGACGGCGAACACGCTGCGAACGCCGTAGCGCGCGAGCGCGCGGCTCACTACCATTCCCCCGGTCAGCGTCTCCCCCATCGCCCGTTCGCCCCCCGCACCCCTCGGCAGCCGAACCCTTCTAGCCGATCCGGCCCGAAGTTGAAAGTCAGCCACCATCCGGACTACTTCCTGCCGCTGCCCGAGGGCCATCCGTTCCCGATGGCGAAGTACCCGCGGGTGCTCGAGCTGCTGCGCGAGCGCGGCGTGGTCGGGCCCGGCGACGTGCTGGAGCCCGCCGAGGCGGCGCCCGAGGACCTCGCGCGCGTCCACGATGCACGCTACCTCGGGAAGCTGTTCGGCGACGGGCTGACCCGCGAGGAGGAGCGCCGGCTCGGCGTACCCTGGAGTGTGCGCCTCCTGCGCCGCTCGCGCCTCGCTGTACAGGGCACGCTCGATGCGGCGCGCACGGCGCTCGCGCTCGGGGTCGCCGGAAACCTCGCCGGCGGCACGCACCACGCGTTCGCCGACCGTGGCGAGGGCTTCTGCCTGCTGAACGACGTCGCGGTCGCGATCCGCGCGCTGCAGGCCGAGCGCGCGATCGCGCACGCCCTGGTCGTGGACCTGGACGTGCACCAGGGCAACGGCACCGCGGCGATCTTCGCGGGCGACCCCGCGGTGTTCACGTTCTCGATCCACGGCGAGCGCAACTACCCGCTGCAGAAGATGCGCTCGACGCTGGACGTGGCGCTGCCCGACGGCACCGGCGACGAGCAGTACCTCGCGGCGCTGGCGCAGCACCTGCCGGCGATCCTCGCGCGCTTCGACGCCGACCTCGTGTTCTACCTGGCGGGCGTCGACGTCGCCGCGGGCGATCGCTACGGGCGCTTCGCGCTCGGCGACGCGGGCGTGCGGGCGCGCGACCGCTTCGTGATCGACGCAGTGCGCGACGCGGGGCTGCCGCTGGTGCTCACCCTCGCCGGCGGCTACGCGGCGAGCGCGGAGCGCACCGCGGCGCTGCACGCGATCGCGTTCGAGGAGGCCGCGGCGCGGGCAGGGCGGGATCAGGCGGCGCGCGCGCGCGGGGCCGGCGAGTAGCGCAGCCCGAGGGCGCGATAGACCGCGGCGAGCAGCCACAGCGGCCCGATCAGCAGGAACTGCAGGTCCTGGAAGAACGAGGGCCGGCGGCCCTCGACCGCGTGGCCGGCGAATTGCCCGGCCCAGGCGAGCACGAAGATCGCGAGGCAGCTCTGCCACGCCGGCCACGGCAGCCGGCCGAGTGCGGCCACGCCCGCGAGCAGCAGCGCGATCACCGGCAGCATGCCGAGCGCGAGCGCCGGGGAGAGCGCGAAGTAGTAGAGGATCGCGAGCGCCGCCACCAGCGCTGCCCAGTCGAGCCAGGGTGCGAGCCCGGCGAACGCGGCAGGCACCGGCGCGGACCCCAGCAAGCCCAGCACCGAGAGCACGATCGCCGGCACGCAGGCCCAGTGCAGCGCCTTGTTCAGCGGGTGCCGGTGGCTCTCGCCGTAGGCCTCGAGCCACTGGTCGATGGTGCGCATGGTGTACGCTTTCCCGGTGACGGAACGAGCCGAGGATCGCGACGCTACGCCGCGACGCCGGGCGCGGCAAGCGCGCGGCGCCGGCCGGGCGCTCGCCCGGGCGGCGCGCTCGCTCGCCGCCTGCGCCGCACTCGCGCCGCTGCTCGCCGCTCCGCAGTCGCTGCCGCCGGCGGGCCCGGGCTCGGCCACCGACGGCGAGCCGCCTGCGTCGGCAATGCCCTCGGCCGCATCCGCCGCGCCGTTGCCCGCAGCGGAGGTGTCGCCCTACATGCGCCACCTCGGGCGCGAGCTGCGCGTGCTGGTCCGTGACACGCCGGTGGAACTCGAGGCGTCGCGTGGCGACGGGCTGCGGCTGCGGCTCCCGGCAGCGTGGCTCTTCCGCATGGACGACGTGGTGGTGCGGCCGGAGGCGCTGGTGCACCTCGATGCGCTCGCGCTGGCGCTCGCCTCACCCTCGGGCGCGCGCACCCTGCTGGAGGTGGCCGGCCATTGCGATTCGCTGGGCCGCCGCGAGCCGAACCGTGCCTTCACGCTGCGGCGCGCCGAATCGGTCGCGGCGCTGCTGGCGGGGCGCGGCGTCGCGCCGGCGCGCCTCGCGACGCGCGGGGCCGGGGAAGACGAGCGGCTGGAGAAGGACGAGACGACGCCGGCTGCGCGTCGGCGCAACCGGCGGATCGAGATCGAGATCAGGCCGTCTCGGCCATCGCGCCGCGAAGCTTCTTGATCGCGTTCGCCTCGAGCTGGCGGATGCGCTCGGCGGACACGCCGTACTTCCCGGCGAGGTCGTGCAGCGTGGCCTTCTCGCTGTCGCCCATCCAGCGGCTGGCGAGGATGTCGCGGCTCCGCGGGTCGAGTCGCTCGAGGGCCGCCGTCAGCCGCTGGTGCGAGTCGGCGTCCCACTCCTCGTTCTCGGCCTGCACCGCAGGGTCCGCGTCCGGGGCGGGCAGGTAGGTGGCCGGCGAATACGACTCCTCGTCCTCGCCGCCCTCGATCGCGACCGGGTCGAACGCGACGTCGCGCGCGGCGAGGCGCTGCTCCATCTCGGTCACTTCCGCGGCGCTCACGCCGAGGTCCTTCGCCACCGCCGCGGTCTCGTCGGCCGACAGCCAGCCGAGGCCCTTCTTCATGCGGCGCAGGTTGAAGAACAGCTTGCGCTGCGCCTTGGTGGTGGCCACCTTGACGAGGCGCCAGTTGCGCAGCACGTACTCGTGGATCTCGGCGCGGATCCAGTAGACCGCGAACGACACCAGGCGCACGCCCATGTCCGGGTCGAAGCGCTTGACCGCCTTCATCAGGCCGATGTTGCCTTCCTGCACGAGGTCGCCGATCGGCAGGCCATAGCCGGAGTAGCCGCGGGCGATGTGTACGACGAAGCGCAAGTGCGAGAGCACGAGCGCGCGGGCCGCCTCGACGTCGCCGTGGTCGCGCAGCCGCTGGGCGAGCGCCTGCTCGTCCTCGCGCGACAGCACCGGGATCCGGGTGACGCGGTCGACGTAGGCGTCGAAACTGCCGACCGGGCCGGTGAGGGCGAAGTCGGAATAGCGGGCAACCAGCGCATGGGCGGTCATCGTGTCGCAGCCTCCTGAGCGTGTCGGGACTCTACGCGGAGCGCATTCTAGCACTCCGGAGGTTAGAGTGCTAACGACGCCCACAGTTCCACAGAAAATTAACCTTATAAAACAGTAACTTAGGACTCATGGAGGGTCTCGTCCCGGCGGCGCGCCAAAGAGCGGCCCGGCCGGCAGGCCGGGTCAGGCCCGCGGCTCGATGCGCGCGAGGTTGCGGGCGGCGACGACCCAGGCCGCCACCAGCCCGAGGCCGAGGCCCGTGCCGAGCAGGGCACCGACCTGCCGCAAGCCGAGGCCCTCGAGCCCGAAGCGGCTGCCATAGAGCGCGGCGAGGTGCCCCACCGGGCGGGCCAGCATCGCCGTGGCCCCGGCCACGATCAGCCAGGCGAGCAGCGCGCCCGCCACGCCGTAGAGGAGTCCCGTGTACAGGAAGGGACGACGGACGAAGGCGTGCGTGCCGCCGACCAGCTTGGTGACCTCGATCTCCGCGCGCCGGCCGTCGATCTCGAGGCGGATGGTGTTGCCGATCACCGCCACCACCGCGACGCCCACCACCAGCGCGGCGACCAGCAGCGCGCGCCGCAGCAGCTCGAGGATCGCGGCGAGACGCTGCACCCACTCGGTGTCCACCTGCACCCGTTCGACCTCGGGCCAGGCCGCGAAATGGCGCTTCAGCGCCTCGACTGCGAGCGGGCCCTCGGCGTCGGCCGCCGGGCGCACGGTCAGCACGTGGGGCAGGGGATTGCCCTCGAGCGCGTCGAGCGCCGCGCCGAAGCCGGAGAACTCGCGGAACTCGGCCAGCGCCTGGTCGGCGGTCACCAGCGTCACCGTGGCGACGCCGGCGCGGCTGCGGGCGCTGGAGGCGAGCTGCTGCGCCTGGGCGAGCGGCACGTCGTTCTTCAGGTAGACCGTCACCTCGACCGCCTCGGCGACGTCGCCGGTCGCGGCCCGCGCGCTCGCCACGAACACCCACAGCCCCGCCGGCAGCGCGAGCGCGAGCGCGATCACCGTCACCGTCAGCAGCGTCGCGAGCGGGTGGCGCACCAGGCGCCCGAGGGCACCGAGGCCCGCCTGCAGGTGGCGCGCGGCCCAGGTCGAGGCAGCGCTCATCGGCGCGCCTGCAGGTTCGGCAGCGTGGACGGATCGGGCCCCGGGCCGGCGCGCAGGCCGGTGGCGGGGCCGGGGGACGGAGGCCCCGGCGGTGTGGCCGCCGCAGCGGGCAGGGCCTCGGCCATCGCGCCATCGCGCACCTGGCCGTCGACGATGTGGATCTCGCGCTGGCCGAACTGCTGCACGAGCGGCAGGTCGTGGGTCGCGATCACGATCGTGACGCCGACCTCCTGGAAGCGCTTGAACAGCTTCATCACCTCGACCGCGAGGCCGTGGTCGAGGTTGCCGGTCGGTTCGTCGGCGATCAGCACCGGCGGCTTCGCGATCACCGCGCGCGCGATGCCGACGCGCTGCTGCTCGCCGATCGACAGCTCGCTCGGCAGCACCCGCTCCTTGCCGAGCAGTCCCACCTGGTCGAGCGCGGCGCGCACGCGCCTGTCGATCTCGCGCAGCGGCGTGTCGGCGACCACCAGCGGCAGCGCCACGTTGTCGAACACCGGCCGGTCCATCAGCAGCTTGTGGTCCTGGAACACGACGCCGACCTTGCGGCGGAACGCCGGGATCGCGCGCGAGGGCAGCGTCGAGGTGTTGGCGCCGTCGACCGTCACGGTGCCGCGCGTCGGCCGCTCGAGCAGCGCGACCAGCTTCAGCACCGAGCTCTTGCCGGCACCGGAGCGGCCGGTCAGGAACACCATCTCGCCCGGCTCGATGCGCAGCGAGACGTTGAGCAGCGCCTCGCGCCCGTTCGGGTAGCGCTTGCTGACGCGGTCGAAGGCGATCATCCGCCTTTGCCCCAGCGGCCGAAGAAGCCGCCCTTCTTCTGCGGCGCGGCCCCCGCATCCGCGGGCCCACCTGCGGCGTCGCCGGACCCTGCCGCGGCCTCGTGGACCGCGCCGTCGACCAGCGCGCGTGCGAACGCGGCCGCGTCGAACTCGCCGAAGTCCTCGGCCTGCTCGCCGATGCCGATGAAGCGGATCGGCAGCCCGAGGCGGCGTGCGATCGCGAGCACGATGCCGCCGCGCGCCGTGCCGTCGAGCTTGGTGAGCACGAGGCCGGTCACGCCGATCGCCTCGTGGAACTGCACCGCCTGCGAGAGCGCGTTCTGGCCCTGGTTGGCATCGAGCACCAGCAGCACCTCGTGCGGGGCCGAGGGCTCGACGCGCGCCAGCACGCGCCGCACCTTCTTCAGCTCCTCCATCAGGTGCGACTGGCTGTGCAGCCGGCCGGCGGTGTCGGCGACCAGCACGTCGATGCCGCGGGTCTTCGCGGCCGCGACTGCATCGAACACGACCGCACCCGGGTCCGCGCCGGCCTGCTGCGCGACCACCTCGACGCCGGCGCGCTGCGCCCAGATGCCGAGCTGCTCGATGGCGGCGGCGCGGAAGGTGTCGCCCGCGGCGAGCAGCACGCTGCGCCCTTCGCCGGTGAGGCGCCGCGCGAGCTTGCCGATCGTCGTGGTCTTGCCCGAGCCGTTCACGCCGACGACCAGGATCACGTAGGGCTTGCGCGCCGCGTCGATCGCGAGCGGCTGCTGCACCGGTCGCAGGGTCTCGGTGATGGCCTCGCGCAGCGCCGCCATCAGCGCCTCGACGTCGGCGAGCTCGTTGCGCGCGACGCGGCGGCGCAGCGTCTCGAGCAGCTCCCCGGTGACCGTCACCCCGACGTCGGCGCCGAGCAGCCGCGTCTCGAGCTCCTCGAGGATCTCGGCGTCGATCTTGCGCCCGCGGAACAGGTTGCCGAGGTCGTAGCTGAGCCACGAGTTCGGCGGGTTGAGCTTCGCGCGCAGGCGCCTGAAGAAGCCGGCTTTCGAGTCGTCTGGGGTCGACATGAGCACGCCAGTCTAGCGCAGGGCCTCCCGCGGCAGGCAGGCTCGGGAGCGCCGCCGCGCGGCGGCCGGCCCGGCGTCAGGGCTGGATCACCGCCGGGTTCCCGATCACGACGAACGGGCCGCCGGGCGCGACCGCCGAGGCCGCGAACTGCACCGTCTGCGACTGCATCTCGACCGTGGCCGCGAGGCTCGCGGTGGGGTCGAGCAGCGTGCCGTGCGAGCCGGCGACGAAGTTGACCCAGGCGCCGCTGCCGGCGCCGACCGCCGTCGGGCCGACCGTGCCGATGCGCCGCAGGTTCGCGGCCGCGACCAGTCGCGCGGTCGCGCTGTTCGGCACCACGGTGTCGCCGGTGACCTGCACGAGGTGGATCGGCTTCGCGGCCACGGCGCCGCCGACGTGGTTCACCGGGTCGGCCTGGTCGAGCGCGGCCTGCGCGTCGCGGAAGAAGTTGCTGAACACGGTGGTGCCGTCGAGCACGCCCTGGGCGGCGAGCCCCTGGCGGATGCCCGGGCCGAAGCTCGGCGAGTCGAGGAACAGCTGCGTCAGCAGGCCACCGGGTACCGCGAGCGTCGCGGTGCGCACGCCCGGCGAGTAGCGCATCGCCACCGTCCCGACGATGCCGCCGAGCGACACGCCGACGTAGTGGATGCGCGCCGGGTCGACGTCGGTCGCGCCGTCGCCGGTGACGTCGAGGTTCGCCACCGACTTCGCGAACACGATCAGGTCGGCCTCGCCCTGGCGCAGGTTGTCGCGCGTGGTCAGCGGGCTCGGCACCTGGATGAAGTGCGCCGAGGAGCGGTCGATGACGCCGTCGGGGCCGGCGGCACCCGTGGCGTTGTTCAGCAGGTCGAGGTTGAAGGTGCGCTCGCGGGCGGCCTGGTAGAGCGGGTTCGTGGTGCTGGTGATGCCATGCAGCGGCAGGTCGATCGCGGCCACCAGGAAGCAGGCGTCGGCGAACGCATCGGCCAGCGCCAGCGCCTGCGAGCGATCGCCGCCGAGGCCGTGCTGCACGATCACCAGCGGCCAGCCCGAGGGTGGGCGCGGGCAGCCCGCGCCGCCTGCCGCGGTGGCGTTCGGCACGGTGACGAGCAGCGGCACCTGCAGGTCAGCCGTCCGGGCCGGCACGGGATTGAAGCGCGTGACGAAGCGGCTGGTGGGATCGGAGCCCGGGATCGCGGGCGGACCGGCGGCGAGCCAGGTCGAGGTGAGCACGCCGGCGTCCTGCGGGCCGGTGGCGACTCGCAGGTAGTAGGGCAGCGTCGTCGTGCCGGCGAACAGGTTCGCCTTGCCCTGCAGCGCCGGATTCGCCTGCTGCGTGGTGAACCCGGTGGCCGTGACCGCGATCGGCTGCGCCGGCACCAGGGCCGCGAGCCGCGCGAACGAGTCCTCGACCGACACGGTCGAGAAGCTGAACGACAGCACCACGCTGGCCGCCGGCACGCCGAGCGCGCCGCCGATCTGCAGGTGCGCGCCGGTCAGGCGGCAGATGCCGTTCAGCGTCGCGTTGGTGATGCTGGTGCAGGTCGGCAGCGCGGCCTTGAGGGTCGCGTAGTCGGTGTCCGCGGCGACGCTCGCGCCGCTGGCGTCGCGCAGCGCGCTGGTGACCAGCACCAGGTAGCCGTTGTTGGTCGTGCCGGTGCTCGGCACGAGCGGCCGCAACGGGCGGATCCGCAGCAGCGTGCCGGCGGCGCCCGCGTCGGGCGCGAGTTCGAGCGCGTAGTCGGTGCCGAGCACCAGCGGACGCACGACGCCGGTGGTGGCCTTGGTCGCGTTGTCGATCGTCACCTGCACCACGCGCACCGCGGCGGCCGTGAGCGAGGCGGGATCGAGCGGGGTGCTGAAGCGCACCTCGGCCGGGTAGGTGGTGGAGAAGCCGTCGAGCGCATTCAGCGCCGCGAGGTTCGGCTGGAACGCGTTCGCCGGCGCATTCAGCGTGCCGTCGGTAGTGCCGCTGAAATAGAGGTCGGTCGGGAACGGCAGGATGCCGGACAGCGGCGCGAACAGCGCGCGCGCATCGGCACGCGGCGCGCTGGCGCCGCCCGCGGGATTGCCGTTGCCGCTCGCGGTGTCGGTCGGGCCGACGTCGGGCGGGCTGCCGTCGGAGTTGGTGTTGGCACAGCCGCCGAGGGAAAGGGCGAGGGCCGAAGCGGCGATCCATGCAGCCGCGGTGAGCCTGGTCATGCGTGACTCCTGGTGCAGTCGGGCGGCCCGGGGCGGGCGGACGCTGCGACGGGCGAGGGCGGGCCAGGAACCGGTGGCGGTCTCGCGGCGGGAATGCAGGCGGCCCCGGCGCGAACGCGGGACGCCTCGACTGGAGCAGGACGCGTCGACTGGCCCCTCGCCACGCCGCACCTGTTGTCATCGTCGGACGGGAGCTAGGGTACGCTCCCCAAAAGGCGGGAGGCAAGCAACCGAGATGCAACAGCGGCGAGCGCGCGAACTGCGCATCATCGCCGGCGAGTGGCGTGGCCGGAAGCTGCGCTTCCCGGCGCAAACCTCGATCCGTCCTACGCCCGATCGGGTGCGCGAGACGCTGTTCAACTGGATCGGGCCGAGGATCACGGGGCGCCGTGCGCTCGACCTCTTCGCCGGCAGCGGCGTGCTCGGCCTCGAGTCGCTGTCGCGCGGCGCGGCTGCGGCGACCTTCGTCGACAGCGACCCGCGCGCGGCGCAGGCGTTGCGCGAGCGGCTCGCCGAGTGGGGCGCGCGCGGCGGCACCGTGGTCCGCGCCGACGCGCAGGCCTTCCTCGCCGCGCGACCCGCCGACGGCCCGTTCGGCCTCGTGTTCCTCGATCCGCCGTTCGCCGCGGGGCTGCTGCCCGCGATCGTCGCGCGGCTCGAATCGGGTGGCTGGCTCGATCCGGGCGCCCTGGTCTATGTCGAGGCCGCGGCCGCGGACCGCTTGCCGGAATGGCCGGCGGGCTGGGAAGTGCTGCGCAGCGGGCAGGCGGGGGCGGTCGGGTATCATCTGCTGCGCCGCGAAGGGCGGCACGTGGCCACCGGACACCCGACATGAAGCGCAGCGCCGTCTACCCCGGCACCTTCGACCCGATCACCAACGGCCACACCGACCTCGTGCGGCGCGCCGCGTCGATCTTCAACCGGGTCGTCGTCGCGATCGCCGCGAACCCGAACAAGGCGCCGATGTTCCCGCTGGAGAAGCGCGTCGAGCTCGCGCGCGCCGTGCTCTCGGACCTGCCCAACGTCGAGGTCATCGGCTACTCGGGCCTGACCGTCGATTTCGCGCGCCGCAACGAGCTGTTCGTGATCGTCCGCGGCCTGCGCGCGGTGTCCGACTTCGAGTTCGAGTTCCAGCTCGCCAACATGAGCCGCCACCTCTCGCGCGACGTCGAGACCGTGTTCATGACGCCGCAGGAGCAGTTCACGTTCATCTCCTCGACGCTGGTGCGCGAGATCGCCGTGCTCGGCGGCGACGTCGGCGAGTTCGTGCACCCGATCGTCGCAGCCGAGCTGCGCAAGCAGAGCCGGGTGTGATGGCCGGCGCGGCGCGCAGGCCCGCGTGAACCTAGAGGGCCACTGGGTGCCGGTCGGTGCCTGGGTGGCCGGCGAGGTCGTGCCGATCGCAGAGCTGCGCGTCGCGCGCCTGGTGTTCGCCGCCGGCGCGTGGCGCATCGAGGACAAGACGCGTACGCCGGTCGATCGCGGCGACTACGTCCTCGACGCCACGGCCTGCCCCAAGTCCCTCGACCTGATCGGCCGCGACGGGCCGAACGCCGGCCGCACCTTCCGCGCGATCGTCGAGGTCGACGGCGACCTGATGACCCTGTGCTACGACCTCGACGGCGGCGAGCGGCCGATCAGCACCGAGCCGCAGGAAGACGTCCTGCTGCTGACGATCACCTACGCACGCGAGAGCGCGCGGCTCGCGTCCTGACGGCGCGCACCCGCAGGCGCGGCGCGGGACGCAGCGGCTCGGGCAGGCGCCCGGCCTTGTGCAGGTCGCAGGCGCGCCAGAGGTACCAGGCCGCGGCCGAGCGCTGCGGCGCCCAGCGCGTGCCGAAGTGCGCGAGTGCGCGGGGAGCGGGCAGCTGTCGCAGGCCGTAGGCGAGGCGGAAGCCGTTGCGCACGCCGAAGTCGTCGACCGGCAGCACGTCCGGCCGGCCGAGCTGGAACATCAGCATCATCTCGACCGTCCAGCGCCCGATGCCACGCACCGCGGTGAGGCGCGCGACGATCGCGTCGTCGTCGAGCGGCAGCAGCGTCGCGGTGTCGGGCACCGTGCCGTCGAGCGCCTTGGCGGCGAGGTCCTTCAGTGCCGCGACCTTCGAGCCGGAATAGCCGATCGCGCGCAGCCGCTCCGGCGCGATCGCGAGCAGCTGCGCGGGCGTCGGGAAGGCCTCCGGGTCGTCCGGGTGGAACGCCGCCACGAGCCGCCGGAAGATCGTGCCGGCGGCGACGCCGTTGAGCTGCTGGTAGGTGATCGCGCGCGCCAGGTGGCGGAACGGCGCGTCCTCGGCCTTCGGCACCAGTCCATAGGGGCCGACCGCGTCGATCAACCGCGCCATCACCGGGTCGGCGGCGCCCAGGTAGGCGACGATCTGCTGGCTCAAGGGAGCGCGCTCCTGGAAGAAGTCGACGGTCGCCGTGGTGCCGCGCCGGCTCACCGCTGGCAGCCCGCGCACCAGTACGTGGAGCGCTGGCCCTGCACGAAGTGCCGCACCGGCTGCGCGCACACGCGGCAGGGCTCGCCGGGGCGCTCGTAGACGTAGAGTTTCTGGCGGAAGTAACCGGGGTTGCCGTCGGCGCCGACGTAGTCGCGCAAGGTCGTGCCGCCGACCTCGACCGCCATCGCCAGCACCTCGCGGATCGATTCCACCAGGCGCGCGACCTCGTCGCGCTTCAGGCCGCGGGCCTGCCGCCGCGGCCGGATCCGCGCGCGGAACAGCGCCTCGCTGGCGTAGATGTTGCCGACGCCCACGACCACGTGGCTGTTCATGACCAGCTGCTTGATCGCGACCCGCCGGCCGCGGGTCGCGCGCCACAGGTAGTCGGCGTCGAAGGCGGGGTCGAAGGGCTCGGGCGCGAGCTTCGCGAGCAGCGGGTGCGCGGCCGGGTCACCGTCGAGGAAGTGCAGCGAGCCGAAGCGGCGCGGGTCGTTGAAGCGCAGCGCCTGCCCCGAGTCGAGCACGAGGTCGAGGTGGTCGTGGAGCCTGCGCGGCGTGTCGGCGGGCAGCACCCGCAAGCTGCCCGACATGCCGAGGTGCAGCATCAGGGTGGCGCCCGAGTCGAGCTCGAACAGCAGGTACTTGGCACGCCGGCCGGCACGCGTCACGCGCGCGCCGGCGACGCGGCCGGGCAGGGCGCGGTCGACGGGCCAGCGCAGCCGCGGCTCGTGCAGCGCGAGCTCGACGATCCTGCGGCCCACAACGTGCGGCTCGACGCCGCGGCGCGTGGTCTCGACTTCGGGAAGTTCCGGCATGCGGTCCGGTCCGGCGTCGGGTCCCGGGCGAGAGCGCCCAGGGAGGACGGTGCTGTGGCGCAGGGGACGCGGCGCGGGTCCGGGACGGGCGGGCGGCAAGGGTCGCCGCGCCGGGACACCGCAGGGGCTTCGGGCCGGGCGGCCACGAAGCCCCGGAGGATCACTTGATCTTGGTTTCCTTGTAGGAAACGTGCTTGCGGACGACCGGGTCGTACTTCTTGACGTCCATCTTCTCGGGATGAAGGCGCTTGTTCTTCATCGCGACGTAGAAGTGGCCGGTGCCGGCCGTCGACAGCAGCTTGACCTTTTCACGCATGGCTCGGTGCTCCGTGTTCGCGCAGGCCCGGGACCCTAGGTCCCCGCCCGCGGCGGCTCAGATCTTCGCGCCCTTGGCGCGCATGTCGGCGACGACCGCGTCGAGGCCGTTCTTCTCGATCGTACGCAGGGCGTTGGTGGTCACGCGCAGCGAGATCCAGCGCTTCTCGCCCTCGAGCCAGAAACGCTGCGTGTGCAGGTTCGGCAGGAAACGGCGGCGCTTCTTGTTGTTCGCGTGGGACACGGTGTTGCCCACGACGGGGCGCTTGCCGGTGAGTTCGCAGACGCGGGACATGGTAAGCCCTTCGGAATCAGCGGGTTGTGGTTGCCGGGACGCGTTCGGCCCGGGGCAAAGGGCCGTCTTTATACCAGCGTCGGGGGGGCACGGCAACCGGCGGGGCGAGGGCGTGCGGCGTGGGTCTCGCCCTTATTGTGAGGTCGCGGGGAGGTCGCGGGGAGGCCGGCCGGAGTCCCGCGGCAGTTGGGCGCCACGCCCGGGCACGAGTCAGCCGTCGGGCCGCAGCGCCCGGTCGGTCTGGCGCGCCGCAGCGAGTCGATACCGATCTCCTCGAGGCGGCGGATGACCGTCGGCCCGACGCCCCGACCCTGCAACGGCGTCTGCCGCTCCGTCCGTGAAGGCCATGTTGCTCGTTCCCTCCCGCCTACCGTGGTGCTTACCCTCGGCCGCCCCTCTCCCCGCCGTGCGCGGACATCGCCACCGCCGAAAGGCCGCGCGGGCGAGGCGAGCCTGCGACAGGTCCAGTGGCACGCACTCGATCCCTCGATCACGGCCCGCGCCTCGGTCTCGCGGGTGAGCCTCGCCAGCTCTGTCGCCAGTGGGTCGGCCTCGGCGTTGCGGATGTCGAGGGCCCTCGAGTATTTCCCCCGTTCCGGCAGTTCCGGCACGTGGCCGGACACTACTACGCCCCGATCCTCCGCCGTCAGAGCAGCCCCCGCTCCGCGAGCGAGACGGCATCCGGCCCGGCGACGATCAGGTGGTCGAGCACGCGGATGTCGACCAGCGCGAGCGCATCGCGCAGGCGCTGGGTGATCAACTCGTCGGCCTGGCTCGGCTCGGCGACGCCGCTCGGGTGGTTGTGCGCGAGGATCACCGCGGCGGCGTTGTGGGCGAGCGCCTGGCGCAGGACTTCGCGCGGGTGGACGCTGGCGCCGTCGATGGTGCCGCGGAACAGCTCCTCGAAGGCCAGCAGGCGGTGGCGGTTGTCGAGGTACAGGCAGCAGAACACCTCGAACGGGCGGTCGCGCAGCTGGGCGGTGAGGAAGCGGCGCGTCTCGCCGGGCGAGGTGAGCACCGCCCCGGCGCGCAGCGCCTCGGCGTAGTGGCGGCGGGCGAGCTCCAGCGCGGCCTGCAGCAGGCACCAGCGGGCGGGGCCGAGGCCCGGCGAGGCGAGGCAGCGCGCGCGGTCCGCCGACAGCAGCGCGCGCAGGCCCTGGTGGCGGCCGAGCAGGCTGCGCGCGAGGTCGACGGCGCTCTGGCCGCGGATGCCGGTGCCGAACAGCACCGCCAGCAGCTCGGCGTCGGAGAGCGCCGCGGGGCCGCGCGCCAGCAGCTTCTCGCGCGGACGCTCGGCGGCGGGCCAGTGGCGGAGGGAGGAGCTGGAGGGCAGGTCGAGACTCGGCATGGCCGCAGCATCGCGCGGCGCGTGCCCGGCGCGCGAGCCGGCAATCGCGTGCGAACCGCCGGATTCGCGACTGGACGGCGCTGCCCCGCGCGCGGGCACGGCGGGCGGCCGCTTCAGTCGCGCGGTCCTGCCGGTTCCACGCCCGTGACCTGGCACAACAGAGGCCCGATCCGCGACAGTGGCAGCTGGACGTGCGCGGCACCGAGCTCGGCGGCCGCGCCGGGCATTCCCCAGACGAGGCTGCTCGCCTTGTCCTGCACGATGTTGTACGCGCCCTGGTCGCGCATCGCGCGCATGCCCTGCGCCCCGTCTGCGCCCATGCCGGTCAGCATCACGCCGACCGCGCGCTGTGCCGCGTGCCGCGCGACCGAGTGGAACAGCACGTCGACGCTCGGCCGGTGCAGGTTGACGCGCTCCCCCGCCTCGACGCGGCAGCAGTAGCCCTCGGCGTCGCGCCCGATCGCGAACTGCAGGCCGCCCGGCGCGACGTAGACGCGGCCGGTCTCGAGCCGCAGGCCATCCTCGGCCTCGAGCACGGCATGCGGCAGCTGCGCGTCCAGGCGCTCCGCGAACTTGCGGCTGAACCCGGCCGGGATGTGCTGGGTGATCACGATCGGCGGCAGCCGGCCGGCAGGCAGGGACTCGAGCAGTGCCTGGATCGCGCTCACGCCGCCGGTCGAGGCGCCGATCGCCACCACGTCGACCGCGCGCGCGGACGCGGGCACGGCGGGTACCGGGGGCTGTTCGTCCGCGTGCGTCCGGGCCGGCGCGGCCGAGCTCGCGGTGCCTGCGGGCACGCGAGCCTGCGGGCTGGACGCGGGACGCGGTTCCGCCGCGGCAGGCGGGCCCGCCGGCACGTAGGGACGCACCCGCGCATAGGCGGCTGCGCGTACCTTCGACACCAGCGCATCGCGGTATTCGTCGAGCGGCAGGCCGCTGGTGCCGGGCTTGGGCATGAAATCCACCGCGCCGAGCGTGAGCGCCTCGAGCGTCGCCTCGGCGCCATCCTCGGTCAGCGACGAGCACATCACGACCGGCATCGGCCGCAGCCGCATGAGGTTGCGCAGGAACTTCAGGCCGCTCATCCCGGGCATCGACACGTCCAGCGTGAGCACGTCGGGTGACAGCGTGCGCACCTTCTCGCGCGCTTCCAGGCTGTCGGCCGCCTGGCCGACGACCTCGAGGTCCGGCTGGCCCTCGAGGATCGCGAGCAGCAACTCGCGGTCGACCGGGGAGTCGTCGACGATCAGCACGCGGATCTTCTGGCGCGTCATCCGTGGGGCTCGGTTGCTGTTCGATGGCGCAGGCGTTCGTGCCGGTACCGTGCGCGGGTGTGACGGGACGGAAGGCAGTAAGGATGCGGGATACATCCATTCTGCGCGCCTCGATGCCGTTGCGGAAGCGGGTCGGCCGCGGCCCCGGTCACGGATCAGCCTTCGCCCTCCCGGCGCCGATCGAGCCGCGGGCTGAGGTGGGCCAACCCCGGGACCGCCTGTTCGTGCGCCGGCTTCGACCACTTCCCGGGGTCCATGAACACCGCCGAGCACCCGGCACAGGCGTAGAACTTCGCCCCGAGCCGCGACTTGCCGACGGCGACGAAGTCGGGGCTCGAGCACACGCGGCACTGGAATCCGGGGCGGGGGAGCATGGGCGAATCGTCGCCACAGGGCGGGGCGGACGTCCATCCAGTGCCGGGCGGCGCGCTCCACTGTATGGGTCGCGGGCGAGGTCTCCGTCGCCGGCGCGAGGTCGTCCCGACGGCCCTGGTCGGGCCGGCGGTTGCGGATCGTGAGGGGTTCGTTTGCAGAGCCCACGAACCGGGCCGGATAATGCGGCGATGGCCAGCCTGTCCGGCAAGAAGATCGTCCTCGGCGTCACCGGCGGCATCGCCGCCTACAAGAGCCCGGACCTGGTGCGCCGCCTGCGCGAGCAGGGCGCCGAGGTGCAGGTGGTGATGACCGCGGGCGCGCGCCAGTTCGTCACGCCGATCACCTTCCAGGCGGTCTCGGGGCGCGAGGTGCGCGACGACCTCTGGGATCCGGCGGGCGAGGCTGCGATGGGCCACATCGAGCTCGCCCGCTGGGCCGACCTCGTGCTGGTGGCGCCGGCCACTGCCGACTTCATTGCGCGGCTCGCGAGCGGCCGGGCCGACGACCTGCTGGCGACGCTGCTGCTCGCGACCGAGTCGCGCGTGGCCGTCGCCCCGGCGATGAACCGCGTGATGTGGGCCCACCCCGCGACCCAGGCGAACGTCGCACTGCTGCGCGAGCGCGGGCTCGCGGTGCTCGGCCCGGGCGCCGGCGAGCAGGCCTGCGGCGAGACCGGCGAGGGGCGGATGCTCGAGCCCACCGAGATCGCGACGCGGGTCGCGGCGCTGCTCGGGCCCGAGGGACCGCTGAAGGGCTGCCGGTTGCTGATCACCGCGGGGCCGACCCGCGAGCGGATCGACCCGGTGCGCTTCATCAGCAACCGCAGCAGCGGCAAGATGGGCTTCGCGGTCGCGGCGGCGGCGCGCGCCGCCGGCGCCGACGTGGTACTGGTCGCGGGACCGGTGTCGCTGGCGACGCCCGACGGCGTGCGGCGCGTCGACGTCGAGAGCGCGGCCGACATGCACGAGGCGGTGATGCGCGAGCTGCCGGGCACTCACGTCTACGTCTCCACCGCGGCCGTCGCCGACTACCGGCCGGCGAAGCCCGTCGATCGCAAGATCAAGAAGACCGAGTCGGCGCTCGACCTCGACCTGGAGCGCACGGTCGACATCCTCGCCGCCGTGTCGGCGCATCCGCAGCGGCCGTTCGTCGTCGGCTTCGCGGCCGAGACCCACGACGTCGAAATGCACGCGCGGCAGAAGCTCGTGAAGAAGAACCTCGACCTGATCGCCGCCAACGAGGTCGGCGACGACAAGGTGTTCGAGAAGGACGACAACGCCCTGATGGTGCTGGCGCGCGACGGCGGGCGACAGGACATCGGCCCGGGCCCCAAGACGCTGATCGCGCGCGACCTGGTGGCGCTGATCGCGCAGCGCTGGCGCGCGGCGGGTGGCGGCGCGCCGCGGGTCGTGCCGCAGGTCGGCGCCGTGGTGCGCGGCTGAGGCGCTGCGCGCGGGCCTGCTACGCCAGCCTTTGCGCTCGGCGCACCGTATCGCAAGCCCGAGACCGGCGACCCGAATTTCCTCCGAGGCATTCCCGACGATGAGTCGACGACCCTTGAAGGTGCGCGTGCTCGATGCGCGCATCGGCCGCGAGTTCCCGCTGCCGGCGTATGCCACTGGCGGCTCCGCGGGCCTCGACCTGCGCGCCTGCGTCGATGCCCCGACGGTACTCGCGCCAGGCGCGGCGCAGCTGATCCCGACCGGCCTGTCCATCTGGGTCGAGGATCCGGGCCTCGCCGCGGTGATCCTCCCGCGCTCGGGCCTCGGCCACAAGCAGGGCATCGTGCTCGGCAACCTCGTCGGGCTGATCGACTCGGACTACCAGGGCCCGCTGATGGTCTCGTGCTGGAACCGCGGCGCCGAACCCTACACGGTGCAACCGGGCGAACGGATCGCCCAGCTGGTCGTGGTACCCGTCGTGCAGGTGGAGTTCGAGATCGTCGACGACTTCGCCGCCACCGCGCGCGGCACCGGCGGCTTCGGCAGCTCCGGCCGCCGCTGAACACCAAAGGGGACAGATTTATTTTTCTGATTCGTTTTCTGCCTGTTTGCTGGTTCGACCCGCTATCCGGGAGGCAGCGATGCACGTAGATCGTCGGCAGCTGATCGGGACAGGCGCCGGCGCAATGGCCGGCATGCTGCTGTCCCCGGGCGCCGCGCGTGCCGCCACGGCGGCCCCGCGAACCTACGTGCTCGTGCACGGCACCTACCACGGAGGCTGGTGCTGGCGATACGTCGCCGAGCGGCTTCGGGCCGCTGGCCATCGCGTGTTCACGCCGACCCTGACCGGCCTCGGCGAGCGGGCCCACCTATTGTCGCCCGGCATCGGCCTGGAGACTCACATCCAGGACGTGGTCGGGTTGATCGAGGCCGAGGAACTGTCGAAGGTGGTGATCGTCGGCCACAGCTACGGGTGCTTCGTGATCACCGGCGCTTGCGATCGCCTGCGCGAGCGGATCGAACACGCGGTCTACCTCGACGGGCCTGCGCCGGACGACGGCGACCGCCATGGCGGCTTCCGTTCGCGCGAGGAGATCGAGCGGGCGATGGGTCCGCTGCTCGAGGGCGCCTACCTGCCGGTGCGCAAGGAGATGGTCCCGCTGTTCGGCATCCCGCCCTCCGACACGGTGAATACGGCCTGGCTCGAGCGCCGGCTCACGCCCCATCCGGCGCAGACCTATCTCGACCCGATCCGTCTGCCGAACGGCGGCTCGACGGGGCTGCCGCGCACCTATGTGTTCTGCAACCGCGCAGGGCCGCGGTCTGCGCTGCGACGCTACGCAGAGCAGCGGCGCCAGGACCCGAGTTTTCGTTACCGTGAGCTGGACTGTGGGCACGCCGCCATGGTGGTGGTGCCCGACGCGACCGCGAACCTGCTGGTCGAGTAAGGGAGCAAAAGGGGACAAAAGGGAAAAAAAGGGGGACAGATTTGTTTTCCGTTTTTCTTTCCCGGTTGCCGGGAAAGAAAAACGGAAAATAAATCTGTCCCCCTTTTTTTCCCTTTTGTCCCCTTTTGCTCAGGCGCGGTCGAGGATGGCGGTGACGCCCATGCCGCCGGCGGTGCAGATGGAGATCAGGCCGCGCTTCGCGGCGGGGTCGCCGGCGAGCAGCTTGGCGAGCACCGCGACGATGCGCGTGCCGGTCGCCGCGAACGGGTGGCCATAGGCGACGCTGCTGCCCTTGACGTTGAGCTTGCTGCGGTCGATCGGGCCGAGCGCGCGCTCGCGCCCGAGGCGCTCGCGGCAGAACTCGTCCGACTCCCAGGCCTTGAGGGTGCACAGCACCTGCGCGGCGAAGGCCTCGTGGATCTCGTAGTAGTCGAAGTCCTGCAGCGCGAGGCCCGCGTCGTCGAGCATCGCGGGCACTGCGTAGGCCGGCGCCATCAGCAGCCCGTCGCGGCCGCCGACGAAGTCGACCGCCCAGGCCTTGCCGTAGGTGAGCCACGCCTGCACCGGCAGGTTGCGCGCGCGCGCCCAGTCCTCGGAGGCGAGCAGCACCGCCGAGGCGCCGTCGGTCAGCGGCGTGCTGTTGCCGGCGGTCAGCGTGCCGTGGCCGCTGGTCGGGTCGAACGAGGGCTTGAGCTGCGCGAGCCGCTCGGGCGTGGTGTCGGCGCGGATGTTGTTGTCGGCGGCGAGCCCGTTGAACGGCTGCACCAGGTCGGCGTTGAAACCGTCCTTCCAGGCCCGCGCCGCGTTCACGTGGCTCGCGTACGCGAGCCGGTCCTGGTCCTCGCGCGCGATCTGCCAGTGCTTGGCCATCAGCTCGCAGCTCTCGCCCATCGAGAGGCCGGTGCGCGGCTCGACCGCGCCGGGGAAGATCGGCTTGAAGTGCTGCGGCCGGATGCCGAGGAACGGCCGCGTGCGCTCCCAGAACGAGCGGCCACGGTAAGCCTGCAGCAGCAGCTGCTGGTAGGCACGTGGGTAGACGACCGGTGTGTCGCTGATGGTGTCGACGCCGCCGGCGATGCCGACCTCGATCTGCCCCAGCGCAATCTTGTTGCCGACCGTGATCGCCGCCTCTAGGCCGGTGCCGCAGGCGCGCTGCAGGTCGAGGCCGGGCGTGTGCGGGTCGAGGCCGGTGGAGAGCACCGCTTCGCGCACCAGGTTGAAGTCCTTGGAGTGCTTCATCACGGCGCCGGCCGCGACCTCGCCGAGCCGCAGGCCCTGCAGGCCGAAGCGCTCGACCACGCCGCGCAGCGCGGCGGTCATCATCTCCTGGTTGCCGACGCCGGCGTAGGCGCCGTGGGCGCGTGCGAACGGGATCCTCGAGCCGCCGACCACGGCGACGCGGCGCACGCTGCTGCCGACCAACATGCCACTCTCCTCACGAAGCGACGGGTTGCCGGGACGCGGCCGGCCTCGCCTGTAGAATGCCACGCCACGCCTGCGCCCGCAGGCCGCCAGCGTGCTCCCGGGTACCGAGTCCTCCGATGTCCAGCCTCCGACGCGCGCGGCTGCGGGCCGACGCCACCAATATCCTGCGGCTGTCCGGGCCACTGCTCGTCAACAACCTCGCGACCGCCGGCATGACGACCGCCGACACCGTGATGGCCGGCCGCCTCGGCGCGCTCGAGCTCGCGGCGGTCGCGCTCGGCGCGAACTACGTGTCGCTGTTCTACCTCGGCGGCCTCGGCCTGCTGATGGCGCTGTCGCCGACGGTGGCGCACGCGGTCGGCGCCGGCCGCGATCGCGAGGCCGGCGGCTACTTCCGCCAGGCACTGTGGCTGTCGCTCGGCGTCACGACGGTGGTGCTCGCCGGGCTCGCGTTCACAGGTCCGGTGCTGCGCGCGATCGGCACGGATCCCGCGGTCGCCGACCTGGCCGCGCGCTACGTCGGCGCGGTCGCCTTCGGCATGCCGGCGATGTTCGCGTTCCTCGCGCTGCGTTTCTCGAGCGAGGGGCTCGGCTGGACGCGCCCGATCCTGTTCACCGCGGTGCTGGCGTTCGCCGTCAACGTGTCCGGCAACTGGGTGTTCATCCATGGCCGCTTCGGCATGCCGGCGCTCGGCGCGGTCGGCTGCGGGGTCGCGACCGCGATCACGCAGTGGCTGATCTTCGCGGTGCTGTGGACCTACGTGCGCCGCCACCGCGCCTACCGCCCCTATGCGCCGCTGGCGCGCTTCGAGGGCCCCGACCCGCGGCGGCTGCGCGAGATCCTCGCGCTCGGCCTGCCGATCTGCGGCAGCGTGCTCGCCGAGGGCGCGCTGTTCGCCTCGGCGGGGCTCACGATGGGCGGGTTCGGCGCCACCGTGGTCGCCGCGCATGCGATCGCGATCAACTACGCGGCGCTGATGTTCATGGTGCCGCTGTCGATCCACTCGGCCACCACCATCCACGTCGGCCATCGTGCCGGCGCCGGGCGCTGGCGCGAGGCGCGCGACGCCGGCTGGACGGGCGCCGCGATCTGTGTCGCGACGATGGCCGTGTCGGCGCTGGTGCTGCTCGGCGCGCGCGGGGCGATCGCGGCGCTCTATTCCGAAGACGCCGCGGTGGTCGGGCTCGCGGCGCTGCTGCTGCTCTACGCCGCCGCGTTCCAGGTGGCCGACGGCCTGCAGGTCGGCATGGCCGGCGCGCTGCGCGGCTTCAAGGATGCGCGCGTGCCGATGCTGCTGTGCATCGCCGCCTACTGGGGCCTCGGCTTCCCGCTGGCCTGGGGGCTCGGTGTCGCGGCGGGCCACGGTGCGCCGGGCGTCTGGACCGGTCTGATCGCCGGCCTGTTCGCGGCCGCCTCGATGCTGACGCTGCGCTGGCGCCACGTCACGGGCCGCGCCGTGGCCGCGGGCGAACGCGGCGCGATCCATCCGGAGAAACCCGTGCAGCATCGGCGCGGGGGCGGGCCCGCCGCGGAGGTAGAGTCGTGACCATGCGCAGGCGAGACTGGTTGATCGGGGCCGGTGCGACGGCGGCAGGTGCCGCGGTGCCGGGGGTGCTGTCGTCGGTGGCGCGGGCCGCGGAGCGCGGCGCGCAGACGGCCGAGACGGTCGACGTGGCGATCGTCGGCGGCGGCCTCGCCGGGCTCAACGCCGCGATGGTGCTCACCGACGCCGGCGCCACGGTGCGCGTGCTGGAGGCGGACACCCGCGCCGGCGGCCGCGTTCGCACGGCCGACGACATCCCGCACCACCCGGACCTCGGCGGCGTGCAGATCGGCCCGATGTACGCGCGCGTGCGCGACGTGGCGCGGCGGCTGAAGATCGAGCTGAAGCCCGGCGCGCACGTCAACGCACCGTACTCGTACGTCATGGACGGCACGCTGATCCCGGCGAAGCAGTGGCCGCAGTCGCCGCTGAACCGGCTGGTCGGTGCGGAGCGGCAGGTGCCGCCGCAGGCGATCACCGGCTTCTACGTCGAGCGCCGTACGCCGTTCAGCACGCTCGAGGACTGGCTGAAGCCCGAGGCGGCGCGCTACGACCTGTCGCTGGCGCAGTGGCTCGCCGAGCAGCAGGCCTCTGACGAGGCAAAGCGCCTGATCCGCCTCTCCCAGGGCTCGACGCCGCTCGAGGACATGGCGGTGCTGCGCATGATGCAGGAGGCGACGCGTTCCAAGATCGACGTGCAGCGGGTCTCGCAGCAGCCCGAGATGCAGGGCAAGGACGTGTTCGAGCGCTTCGCGCTCGCCTCCTCGCACGTCCCGGGCGGCACCTCGCGCCTCGTCGAGGCGATCGTCGCCTCGCTCGGCGAGCGGGTGCGCCTCGGTGCCAAGGTGCGCGCGATCCGCATGGACGGCGACGGCGCCGAGGTACGCTGCGAGGACGGCTCGCGGCTGCGCGCGCGCTACGTGGTCGCGGCCGTGCCGTTCAGCGTGCTGCGCGACGTGCAGATCACCCCGGCGCTCGCCGGCGAGCAGGCCGATGCGGTGAAGCGCATGCCGTACCACAACCAGAGCCAGGTCTGGCTGCGGGCGAAGAGGCCCTACTGGGAGGACGACGGCATCGAGGCCTCGATGTGGACCGACGGCCCGTTCACGCTGATCCGCCAGCAGATCGAGTCCGATGGCACGCGCGAGCTGATGAGCGTGCTGGCGTTCGGGCCGAATTCCCGCCGGCTCGACCAGCTGCCGCCGGCCGAGCGCGGCCGACTCGCGCTCGAGTACATCCACCGGGTGCGGCCCTCGACGGTCGGCAAGCTCGAGGTCGTCGGCACGCACTCCTGGGAGCTCGTGCCCTCGGTGCGCGGCTGCAGCCACCAGTACGTGCCCGGCAAGGTCGTCGCCTGGTCGCAGGCGATGGCAAAGCCGCACCAGCGGCTGCACTTCGCCGGCGAGCACGTGCGCCGGCTCGAGGTCGGCATGGAGTCGGCCATGGAGACCGGCGAGCGCGCCGCGCTCGAGATCCTCGAGAAGCTCTCCGCCTGACCGCCCGCGGCACGACCGGCCCATGAGAGACGTGGTCGCCATCGATGCCGCGCTGGTCGCGGCGCGCCCGCAGGCGCTCGCCGCGTTGCTGCGCTACTTCCGCGACCTCGACACCGCCGAGGAGGCGTTCCAGGAGGCCTGCCTGCGCGCGCTCGACACCTGGCCGCGCAACGGTCCGCCGCGCGACCCGGTCGCCTGGCTGATCATGGTCGGGCGCAACCGCACGATCGACGGCCTGCGGAAGCGCAGTCGCCACGACCCGCTTCCCGACGCGGACGTGCTGGTCGACCCGCGCCACGGCGAGGCCTCGCTCGCCGAGCAGCTCGACGGCGCCGACTACCGCGACGACCTGCTGCGCCTGCTGTTCGTCTGCTGCCACCCGGAGCTGCCGGCGACGCAGCAGGTCGCACTGGCGCTGCGCGTCGTCGCGGGGCTGCCGCTGCCGCAGATCGCGCGCGCGTTCCTCGTGGGCGAGTCGGCGATGGAGCAGCGGATCACGCGTTCCAAGGCACGGATCGCCGCGGCCGACGTGCCGTTCGAGACGCCCGGTCCCGCGGAGCGCGCGGCGCGCCTGGAGACGGTCGCAGCGATGCTCTACCTGCTGTTCAATGCCGGCTACACCGGCGTGCCGCCGGGCGCGGCGCACGACGGCCGCGCGTTCTGCGAGGAGGCGATCCGGCTCGCGCGGCTGCTCGCGCGACTGTTTCCCGCCGAGCCCGAGATCCTCGGCCTGCTGGCGCTGATGCTGCTGCAGCATGCCCGCGAGCCCGCGCGCCGTCGCGGCGACGGCGAGGCGGTGCTGCTCGAGGACCAGGACCGCGCGCTGTGGAACCGGCCGATGATCGACGAGGGACTCGCGCTGGTCGACGCCGCGCTGTGCCGGCGTCGCCCGGGTCCCTACCAGGTGCAGGCCGCCATCGCCGCGCTGCACGACCGCGCGCCGCGCTTCGCGGACACGGACTGGGCCGAGATCGACCAGCTCTACGCCACGCTCGAGTCGCTGGAGCCGTCGCCGGTCGTGACGCTGAATCGCGCGGTGGTGATCGAGCGGCTGCAGGGTCCGGCGGCCGCGCTCGCGCGGCTCGAGCCGCTCGCGGCGCGGCTCGACGGCTACTTCTACTTCCACGGCGTGCGCGGCGCGATGCTGCAGCGCTGCGGCCGCGTGGCCCAGGCGCGCGAGGCGTTCAACCGCGCGATCGCGCTCGCCGGTACCCCCGAGGAGGCGACCCGGATGCGCCGCTACCTCGATCACCTCGCTGCGGCTACGGGCTGACCCGCGCCGCGCCCGGGACGTCGAGCAGGTACCAGCGGTTGCAGGTGAAGTGGCCGGTCGCCCCCAGCGGCGCCCCGAGCCGACGGAAGCCGGCGGCCTCGTAGAGGCGCGCGGCGTCCCCCATCGAGGCCAGGGTCTCGAGATAGCAGCGGTCGAATCCGAAGCCGCGCGCCGACTCGATGCAGCGCGCGAGCATCTGTCGGCCGAGGCCACGCCCCCGGGCTTCGGGCAGGAAGTACATCTTGCGCAACTCGCAGGTCGTCGCGTCGCCGCTCGCGAGCGGCGCGATGCCGGCGCCCCCGAGCACGCGCTCCGTGCCGTCGCTCCCGGGCTCGACGACGACGAAGAAGGCATGGCGCGGCGCGGAGTAGGCGGCCGACAACGCGTCGACCTCCGGGTCGTTGATCGAGTAGCCTGGCCCGACGGCGCCGTGCTCGGTCATCACCTGGCGCACGACCGCGGCCATCGCGGCGTCGTCAGCGGGCGCGATGGGGCGCAGCCGAGCCGGGGTGGTAGCCATAACCGAGTGTCTCGATCTCGACGACCACGCCATCCTCGAGGCGCAGCCGCCGCATCAGCTTGTGGGGCCCGAGATTGTAGGTCCAGAGTTCGACCGGCACCTCGACCAGGTCGTTCGAGAGGAAGAACGGCCGGCCGTGCCGCCAGAACACCGGGCGCCGCAGGATCGAGCGCCGCTCCACGTCCGCCGGATCGCCGCAACGTGCGAGCACCTCGCCGCGGGTCGAGCCCTCGACGACCAGGCGGGTGCCGCAGCGGAAGCCGTCGGCGCGCGCGACGTCGACCGCGGCCAGCGACAGCAGCGCGGCTGCGGCGGTCAGCGCAGGGGCGGGACGGTGCGCACTCCGGTGCATGGCGCGTATGCTGATGTTCCAGGCCTGAACCGATCATGAACCCCACGCACCCTGCTGCCAATCGCGACTCCGCGCGGTTCCCCCGATGAAACGCCGCTGGGTGGTGCTGGTGCTGTTCGCGGCGGCGCTCGCGCTCGCGGCCTGGCAGCTGCCGGTCGGCGAGTGGCTCCGCGCCGCGCTCGACTGGACCGCGGCGAACCGGCGCGTCGCCTGGGTGGGTTTCATCCTGCTGTACGTCGTCGCCACGGTCTGCTTCCTGCCGGGCGTGCCGCTGACGCTCGCCGCCGGCGCGATCTTCGGCGTCGCCGCGGGCACGGCCCTGGTGTCGGCCGGCAGCACCCTGGGTGCGACCGCGGCGTTCCTGATCGGGCGCACGGCGGCGCGCGACTGGGTCGGCCGGCGCATCGCTGCCTGGCCGCGCTTCCGCGCCGTCGACCGCGCGGTCGCGGCGCGCGGCTTCTGGGTCGTGTTGCTGACGCGGCTCTCGCCCGCGTTCCCGTTCTTCCTGCTGAACTACGCCTACGGCGTCACCGCGGTACGTGTGCGCGACTACGTGCTCGGCTCCTGGATCGGCATGCTGCCCGGCACGCTCGCCTACGTGTACGCCGGCTCGGTCGCGGCGAACCTCGGCCAGGCCCTGGCCGGCGAGGCGCGGCTCGGAACGTCGGGGTGGGTGCTGCTCGGGCTCGGCGCAGTGGCGACGATCGCGGTGACGGTGCTGGTCACGCGGCTCGCGCGCCGGCAGTTCGAGCGCGAGATCGCCGGCGGTGAGCCGGCGTGAGCGGCAGCGACGCGGAGTCCCTGCAGGGCGCGGGCGGCGCGCCGGCGCGTGAGGCCGACCCCGACGCCCGCTGGCGCGAGCTGGTGTTCCCGGCCGGGTGGCGCAATCCCCAGCCTGCGCCGCGTTACAACCTCGTGGTGATCGGTGCCGGGCCCGCCGGGCTCGTCACCTCGATCGCCGCGGCCGGCCTCGGCGCGCGGGTTGCGCTGGTCGAGCGTCATGCGATGGGCGGGGACTGCCTCAACGTCGGCTGCGTGCCCTCGAAGACGCTGCTCGCGGCCGCTGCCGGGGGGCTCGGCTTCGACGCGGCGATGCAGCGCCTGCGCGAAGTGCGGGCGGGCATCGCGGTGCACGACTCGGTCGAACGCTACACGCGGGCCGGCGTCGACGTGTTCCTCGGTGCCGCGCGCTTCGAGGATGCGCACACGGTCGTCGTCGACGGGCAGCGCCTGCGCACCCGCCGCACGGTGATCGCGACCGGCGCACGCGCGGCGATGCCGCCGGTCCCGGGGCTCGCGGAGTTGCCGGCGCTGACCAACGAGACCGTGTTCGCGCTGCGGGCCCAGCCGCGCCGGCTCGCGGTGCTCGGCGGCGGCCCGATCGGCTGCGAGCTCGCGCAGGCGTTCGCGCGCCTAGGGAGCGCGGTGGACCTGGTCGAGATGCAGCCGCGCCTGCTGTCCGCCGACGATGCCGAGCCGGCATCGCTGGTGCAGGAGGCGCTGGTACGCGACGGCGTGCGGCTGCACCTCGGCCGCAAGGTCGTCGCCGCCGCGCGCGAGTCCGGCGGCAGCGTGCTGGCGCTCGACGACGGCATGCGGATCGAGGCCGATGCCGTGCTGGTCGCGGCAGGGCGACGCCGCAACGTCGAGGGCCTGGACCTCGATCGCGCGGGCGTGCGGCTCGACGCGCGCGGCGGGCTGCAGGTCGATGCGCGGCTGCGCACGACCCACCCCGACGTGTTCGCCGCCGGCGACGTCTGCTCGCCGTTGCAGTTCACGCAGGTGGCCGACGCGCAGGCACGTATCGTCGTCCGCAACGCGCTCTTCATGGGCCGCGCGCGCACCGACGCGCTGGTCGTGCCCTGGTGCACCTACACCGATCCCGAGCTCGCGCAGGTCGGCGCGACGCGCCGCGAGCTCGAGGCCGCAGGCCGGCCGTTCGATGCCTTCCGCTTCGCGTTCGCCGACCTCGATCGCGGCCGCACCGACGGCGATGCCGCCGGCTGGGCCGAGGTGCGCGTGGCGCGCGGCAGCGACCGGTTGCTCGGCGCGACCGTGGTCGGGCGCGACGCCGGCGAGCAGCTCGCGCCGCTCGTGGTGCTGATGACGTTGCGCCAGGGCCTCGGTGCGCTCGGCTCGCTGGTGCTGCCCTATCCGACGCGCTCGGAGTACCTGCGCCGGCTGGTCGATGCCTGGAACCGTACCCGCCTCACGCCGCGGACCGCCGGGCTGCTGTCGTGGTGGCTCAGACGTAGCCGGGGCGGCAGCCGCTGAGCCTCGCGGGAGCGGCGTGCGCAGCTTCGGCGCGAGCAGCGCGCAGGTCCGTCTCGCTCCCGGCGAGCAGGTGGGCCAGCAGCACGCGGTGCAACACGGCGATCACCAGGCCGAACGCAATGGCCGAAGCCAGCGGTGCGACCCATGCCCCCCACGGCGCTCGTGCGCGCCCGGGGTCGGCGGTGGGCGTGGGAGGCGGCATGAGACGGGCTGATCCAGGAGACCGGTGCGATCCCACAAGGCTCCGTGCGCCCGCATCGTGGACGAGGAAGTCGCGCTCGCCGCGATGGATGGGCCGTCACGGAACCGTCACACGCGGTAACTGCCCAGCGACCGGTTGCAGGACGCACAGTACACCCCGGCCGAAGCATGCAGCGTCCGACGTTGAGAGTCGAAACATTGGTGGCGATCGTCAGCCTGCATGCCATCGCCTTCGCCAACGGTCCCTGGTGGTCGGCGGTCGCGGCGGGTCGCGACCCTGCCGCGCCCGGGACCTGGCTGTTCCTCGGCTGCACCTTCGTCGCGCTCGTGGCGCTGCACTTCGTGGTGCTCGCTGGGTTCTCGAACCGCTGGACCGCGCGGCCGTTGCTGGCGGCGCTGGTGCTCGCCACGGCGTTCGCCGCCTACTTCATGCGCACCTACTCGGTGATGCTGGATCCGGGCATGCTGCGCAACGTCCTGAAGACCGACCTGCACGAGACGCGCGAGCTGCTCTCCTGGTCGATGGCCGGCTGGGTGCTGGGCTGGTCCGCGGCGCCGCTCGCGCTGCTCGCCTGGGTGCAGATCGAGATCGTGCCGCTGCCGCGCGCGGCGCTGCAGCGGCTCGGCTGGATGGCAGCCGGCCTCGCGGTGGCGGTGCTCGCGCTGCTGCCGATCTCGCGCGACATCACCTCGCTGATGCGCAACCAGCACGAGAGTCGCTACCTCATCACCCCCGGCAACTACCTCTACTCGCTGGCCCGCAACCTCGCCACCGATGCGCGCGGCGCGGCGCAGCCGCGGCTGGCGCTCGGCACCGACGCGCACCGCGACCAGCGGATGGCGCGCGAGGCGCGGCCGCGGGTGCTCGTCATGGTGCTCGGCGAGACCGCGCGCGCCGATCACTTCTCGCTGTTCGGCTACCCGCGCCCGACCAGCCCGCAACTGGCATCGCGCGGCGACGTAGTGGCGTTCCGCCGCGTCACCGCCTGCGGCACCTCGACCGAGGTGTCGGTGCCCTGCATGTTCTCGCGGCAGGGCCGCGCGGCCTACGACGAGGCGCTGGTCCGCCGCTCCGAGGGGCTGCTCGACGTGCTGGTGCACGCCGGTTACGACGTGCGCTGGTTCGACAACCAGTCCGGCTGCAAGGGCGTCTGCAGCGGTCCGGGGATCGTCTCGCGCAAGCTCGACGCGTCCTATGCCCCCGACCTCTGCCGCGGCGAGGACTGCTACGACGGCATCCTGGTGCGCGCGCTGCGCGACTCGCTCGCCAACGTCGAGCGCGACACGGTGTTCGTGCTCCACATGATCGGCAACCACGGCCCGGCGTACTACCGTCGCTACCCGGACGAGTTCCGCCGCTTCGTGCCCGACTGCCGCAACGACGAGCTGCGCCGCTGCTCGGTGCGCGAGATCGTCAACGCCTTCGACAACGCGCTCGCCTACACCGACCACGTGATCGCGGGCACGATCGAGGTGCTCGAGCAGCAGGCGCCGCGCGTCGACGCCGCGATGCTCTACGTGTCCGACCACGGCGAGTCGCTCGGCGAGGGCGGGTTCTACCTGCACGGCCTGCCGTACGCGATCGCGCCGGAGGTGCAGACCCACGTGCCGATGGTCGTCTGGGCCTCGCCCGGCTTCGCACGCGCCACGGGCCTCGACACGGCCTGCCTCGAAGGCCTCGCCGGCGAGCCGTTCTCCCACGACAACCTGTTCGACTCGATGCTCGGCGCCGCCGACGTGCGCACGCGCGTGTATCGCCCCGGGCTCGACCTGTTCGCGCGCTGCCGGGGCGCGGCGCCGCGCGGCCTCGCGACCGCGACGGCTACGCGCTGAGGAAGTCGACCATCTCGCGCTGCGCCGGCGTCAGCCGCTCGCGCGGCGTCACCAGTGCGTGGCGCAGCGTCCGGCGGCACGGCCGCGTGTCGTCGTCGACATGGTGCTCGACCACGCTCGCGAGCAGCTGCTGCACGCGCCCGAGGTTCTGCCGGAAGAGCGTGAGCGCCATCTCGGCGGTGACGTGCTGCGCCGGGTCGTCGAGCCAGCAGTCGTAGTCCGTGACCAGCGCGATGGTGCAGTAGCCGAGCTGTGCCTCGCAGGCGAGGAAGGCCTCGGGCACGTTGGTCATGCCGACCAGGTCGGCGCCGGCGCCGCGCAGGAAGCGGCTCTCCGCGCGCGTGCCGAGCCGCGGTCCCTCAATGCAGGCGTACACCTGCTCGACGTGCAGCGGGAAGCCGAGGCCGGCGGCGCACTCCGCGATCCGCCGCGACGTGGCGGCGCAGGTCGGCTGCGCGGTCGACACGTGCGCCACCACCCCGTTGCCGAAGAAACTCGCGGCGCGGCCGCCGCGCGTGAAGTCGAGGTACTGCGAGGGCAGGGCGAGGTCGCCGGGCCGCAGCCCCTCGCGCAGGCTGCCGGTGGCCGAGACGCCGACCACGGTCCGCACGCCGACGCTCTTCAGCGCCCAGACGTTGGCGCGGTAGTTGATCTCGCCGGGCAGGCGTTCGTGGTGCACGCCGTGGCGCGCCAGGAAGGCCACCGGGCGGCCGCGCAGGCGCCCGAGCATCACCCGGGAGGAGGGCGAGCCGAACGGCGTCGTCACCTCGCGCTCCTCGTCGAGCACGAGCTCGTCCATGCGATAGAGGCCCGTGCCGCCGAGTATGCCGATCATCGTGTCCAGTCCTGCGAAAGTGTGCCGGGGTTGCCCCGCGGTCGGGCGACCGCACCGGGTTGCACCGCCGCCCGGCCGCGCGGCAAGATGCCCGAATCATTCGACCGGTGACAACCGGCCTGGAGGGGACCATGGTTGCAGACGCCGCCTTCCCGACGCTGTCGGCGCCCGCCTGGCCCGGCAAGCTGACGCGCTTCGGCACGCGGGCGATCGCGGTCGGCGCGCTGCTCGTGGCGATCTCGGGCCCGCTGAACCGCTTCACGCCGATCGGCTTCCAGGCCGCGCTGTTGCTGCTGGTCGCGGGCGTGGTGGCGCTGCTGGTCGGCGCCCTGCTCGCGATCGTCGGCTTCCTGGTCGCCCTGTCGAAGGGCTCGCCGGTGTCGAAGGGTTCGGTGGCGCTGGCGATCGTGGTCGCGCTCGGCCTGCTCGGCTACCTGCTCAGCTGGCTGCGCGCCGGCATGGGCGTGCCGCCGATCCACGAGATCAGCACCGACCTCGCCTCGCCGCCGCCGTTCGTCGCGGTGCTGCCGCTGCGCGCGCAAGGCGGCGCGGTCAACCCGCCCGAGTACGTCGCCGAGATCGGCGGCCGCAACGGCAAGACCAACGTCCCCGAGGCGCAGCGCAAGGCCTTTCCCGACATCCAGCCGGTGATCCTCGAGGGCGTGGCCCCCGCCGCCGCGTTCGTGCGCGCCGAGGCCGCGGCGCGCCAGCTCGGCTGGAAGGTCGTCGCTGCCGTGCCCGACGAGGGCCGGATCGAGGCCACCGACACGACGGCCTTCTTCGCGTTCAAGGACGATGTCGTGATCCGCCTGCGTGCCGAGGGCGGTGGCACCCGGATCGACGTGCGCTCGAAGTCGCGGGTCGGCGTCGGCGACGTCGGCGCGAATGCTGCCCGCGTCCGAAAGTTCCTGGCGCTGGTGAAGGCAGGCGCGTGAGCTCGACGTCCATGGCCGCCCGTTTCGGCAGCTTCCGCGAGTTCTACCCGTACTACCTCGGGGAGCACTCGGACGCCACCTGTCGCCGTCTGCACTTCGCCGGCACCTCGCTCGCGGTGCTGCAGTGGCTCGCGGCTGCCGTGGCCGGCGAGCCGTGGCTGCTGCTCTCGGGCCTCGTCACCGGCTACGCGTTCGCCTGGAGCGGGCATTTCTTCTTCGAGAAGAACCGGCCGGCGACCTTCACCCATCCCGTCTACAGCCTGGTGGGCGACTTCGCGATGGCACGCGACATCCTCGCGGGCCGCATCCGCTGGTAGAGCCCGTGCCCGCCTCGCGCATCGACCGCAGCTTCGAGCGGCGCCTGGCCGCCCTCGTCAACGGGGGGCAGAAGGGCGTCCTGCAGGGCGGCCGTCGCGGCGTCGAGAAGGAGTCGCTGCGGGTGACGCCCGAGGGCCGGGTCGCCCAGACCCTGCACCCGCCGGCACTCGGCTCCGCACTGACCGCCGAGCACATCACCACCGACTATTCGGAAGCGCTGATCGAGCTGGTCACGCCCACCTTCCGCACCAACTGGGAGCTGCTGCAGTACCTCTGCGACCAGCACCAGTTCGTCTACCAGCACCTCGGCGAGGAGCTGCTGTGGGCGACCAGCATGCCCTGCGTGGTCGACGGCGACGCCAGCATCCCGATCGCCCAGTACGGGCCGTCGCACGTCGGCCGCCTGAAGACCATCTACCGCGAGGGCCTCGGCGCGCGCTACGGCCGCGTGATGCAGGCGATCTCGGGCGTGCACTTCAACTATTCGTTCCCGGAGAAGCTCTGGGAGGCCTGGGCCGCGGTGCGCGAGTCGCGCGACGTGGGCCAGGGCTTCGTCTCCGCCAGCTACTTCGACCTGCTGCGCAACTACCGCCGCTTCGGCTGGATCGTGCTCTACCTCTTCGGCGTCTCGCCGACGGTCTGCAAGTCGTTCCTGCGGGCCCGCGACGCCGAGCTGCCGGAGTTCGGCAAGGGCACGGCCTGGGAGCCGTTCGCGACCTCGCTGCGGATGAGCGACCTCGGCTACCGCAACCGCAACCAGGCGGGCGTCGAGGTGTCGGTCAACAGCCTCGAGGAATACGTCCGCGACCTCACCGCCGCGATGACGACCCCGAGTCCGGACTACGAGCGGATCGGCGTCAAGGTCAACGGCCAGTACCGGCAGCTGAACGCCAACCTGCTGCAGATCGAGAACGAGTACTACAGCTTCATCCGCCCCAAGCGCGTCGCGCGCTCCGGCGAGCGCCCGACCAAGGCGCTGCAGCGCGCCGGCGTCGAGTACGTCGAGGTGCGGGCGCTCGACGTCAGCGCCTTCGACCCGGTCGGCGTCAACCAGAACAAGCTGCGCTTCCTCGAGGCCTTCCTGGTGCTCTGCCTCACCCGCGACAGCCCGCTGATCGACGCCGGCGAGCAGGCGGCACTCGATCGCAACCACGTGATCGTCGCCCGGCGCGGCCGCGAGCGCGGCCTCGTGCTGCGCCGCGAGGGCCGGCAGGTGCCGATGCTCGAGTGGGCGCGCGAACTGCTCGACCAGATGCAGGGCATCTGCGAGCTGCTCGACGACGGCGACCCGACCCGTCCATATTCGGCCGCGCTCGCGACCCAGGCGGCGAAGCTCGACGACGTGGCGCTGACGCCGTCGGCGCGCCTCATCAAGGAGCTGCGCGACACGGGTGAAAGCTTTTTCGAGCTTGCGCTGCGCATGTCCCGGCAACACAAGAACTATTTCCTCGACCTGTATCCTCCGAACGCCGCTCGCCTGGCCGAGTTCGCGAACGAGTCGGTCGAGTCGCTCGAGGCCGCGCGCGCGATCGAGGCGGCCTCGAGCGGCAGCTTCGACGCCTACCTCGCCCACTATCTCGCCTGAGCCACGGCTCGCCTGCAGGACGGCGCCGACGGCGACGCCGCGGCGTTTCACTTATTGCAGGATGCGCGCGAAGCGCACGCGCGATGACATGCGGGATTCATGGTGCACGCCGTGGAAGCGTCATAGAATGGCGACAGCGCGCTCCACCTAATTTTCGAGACGCCTCCAAGAGTGTCACCCGCCAGCTTCATGCATCGTGCCGACTCTGCCGCTGCACGTGCGCTGGAGCAGGGCTTCCCGTGGCTGCGCTTCGAGCCGGCGCTGGAGCGCGAGTACCGGGACACCTCCGCCGACGCGGTGCGGCCGCGGGCGCGGATCGCGATGCTGCTCGCGCTGTGCACGGTGCTCGGCTTCTCGATCCTCGACCATCGCCTGCTCGGCGCGCCGTGGCGCCTGCCCGACGACCTGGTGCGCTTCGGCGTCGAGCTGCCGCTGGTGCTGCTCGCCACCTGGCTGATCGGCTCGCGCCACTACAAGCGCTTCTACCTGACGGCGCTGCACTTCGGCGCGCCGCTGTTCGGCGTCGCCGCGGCGTTCACGGCGGCGACCGCGGGGGACCCGGCCTTCGTCGCGCTCGGCACGGCGCGGCTGGTGCTGGCGACGTTCTTCGTCTATTTCATGCTCGGCCTGCCGTTCTTCGCCGCGCTGCGCACCAACGCGTTCCTGGTCGCGGCCTTCGCGGTGGCGGCCTGGTGGATGGCGATGCCAAGCACGATGGCGCTCTACAACGTCTTCATCCTGCTGTGCGCCAACCTGTTCGCCGGCGCCGGCAGCTACGCCCTCGAACACGCGATGCGGCTCGCCTTCCTCGAGCGGCGGATGCTCGCCGAGGTCGCGAGCCACGACGGTCTCACGGGGCTGCTCAACCGGGCCGCGTTCGACACCCAGGTGGCGCGCGTCTGGGACCAGGCCGCGCGCGACCAGCAGAGCGTCGCGGTGGTGATGCTCGACATCGACCACTTCAAGTCGTTCAACGACCGCTACGGCCACCAGGCCGGCGACCAGGCGCTGCGCGACGTCGCCGCGGCCGTCGCGCGCACCGCGCGTCGCCCGCTGGACCTGGTCGCCCGCTTCGGCGGCGAGGAGCTGATCGCCATCCTGCCCGGCGCCGATCGCCGGCACGCCGAGACGGTCGCCAAGGCGCTGGTCGAGGCGGTGTCAGGCCTCGGCATCCCCCATGCCGGCTCGCCGGGCGCGGGGCACGTCACCGTCAGCGTCGGGGTCGCGGCGGTCGACGCCACCCGCGAGTCTTCCTACGAGTCGGCGATCCGGCTCGCCGACCGCGCGCTCTACCTCGCCAAGGACCAGGGGCGCAACCGCTGGGTCGTGCTCGACCGCTCGCTGCAGGTCCACGACTTCGCCCCGCCGCTGCGCGTCGCCTGACGCGGCCGCTCAGCGCCGGAACGGGATCTCGACGCCGGCGAATTCCTCGTCGACCGCCTCCTGCCCGTCGCTGTCCTCGACCGCCTGGACGCGCCGCCGGGTCAGGTGCGGCGCGACCATCGCGACGAACTCGTAGCTGAAGCTGCGCAGCAGCGAGCCGCGGCGGAACCCGAGCCAGGTGGTGTGCGGCTCGAAGATGTGCGCGGCGCTGCGCACCCGCAGGTCCGCGTCCTGCTGCGGGTCGACCGCGACGTCGGCCAGGATGCCGACCCCCAGGCCCGCGCGGATGTATTCCTTGATCACGTCCGAGTCCCAGGCGGTCAGCGCCACGTTCGGCGTCTCGCCCGCCCGGGCGAACACGTCCAGCAGCGACGACGGGCCGGTGAAGCTGAACGAGTAGGTGATGATCGGGTGCTGGGCGAGCTGCGCGAGCGTCGGCGCCTGCACCGCTGCCAGCGGGTGCTCCGCCGGCACCACGACCACGCGGCGCCAGCGGTAGCACGGCAGCCGCACCAGGTCGGGGAAGAGGTGGGCGCCGCCGGTGGCGATCACGAAGTCCACGCGGTCGCGCGCCACCATCTCGGCGATCTGCTCCGAGGTGCCCTGGTGCAGGTGCAGCCGTACGCCGGGGAATTGCTGGCGGAAACGCTTCAGCACCGGCGGCAGCACGTAGCGGGCCTGGGTGTGCGTGGTCGCGATCGACAGCGAGCCTTCCTGGTCCTTGCGCAGCTCGGCCGCGAGGCCCCGGATGTTGCCGATCTCGCGCACGATGTGCCGGGCGCGGGCGATCACCTTCTCGCCGGGCGCCGTGACGCGCACCAGCGCGCGCCCCTCGCGGACGAAGATCCGGAAGCCGAGCTCGTCCTCGAGCATCTTCAGCTGCTTGCTGACGCCGGGCTGCGAGGTGTGCAGCGCCTTGGCCGCGGCGGTGATGTTGAGGTCGTTGTCGGCGACCGATACGAGGTAGCGGAGCTGGTGCAGTTTCATCGGAGGGCGTGCTGGGCAGGGCTCGTCAGGGCTCGGCAGGGTGTGCGGCCGGGAAGCCGCTGCGGCGACCGGCACCCGTCCGGTTCAGCCCCCCTCGGCCAGCAGCTTCTCGACCAGGTCGGCGAAGTCGCGGCGCAGCCGGCGGTGGAACTCGCCGCTCGCCGGCGCGGCGAAACCGGTGTGGCTGCCGCGCACCCGGCCGTCGCGGCCGACGAAGAACGTGGTCGGCCAGGCGTTGAGGTTCTCCGCGCCCGGGATCTTCTCCCCGACCTGCGACGGCTCGCCGGCGAGCAGGTAGGTGTAGTCGATGCCGTAACGGGCGACGAACGCCTGCAGCCGCCGCGGGTCGGCGAGCTGCTCGGCCTCCTCGAAGCTCAGCGCGACGACCTCGAGCCCGAGACCCCGGTAGCGGCGGTAGAGCTCGGCGAGGAACGGCGCCTCGTCGTGGCAGTTCGGGCACCAGCTCCCGGTGACGTTGACCACCAGCACCTTGCCCGCGAAGCGCGGATCGCGTTCCGTGACCTGCCGGCCGGCGAGGTCCGGGGCGCTGAAGGTGAACGGGCGCGAGGGATCCTTCCAGCGCGTGTGGCGCGCGAAGTCCGAGGGCTCGATGCCGCTCGCCGAGGCGTCGCGCGGCCGGATCGCCGTGAACGACTGCGGGCCATAGGGGCTCTGCAGCGCGAGCTCGAGCCGCCCGTCGGCACGCGGCACGACGTCCAGCACGTAGGCGCGCGCGCCGTCGAAGTGATCGAGGCGGAAGCGCTCCCCGGTCCAGCCGCCGGTGAGCAGCCCCGTGTCGCCGTCGACGCGCAGGATCGCGGCCGAGACCTTCGAGCCGCGCTGCCGCACGATGAAGCGGTACGCCTGCTCGCCCTTCTTGCTGCCGGTCGGCAGCGTCCACAGCCCGGCGATGTCCGGCGCGCCCCGGGCCCAGGCCGGCGCGGCGCGGCGCGGCCGCAGCTCCAGCGCCCAGGGCCCGGTGCGGGTGGAGTAGGTGGCGCGCAGTTCCTCGCCCGCGAGCGTGCCGCGCAGCGTGGTCGCGTAGTGCGCGAAATCCAGGGCCAGGCGCTCGCCGTCGAGGCTCCCCGACGTGGAGCGAACGCGCTCGTCGCCGTTGAAGAAGGCCGCACGGGCGCCCGGGCCCTTCGCGTCGAGCTCGAGCTCGAGCGCGACACGCACCACCAGGCCGTCGCGCCGCGCCTCGCCCTCCCAGATACGCGCCGCAGCCGCCGCACCGGGCGTCAAGAGCGCGAGCGCCAACGCGAGCGCCAGCGCCCGCCATGGCGCCGCGACGGGCAGGCGCGACGACGTCGGCCGTGCACGCGGCCGCGTGGCCGCTCGACCGGTTGAAGACAGCGACATCCAGACCTCTGCCACGAATCGGCGCACGCTAGCGCCGCCGGGCCGGGCGCGGCCAATGCCGGCTCGGCATGGCGACCATGCCAGGCGTTCTAGCACCGCCGGATCAACGCAACCCGCTGCCGGCTCCCGGGAACCGCCCCGCGTCGAACGCGTCCATGAACCCGAAGTGGCGCAGGTCGCGGATGCGCATCGGGTAGAGCATGCCGAGCAGGTGGTCGACCTCGTGCTGCACGACCCGCGCGTGGAAGCCCTCGACCGAGCGGTCGACGCTGGCGCCGTGCTCGTCGACGCCCTGGTAGCGGATCCGGCGCCAGCGCGGCACGAGCCCCCGCATCCCGGGCACCGAGAGGCAGCCTTCCCAGCCTTCCTCGATCTCGTCCGACAGCGGCGTGATCACCGGGTTGATCAGCACCGTGTCGGGCACCGGCGCCGCGTCGGGATAGCGCGGGCTGTGCTCGAGGCCGAAGATCACCAACTGCAGCGGCACGCCGACCTGCGGCGCGGCGAGCCCGGCGCCGTCGAGCGAGCGCATGGTGTCCCGCATGTCGGCGAGCAGGGCCGCGAGCGCCGGGTCGCGCAGGTCGCCGACCGGCGCCGACGGCTGCAGCAGCCTCGGGTCGCCCATGCGCAGCACTTCCCTGATCGCCATCCCGGCCCCGCCTCCGCCGCTCAGTCCCGATCGTAGTCCGGCGGCTCGCGCAGGATCGCGATGCTGCGCCGGCCGCGCGAGTCGCGCATCGCGCGGAACATGCCGTCGCTGTTGAACTCCATCACCACGCCGCCGGCGCGGTCGATCGCGATCACGCCGCCGTCGCCGCCGCGCTCCTCGAGCTTGCGGTGGATCACCTCGCGCACCGCGCGCTCCAGCGACCAGCCGCGATACTCCACCAGCGCGCAGATGTCGTAGGCCACCACCGAGCGGATGAAGTACTCGCCGTGGCCGGTCGCCGACACGGCGCAGGACGCGTTGTTGGCATAGGTGCCGGCGCCGATGATCGGCGAGTCGCCGACGCGTCCCCAGCGCTTGCCGGTCATGCCGCCGGTCGAGGTCGCCGCCGCCAGGTTGCCGTTGCGGTCGATCGCGACCGCGCCCACGGTGCCCAGGCCCTGCAGCTCGTTGCGCGGCTGCGCGCGCCCGCTCAGCACGCGATCGAGCTGCTCGCGGCGCAGCGGCGTCTGGAACCAGGAGTTCGGCACGAGGGAGAAGCCCTGCTCGATCGCGAACTCCTCGGCGCCGCTGCCGAACAGCATCACGTGCGGCGACGCCTCCATCACCCGGCGCGCGAGGTCGATGGGGTTGCGGATGTGGCGGATGCCGGCGACCGCGCCGGCGCGCAGGTGGCGGCCGTCCATGATCGAGGCGTCGAGCTCGGCCTCGCCCTCGTGCGTCAGCACCGCGCCGCGCCCCGCGTTGAACAGCGGGTTGTCCTCGAGCAGCCGCACCGCCGTGGCCACGGCGTCGAGGCTCGAGCCGCCGGCCTCGAGCACCGCGTAGCCGGCGTCGAGCGCCTCGGCGAGCCCGGCGCGGTATTCGGCGCCGCCGTCGGCGCCGAGCTGCCCGGCGTTCATGCTGCCGGCCCCGCCATGGATCGCGATCGAGATCATCCGACGCTCCGCCGACATGCCGGGGCCGGCCGCGGCGAGGAGACCCGCGACGCCCAGCAGCCAGAATGCCGTGTTGCGGCGAGCCATCGGTTTCCCCAGTGAGCCGCGCGTCCTTGCGCCCGCACCATTCTAGCCCCAGCTCCGGTCCCGGCAGGCACCATCCTGCGCGTCCACACCGCCCGCGTGACCGCGGCCCCGGCCGCCGTCGTTCCGGCACGTGGACGGAGGGGGATGCCGGCCCCCGGGATGGGCCGGCCAGACCGGGCGGCGCTTTTGCGTTGCCCCCCGAATCTCGTTACCGTCCCCTCGATGCAACACCCGACCCTGCGCTTCGACCGGCGCTTCCTCGCGATCGCCGCGCTGCTGTTCGGCGGCGCCCTGCTGATGGTCTTCGGCGGCTTCGGCCCCTCCGCCCGGGCGCTCGCCGTGGCCCTGGTCGCCCTCTCGATCGCCGCGATCGTGCTCGCGCCGCTGCCGGCCGGCACCCGCGGCCTGGTCTGCGCGGTGATGCTCGGCCTCGCCACCGGCATTGCGTCGGTCAACCTGTTCGCGATCGGCATCTTCCAGGGCCCGATCACCCGCGAGTTCGGCTGGACCCAGACGCAGTACTCCATCGTCACCCTGATCGGCACGCTGGTGACGGTGGCCTCGTCGCTGTACATCGGGCGGCTGTTCGACCGCCAGGGGGTGCGGCGCTGGGCGATGGTCTCCACGGTGCTGTTCGCGCTGCTGCTCGCCTCGCTCTACTGGTTGACCGACAGCCTGCTGCACTTCTACCTGGTGTTCGCGATCGTGCCGATCCTCGGCGCCGGCACCTCCTCGATCGCCTACTCGCGGGTGGTCGCCCGCTGGTTCGACCAGCGCCGCGGCCAGGCCTTCGGCGCCGCGCTCGCCGGGATCGGCATCGGCGGCGCGCTGCTCTCGCCGCTGTCGCAATTCCTCATTTCCGAGGTCGGCTGGCGCGGCGCCTACGTCGGGCTCGGGCTGCTGAACCTCGTGGTGACGCTGCCGGTGGTCGCCTGGCTGCTGTACGACTCGCCGGCGGAGCGCGGCCTCGGCCTCGACGGCCAGCCGCTGGCGTCGGGCGGGCGGCTCGAGGCCGGCAAGCGCGACGTCCCGGTCCTCGGCTACACGGCCGCGCAGTCGCGGCGCCAGCCGCGCTTCTGGCAGATGATCGCGGCCTTCCTGCTGCTGTCGTTCGCGATCGGCGGCGTGATGCTGCCGCTGGTGCCGATCCTGCGCGCGCGCGGCGTCTCGCCGGCGGACGCCGCGGCGGTGCAGGGCGCGCTCGGCCTCGCGCTGATCGTCGGCCGCGCGTTCGCCGGCTTCCTGATGGACCGCATCTTCGTGCCGTACGTCGCCGCCTCGATCCTCGCCTTCCCGATCGTCGGCGTCGCCCTGCTCGCGCTCGGCGCCACCGGGCCCGCGGCGATCGTCGCCGCGGTGTGCCTCGGCCTCGCCGCCGGTGCCGAGCTCGACGTGATCGCGGTGCTGATCACGCGCTACTTCGGCACGCGGGCCTACGCCGAGAACTACGGCTGGCAGTACGCCGCCTGGACGCTCGGCTCGGGCACCGCGCCGATCCTGACCAACCGGGTGTACGACCTGACCGGCTCGCACACCGCGATCCTCTGGGTCTACATGGGGTTGTTCGCCGCGGCCGCGTTGCTGGTGCTGCGCCTCGGGCCGTATCCGCGGCTCGAGCCGCCGGCACCAGCCGCCGGCGGGGCGCCGGCCGTCGCGGCGGGCGGCGTGGCCGCGGGCGGCTGACACCGCGCCCCCGGCCGGCGCCGCCGCCGTCCGGCGGCGCGGCGCGGCGCGCGGCTCAGGCGGGCACGCACTCCTTGAGCGGCACCGCGGGGTCGGCGAGGCGCGCACGATCGGGCCGCACGCGCGCCGCGACCAGCTTGCGCGCCGCCATCTGGTCCTTGGCGCTGTTGACCGTGTCGATCGCGATCAGCTCGCCGTCGCGCAGGTAGGCGCAGGAGAAGCCGTGGGTCGCCGGGTCACCGCGCAGCACGACCTCGTCGTGCCCCTGCGAGAGCCCGACGATCAGCAGCTTGTGGTGGTACTGGTCGGACCAGAACCACGGCACCTTGTCGTGCGGCACCGGCGTGCCGAGGATGTCGAGGGCGGCGGTGCCCGCCTGCTCGAACGCGTTGTCCACCGACTCGAGCCGCACCCGGTAACCATAGCGCAGCGACGGATGGCTGGTGCAGTCGCCGATCGCCCAGATCGCAGGGTCCGAGGTGCGGCAGTGCTCGTCGACCGCGATGCCGTTGTCGCAGTGCAGGCCCGCGGCGCGGGCGAGCGCGTCCTGGGCGAGCACGCCGATGCCGATCACCGCGAAATCGGCGCGGTACTCGCGGCCGTCGGCGCAGCGCACCGCCGCGACGCGGCCGGCGGCATCGCCGACGAAGGCTTCCATCCGCGCGCCGAGCACGAGCTCGACGCCGTGGCGGCGATGCTCGGCCTCGTAGTAGCGCGACACCGTCTCGCACACCACGCGGTTCATGACCCGGTCCGCCATCTCGAGCACCGTGACCTCGACGCCGAGCTCGCGGCAGGTCGCGGCGACCTCGAGGCCGATGTAGCCGCCGCCGACCACCACCGCGCGCGCGCCGGGGCGTGCGGCCTCGCGCAGCCGGTCGGTGTCCTCGATGGTGCGCAGGTAGTGAAGGCCCTGCAGCGTCGTGCCCGGGCCCTGCAGCCGGCGCGGCGTCGAGCCGGTCGCGAGGATCAGCGCGTCGTAGGGCAGGGCGACGCCGTCGTCGAGCGCCACCTGCCGCGCCGCGCGATCGATCGACACGGCGCGCCGGCCGAGGCGCACGTCGACGCGGTGCTCGTCGTAGAACGACTGGTGACGGATCGGCAACCGGTCGCGCGCCAGCGTCCCCGAGAAGTATTTCTTCGACAGCGGCGGGCGCTGGTAGGGCAGGAAGGGTTCGTCGCCGACCAGGGCGATCGAGCCTTCGAAGCGGCGGCGCCGCAGTACGTCGACGGCCTGCGCGGCGGCCTGTCCGGCGCCGACGATGACGATGCGTTCGATCATGGTCGGTCAGCTTATGCCGACGCCGGGAGCCGCACCACGTACGGGCAGCGGCCTGACCACGCTGCGCTATAATGGTGCGACCGCGCGCCCGCTCTCGACATCAACCCTCGGAATCCCGTCGGGTTCGAGTTCACCGCACACGGTGGCACGGAAGGTGCACTATGCTTGGCGCCAATGCGCGGGGCGCCTGTCCCGCCGGCCTCGTGCCGTCCAGAAGTCCGGGAGAAGTAAAATGAAGCTGGTCACCGCAATCATCAAGCCGTTCAAGCTCGACGACGTCCGGGCTGCCCTGTCCGAGATCGGCGTTTCCGGCATGACCGTCACCGAGGTCAAGGGCTTCGGCCGGCAGCGGGGCCACACCGAGCTCTATCGCGGTGCCGAGTACGTCGTCGACTTCGTGCCCAAGACCCGCATCGAGGTCGCGGTGCGCAGCGACCTCGTCGACCAGGTGGTCGAGGCGATCGTGAAGGCGGCGAAGACCGGCAAGGTCGGCGACGGCAAGATCTTCATCACCGACATCAACCGCGTGATCCGCATCCGCACCGGCGAGGCCGACGACGCGGCGCTCTGACGAAGCGCGCCTCGAACCCGGCGCCTGCGCGGCCGCCGGCCGCCCAGACCGCCTCCGCACGCGGGCCCGCACACTGCCGCGTGCGGCAGCCTCACGTGGAATGCGCCCGGATCCCGGGATGCGCGCGGCTTGCGCACGGCGGATGCCGCCGCTAGCGTGCACGCTCCACGCAATCCGCAGGCACCCACGAGGACGGCGATGACGAAGGCGATCAGGATCGAGCGGCACGGTGGGCCCGAGGCCCTGCAGTACGTCGACGTCGAGGTCGGCGCGCCCGGCCCCGACGAGGTGCAGCTGCGGCACACCGCGATCGGCATCAACTACATCGACGTCTACGATCGCACCGGCCTCTACCCGATGCCGCTGCCCGGCGGCCTCGGCCGCGAGGCCGCGGGCGTCGTGCTCGCGGTCGGCCGGAAGGTGAAGGGCTTCCGCAGGGGCGATCGTGTCGCCTACGTGCACACCGCGCCCGGCGCCTATGCCGAGGTGCGCAACGTCCCGGCCGCGCGCCTCGTCAAGGTGCCGAAGTCGATCAGCGACGAGCAGGCCGCCGCGATGATGCTGAAGGGCCTGACCGCGCAGTACCTGCTGCGCCGCACCTACCGCGTGAAGCGCGGCGACTGGATCCTGGTGCATGCAGCCGCGGGAGGCGTGGGGCTCATCCTCACCCAGTGGGCGCGTGCGCTCGGCGCCAGGGTGATCGGCGTCGTCGGCTCGGACGCCAAGGCGCAGCTCGCCAGGCGCCACGGCTGCCACCACGTTCTGGTGAGCGGCCGCGACGACCTGGTCGCCTCCGTCAAGAAGCTCACCAAGAATGCCGGCGTCGCCGTGGTCTACGACTCGGTGGGGGCCGATACCTTCATCCCCTCGCTCGACTGCCTCGCGCCCCTCGGCATGATGGTCACCTACGGCAATGCCTCGGGTCCCGTGCCGCCGTTCTCGCCGCTCGAGCTCTCCAAGCGCGGCTCGCTGTTCCTGACCCGCCCCTCGCTGTTCGCCTACATCGCCCAGCGGCGCGATCTCGACGCGATGGCCCGCGACCTGTTCCGCGCCGTCTCGAGCCGCAAGGTCAAGATCGTCATCGGCCAGCGCTACCCGCTCGCCGAGGCCGGCCAGGCCCACGCCGACCTCGAGGCCCGCAAGACCACCGGCTCCACCGTCCTCATCCCCTAGAAAAAAGGGGACGGATTTATTTTTCCGGGAAAGCCGGCAGCGACAGGCTCACGGTCGTGCCTGCACCCGGGGTGCTCTCGATCTCCAGTCGCCCACCGGACTGCAGCGCGAACCCGTGCACCATGCTGAGCCCCAGGCCGGCGCCGGATCCGACCTCCCGCGTCGAGAAGAACGGCTCCTTGGCATGCGCGAGCACCTCGGGGCTCATCCCGGCTCCGGCGTCGCGGACGACGATGCGCACGAGCCCCGGATCGTGGGCCTCGACGCCGAGGTGCACCTCGGCGCCCGGTCGCGACGCGTCGCGCGCGTTGGCGAGCAGGTTGACCAGCGCCGCGGCGAGCTGGCTCGGGTCGCAGCGTACGACGGCGCCGGGCGAGCCCACGTCGATGACCAGCCGGGCCTGCTCGCCGAGCGCGCGTGCCAGCAGCGGCCGTCGCGCCGCCAGCCACGACTGCAGGTGGACCGGTTCGGGCACGACGCTCTGCTGGCGGGAGAAGCCCAGCATCTGACTGGTGATGCGCGCGCCGGTCTGCCCGGCCTCGTCGATCTCGCCGAGCAGGTCGACCGCGCCCGGCACCCCATCGATCCCGCTGCGGCGCCGCAGCAGGCCGCTCGCCTGCAGCACTATGGTCATCAGGTTGTTGAACTCGTGGGCGACGCCGCCCGAGAGCCGCGCCAGCGCATCGAGGCGCTCCTGGGTGGCGCGGCGCGCCGCTTCGGTCCGGGCCTGCCGCTGCCAGAAGAACGTCGTGGCAGCCAGTGCCAGCAGCGCCAGGACCGAGCCGGCGACCACGAGGTCGCGCATCCGCTCCGCCGCGCCCACCCGGACCTTTTCCTGCGCGGCCTCCGCGCGCGCGCGCTGCAAGGCGGCCTGCCGGCGCTGCAGTTCCGACTCGCGTCGCTCCGCCTGGAAGCGCGCGTTCAGCACGGCGAGCCGCGCGGCATTGCCCGAGCGGGCGTCCTCCTCGAGCAGGCGGATGCGTTCCTGGGCGTCCTCGAAGGCCCCGCGCCAGTCACCCAGGTGGGCTCGGGCCGCCGCGCGTGCCATGTACATCGGTGAACGCAGTCGCTGCGACACCACGCCGCTGCGCGCCTCCAGTGCGTGCGTCAGCAGCGGCAACGCGCTGGCGTGGCGGCCGAGCTGCACCTCGAGCTCGCCGAGGCGGCCGGTCTCGAGGTTCTCGATGTCCCGCCTGCCACCGGCACGTGCCGCGCGCAGCGCGCCCTCGCAGACCGGGCGTGCCTCGTCCGGGCGGTTCGCGAGGACGTGCAGCTGGCACAGGCGATCCTGCACGAAGACCAGTCGGCTGGCGGCGCCCGCATCCCCGAGCAGCTGCGCCGCGAGACGCAGGTCGCGCTCCGCCGCGACCAGCTCGCCCGCGTTCAGGCTGGCGTTGCCGCGGCGGAAATAGGCATCGCCCAGCTCCTGCCCACGCCCGCTGCCCTGGAAGTGCCGCACGGCCTCGTCGCCGAACCGCCAGGCGTCCTCGTGCAGCCCGATCACGGAATACGCGGCGCCGAGGATGTTGCCGGCGTAGATGCGCCAGCGCACACGCCCGGCGGTGCTGGCTGCTTCGTAGGCCTGGATCAGGTCCTCGATCGCCGCTGCGGTCTGGTCGATGCGGAAGCGCAGGTAGCCGCGATCGACCAGGGCGCAGAGCCGGTGCGGCGCCTCGTCGGGAATCGTCGCGAGGTGGGCTTCCATCTGCTGCGCGGCGCGCCGGGCGTCGCCGAGCGCCTCGACCAGCATGATGCGGTGGCTCTCGATCCGGTCACGCAGCGACCGCCCATCGCCGGGCTGCAGCGCGGCGCGCGCGCCGGCGAGCGAGCGTGACGCCGCGTCGAACTGCCCGAGTTCCCCCTGGATGTCGGCGAGCAAGGCCAGCCGGTGCGCCGGCGACAGCGCCGGGTCCGGCGCCGCGGGCCTGCCCTCGGCGATCTCGCGCTGCAACGAGCGAGCCGCCGCGAGCGGGTCCCGCAGCACGCGCTCGGTCCACGGACCGTCCTCGTTCGCCATGTCGCCGTAGCAGATCCACGCCGCGGCCGGCGCCGCCGTTCCGGCAAGCCAGAGCGCGAACGCCGCGGCGGCCAGGCGAGGGGCGGCTCGACGCACGGACACTGATCGAAGGGAAGGGGCGAGTCGCTAGAGCAGGACGACCTGGCGGACACCCTCGCCGCGGGCGAGGCGGTCGAACCCGGCATTCAGGTCGTCGAGCGGCAGCGTCTCGGACAGCAGCCGATCGACCGGCAAGCGGCCCTGCTGGTACCACTCGACGTAGCGCGGGATGTCGCGCGAGGGGACGCAGCTGCCGAGGTAGCTGCCCTTGATGGTGCGCTCCTCCGCGACGATGTTGACGTGCGGCACCGCGAACATCGCCTGGGGATGCGAGAGGCCCGCGGTGACGGTCGAGCCGCCCCGGCGGGTGACCTTGTAGGCCAGCTCCATCGCCTTGACGGAGCCCGCCATCTCGAAGGCGTAGTCGACGCCGCCGCGGGTGGCCTCGCGGATCGCCTCGACCACGTTCGCGCCGGCGGCATCGAAGGTGTGCGTGGCACCGAGCTCGCGGGCGATGGCGAGCTTCTGCGGCGAGAGATCGACGGCGACGATCGTGTGCGCGTCGCGCACCCTGGCACCGAGCAGCGCGGCGAGCCCGACGCCCCCGAGGCCCACGACCGCGACGCTGCGCCGCAGTGGCAGGTCGGCGGTGTTGATCACCGCGCCGGTGCCGGTGATCACCGCGCAGCCGAACACCGCCGCGTGCGCGAAGTCCAGGCTGCGATCGACGCGCACCACGGAGTTGCGCGACACGGTCGCGAACTCGGCGAAGGCCGAGACGCCGAGGTGGTGATGGAGGTCCGCGCCGGCGCGATGCAGCCGCCGCGCGCCGCCGATCAGCGTGCCGGCGGTGTTCGACGCCGCGCCCGGCTCGCACAACGCGGGCCGGCCCGACTCGCAAGGCCCGCAGTGCCCGCAGCTCGGCACGAAGGCGGTGACCACGTGGTCGCCCACCTTCAGGTCCGTGACCCCCGCGCCGAGTTCCTCGACGACGCCGGCGCCCTCGTGGCCGAGCACCATCGGCAGCGGCCGCGGCCGGTTGCCGTCGATCACCGAGAGGTCCGAGTGGCACAGCCCGACCGCGCGCATCCGCAGCAGCACCTCGCCGGCTCCCGGCGGGTCGAGCTCGACGTCGGTGATCTCCAGCGGGAGGGACTCGGCGTAGGGCGACGGGGCGCCCGTCTTCGTCAGGATCGCGGCACGGGTCTTCATGGCCGACACCGTAGGGGTGGGCGGCGGGCGGCGCAACTTCGGCTGCCGGCGGCGCGCCGCCGCGACCGGTAGACGACCGGCATGCGCTGCCGCGAGGGCGGGCGGCCCGGGCCCGCGCCGCGGCGGCTGACACGCACGGCCGCTGCGCCGACAATGCCGGCCGGTCCAGCTCCACAGGATCCCCTCGATGAGCGAGCGTCTTCCCGTACCCGTGCGCGGCGACTTCCGCGTTTTCCGCCCGATGCAGACCCGGTGGATGGACAACGACGTCTATGGCCACGTGAACAACGTCGTCTACTACTCGTATTTCGACACCGCCGTGAACGGTTACCTGATCGACGCGACCGGCACGGACATCCGCCAGCTGCCGGCGATCGGCGTGGTCGCGGAGACCGGCTGCCGCTACTTCGAGTCGGTGTCTTTCCCCGACGCGCTCGAGGTCGGGCTGGCGGTGGAGCGGCTCGGCCGCAGCAGCGTCGTCTACGCGCTCGGCATCTTCGTTGCCGGCCGCGACGCGGCGGCCGCGGCAGGCCGCTTCGTGCACGTCTACGTGGATTCGGCGCAGCGCGGCACCGTGCCGGTGCCCGACGCGATCCGCGCCGCCGTCGGTCCGCTGCTGCGCGCCGGCGGCTGAGGCGGCGCGGCGGCCCGCGATCCGCCGGCGCCGGCGCCGGCGCCGGCGCGGTCCGGGCTCAGCGCACCACGCGCAGGTTGCGGCCGATGCGGCTGATGCCGAGCGCCCCGCTGCGCACCACCTCGAGCAGCTCGGCGCCGGCCGAGAGGTCGGCGATGAACTTGTTGATCTCGGCCTCGCTGGCGGTCAGCTCGACGATGAACGCCTCGGAGGCCGGGTCGATCACGCGCCCGGCATTGCGCACGACATAACCTCGCACGGCGTCCGCCTGCTCGGGCCGCACCTTCAGCTTCAGCAGCACCAGTTCGCGCTCGATGTGCTCGCCGGTGGTCATGTCCTCGACGCTGACCACGTCGATCAGCTTGTTGAGCTGGTTGACGATCTGCTGGATGACGGCGTCCGAGCCCTTGGTGACCAGGGTGATGCGCGAGACCGTGGGATCGTAGGTGGCGGCCACCGACAGCGACTCGATGTTGTAGCCGCGCGTCGAGAACAGGCCCGCGACGCGCGTGAGCGCACCGGCCTCGTTCTGCAGCAGGATCGCGATGATGTGGCGCATGGAAACCCGGCCCCTTGGGAGGCTCGAAAGCATACTGGAAAGGCCCGCCCGGCACCCGGGCGGGCCCCTGTCGCCGCCGCGCCACGGGTTGCAGCCCGCCACCGTGGTGATACCCTCGACCGACGCGCCAAAAGGGGACGGATTTATTTCCCGATTCGGGAAATAAATCCGTCCCCTATTTCCCACCGACCGGATCGCAGCCTGCCATGTCCGACACCATGAAGATGAAGCGCCTCGCGGCGCATCCGCTCGCCGGCACCACGATGACGGGCGCGCAGATGATCGTGCAGGTCCTCGCCGATGAGGGCACCACGGCGATCTTCGGCTACTCGGGCGGCGCGATCCTGCCGACCTACGACGCGGTCTTCCTGTTCAACCAGGAGCAGGCGGCGCGCGGCGGGCAGCAGATGCCGCTCATCGTGCCGGCGAACGAGCAGGGCGCGGGCTTCATGGCGGCGGGCTATGCGCGCGCCAGCGGCCGCGTCGGCGTCTGCCTCGTCACCTCGGGCCCCGGCGCGACCAACACCGTGACCCCGGTGCGCGACTCCATGGCCGACTCGGTACCGATGCTCGTCATCTGCGGCCAGGTGCCGACCAGCGCGATCGGCACCGACGCCTTCCAGGAGGCGCCGGTGCCGGCGCTGATGGGCTCGATCGCCAAGCACATCTTCCTCGTCACCGACCCCAACCAGCTCGAGGCCACCGTGCGCACCGCGTTCGAGATCGCGCGCACCGGCCGCCCTGGCCCGGTGGTGATCGACGTGCCGAAGGACGTGCAGAACTGGAGCGGCACCTTCAAGGGCGAGGGCGTGCTGCCGATCCCCGGCTACCGCAAGCGCCTGTTCGCCGTGACGCACGCGGCGGTCGAGGACGACGAGGCGGCCGAATTCTTCGACATGCTGCGCGAGGCGAAGCGTCCGCTGATCTACGCCGGCGGCGGCGTCGTGAACTCCGGCGCCTCCGGCCCGCTCACCGACTTCGCGGCCGAGTTCGGCATCCCCGTCGTGACGACCCTGATGGGCATCGGCGCGTTCGACACCACGCACCGCCTCTCGATGCGCATGCTCGGCATGCACGGCGCGGCCTTCGCCAACTACGCGGTCGAGGACTGCGACTTCCTGATGACGATCGGGGCGCGCTTCGACGACCGCGTCGCCGGCGTGCCGGCGAAGTTCGCACGCAACGCGAAGCGCATCGCCCACCTCGACATCGACCGCGCCGAGATCAACAAGGTCAAGCGCGTGCAGTGGAGCCACGTCGGCCAGATCGGCGACGCGCTGAAGACGCTGCTCGCCTTCGGCCGCCGCGAAGGCTTCCGGCCCGACCTCTCGGCCTGGCACGCCGAGCTCGACGAGCTGCGCCGTACCTACGCGATGAACTACGACCGCGCCAGCGAGGCGATCCAGCCGTACTACGTGATCGAGGAGATCAACCGCCAGACGCGCGGCGAGGCGATCATCGCCACCGGCGTCGGCCAGCACCAGATGTGGGCCGCGCAGTACTTCGACTTCAAGCGTCCGCGGCTGTGGCTGACCTCCGGCTCGATGGGCACCATGGGCTTCGGCCTGCCGGCCGCGATCGGCGCGCAGATCGCCAATCCCGGCGCGCTGGTGATCGACATCGACGGCGACGCCTCGATCCGCATGAACATCGGCGAGCTCGAGACCGTGACCACCTACGACCTGCCCGTGAAGGTCGTGGTGCTGAACAACTACGGCGACGGCATGGTCAAGCAGTGGCAGAAGCTGTTCTTCAAGGGCCGGCTGTCGGCGAGCGACAAGTCGCTCTACAAGAAGGACTTCATCAAGGCCGCGCAGGCCGACGGCTTCGGCTACGCCGTGCGGCTCGACCGCAAGGCCGACGTGCCGCGCGTCGTCGAGGAATTCATCCGCCACCCGGGCCCGGCCTTCCTCGAGGTCATCATCGACCGCGACGCCGGCGTCTACCCGATGGTCGGCCCGGGCCAGGCCTACGACGAGATGATCACCGGCGACTTCATCCCCTCCCGCAACGCGAAGGTGGAGCCGAAGACCCCGGGCCCGTCGGAGATGTTCTGACTACCGGCCGCGTCGTGGGGCGCGCCGCGAGCCGCTCCACGTTCACTGCGCCGGGCTGCGATCCCCGGGCGATGCCCTAGACGCGTCGCGCGCGCGACGCCTGCGCCCCGCATCCTCGGCGACCTCTGGGCCGGTCGGCGCCACCGTCGGCCCGCCCTCGGTCGGCGCTGCCGTCTTCGCCGGCTCCCCGGCACGTCCCCGGCCCGGCGCGCGCGCGGGCGGCGGCCCCACCGCCGGATCGGTCGGTGTCACCGTCGGTCCACCCTCGCTCGGCGCGGACGTGCGCGGTGCATCTCCCCGGCCCGGACGGACAGGGTCCGCGGGTTGGGCGATGGCGACAGTGGGGCAGGCCCAGAGCAGGACCCAGAGCACGAGGCGTTGCAGCGACACGGTGACCTCCCGGTCGTGAGGCGCGCCCGTTCCAGGAGCGCATCGATATCGTAGGGGGGGAGGGTGCGGCCGCGATGCGAGGACGTTGCGATTCAAGCGGGCTGCGCGCGCCACCCCACCGAGGGTGGGATGCCGAAGACGGAAGCGGCGCTAGCGATCGCCACCCCCGTCCACCGTGCCGTACAGGGCCTGGCGCAGCACCCGGTCCGCCTCGTCGTCGTCCGCCCCGAGATACTGGGCGAACGCCAGCGCGACCAGCCGGTGACGGCGGTCGACGAGAAAGTAGGTGTTGGCGAGGCCGCCCCAGGTGAGTTCGCCCGGCGTGCCGGGGATCACGTGCGCCTCGCCGGGCAGGCGCACGCCGATCGCGAACCCCCAGCCGTAGCCAGCGAAGCGGTTCGAGAATCCACCCTCGCCGGCGGCCGCGGCGTCGTGCCAGAACAGCGGGCCCTGCGCGCGCGTGAGCTGGTTGCGCGACATCTGGGCGACCGTGCCGGACTTCAGGATCCGCGTGCCGTCGAGCGCACCGCCGTTCAGCAGCATCCGCGAGAAGCGGATCCAGTCGGCCGCCGTGGTGACGAGGCCGCCCCCGTTCGACTGGAAGGGCTTGCGCGCCAGGTAGTCGCTCGAAGGCGGCAGGCGCGCGGTGATGTCCTCGCCCCGCGCGTCGTAGGCGCGCACCAGCCGGTCGGCCTTCTCCGGCGTCACGAAGAACCCGGTGTCGACCATGCCGAGCGGGCCGAAGATCGTGCGCTGCAGGTAGTCGTCGCTGCGCATCCCGGAGCCGATCTCGATCAGCCGCCCGATCACGTCCGAGTGATAGCCGTAGCGCCAGCGAGCACCCGGGTCGTCGCGCAGCGGGTAGCTCGCGAGCTTCGTCATCCCCTGGTCGATCGTCTGGTCGAGCGCGAGGATGGCACGGTGGTCGACGCCGGCCTCGGCCGGGTACTGCGCACCGTAGGCGAGCCCGGAGGTGTAGGTCAGCAGCTGGCGCACGGTCATGCGCGCGGTCGCGGGCGAGGTCACCACGCGCCCGTCGCGCACCTCGCGCAGCACCTGGCGGTTCGCGAGCTGAGGGACGTAGCGCTCCACCGGTGCGTCGAGCGCGATGCGGCCTTCCTCCACCAAGCGCAGCAGCGCGACGCCCGACACCGCACGCGTCATCGAGTAGATGCGGAAGATCGAGTCCTGCGTCATCGCGCGCCCGGCGGACTTGTCGCGCAGGCCGTGGGCGAGGATCCGCGGCGCGTCGCCGTCGCGCGCGATCGCCCAGACGATGCCTGCGCGGCGCCCCGAGTCGACGATCGCACGCATGCGCGCGTCGAGCGCGGCGAGGGCCGCGGCCGACGGCGCCGCGGCGAGCGGCGCGAGGCGGCCGGGCGGCGCGGGGGAGGGGCCTGCCGCGGCAGCGGCGAGCGCAGCCGAAGGCGCCAGTGCGGCGGCGAGCGCGAGGATCGCGGCCGGCAGGCTGTGGTTCATCGCGGGCCCCTCGGGACGACAGGAGGATCGTCGCAGGCGGGGCGGGTGGGGGCAAGCGCCGCCCGGGCGAGCGACTCGCGTGGCGCGACGCCGGCCGCGGACTGCGGCGCGGGCTCGCACCCGCGCGCCGCAGCCCTTCGGTTCAGGTCTTGCTCTTCGGCGGCTGCGGCTTCTGCGTCCGCGCGTAGTTCTCGAGGCTCGAGAGGCTCGGGTCGACCCACTTGTCGGGCGCCGTCAGGTAGAGCGGCCAGCGTTCCTGCACGCGCTTCAGAACGTTCGGCGGCGCCATGTCGGGAGTCTTCAGCGTGCTGAACTTGCCCATGTAGTAGATGTGGCCCGGCGCGCCGTCCATCAGCATCCACGGCAGCCAGGGCGTGATGCGCGCCCAGACGCCGCTGTGCGGGATGTGGGTCATCTCCGGGTTCTCCACGTCCTCGCGGCGCATGAAGTAGCGGAACAGCTCCGACACGCGGTTCATCGGGCCCGAGGACTCGCGCGGCCACTTCGCCGGGTCGAGCGCGTTGCGGTAGTAGAGGTGGATGTCGGAGTCGTGCGAGACGACGTCGCCGAGCAGGTCCCACTTCAGCAGCAGCGGGCGCTTCGGCGGCTTGTCGGTGTTCAGCCCGCCGTAGTTCGGCGGGTCCGGGAAGTACTCGCTGATGACGTAGTTGAAGGGGTCGTTGGCGACGTCGACGACCTTGACGCGCTCGCCGGTCAGCACGTTGTCCCACTGGTCCATGATCTCGCCGCTCTTCAGGTCCTTGTAGAAGACCAGCTCGCGGCACAGGCGCTGGTAGCTGCCATCCGGCTGCTTGATGACGCGCAGGCCCGAGAACACCTCGAAGCCGAACAGCGGCTGCACGGGGCCGCCGTCGCGCACCGCGTGCACCACGCCGGTGGCGTAGCCGTGGACGAACTTGCCCGGCGCGATGTCGGCCTCGAGGCGCGCACGCGTCTCGCGGTTCCAGACCGGGTCGTCGAACGCGAGCGGGATCTTCTTGCCGCCGGCGTTCTGGGTCGTGGCGGCCTGCGCCACGTCCGCCGCGGTGGTGGCGGCGGCGGCGAGGCCGAGGGCGGCGCCGCCCTGCAGGGCGCGCCGCCGGGAGAGGCGGGAGGTCGGCTTCATCTGGAGGCTCCGTGTCCGTGGAGAGGGGGAGATTCGACGACGCGGACGAGTGTGCCACCGGGCCACGGCGCCGCTGCAGCGCGGCGCAGCGCCGGCCGCCGGCCGGCTATCCCGCCCCGGCGCGGCGCCCCGCCGGCGCGCGGGCGCCTAGGGGTCGAGCAGCAAGCGTCCCCCCGCCGGCGCGTCGATCGACACGGTCTTCACCAGCGCGTACACGTCACGGCCCGCCTCGAGGCCGAGTTCGACCACGGCCCCGCGGCTCACCGCGGCGAGCAAGCGCTGCCCGCCACAATCGAGCTCGACCAGCACCGTCGCGTCGGCCCGCGCCGCGAGTCGGAGGATCCGCGCCGGCAGCACGTTGCGGACCGACAACCCCTGCGGTCGCGAGGTGGCGAGCATCACTTCGCCCGCGAGCACGTAGGCGCGCACCGCCTCGCCGGGCGCCGCCGCGAGCCGCGGCACGAGCAGCGGCGTGCCGCCGAGGTCGAGCCGCGTCGCCGAGCCGTCGGCCTCGTGGCCCGCGACGTGCGCCTGCAGCAGTGCGCCGGCGTCGGGACGCGCGGCGAGCAGCGGCGTGTCGAGCCGCCCGGCGAGCTCCGCCGGCGCGCCCTCGCCGACGACGCGACCGCGCTCGAGCAGCACCACGCGGTCGGCGATGCGCAGCACCTCGGCGAGCGAGTGCGTCACGTAGACCATCGACAGCGGGAACTCGCGGCGCGCGCGCTCCAGGAACCCGAGGATCTCGAGGCGCCGCGGCGCATCGAGCGAGGCCAGCGGCTCGTCGAGCAGGAGCAGCCGCGGCTGTGCGAGCAGCGCGCGCCCGATCGCGACGCGCTGGCGCTCGCCGCCCGACAGGTCGCGCGGCCAGCGGCCGAGCAGCGCCCCGACGTCGAGCACCTCGATCACCCGCTCGCGCGCGAAGCGCCGCGCCGCGCCGCGCGGCAGCCGCGCGAGGCCGTAGTCGAGGTTGCCGGCGACCGTGAGGTGGGGGAAGAGGCGGCCGTCCTGGAACACCCAGGCGATGCGCCGCCGCTCGAGCGGCACGTGGCGGCCGCCCGCGACGTCGTCCAGCACCTCGCCCTCCACGACGATGCGGCCCCGATCGGGACGCAGCGCGCCAGCGAGCAGTGCCAGCAGCGTCGACTTGCCGGCGCCCGAGGCGCCGAACAGCGCCGTGGTCGCACCGCCCTCGGCGGCGAAGCGCGCCTCGACGCGGAACGCGTCGCGAGCGAGGCCGGCGTCGAACTCGATCACCCGCGCGTGCTCCAGCGACGCGCGCGGCGGCCGAGCCAGTCGGCGAGCAGCAGCGCGCCGAGCGCGATACCGAGCGACAGCAGCGCGAGCCGCAGCGCCGCGGCCTCGCCGCCCGGGGTCTGCAGCGCGGCGTAGATCGCGAGCGGCAGCGTCCGGGTCTCGCCCGGCACGCTGGCGGCGAAGGTGATCACCGCGCCGAACTCTCCGAGGCAGGCGGCGAAGCCGACGATCCCGGCTGCGATCACCCCGGGCAGCGCGAGCGGCAGCGTCACCGAGAAGAAGCGGTCGAGGGGACCGGCGCCGAGCGAGCGCGCGGCGAGCTCGAGCCCCGGGTCGATGCCCTCGAGCGAGAGGCGCACGGCGCGCACCATGATCGGGAAGGCCATCACGCCGGCGGCGAGCGAGGCTCCCGCCGAGGTGAACACGAGGCGCGCACCGAAGCTCGCCTCGAGCCAGCGCCCGACCGGCCCCTGTACGCCGAAGGCGAGCAGCAGCACGTAGCCGACGACCACCGGCGGCAGCACCAGCGGGGCGTGCACGAGCGCATCGAGCAGCGTGCGGCCCGGGAAGCGCGTGCGCGCCAGCAGCCAAGCGGTCGCCACCGCGAGCGGCAGACCGATCGCGACGGCGCGCGCGCCCACGACGAGGCTCGCGACCAGGGCGCTCCATTCGGCTTCGGACAGCATCGCCCCGGGCCCGTGCGCTCAGCGCGCCGCAGCTGCCGGCGGCGCGAGCAGCGTGAAGCCCGCCGCAGCGTACGCCGCGCGCGCGGCAGCGCTGCCCGCCAGGAACGCGAGCGCGAGCCCCGGGGCGGTGCCGCGGGCACGGCGCGTGATCGCCAGCGGGTAGCGGATCGACGGGTGGCTGCCGGCGGGGAACTCGCCGACCAGGCGCACGCCACGCTCGGCGCGCGCATCGGTCGCATAGACGATGCCGAGCGGCGCCTCGCCGCGCGCAACCAGCGCGAGCGCCGCGCGCACGTTCTCGGCACGCGCGAGACGCCGCTCGACCTGCGGCCACGCACCGAGCGCCAGCAGCGCCGCCCGCGCGTAACGGCCCGCCGGCACGTAGTCCGGGTCGGCGATCGCGAGGCGCCCGCCACGCCCGAGCGCCGCCGCCAGCGCGAAGCCCGGCGCCGGGGCAGGCGGCGGCGCCGCGCGGGCGGCCCCACCCGCCGGCGCGACCAGCACCATCCGGTTGCCGAGCACGTCGCGGCGCGTGCCGGGCCGCAGCAGCGCCCGTGACTCCAGGTAGTCCATCCATTCCTCGTCGGCGGGGAAGAAGAGGTCGGCGCCCGCGCCCTGCTCGATCTGGCGCGCCAGGATCGACGAGGCCGCGAACACCCCGCGCAGCGCGAGGCCCGCGCGCCGCGCCGGTGCCTCGAGCCGGCCGACGACCTCGGTGAGCGACGCCGCGGCGAACACCGTCACGGTCGACGCGTCCGCCGCGGGCAGCGTGCGCCCCGCCATGCCCGCGCCGCAGGCGAGCAGCCCGCCCACCAGGGTCCTGCGATCCACCTCGACCTCGCTGTATCCCGCCGAATATAGCGCAGCCGTCCCGGCGGCGCCCGTGACGCGGCCCTCAGCGCGCCGCGTCGCCCCGGCCCGGCGCGCCGGCGCGGCTGCGGCGTCGCCGCCGCTGCAGCGCCGCGATCTCGCGCGACCCCGCGCGCGCGGCGGCCTGCTCCAGCCGGCGATAGCGCTCGATGAGCTCGCGGCCCCAGGGCGTCAGCACCGCCGCGCCGCCGCCGCGGCCGCCGAGCTGCGTCGTCACGACCGGGCGGTCGAACATGCCGTTCACGGCCTCCACCAGCAGCCAGGCGCGCCGGTAGCTCATGCCCATCGCGCGGCCGGCGGCGGAGATCGAGCCGGTGCGACCGACCTGCTCGAGCAGCTGCACCTTGCCGGGCCCGAGCCAGGTCTCGTCGTCGAGGTAGAGCCGCAGGAAGAGTCGCGTCGCCATGCGCGCACGATCCTAGCCCGGGACGCCGCCGGTGCGCGAACCACGGGCGGCCGGCGCCGCGGTGTCCTCAGCCGACCACGGTGCCGAACAGCCGGCCGATGCCGGCGGTCGCGAGCATCGCGAGCGCGCCCCAGAAGGTGACGCGCACTGCGCCGGTCGCGACGCTCGCGCCGCCGGCGCGCGCCGCGAGGCCGCCGAGCGTGCCGAGGAACACCAGCGAGGTCGCCGAGACCGCGACGATCAGCGCGGGCGGCGGCGCGACCCACGCGACTGCGAGCGGCAGCGCCGCGCCGGTGGCGAACGCCGCCGCCGAGGCGGCCGCCGCCTGCACCGGCCGCGCCGCGAGCATCGAGGTGATGCCGAGTTCGTCGCGCACGTGGGCGCCGAGCGCATCGTGCGCCATCATCTGGTCGGCGACCTGGCGGGCGAGGGCGGGCTCCAGCCCTCGCCCGACGTAGATCGCGGCGAGCTCGCGGCGCTCGCCGGCGTCGTCGGTGCGCAGCTCCTGCTGCTCGCGCTCGATGTCGGCGCGCTCGGTGTCCGCCTGCGAATGCACCGACACATATTCGCCCGCGGCCATCGACATCGCACCGGCGACGAGGCCTGCGATGCCGGCGATCATCACGCCCTCGCGGCTCGTGCCGGCCGCGGCGACGCCGACCAGCAGGCTTGCCGTCGAGACGATGCCGTCGTTCGCGCCGAGCACCGCCGCGCGCAGCCAGCCGACGCGGTCCGTCCGGTGCCTCTCGCCGTGTCGCTTCACCATGCGCGCAGCTTAGCGTACGCCGCTCCCGGTACGGGCCTTCGGACAACCCGCATGCCGCGCAGCAGCGCGCGGCGGGCGTGCCACCGCGCCGATGCCGGTGCCGCGTCGGGCTAGAATCGGCACGATGAGATACCTGCACACCATGGTCCGCGTGACCGACGTCGAGGCCTCGCTGCGCTTCTACCGCGACGCGCTCGGGCTCGAGCTGCTCTCGCGCCGCGATTTCCCCCAGGGCCGCTACACGCTGGTGTTCCTCGCCGCCCCGGGCGATCACGCGGCGCAGGTGGAGCTGACCCACAACTGGGACCCCGAGACCTACACCGGCGGGCGCAACTTCGGCCACCTCGCCTACCAGGTCGACGACATCTACGCCGCCTGCCAGCGGCTGCGCGATCACGGCGTCACGATCAACCGGCCACCGCGTGACGGGCGGATGGCCTTCGTCCGCTCGCCCGACGGCATCTCGATCGAGCTGCTGCAGGCCGGTTCGGCCAAGCCCCCGGCCGAGCCCTGGGCCTCGATGCCCAACACGGGCGCCTGGTAGCACCGCCAAGACGTTAGGCGTGCTTGTTGAGCCATCTACTCAGCAAACTCGCCTGAACGCCGGCTGAATGTTCCATTAGTCATTCAATGTGGCGGGTAGGCCACGCACCGACGTCGCCATCCTCGGACATGTTGCAGTGCACGACGTTGTCGATATGATCGCGCGCCCGATCGATCCGGGCCTGCCTCAGGAAGGTGTCGACCGATGCGTTGGCCGAGTGTCCTGGTAGCCGCGGCGTTCGCGGCCCTGACCTACGCGTTCTGGGGTTTCGTCAACCAGCCGACGAGCGAGCCTGCCTGGCCGTCCAGGATCCAGGGCTTCGCGTTCTCGCCCTACCAGGCGAACCAGGACGCGACCCGCGACGACATGCCGACCGAGGCGCAGCTCGACGCCGACCTCGCGCTGCTCTCGGGCAAGACCAACGCGGTCCGCACCTACAGCACGCTCGGCACGCTCGGCTCGATCCCTCGGCTCGCCGACAAGCACGACCTGAACGTCACGGTCGGCACCTGGATCGACAAGCGCCTCGGCCGCAACCAGCAGGAGATCGCGAACGCGATCCGCCTCGCGCGCGAGAACAAGAACGTGGTCCGCGTGCTGATCGGCAACGAGGTCGTGCTGCGCAACGACGTGCCGGTCGAGGTGATGTACGAGTACCTCGACCGCCGGGCCCGCGAGCAGATCGGCCAGCCGGTGAGCACCGCCGAGCCCTGGCACGTCTGGATCAAGAACCCCGAGCTCGCGAAGCACGTCGACTTCATCATGGTCCACCTGCTCCCGTACTGGGAGGGCGTCGAGGTGGAGCAGGCGGTCGAGTACTCGATCGACAAGATGCGGCTGCTGCAGGCCACCTTCCCCGGCAAGCCGATCGTCATCGGCGAGGTCGGCTGGCCGAGCAACGGCCGCACGCGCGACTCGGCGGTGGCGAGCGTCTCGAACGAGGCGCTGTTCCTGCGTCGCTTCCTCTCGTACGCCGAGAAGCAGGGCTGGATCTACTACGTGATGGAAGCCTTCGACCAGCCCTGGAAGGAGGGCATCGAGGGCGCGGTCGGCGCGTACTGGGGCGTCTACGACGTCGCGCGCCAGCCCAAGTTCCCGTTCACCGAGCCGATCGTGCGCATGCCGGAGTGGCGCACCCTCGCGGGCCTCTCGGTCGCGCTCGCGCTGGTCGCGCTCGCGGTGCTGTTCGTCAACAGCCGCACGCTGCGTACCTCGGGCCGCGGCTTCCTCGCGGTCGTCGTCTACGCCACCGCCACCGCCGCGGTCTGGGTGTTCTACGACTACAGCCAGCAGTACCTCACCTTCTCGAACGTGCTGATCGGCTTCCTGATGTTCCTCGGCACCATCGGCGTGATCCTGGTGCTGTTCACCGAGGCGCACGAGTGGGCCGAGGCGCGCTGGGTCACCGCGCGCCAGCGGCTGCTGAACCCCGCGCCGCGCCGCTCCGGTTCGGCTGCCGCGCACGCCGCCGCGCTGCCAAAGGTGTCGATCCACGTGCCGGCGTACAACGAGCCGCCCGAGATGGTGATCGAGACGCTCGAGGCGCTCGCGCGGCTCGACTACCCGGACTTCGAGGTCCTGGTGATCGACAACAACACCAAGGACGAGGCGGTGTGGCGCCCGGTCGAGGCGCGTTGCGCCGAGCTCGGCCCGCGCTTCCGTTTCTTCCACGTCGCGCCGCTCGAGGGCTTCAAGGCCGGCGCGCTGAACTTCGCGCTGCGCCACACCGCGAAGGACGCCGCGGTCGTCGCGGTGATCGACAGCGACTACGTGGTCGACCCCGACTGGCTGCGCGAGCTGGTGCCGGCGTTCGACGACCCGCAGATCGCGATCGTGCAGGCGCCGCAGGACTACCGCGACGCCGGCGAGAGCGCCTTCAAGGCGATGGCCTACGCCGAGTACCGCGGCTTCTTCCACGTCGGCATGGTCACGCGCAACGAGCGCAACGCGATCATCCAGCACGGCACGATGACGCTGGTGCGCCGCGAGGTGCTCGACAGCGTCAGCCGCTGGGCCGAGTGGTGCATCTGCGAGGACGCCGAGCTCGGCCTCTCGATCTTCGAGGCGGGCTACGCCGCGCACTACACCTCGCGCAGCTTCGGCCGGGGCCTGATGCCCGACACCTTCGTCGACTTCAAGAAGCAGCGCTTCCGCTGGGCCTACGGCGCGATGCAGATCCTGAAGGCCCACTGGGGCTTCCTCAACGGCAGCGCCCCGAACCGGCTCGCGCCGGGCCAGCGCTACCACTTCATCGCCGGCTGGCTGCCGTGGGTCGCCGACGGCTTCAACCTGCTGTTCAACTTCGCGGCGCTCGCCTGGTCGATCCTGATGATCGCCTCGCCACTCGAGTACGACGCGCCGCTGATGATGTTCTCGGTGCTGCCGCTGTCGCTGTTCGCGTTCAAGATCGTCAAGCTCGTGCACCTGTATCGCAGCGCGGTCGGCGCGAGCGTGCGCCAGACCATCGCCGCGGCGCTCGCCGGGCTGTCGCTGTCGCACACCATCGGCTTCGCGGTGCTGAAGGGCCTCGCGACGCGCAGCGAGCCGTTCTTCCGCACGCCGAAGAACGCCAGCCGCCAGGGCCTGGCGCGCGCCTTCGGTGCCGCGCGCGAGGAGACGCTGATGTTCGTCGCGCTGCTGCTGGCGGCCTGGGGCGTCTCGGGCATTCCCATCACCACCAGCCCGGACCTGAAGACCTGGGTGGTGGTGCTCGGCATCCAGGCCGTGCCCTATGCCTGCTCGCTGCTCGTGTCGCTCGCCAGCGCGCTCACCCTGCCGGCCTGGCTGGTCGGCACCACCTATCGCGAGCCGGACGCGGCGACGGTGGCGGACGCGGGCACGACGGTCCCGGCGGTGGCGCCGTCAGCTGCCGCCGTTGCCGAAGGTTCGGCCGCGGTCGAGTCGCTGGTCGCCGTGCCTGCATCGACGGCACCGGTGGCCGGCCCGGGTCCGGCGTCTGCCCTCGCGCCGGCGTCTCAGCCGGCGCTCGCCCCTGCGGCCGCCGCGGCGGTCGCGGTCGCCATGGTCGGCGTCGGCGCCGACCAGATCGGCGGGAACAGCGCGCTCGGCGGCGGTGATCCCGCCTTCATCAGCGGGTCCCTGAGCAGCCGCTCGATCGGGAACGTATAGGGGTCCGGCGCCCAGGTGGCGTCGTCCCCGAGCCAGCGCGTGCTGAACGACACGCGCCGCCCCGGCGTCGTCGCGCGTCGCGGCAGCGACGAGTGGATCGTCTTCGAGTGCATCAGCAGCGCGTCGCCCTTGGCGACGCACCAGGTGTCGCGGATCGAGTCGGGCGAGGTGGCCTTGGCCATCAGCTCGTCCCACGCGTGGTACGCGGACGTCACCGGCAGGCCCGGCGGCGACATCGGCGAGTAGTAGCGCCACGGGTCGGTGTGCGAGCCGCGCACCGTGACGAGCGGCGCGTCCTCCGGCCCCACGTCGCTGAGCGCGATCCACAGGATCGGCAGCTTCTCGCCCGCGAACGGCCAGGTGCAGTAGTCGTTGTGCCAGGGCGTGCCGTCCTCGGCGCCGCCGTGCTTCACGAAGCAGGCGTCGGTCCAGTAGCGCACCACGCCCGAGTCCGTGACGCGGCCGACCAGCTCCGCGGCCGGCGAGTGCAGGATCCAGTCCTCGAACACCGGGTCGTGCGCCACCACCGACAGCGCCATCGTGCCGCCCACCACCACGCCACCCTTGGCGAGCGAGACGCTGAGCGGATTCTGCGGCGCGAGCGCGAAGTCGCGGTCGAGCTCGTAGCCCGGCTGCTGCGACTTCTCGATCACGCGATCGAGCGCCGCGAGCAGCGGGTCGGCCCAGTCGGCGAACAGGCCGGGGACGTGCACGATGCCATCGCGCTCGTAGGTGGCCTTCCAGGCCGGATCGAACTTCATCGGCATTCCTCCTCTCGTCCCTGTGTTCCGGCGTGTCCGCGACACCGGTTCGTCGCGATCGTCGTCCCGTCCCGCGGGCCTCAGTCGCCGGCCAGGAAGGCGGCGATCACGCCCGCATACTCGCCGGCGCGTGCCGGGTTCATCAGCGGGTGCGAGCCCGGGAAGCAGTGCTCGCGCACGTCCCGCAGCAGCGCGACGGCGGCGGCGTGCCCGGGCCGCAGCGCCTCGCGCTCGGCGGTCATCGCCAGCACGCGCGAGCGCACCAGCGGCCAGCGTTCCATCGCGCGGTAGGTCGCGAGCCCGCCCTTCGGCGCCGCCGGGTCGAGGTAGCCGCGCAGTGCCGCGTAGCCCATCTGCAGGTAGTCGCCCATGAAGCCGTACTGGATCGCGATGTTCTCGGGCGTCGCGCGGTAGTCGGGATCCCACTCGCTCAGGAAGGTCTCGGTCATGTCCCAGACGAAGGTCTTGTGCGAGCCCGAGGCCGTGAACAGCGGCGAGAGGCCGGCGAAATGGCTCATCAACGTCGCCATCTGCTCGGGCGTCAGCGTCGGCGAGCCGTCGAGCACGATCCGCGGCCAGCGCTCCGGCTGCAGGATCGCGAGCTCCGCGACCACCGCCGCCGACAGGTGACCGCCGACCGCGAAGCCGCGCGGCAGTTCGAGCGCATCGCAGGCGACCGCGATCTCCGCGGCCATCTGCGCGCAGCTCCAGCCCTCGGTGGCCTTGTGCGAGCGACCGTATCCCGGCAGGTCGAAGGCGATCACCCGCAGCCCGTGTGCCGCGAGCGCCGGCATCACGTGCTCGTACTGCCGGGCGTTCGACGGCGCCCAGTGCAGCAGCAGCACCGGCGGGCCCTCGCCCTGGACGGTGTAGTGCACCTGGCCGTGGTGGCCGTCGACGTATCCGAGGCGGGCGGGGGAGGTCATGGAGCCATCCTATCGGGTGCGCTTGCACCACGGCCAGCCGGGCCGGGGGACGGGTGCGAACCCCGGAACGGCCCGGCGGTCCAATTTTGCTCGGCGGGCCTGCCCCGGCGGACGGGCCCAGTCGGTTCGCCTCCGGGTCGCCGCGCCGGTAGATTGACCGCCCATGCCGCAGATCCGGGAGTGCCGCTTGTCCAGGTCCCACGCTCGAACCGTCCGCCGCGCGCCCGCCGGGCGTGCCCGCTTCGCCCTCGTCGTCGCCGTCCCCCTCGCGCTCGCCGCGAGCGCGTACGCCGCCGCCGCCAGCGCCCCGCCGCGCCCCGCCGCGGCGCCGGCCGCCGCTGCGGCAGCGGCTCCGAAGCCCGCGTCGGCCCCGCGCGCGACCGCGCGCCCGGCCCCGGCGGCCCCGGCCAAGGTCACCACCGTCGAGGGCATCACCGAGTACCGGCTCGCCAACGGCCTGAAGGTGCTGCTGTTCCCCGACCCGTCCAAGCCGACCATCACCGTCAACGTCACCTACCTCGTCGGCTCGCGCCACGAGGGCTATGGCGAGAGCGGCATGGCGCACCTGCTGGAGCACCTCCTCTTCAAGGGCACGCCGCGCTTCCCGAACATCCCGCAGGAGCTGACCGCGCGCGGCGCGCGGCCGAACGGCACCACCTCCTACGATCGCACCAACTACTTCGAGACCTTCGCCGCCACCGACGACAACCTGCGCTGGGCGCTCGACCTCGAGAGCGACCGGATGGTGAATTCCTTCGTCGCCGCCAAGGACCTGCAGAGCGAGTTCTCGGTGGTGCGCAACGAGTTCGAGTCGGGCGAGAACGACCCCTCGCGCGTGCTGCTGCAGCGCGTGATGGCCGCGGCCTACCTCTGGCACAACTACGGCAATGCGGTGATCGGCTCGCGCGAGGACATCGAGCGGGTGCCGATCGACCGGCTGCAGGCCTTCTATCGCAAGTACTACCAGCCCGACAATGCGGTGCTGACGATCGCCGGCCGGGTCGACGAGGCGAAGACCATCGCCCTCGTGAACGACACCTTCGGCCGCATCCCGAAGCCTGCGCGCGTGCTGCAGCAGACCTACACCGTCGAGCCCGTGCAGGATGGCGAGCGGCAGGTGACGCTGCGCCGCGTCGGCGACGTACAGGTGGCCGCCGCCGGCTACCACGTGCCCTCGGGCAGCCATCCGGACTTCGCCGCCGTGCAGGTGCTGGTCGACGTGCTGACCAACGAGCCGGCGGGCCGGCTCTACAAGGCGCTGGTCGAGACCGGCAAGGCGAGCGGCGTCTACGGCCTCGCGTTCGCCCTGAAAGATCCGGGCTATGCGTACTTCGGCGCCGAGGTGCTGAAGGACAAGCCGCTGGCCGCGGCCAGCGAGGCCATGCTCGCCACGCTCGATGGCCTGAAGGAGGCACCCGTCTCGAAGGACGAGGTCGAGCGCGCGAAGAACCGCTACCTCAAGTTCTTCGAGCAGACCTACAACGACAGCGGCCGTGTCGGCCTCGTGCTCTCCGACTACATCGGCAAGGGCGACTGGCGCCTGTGGTTCCTGTATCGCGACGCGATGGAGAAGGTCACCGCCGACGACGTCAACCGCGTCGCCGCCGCGTACCTGAAGCCCGCCAACCGCACCGCCGGGCGCTTCGTCCCGGATGCGGCGCCGGACCGCGCGGTCATCCCGGCAGCACCCGAGCCCGGGCAACTGCTGGCCGGATACCAGGGCCGCGCCGCGCTGCAGCAGGCCGAGGTATTCGATGCCTCGCCGGCGAACATCGACGCGCGCACCCGCAGCGAGACCCTGCCCGGAGGCGCGCGCTACAGCTTCCTCGCGAAGTCGACGCGCGGCAACGCGGTCGAGGCGACGATCACGCTGCGCATCGCGAGCGAGGCGGCGCTGCAGGATCGCGGGACCGTCGCCCAGCTCACCGCGGAGATGTTGCGGCGCGGCACCAAGAGCCGTTCGCTGCAGCAGATCAACGACCAGCTGGATGCGCTGAAGTCGAGCGTGTCGATCTCCGGCAGCGGACAGACCGTCGGCATCCGCGTGGTCTCGACCCGCGACAACCTCGGGCCCGCGCTCGAGATCGTCACCGACTTGCTGCGCGCGCCCGCCTTCCCGGAGGCAGAGTTCGGGCGGCTGCGCGACGAGGTGCTGGCCGGCATCGACCAGCAGCGCAGCGATCCGGGCGCGATCGCCCAGCAGGAGCTCGACCGGATCCTCTCGCCCTGGCCGCGAGGGCATTTCCGCTACGTCGAGAACTTCGACGAGCAGGTCGCCGCCGTGAAGGCCGCCACCGTGGAGGAGCTGCGGCGCTTCCACGCCGAGTTCTACGGCGCCGCCGCCGCGACCGCGGCGGTGGTCGGCGACTTCGACCCGGTGACCACGCGCGCCGCGCTCGGCGCGATGCTCGCCGGCTGGGCCGCGCCGCAGCCGTTCCAGCGCGCCCCGGACCGCTACTTCGAGGTGCCGGCAGTCACGCGCCGCATCGACACGCCCGACAAGGCGAACGCCACGCTGCTCGCCGGCGTCAACCTCGCGCTGCGCGACGACGACCCGGACTACCCGGCGCTGGTGCTCGCCAACTACATGCTCGGCGGCGGCTTCCTCAACTCGCGGCTCGCGACGCGGATCCGCCAGAAGGAGGGCATCAGCTACGGCGTGCAGTCGATCCTGCAGGCCGATCCGCTGGACAAGGTCGGCGGCTTCCTGACCTTCGCGATCTACAACCCCGAGAACTCCGCACGCCTGCTCGCCGCCTGGCGCGAGGAACTCGCGAAGATGCTGCGGGAGGGCTTCACCGAGGCCGAGTTCAGGGACGCCCGCGACGGCTGGCTGCTCGGCCGTGGCGTCAGCCGCTCGCAGGACCGCGAGCTCGTCGGCAAGCTCGCGAGCTACCTCTACCTCGGCCGCACGATGGACTGGGACGCCCAGCTCGAGAAGCGCGTCGCCGCGATGACGGTGGCTGACGTCAATGCCGCCGTGAGGCGCTGGATCGACCCGGCGAAGATCACGGTAGTGGAGGCGGGGGCCTTCTCCACCCCCTTGCGGCCGGTCGTCCCGCCCCCCTAGCATCGGGCGACGATGAACCCCGAGCTCCGCCGCCACTGGTCCGTTCTGCTCGCGGCGGGTAGCGGCGTGATGCTCGGCATCTCCTCGATCCCCGCCTACGTGCTCGGCGTGTTCGCCGGCCCGATGACCCGCGAGTTCGGCTGGTCGCTCGGCGCGTTCCAGTTCGGCACGCTGGTCTTCACCGTCGGCATCCTGCTCTCGAGCACCTGGATCGGCGCGCTGTGCGACCGGCACGGCGCGCGCGCCGTGGCGCTCATCGGCATGCCGGTCGGCGCCTGCGGCGTGGCCGCGCTCGCCCTGACCCAGGCCGCGCCCTGGAGCTGGTATCTCCTGATGTTCGTCGCCTCGCTGCTCGGCAGCGGCACGGTGCCGACCGTCTGGACGCGCATGGTCAACGCGCTGTTCGTCCAGCGGCGCGGCTTCGCGCTCGGCCTCGTGCTCTCGGGCAGCGGACTGTTCGCGCTGTTCGGGGCACCGCTCGCGCAGTGGCTGATCTCCGCCTGGGGTTGGCGTGCCGCCTGGCTCGGGCTCGCGCTGCTGCCGCTGGTGGTCGGCACCGCGGTGGTCGCGGCGTTCTTCCGCGGCGACGACCGGCGCCTCGCGGCCACGACTCCCTCCGGCGCCGGCGCGCCGCCAGCTGTCGTCGCCGTCGCCGGCATGACCCACCACGAGGCGCTGCGCAGCTATCGCTTCTGGGTGATGGCGCTCGGCTTCGCCGCCGTGACCGTCGGCGTCGGCGGCACCAACGCGAACTTCGTCCCGATGCTGGTCTCCAAGGGCTTCCAGGCGCCGGAGGCCGCCGGCATCTTCGGTACGCTCGGCGTCGCGATCGCCTTCGGTCGGCTCGCGATCGGCTACGTGCTCGACCGCGTCTGGGCGCCGGGCGTCGCCGCCGCGGTGCTCGGCCTGCCGGCGATCAGCGCCTGGCTGCTGGTCGGGGGCGAGGTCTCGCGCACCGATGCGCTGCTCGCCGCCGCGCTGCTCGGCTTCGCCCAGGGCGCCGAGTACGACTTCCTCGCCTACATGACGGCGCGCTACTTCGGCATGGCGCACTACGGCCGCATCTACGGCCGCATCGTGATCCCGATCATCGTCGCGACCGCGGTCGGCGCGTTCGGCGTCGGCTGGTCGAAGGACGTGTTCGGCTCGTTCGACGTCGCGTTGCCGGTCGTCGGCCTGCTGTTCGCGAGCGGCGCGCTCGCGATGCTGACGCTCGGGCGCTACCCGCTCGCATATGCGCCGCCCGCGTCCGACGCCCCGGCGGCGCGCACTGCGGCGGCCTGAGGCTCGAGGTCTTTCGATTTCCGATACCGGCCCGGGCCCCGACTCCAACACTGATCCCGCTCGCGATCCACACGCGGACTCCACACCAGAGGCTGAGCACATCCATGGACGACCCGAAGTTCTCCCGCCGCACTGCAGGGCTGATGGCACTCGGGGCCGCCGGGTCCGGCGCGCTCGCGCTCGGCGCCGGTGCCGCGCCGGCATTGGCGGCCAGGAAATCGCGCGATACGCTGCCCACCGACCCGAAGGAGATCCTCGAGTCTGTGGTGCGCATCTACGGCACCACCGGCAAGGGGCGCGTCACCTGGAAGACCAGGATCACGGTCTATGCGGTGCAGGCCTCGGGCGTCGTGCCGCTGGTCGGCCTGCGTGGCAGCGAGAGCGGCTGGTGGACCCGGAAGGACGACTCCACCTGGGTGCGCTACTCCTCGACGCTGTCGTTCTTCGAGGACCTCGAGACCGGCAAGTTCATCGACGAGTTCCGCAACCCGCTCAACGGCCACGTCTCAAAGGTCGGCGTCAGCTTCATCCGCCACAAGGAAGGCGAGTACCGCACCACGATGGGCGAGTACTACGGCAGCATGCGCAAGGCCTTCCCGCAGTCCTATCCCGAGGAGCCGATCGCGCCCAACTGGAGCCTGGACGACGGCATCGTCCGCTACCGCGGCCGTTCGAACTTCCCGCCGATCCTGAAGCAGCCGACGCTCGAGACGGCGACCCTCACGGTGCGCGCCGACGAACTCTTCGACCCGAAGGTCGAGACGCCGTCCGCCACCGTCAGCGGCTTCAACATCCGCCCCTGGGAACCCTGGCTCGGCATGGGCGACGCCCCCGGCCACGTGATCTGGCAGTACGACGGCGTGAAACTCACCGACGTCGAGAAGCTGGACGCCGACTACCTCGCGCGCGCCCGCGCGCACACGCCGCTGTTCGACGAGAGCCCGCAGTTCGACGAAGGCCCGTCGTTCTTCGAGCGAGTGATCCAGAACCGGGGCGTGAAGCCGGCAGGTTGACGCAAAAAAGGGGACGGATTTATTTCCCATTCTGGGAAATAAATCCGTCCCCTTTTTTCACGTCAGCAGGGGACCGTCTACTCGATGACGCGGCGCAAATGGACCGGCGCGACGTTCCACTGCTGGTGCTCGTCGGAGATCACGGTCACGGTCTTCTTGTTGAAGCGCACCAAGGTGCCGCTGACGAAGCGCCCCTCGCGAGTTTCGAATCCCACCCGCTCGCCCACCGAGAACTTCATCATCGTCTGATGCGTCCGGGTCTGCTGGAGGTACTTCAACCGCTCGACGATCCGTCGGTTGAGCGCCAGCAACTGAGCCTCGGTGAGCACGTTCAGATCCAGATCCATGATCGACTCCCTGCGGATCGGCTGTCGCGCTGGCCCAGACCAGACCAGACCAGACCGGACCGGGCCGGGCCGGGCCGGGCCGGACAATACTAGTTTGCCGGGACTTGGCACACTCCCGTTTCCCGAGCAACGTCTACCTCCATGACGCGAAGGCCCGGCTGTCGCAGCTCGTGGCCCAAGTGGCGGCGGGTGAGGACGTCATCATCGCGCGAGCCGGCAGACCGATCGCGTGGCTGACCCGGCTGCAGCCGACTCGCCCCGCATCCGCTTCGCGATGTTGAAGGGCAATGTGCGCGTCGTGGCCGATTTCGATGACCCGCTGCGCGAGACCGTGATCGCCCGGTTCGAGGGTCGCTGAGCTGTGCGCTGCTGCTCGATACGCACGTCTTCGCTCCGGGCAAGGCCAAGCGCGCCGAGCTCGCCCGGGCGGGTTGACGCCTCCGGCCTCCATTCACCGCCCCGCCGGCTTTCGGCGCGGCGGCTTCCGTCAGGGGGCGAGACCCGGCCATATGGACGCCCCTGCTGGTCGCCTTGCCGCTCGCGACCGACGAGGGTCGGGCAGGCATGCGCAGCGGCTCGCGGCCGCCTATGACGCCGGCTCCCCGAGGACGACCTCGACCCGGCTCTCGCGCGCGAGCGCAGCCGGTGGGGCAGGCAGAGGCGAGGCCGCGCGCACGGCGCGCTCGAGCTGCATGCGGCTGGGCCCCTCCGCACCGCAGCCCTCGAGCACGACGTCCAGGACGTTGCCGCGCTCATCCTGGGTGATCTGCGCACTGCACGCTCGCGGCAGCGGCGCCGCGTTTGGCTCGATGGTCTGACGCGCCCGCTCGATCCGCGCACGCAGTTGGCCCCGGTAGAGTCCAAAGAGCCCTTCATCGGGGCTCGCGCCAGGCGCCGGCAACTCCACGCTCGGTTCCGTCACGACCACTCTTGGTGCCTCGAGTGCGAGCGTCGGGGTCAGAGGATCGGGTGGGTACGCGACAGGCGACTCGTCTGCGGTCTCGATCAGCTGCACCTGCAAGCGATCGCCGGAGCCACTGCCAAGGGCCTGCTCGCTCAGGTCGCGTGACACCAGCGGCACGCCCAGCTCCAGCAACTGCACCAGCAGCAGACCGTGCGCAGCCATCACGGCGCCGAATAGCAAGGGCGAGCGCCGCCGCTGCGCCGCTCCGGATACACGGTGGGGGAGGCAGTTGACCGAGAGCGCAGCTGTCATGCGGCACTTCCCCGGCAAGCCCGGACCTCTGGCGCTGCATGCGCGCCTGCTCCGCACCGCGATCCCCACGCGATGAGGGCACCTCGGTACGAGGGCGAGCGGCGCGGGTGCGCGCGGTCGACCCGTCGACTTCTTCGATGGGACGACCCGGCTCGGCGCCGTCTCAACACGGCCATGGCCGCAGCGCCGCCGAGCGCGGATCGCGCGTGTCCGTCGCCGGACCGCGCAGGGCGCCGCAACGCGCGTGAGCGAAGGATCGCCCGGCAAGCCTGCGCCGATGCACTCTGCTCTCGAACTCGCGCTCGTGCCGCCACACGAGGCTTCACTGAGAGTTGTACTTCGAGATCAGCAGATCGAGCGCTTCGTTGAGCAGCGACTTGGACGTGCGGCCGTGCACGCGTCGGATCGTGCGCACCTCCTCGCGTTTGTCGAAGCGCGTCCAGAACGTCACTTCCACTTCATTGGGGCTCGCGCGCCCGGATCCCGCGCCGCCTTTGCCCGACCGCTTGCGCGGCTCCTTCGATGACTCGTCGTCCATCGCCGCCTCCCTGCCACTCGTTCGGATGCGTCGGCGTCGCACAGGGACTTTGCGCAACGCGGTGTGCATCAAGCAAGTGAGTCACATGTTACGAACCGCAAGACGTTCGGCAATGTCTCTGCGCGCCGACAGGCGTTTGACAGTACGGACGCGGGTCGGGCCGCGAACCGCGGCAGCGCCTCGCGCCTTCTAAGGATCGCCCGCGCGCACGCGAAGCAAACCGCGTGCCAATCCTCGCGCCGTTCGTCGGATACATAAACTGCGTGTACCACGCATCTATGTATTTCGATGTATTCACCGTTTTGCTCTTGAGCCGAGGCAGCTCTCGCGCGCAGCGTGAAGACGCGCGGCATTGCTTCGCCGCGCGAACGCGGAGCAGAGCGCGATGCGTCTCGACTGGACCTCCGACGAGCTTTTCGCCGCACTGGGCAATGCGTGGTACTCGCCCCATGCCCCGCGCGTCGTCGAGATGGCGCTTGCGCTGCTGATCGCACTGCAACTCTGGGCGATCTGGCGTAGTGCACAGCCGGAGCCCGCGATCGTGCGCGATGACGCGACGGCCGTGCCGGCCCACGCGCGCTTCGGTTCGACGGAACTCTCACGACTCCTCGACGCGCACCTCTTCGGGGAGGCGCCCGCCGAGGCGAAGGCGCCGGCACTCGCGCCGAGTGCGTTCAAGCTCGTCGGGCTCTACGTCCCCGACAGCGAGGGCGACGCTGAACCACTCGCGCCGAGCGCGTCGGGTGCGGCCGTCAATGCCACAGGGGAGGGCGGGGCGAGTGAAGCACTCGCGTACGCCCGGACGTTCTTCGGCGAGCGCACGCTTGTCTCCGCCCTCCCGGGAGCGATCGCCTGGGTCAGCGTCTCGGGCGCCCCAGGCCAGCGCGTGCAACTCGGACAGCAGCTCGGCGGCGGCACGGTGCGCGCGATCGCACCTGAGGGCGTGACGCTCGAGCTTCAGGGGCGCAGGGTGCACATCGCGTTCCCCGAGAACCCGTTCCTCGCGATGCTGCGCGGCGAGACGAATACCGTCCTCGTCGCGAGCGACCCGAACGCGATCCCGGCGGAGCTTTCGAGCCCGGCGCTGCGCTTTCTGCCCGAGCTGCTCGGCGACGGCCTCACGGGCTTTCGGGTTTACCCCGGTTCCGACGAAGCGGCGTTCGCCAAGACCGGGCTACGCGCCGGCGACGTCATCGAGGCGATCGACGGACGCGCTGTGACGATGCCGCGGGATGTGATCCCGCTGCTGACCGCGCTCCGGGACCGCCAGTCGCGCCCGATGCGAGTGCGCCGCGGTGCGGGCAGTCCCCTCGATCTGAACCTCTTCGCCACCTCGATGCGCGAGGTCGCCGGCCGATCGCGGGTCGTGCTGCCGCCGGGCTACCGACCCTCGCCTGTTACCCGCCCCGCGGGTCTGCCGCCGCCGAAGCCGCGCGCGGCGCCCCCGCCGCCACCGGATCTTGCCTCCCCACCGCCGTCCCTTCGCAGGAGTGCCTCGCCATGAACGACTCGCCTGTAATCGTGTTGGCCCCGCTGCCCGCGCCCTTCCGCCGCCTCTCGCGCCGTCCTTGGTCGCTGACGGTGCCGATGCTCCTGCTCGCGTTTGCGGCAGGTGCTGGCCTGCCGACGCCGCTGCGCGCCGGGGAGGCGCCCTCGCGCGTCGTCCCGAGCCCCTTCGTCGACGGCGATCCCGCCAAGCCTTGCCTCGTGCAGATCGAGGAGCAGGGTCTCGCGCGCGAGACCGCGCAGTTGCAGGCCGCGGTGCACGCCTGCGTCAAGGGCCGGTTCAGCCGTCTGAAGGCCGAGCGGCCCGATCTCTTCCCGGTGGAAGGCAAGCCCCAGGCCAACCGGCCGAAGTAGCCCGCCCGCCGCGTCCCGCCCTGCCTCGCCGACTCAAGTCTCGACTGGATCCCGGAGTTCTCCCATGAACACGAACACTCCGACCCACGTGTCCCCGCTCCCGCTGCTGGGGAGCCCGCGTCGCAAGCGCCTGAGCGGGCCGCTCTCCGCTTGGCTGCTGCTCACCGCGCTCGCCATGGCGATGCCGCCGCCCGCACTCGCCGTCACCGCCCGCACTCCCGGCGTGTTCGCGGTCTCGCCGACCGGCGAGGGCACCTACACGATGCCGATCACGTTGCCGCCCGGTACGAGCGGCATGACCCCGAGCCTCGCGTTCGTCTACGGCAGCCAGCGCGGCAACGGGCTCCTCGGCATGGGCCTACGGGTCACCGGGTTCTCGGCGATCACCCGCTGTGCGCGCACGCTCGCGCAGGACGGCGACGTGCGGCCGGTGGTGAACACGGCCGCCGACAAGCTCTGCCTGGATGGCAACAAGCTGCGGCTGACCGGCGGCACGTACGGCAGCACGGCCTCGACCTACCAGACCGAGCTCGAGACGTTTGCCCGCGTGACGCTCACCGGCAGCACCGGCACCGGGGTGTCGTCGTTCGAGGTCCGCCAGAAGAACGGCCTGATCTACGAGTACGGCAACACCGCCGACTCGCGGATCGAGGTGCGCGGCTCGACGAACGTCGTGCGGCTCTGGGCGCTCAGCCGCATCCGCGATCGCGACGGCAACTTCATCGA
>JALORN010000014.1 GCA_025458905.1 Steroidobacteraceae bacterium
AAGCGCCACCTCGTCTACGGGCGGCTGGCGCGGCGCCTGCGCGCGCTCGGGCTCGACAGTTTCCGCGACTACCTGCAGCGGATCGAGGGCGACGCGGGGGAGCTCGAGGAGTTCTGCAACGCGATCACCACCAACCTGACGTTCTTCTTTCGCGAGGGGCATCACTTCCAGTACCTGAGTTCCACGGTCCTGCCGGCCCTGCAGAAGCAGAACGCCGCGTCGCGCCGCATCCGCATCTGGTCGGCGGGATGCTCGACAGGCGAGGAGCCCTACTCGATCGCCTGCTGCGTGCTGGAGACCCTGGGCGCGCTGCGCGACTGGGACATCAGGATCCTCGCCACCGACCTCGACTCGAAGGTGCTGGCGCACGGCCAGGCCGGCGTCTACGCCGCCGACCGGCTCGACAAGGTCGACCGGGCGCGCCGCGACCGCTGGTTCGTGCCACAGGACGGCGGCGCGCACTGGTCGGCACGCGAGGAGCTGCGACGGCTGATCAGCTTCAAGCGCCTGAACCTCATGGAGACCTGGCCGGTGAAGGGCCCGTTCGACGTGATCTTCTGCCGCAACGTGGTGATCTACTTCGACAAGCCCACCCAGCGCGTGGTGTTCGGGCGCATGGCGGAGCTGCAGCGTCCGGGAGGCCACCTGTTCATCGGGCACTCCGAGTCGCTGTTCAACGTCTGCGACCGCTACGAGCTCATCGGCCAGACCACCTACAGGAAGAACGACTGAGATGAAGACCGGTGCCCGACATGCCGCGCAGCACGGCGCCGGGGCAGTGCACCCGCACGTCCCGACGCCGCTGCCCAAGGCGCCTGCGCATTTCTCCCACATCGGTCGCCACTGGGACGCGCGCGAGGGCCGATGGGTGGCGAAGCTGCTGCCCGGCGACTACTACGTGACCACGCACGACGAGCTGATCTTCACGGTGCTCGGCTCCTGCGTCTCGGCGTGCATCCGCGACCGGGTGCTGCGCATCGGCGGCATGAACCACTTCATGCTGCCCGAGAACGCCAGCGAGGGCGGATCCTGGGGCCAGACGGCGAGCGCGGCCACGCGCTACGGCAACGTCGCGATGGAGCGGCTCGTCAACGACATCCTGAAGGCGGGCGGCCGGCGCGAGAACCTCGAGGTCAAGCTGGTCGGGGGCGGGCGCGTGCTCGATGCGATGACCGACATCGGCGCCCGCAACATCCAGTTCGTCCGCGAGTTCGTCGCGACCGAGGGCTACAAGGTCGTCGGCGAGGACCTCGGGTCGAACCAGCCGCGCAAGGTGATGTACCACCCGGAGACGGGCGACGCCCGCGTCAAGAAGCTCGGCAACCGCGAGGCCGGCAGCGACCTGGTGGAGCGCGAGAAGTCCTACGCCCGGAAGATCGACACGACGCCGGTCGCGGGCGAGATCGACCTGTTCTGAGCGAGGGGCACGAGGATGGCGGCCACCCACGGCAAGATCAAGGTCCTGGTCGTCGACGACTCGGCGCTGGTGCGGCAGCTGCTCACCGAGATCCTCGGCAGCGACCCGGCGCTCGAGGTGGTGGGCGTGGCGCAGGATGCCTACGTCGCGCGCGAGAAGATCAAGGCGCTCGACCCCGACGTGATCACGCTGGACGTGGAGATGCCGAAGATGGACGGCATCCAGTTCCTGCGCAACCTGATGCGGCTGCGGCCGATGCCGGTCGTGATGTGCTCGTCGCTGACCGAGAAGGGCGCCGAGGTGACGCTGTCGGCGCTCGAGCTCGGCGCGGTCGACTTCGTGACCAAGCCGAAGATCGACCTCGCCCACACCCTCGAGGACTACGCTGCCGAGCTGATCGGCAAGATCAAGGTGGCCGCGCGCGCGCGCGTGCGCGCGCTCGCGGCCACGGCCCAGCCCGGTGGCGCGGCGCCGGTCCCGGGCGCGGCCGCCCGCGCGGCCCCAGGGGGCGTGCCGCTGCGCTTCCGGACCACCGACCAGCTGATCGCGATCGGCGCCTCGACCGGTGGCACCGAGGCGATCCGCGAGGTCCTGTGCCGCATGCCGCCGGACGCACCGGGCATCGTGATCTCGCAGCACATCCCGGCGGCCTTCAGCGGGCCGTTCGCGGCGCGCATGGACGGCTGCTCGCAGATGACGGTGCACGAGGCGCGCGACGGGCAGCTGGTGATCCCCGGGCACGTGTTCATCGCGCCCGGTGACCGCCACCTCGTCGTCGAGCGCGACGGTGCCCGGTGGCGCATCCGCGTCACCCAGGAGCCGCCGGTCAACCACCACCGGCCGAGCGTCGACGTCATGTTCCGGTCCGTGGCGCGCTGCGCCGGCCCGAATGCGATCGGCGTGATGCTCACGGGCATGGGTGCGGATGGCGCCAAGGGGATGCTCGAGATGCGCGAGGCGGGCGCGCGCAACGTGGTGCAGGACGAGAAGACCAGCGTCGTCTGGGGGATGCCCGGCGCCGCCGCCAGCCTCGGCGCGGCCGAGACGATCCTGCCGCTGCCGGAGATCGCCGGGCAGGTACTGCAATGGGTCGCGGAGCGCTGCGGCCCGGCGGCTGCACGCGCCTGAGACCAGAGGAACGGAGGACCGTGTGCGGCGATCGACCCCGGTGGCCGCGGGCGGGCAGACGCAATGAATGCACGATGCAAGTGGATGTTCGCCGCGGCGCTGCTGCCCGTGGCCACGCCGCACGTCGCGGCCGCGGCCGACGAGCCGGCGCCCGCCGTGCAGCTGGAGGCCGCCTATGTCGGGGACGCGTTCCGCAACGCGCGCGGTGGCCTGGCCATCGGTGATGCCTACCTCGACAACCTGGACCTGATGGCGACGCTCGACGGCGAGCGGGCCCTGGGCGTGCCGGGCCTGACGCTGCACGGCCACGTCGTGCACAGCAATGGCCGGGCGTTCAGCGGCCGCTGGGTCGGGGACGCGCAGGGCGTCAGCAACATCGAGGGCGTCGACACCTGGCGCCTCTACGAGTTCTGGGGCGAGCTGCGCTTCGGCGCAGCCGGGGCCACGACCCTGCGCGCGGGCCTGTACGACCTGAACAGCGAGTTCGACAGCATCGACACGGCGCGGCTGTTCCTGCACGCGTCCCACGGGCTCGGTCCCGAGCTCGGCTTCAGCGGCGAGAACGGGCCGTCGACCTTCCCCGTGACCTCGCTCGCGCTGCGGTTGCAGGGCGGGGCGGAGGCCTGGTACTGGCGGCTCGCGGCCTTCGACGCGGTGCCGGGGGCGCCGGGCCGCCCCGACCGGACCTCCTTCCGGCTGGGCGAGGGCGACGGCGCCTTGCTGGTCGGCGAGGTCGGCAGGGCGGTCGGCCCGTTCCGCAAGCTCGCCGTCGGGGCGTGGAACTACAGCGCGGCGTTCGCGGCCATCGGCGAGGTCGACGCGCTCGGCGACGCCACGCGCGCGCGCGGCAACGGCGGCTACTACGCGATCGCCGAGGCGAGCCTCGTCGAGAGTGGCCGGCTGAACGTCGGTGGCTGGGTCCGTGCCGGGCGGGCCGAGGACCGCTTCAACCGCTTCGAGGACTACCTGGGCCTCGGGGTCAGCGCCGCCGGGCTCGTGCCCGGCCGGCCGGACGACCAGCTCGGCTTCGCGATCGCCTCGGTGGGCGCAGGTGCGCCCTGGCGCGGCGAGATGGCACTCGCCGGCGCCGCGACCCGAGCGCGCGAGACGACGCTCGAGCTCGCCTGGCGCGTCCCGGTCGCCGGCTGGCTCACGCTGCAGCCGGACCTGCAGTACGTGATCCACCCGGGCTTCGACGCCGCCCTCGACGCCGCCTTCGTCGCGGGCCTGCGATTCGAGCTGGGCACCGCCTGGTCGCGGTGAACGCCCGCGACATCGATCAACCATAAGAAAGACAGACCTGAGGAGCAGACCGTGAACTGGATCAGAAACCTCCCTTTCCCCGTGAAGCTCGGCGCGATCGCGTCGGTGATGCTGCTCCCGGTGCTGCTGCTCGGGTTCTTCTTCGTGCAGACCAAGAACGGCACGATCGAGCAGTCGAGGAACATCGACGCGGGCCTGCGCTACTACCACGCGCTCGAGGAGGCGCTGCTGCCACTCGGCGAGCGCGAGGCGTACGCGGTCGCCGCCGCCCTGGGCGACACGACGGCGGTGGCGAAGGTCGACGCCGCGACCGCGCGGGTCGACGCGGTCGTGGCCGCCCAGGAGCGCGTGCCCGCCGGCTTCGCGGACGCGGAGGCCGAAGCGGCGCGGCAATGGGGTGAGATCAAGAGCGCCTGGCAGTCGCTGAAGGCCGACCGCACGCAGCTGCCGTCCGAGATCGCGGTGGCGCACGAGTCGCTGCGCGCCAAGCTGGTCGCCCACATCGGCTGGATCGCCGCGACGTCGGGGATCTCGCTGGATCCGGGGGCCGTGTCGTACTTCGTGCTGGATACCGCGGTGACGCGGGTCCCGCAGCTGGAGTCGGCACTCGCGGACGTGCGCGCCGCCGCCGCGAGGCTCGCGGCCCAGGGCTCGGCGACGGACGGCGAGCGCCTGGACGTCGTCCGCGCGCTGGCCCACGTCGAGGTGGCGATGCAGGCGATCGAGTCGAACCTGCTCTCGGTGGCGAATGCCGGCGAGCAGGGCGCCGCCGTCGCGGCCGCCACGCAGGCTTTCCTGGGGGCGCTGGGCGAGGGCGTCCGCGACTACTCCGCGTTCATCCAGAAGAAGGCCCTGGGCGAGTCGATGACCGTGGCCCGCGTGATGGACGAGGGTGCCCGGCTGTCGGCGCTGATCGACCCGCTGCACGATGCCGTGAACTCGCGGGGCGCCGCGCTCGTGCGGGAGCGCATCGCCGCGGATCGCGCGGCGCGCAACCAGGTGCTCGCGATCGTCGCCGCGGCGTTGGCGCTGGCGCTCGCCTTCACGTACCTGGTGGCCCGCACGACGCTCGCGCGGCTGCGCCACGGCGTCGAGGTCGTGACGCGGATGTCCGAGGGTGACTACACCACCGAGATCGACGCCGACCCGGGACGCGACGAGCTGGGTCGCGTGCTGCAGGCGCTGCGGGCCACGTGCGATCGCATGAACGAGGTGCTCGCCGGCGTGCAGTCGAGCGCCGCGACGGTCGCGACCGCCGCGCGCGAGATCAACGAGGGCACCCACGACCTCTCCGGCCGCACCGAGAAGGCCGCCGCCAACCTGGAGGAGACGGCCTCGTCGATGGAGGAGATCACCTCGACCGTCAAGCAGACGGCCGACAATGCGTCCCTCGCCAACCAGCTGGCGCAGACCTCGCGCCAGCAGGCCGAGCAGGGCGGCGCGGTGGCGCGCAGCACGACCGAGGCGATGAGCGCGATCGAGGAGTCGAGCCGCCGCATCGCCGACATCATCGGCGTGATCGACGAGATCGCGTTCCAGACCAATTTGCTGGCGCTGAACGCCGCGGTCGAGGCGGCGCGCGCCGGCGACCAGGGCCGCGGCTTCGCCGTGGTCGCGAGCGAGGTGCGCACGCTGGCGCAGCGCAGCGCCTCGGCCGCCAAGGAGATCAAGTCGCTGATCGAGACCAGCGTCGAGCGCGTCACCGAGGGCAGTCGCCTGGTCGCCGACTCCGGCCGGACGCTCGAGGCGATCGTCGAGTCGGTCAAGAAGGTCAGCGACGTCGTCGGCGAGATCTCCGCCGCCGGTCGCGAGCAGGCCGAGGGGGTCGAGGAGGTCAACCGCTCGATCATGCAGATGGACGAGGGCACGCAGCAGAATGCGGCGATGGTCGAGCAGGCCACCGCAGCCGCCGCCTCGATGAGCGAGCAGGCAGCGCGGCTGCGCGAGCTGACCGCGACCTTCAAGCTGCGGACTGGCGCGGCGACCGGCGACGCGACGCGGTCGACCGCGCCCGTCGCACCTCGCGCCAGGCCCGTCGGCGTGCCTGCGAACGCGCCGGCGGTCCCGCCGGTGCCGACGGCCGGCGCGCCCGCGAAGCCCGGTGCGCCGCCCAAGCCGGGCGCGCCGCTCAAGCCGCTGGCGGAGCGTCGTGGCGCCAACCGCCCCTGGTCAAAGCCGGCGAAGCCTGCTGCGGCGAGCGCGCCGGCGGAGACCGCGGCCGCGTCAACCCCCGCGCCGCGCCGCGCCGCGTCCGCCGCGGACGACTGGGAGCAGTTCTGAGGCAGCGCCTCCCAGCCTGGAGCGCCCGTCTCGAACGCACACCGCCGGCCTCGCGCCGGCGGCGTGCTTTCGGGCCCGGCGACGCGGCCTGCACGTCCGCGCAAGGCCGCCGTAGGGGAGCCTCTGAATCGCCGCCCGGTGAGAGCACGGTCACGGGGTGCGCGTGATGCAGTTCCCTACGGCGCCGGCCGGCATGCCCGATAAGTCGGTTGAGCGCGGTCGGAGCACCCCCGAGGTGCGACGGCCGCCCGGGGTTCACGACGGCACACAGGCACGACGACGGCGTCCCCACGCAGGGCTGCCGCGCTCGTGGAGGAGAGAGGACATGACGATTCTGACCATGGGCATCGTGGCGATGCTGCTGGCCGCCGCAGCAGGCGTCGCAGGCTTCCTCGTCGCGCGTCGCAACGCGGCGCGGGGCGGGACTGCGCTGGGCGCCCGCCTGCGGGCCGGGCTCGACGTGACCAGCACGAACATCGTGATCGCGGACGAGAACCTGGACATCGTCTACATGAACCGGACGGTGGAGTCGATGCTGCGCCACGCGCAGGACGACATCCGCAAGGACCTGCCGGGCTTCGACGTCGACCGCCTGGTCGGCACCAACATCGACGGCTTCCACAAGGACCCGTCGCACCAGCGCCGGATGCTGGCGGCGCTCGAGAGGACGTTCGAGTCGCGTCTGTCGCTGGGGGGGCGGACCTTCCGCATCATCGCCAACCCGATGAAGGACGCCGCCGGGCGCCGGCTCGGCACGGTCGTCGAATGGCAGGACCTCACCGAGACGCTGGCGCGCGAGGCGCGCGAGCGGGAGCGCGCCGAGCAGGAGCGGCTGGTGGCGATGGAGAATGCCCGGCTGCGCGCGGCGCTGGACAACGTCACCACCAACGTCATGGTCGCCGACGGCGACCTGCGCATCGTCTACATGAACCGGACCGTGCAGGACATGATGCGCCAGGCGCAGCCGGACATCCGCAAGGACCTGCCGCACTTCGACGTCGACCGGCTGCTCGGCGCCAACATCGACGTGTTCCACAGGAACCCGGCGCACCAGCGCAACCTGCTGCCGGCGCTCACCGGCACCTTCCGCTCGACCCTGAAGGTGGGCGGGCGCTCGATGCAGATCATCGCCAACCCGGTGCGCTCGGCGAGCGGCGAGCGCATCGGCACGGTGGTCGAGTGGGCCGACCAGACCGACGAGAAGCGCGTCGAGGGCGAGGTCAAGGGGCTGGTCGATGCCGTGCTCGCGGGCGACCTCACGCACCGGATCCCGCTCGACGGCAAGACCGGCTTCATGGCGGCGATCAGCTCAGGCATCAACACCATCGCCGACAACCTCACGGACCTCGTCAGCCAGGTGAAGGGCGCCGCAGCCGAGGTGCAGCAGGGCACCGGCGACATCGCGCAGGGCAACGACGATCTGAGCCGCCGCACCGAGCAGCAGGCTGCGAGCCTCGAGCAGACCGCGGCCAGCATGGAGCAGATGACCTCGGGCGTGACCAGCACGGCGGAGAACGCGGCGCGCGCCAGCACGCTCGCTGCCGAGGCACGCAATGCCGCCGAGAAGGGCGGCACGGTGGTGCAGGACGCGGTCCGGTCGATGGGCGGCATCAGCGAGGCGAGCCGCAAGATGGCCGACATCATCCACGTCATCGACGACATCGCCTTCCAGACCAACCTGCTGGCGCTGAACGCCGCGATCGAGGCGGCACGCGCCGGCGAGGAGGGCCGCGGCTTCGCGGTGGTCGCGACCGAGGTACGCATGCTGGCGCAGCGCAGCGCGGCCTCGGCCAAGGAGATCAAGGCGCTGATCGACGACAGCCTCGCCAAGGTCGAGCAGGGTTCGACGCTCGTGACCAACTCGGGCGCGGTGCTCGAGCAGATCGTCGGCGCAGTCAAGAAGGTGTCCGACATCGTCTCGGAGATCGCCGCCGCGACGCGCGAGCAGTCGGTCGGCATCGACCAGGTCAACACGGCGGTCACGCACCTCGACCAGCTGACGCAGCAGAACGCGGCGCTGGTCGAGGAGGCATCGGCCGCGAGCCGCTCGATGGCCGAGCAGGCGCGCTCGCTCTACCAGCTGGTGGAGCGGTTCGACACCGGCGCGGCGCGTGGCGCCGGCCGGCTGGCCGCCGCGCCGACCCTGCGGGCGCGCGCCGAGGCGGATGCACCCCGCGAGCGGGCGGCGTGACACGCGGATCCCGGCCGGAAGCGCAGCGATGAGTCGCCGCAAGATCCAGGTGCTGGTCGTCGACGACTCGCCGGTCGATCGCGAGCTGCTGATCGAGATCATCGGCGCGGAGCCTGACTTCGAGGTCGCCGGCCAGGCCGCCGATGCCTACGAGGCCCGCGACAAGATCCGCAGCCTCGATCCCGACGTCGTCACGCTCGACGTGTCGATGCCGGGCATGGACGGCATCAAGTTCCTGCGCAACCTGATGCGACTGCGGCCCATGCCCGTGGTCATGGTCTCGGTGACCACCGACGAGGGCGCGGCGGTGACGCTCGATGCACTGCAGATCGGTGCGGTCGACTTCGTCACCAAGCCCGGCGCGACGGGTCGCAGCTTCGCGGAGTACCGGCGCGAGGTCGCCTCGAAGGTGCGGATGGCGGCCTACGCGCGCGTCACGCCCTGCGCGGGACCGGCGGCTGGCGCGGCCGCGTCGCAGCCGCGGCGGCTCGCGGAGGTGCTGCCCTTCCCCGGCAGGGGCACGGCGGTCGCACCGCCGGAGGGGGGCGCTCCCGCGCCAGGCACCGTCGCGGCGCCGGTACCGGCCGCGCCGTCGTCGTCGCCGGGGCGGGTGAGGCGCGAGCGCGCCGCGCCCGTCGACCTGATCGCGATCGGCGCGTCGACCGGCGGCGTCGGCGCGATCGAGGCGGTGCTCGGGCAGCTGCCCGTGGACGGACTGCCGCCGGTCGTCGTCACGCAGCACATCCCGGCGGGATTCAGCCAGAGCTTCGCGCAGCGCCTGGACTCGCAGCTGGAGCTCGAGGTGCGCCATGCCGTCGACGGCATGCCGATCGTCGCCGGGCACGTCTACATCGCACCCGGCGGCCACCAGTTCGCGGTCGAGCGCGCCGGCGACGGATACGTCTGCCGCGTGACGCGCGAGCCGCGCGTGAACCTGCACCGCCCGAGCGTGCAGGTGCTGTTCCACTCGGTGGCGAAGCACGCCGGCGCGCGGGCGATCGGCGTGCTGCTGACCGGGATGGGCGCAGACGGTGCGCAGGGACTCCTGGAGATGCGTCGTGCCGGCGCCTACAACGTCGTGCAGGACGAGGCGACCAGCGTGGTCTGGGGGATGCCGGGGGCGGCCGCGCGGCTCGGCGCCGCCGACGAGATGCTGCCACTGGGCGAGATCGCGCGCGCGATCGGTGAACTCGTCGTCGCGGGCCGCGACCGGCCGCGCCGTCGCGTCGGGCGCCGCCGCTCAGCCCGGAGCGACGAGCCGCTCGAGTGAGGGCGTGCCGTCGGGGCTCCAGCCCCGCTGGCGCAGGCAGGCCGCCACCCGCGGGTGATGGGCGTCGATGCGGCGGCGCTGCGCCGGGCGACCGCCCATCGCGGTGCGGCAGGCGCGCAGCTCGGCACCGAAGCCGGCGGCGGACGCGATCGGCGTGTGCTGCACGGCCGCGGCCGGCCCGGCCCGGCCCGTCGCGCAGACCGTACCGGCCGCCGCGACCCACAGCGCCACCAGCGCCGCCCGTGCGGCGCGCGCGGTCGGGTGGAGCATGTTCATCCCCTGTCGTTCTCTTTGTGGGGACATCCTGCCAGCGTCGATGCCGATCCGTGGGCGGTGGGGACATAAGCCGGGCGTCCGGGCACCCGCGCTGCCGACGACGGCGCGCTCAGGCCGGGACCCGGGGTTCGCGACGCAGGAAGCGGACCATCTGGATCTCGTCGACGAAGGTCTCGCCGATGCGGACCGCGGCCGGTTCGCGCGCATAGCCGCGGAAGCCCAGCGAGGCGTAGAGGCGCTGGGCACGCTCGTTGGTCGCGAGCACCGTGAGGCAGACCTGGCGCAGGTCGCCGAGCGACTCGGCGCGCACCAGCGCCTCGCGCAGCAGCAGCTTGCCGACCCCCGAGCCCTCGGCCTCGGGCCGGACGAACATGCGCGAGATCAGCGCCTTGTGCCGCAGCCGCGAGGCGGGCTCGCGCTCGAGGCTGGTGATGCCGATCAGCGCGTCGCCGAGGAATGCGCCGAGCGTGAAGCTGTCGGGCGCGAAGCGCGTGGGGATCCCCGGGGAAGGCTCATCTTCGGGAGCGGTCCGGAAGAAGTGCCCGTGGCTCGCGAGGCCCTCGCGCCAGAGCGCGGCGTATGCCGGCCCGTCGCGCGGCTCGAGGCAGCGCAGCAGGGGCTCGGCGGCGCCCGGGCTCGGTGTTTCGGCGGTCCGCATCGCGACCCAGGATGACGGAGGACGACGCAGAGTCTAGCGCCGCGCCACGAGGTGGTCGAGGCGCCGGGCGGTGAATGGGTGACGTCGCCTACACAGCTTTGGCAGCCCATGCTAGAAGATCCGGGATGACCGTCGCGCGCGAGAGCCCTTCCGCCTTCGAACGGTGGCGCAGCGCGACGCTCGCCCCGTTCTCGCACCGCGCGTTCGCGCTGTTCTGGTGGGCCTCGCTGGTCTCCTCGTTCGGCAGCCTGATCCAGACGGTCGGCGCCTCGTGGCTGATGACCACCATCGCGCCGTCGCCCGACATGATCGCGCTGGTGCAGACCGCCGGCGCGCTGCCGTTCTTCTTCCTGTCGCTGGTCGCGGGGGCCTTCGCGGACACGCGCGACCGTCGCGCCATCATGATCTTCTCGCAGGTGCTGATGCTGGTCGCCTCGGCGGTGCTCGCCGGCATCACGCTCGCGGGTGGCATCTCGCCGGCGCTGCTGCTCTGGCTCACCTTCCTGATCGGCTGCGGCACCGCGATCTTCGCCCCGGCGTGGCAGTCGTCGATCGGCGAGCTCGTGCCGCGCTCGCAGATCCCGTCGGCGGTCATGGCCAACGCGGTGGGGTTCAACCTCGCGCGCAGCATCGGGCCGGCGATCGGCGGCCTGATCGTCGCGGCGGCGGGTGCTGCCGTCGCGTTCGTCGTCAACGCGTTCTCGTACGTGGGGATGCTGGCGACCGTGCTGTGGTGGCGGCCCCAGCGCATCCGCGCAACCCTGCCGCCCGAGGCCCTGGGCACGGCGATCTCGGCCGGCATCCGCTACGTCCGGCTGTCGCCGCACCTGCTGGCGATCCTGGCGCGCTGCCTGCTGTTCTCGATCCCGATGGCCGCGACGCCCGCACTGATGCCGGTGGTCGCCCGCGACCTGCTCGGCGGCGACGCGCGCACCTATGGCCTGCTGCTCGGCGGCTTCGGCATCGGCGCGATGCTCGGCGCGCTGTCGAGCGCCGCGCTGCGCAGCCGCTTCACCAGCGACGCCCTGCTGCGCATCCTCTCGGCGCTGGCGTTCGTCGCGATGCTGGCGAACGGCCAGAGCACGTTCGCGGCGCTGACGCTGCTGGCGCACGTGCTGGCGGGCTCGACCTGGACCCTCGGCCTCGCCAACTTCAACATCGCGGTGCAGCTGTCCTCGCCGCGCTGGGTGATGGGCCGGATGCTCGCCACCTACCAGACCATCGCGTTCGCCGGCATGGCGCTCGGCAGCTGGGGGTGGGGCGTGCTGGCCGAGCGCATCGGGCTGCGCGAGTCGCTGACCCTCGCCGCGTTCTCCGCGCTGGTGTCGCTGGTCGCGGCCCGCTGGCTGCCGGTCTCGGTGGCGACCCTCGGGTCGCTCGACCCGCACGGCGGTCCCGAGGTCGCGCCGCCGAAGGTCGAGATCCACCCCGCCTCGGGCCCGATCGTCGTCACCATCACCTACCGGGTGCCGGCGCAGAACGCCGAGCCGTTCATCGACGTCATCAACGAACTCGGACGCATCCGCAGCCGCGACGGCGCGCGACGCTGGTCCGTCTGCCAGGACATCGACGACCCGCAGTACTGGGTCGAGCGCTTCGAGAGCCCGACGTGGCTCGACTACCTGCGACGACAGCAGCGCATGACCCTCGCCGACGTGCAGGTCCGCGACCGGCTGCGCCAGCTGATCATCGGCGAGCGTGGCACGGTGCGCCGCACGATCGAGCGGCCGAGCGGCTCGGAGCCGCTCGGTGCGGTGCACCAGCGCCCCGAGGCGCTCGACGACACGTCCGGCCACTCCTGAGCGCGGCCGGGCCGCTGGCCGTCGCTGGCGGCGTGGAGGAGAATCCCGGGATGTCCCCCGCAACCGTCAGGATCGGCGTGCTCGGCAGCGGCACCGCGTCGCGCGAGCTGCCGGCGCACCTCGCCGCGTACGCCGGCCCCGGGCTCGCGCCGGTGATCGTGAACCCACGCCTGTCGGCCTTCGCGGCGACGCCCTACGAGCGGCTGCTGGTCGACGTCGGCTACGTCGATGCCGCGGAGTCGGCGCCGGCACGGGGCTGCGATGCGCTGTTCATCAACTCGATGGCCGACTACGGCCTGGACGCGATGCGGGCGGTGGTTCCGGTCCCGGTGGTCGGCGCAGGGGAGGCCGCGCTGCGCGAGGGCGGTCGCGACGGCCGCCGCTTCGCGATCGTCACGGTGTGGCCACCTTCGATGCGCTTCCTCTACGACGAGCGGCTCCGCGCCTGCGGCCTCGAGAGCCAGTGCGCCGCGGTCCACCACCTCTCCGACGAGGACGAGCTCGCGCGCCTCGGCGCCGAGGAGGGAGTGATGGCGCGGATGCATCGCGGCGAGGGCTCGGTCGTCGAGCGGCTGGCCGGGCTCTGCGCACGCGCCGCGCGCGGCGGTGGCGCGGAGTGCATCGTGCTCGGCTGCACCTGCATGGCGCCGGTCGGCCCGGCGCTCGCCGCCGCCTCGCCGGTACCGGTGGTCGAATCCTCGCGCCACGGTTTCCTCGCGGCCGTCGCGGCGGCGCGCGACCCGGAGCGGGCCCGCGACGCCCGCGGCGCCGTGGCCAGCACGCGCCACGGGCTCGTGCCGTCGCTGGTCGACGGCTGGTTCGCCGTTGCGGCGCGCGTGCCTGCCGCCGGCGCGCCGGGGGCGGAACCCGGGCCGGGACGCGCGGCGACGGGCCGGGAGGCAACACCGCCGCGGCTCGCGCCACCGAGCGACGGCTCGGACTGCCCCGTGTGCGTCGACGAACCCGAGTGACCGGGTAGTCACCCCGGGTCCCGGGGCGCTGGCTATGATGCGCCCCCTCGCAGGACAAGGAAGGTCCCCGTCATGGCCCGAGGCCGTCGTTCGCCCCGGTTGGCTGCCCCGTGCTTCGCGCTCGCGACGGCACTCCCCGCCAGCGTCGTTCCGCTGCTCGCCGTTGCGCAGGAGCCCGCCGGCTCGCTGCAGGAAGTCGTCGTCACCGCGCGCCGCTTCGAGGAGCCGCTGCGCGAGGCGCCGCTGACGGCAGCCGCGATCGACGCGGCGACGCTGTCGCGCGAGGGCGTGCGCACGGTCGAGGCGCTGGCCGCGCTCGCGCCGGGGCTGACGGTCGACGGCTCGGGCTTCCCGAACGACGTGCGCATCGCGATGCGCGGCGTGACCTCCGACCGCGGCCGCCCGAGCGTCGCGGTGCTGCTCGACGGCGTCGACCTGTCCAGCGAGAACCTTTACGTGTTCGGCGGCGGCCCGGCGATCACCTCGCGGCTGCTCGACCTGGAGCGCGTCGAGGTGGTGCGCGGCACGCAGACGGTGCTGCAGGGGCGCAACGCGTTCGCGGGCGCGATCAACTACGTCAGCCGCCGCCCCGATGCCGGGGGCCCCGCGGCCGAGCTGCGGCTCGACGCGGGGTCGGGCGGCCTGCTCGACGTCGAGGGCGCGGTGAACCTGCCGCTCGGGCCGGAAGGCATGGCGGCGCGCGTGCACGTCGCCTCGCACCAGCTCGACGGCTTCTGGCGCAACCCGGTGACGGGGGGCGAGATCGGCGGCTCGCGCGGCCTCGCGGGAACCGCGAGCCTCGCCTTCGAGGCCGGCGACGCCTGGAGCGGCTGGCTGCGGCTCGCCTATGCCGACGACGAGGCAGATCCGCAGGCGATCGCCTACGTCGCGCCGAACGCGCGCCGCCCGGTGCCCGGCGCGACGCTCGGTGGACCGCCGGGCAGCGCTGCCGTGCCCTGTCCGCCCGGGCTGACGACCGCGCCCTGCGGGCGGCCCTCGCTCGCCGGCGAGATCCGCGCCGACGAGTCGCGCATCCAGCTGTCCCCCGATCCTGCGACCGGAGCCGACTTCGCGGGCTCCGACGGCGAACACCGGCTCGCGACGCTGGAACTGGTGCGGCGCGGCGAGTCGTCGCGCTTCACCTCGATCAGCGCCTGGATGGACCACGACCAGCGCCAGCGCTTCGACGGCGACTTCTCGAACTATCCGGCCGCCTCGCTGACGACGCTGTCGATCAGCAACCTCTCCGACCAGCTGTACTCGCAGCGGCAGTTCTCGCAGGAACTGCGCCTCGACGGCGAGCAGGGGCCGTGGCGCTGGCTGGCCGGCGCGCTGGTGCTCGACGAGCACTACGGGCTGGTCAATTTCGACCAGTTCTACCTGCGCGACCCGCGCTCGCTGTTGCGCTTCCCGTCGGCGGCCTTCCCACGCGGCCTCGCAGCCGGCCCGGTCGGCGTCGCGCCGTTCCCGCTCGGCGTGACGCGCGACACGCGCCATGCGTCGGCCTTCGGTGCGCTGCGGCGCACGCTCGGCGAGTCCTGGGCCCTGGGCCTCGAGGCGCGCTTCAGCCGCGACCGCATCCGCTATCGCCAGGGCGGGTGGACCGTGCAGGAGGCGACGCTGGCCCGCGGCGTGCCCGCCTGCCCGCCGCTGCAGCCGGGACGCACGCCATCGTCCTGCGGCATCGAGGGACGGATCGAGGCCGACGAGTTCACGCCGCGCTTCATCGCCGAGTACCGGCCGTTCGACGATGCGCTCGCCTACTTCTCGGCGGCGCGCGGCGCGAAGCCCGCGGGCTTCAACGTCAACGAGGTCACGAGCTACGTCGACCAGCAGTACCGGCCGGAGTCGCTGTGGTCGTACGAGCTCGGCTTCAAGGGCAGCGACTCCGCGCGGCGCCTGGTCGCCGACGCGGCGCTGTTCTTCAACCGCTACACCGACCAGCAGATCGGCACGCAGCGGCAGACGCCCGGCCTGCTGCCGACCTCGGCGATCGTCAATGCCGGGCGCGTCGACAGCTACGGGCTGGAGGCGGCGCTGCGCTGGCAGATCAACACCGTGCTGGCGCTGGACCTCGGCTATGCGTTCACGCACGCGACCTACGACTCGCTGGTGTACGGCGACATCGACGGCCGCGTCGCCTCGGACCTGCTGCGCGCCGAGGCGGGCAATGCGCTCGGCGACTTCTCGGGCAACACCGTGGCGCGCGTGCCGCGGCATTCCGCGCGCGTCGCGCTCGAGGCCGGCGGCGCGCTGCCCGGGTCGAGCGGGCTGCGCTGGAACGGCACGCTGGCGGCGCAGTGGCGCAGCCGGCGCTACATCGACGAGTCGAACCTCGCCTGGATGCCGGCCTATGGCCTGGTGGACCTGCGCGCCGGCGTGGCCGGGGAGCGCTGGAGCGTCACGGCCTACGTCGACAACCTGCTCGACGAGGATCGCATCCAGAGCGCGATCCGCTTCATCGACCTCGGGACCACGGAGAACTTCACGCCGCAGCGCGACTACCTCGCCTTCCTGCCGCGGCCGCGCGTCGCCGGGGTGCGGGTCACGTTCGATTTCTGAACGCGTCGGCGGCGGCCGCGGGTCGATTCAGGGGCCGCGTGCCTCGTCGAGTGCCTTGCGCAGGCTGTCCCAGGACGTCTGGAACGGCCGCGGGTCGTCGAATTCCGGCGTGCGGCGCATCGCGGGGTAGCGGCTCGCGATCGTCGAGCGCAGCGGCTCGGGCAGTTCGTCGAACGCGAGCGTCGAGCGGCCCTGGCTGGTCAGCACCATCTGGCCCTCGCGCCCGGCCATCTTCATCCACGGCAGCCAGTCGGAGATCCGCACCCAGGTGGCGGTGTAGGGCAAGGGGCGGCCGGGACGCCAGGCCTCGACCTCGGCGCGCGGCAGCGTGAAGGTCGACAGCTCCATCACGCGGTACTTGCCACCGACGTAGTCCTGGTAGCCGCCGCCGAGCGGACTGTCGCGGAAGAACGAGCTGCTGCGCGTCGCGACCCAGGAGCGGCCCATGTCGACGAAGCCCAGCCGCGCCGGCGTCGGTCGCCCCTGCGCGTCCAGCGGGAACGCCGGCGCGCGCATGCTCGCCGGGTCGTTCTCCATGTGGATCACGCGCACGAGCTCGCCGGTCCAGGGGTTGCGCCAGGTGTCGAGGACCTGGCGGGTCTCCGGGTCGAGGTAGAGCATCAGCTCGCGTGCCGCGGCCTGGTAGCCGCTGCCGCGCGCCGGGTCCTCGACCCGGCGACAGGCGCGGGGGTTCACGCCCTGCACTTCGAACAGCAGCCGGTCGGGCTCGCCGGCGCGGCGGCCATAGACCTGCCCGGTCCAGAAGTAGAACTGCGGCGCTGCGACGTCGGTGCTGCCGCAGGCCATCGCCTGCTCGAGCGCGAAGTCGCCCGACGGCGTCCCGGGCTGCAGGAGCGCGCGGGCCCGCTCCGCGGCGGGCGCGGCCATGGCGGTGGCGGAGGCGACGGCGAGCAGCAGCCGCAGGGCCTGCAGGCCGGGCGCCGTGCGCGACGGTGGGCGGCGGGCAGCGCGGTCGGCGCCCGGGGACGGGCGGGGCGTCATCGTGGTCATGGGGATGGGGTTCGACGGCTTGCGGGGGTGGAGGGTGTACGAGCCGCGGCCGGGCGGGCGGCGACTGCGGTTCGGGGCGCGCCGATGATAACCGCGTCACACCCGGGAGCCGCGCTCGGCGCGTCGCGGGATACCGAGAACGGGTCGATGGGTCCCGGGGTTTCCCCGGTGTCACGATTCTGCAATGAATGTTCGTTGCGGTCGCGGACGTGGCCCCGGGCGCCCCCGCGCCCCCACGCGCCAGCCGGGGATGAGCCTGCTCGAGTTGATGCTGGTGGTCGCGCTGGTGGCGATCCTCAGCGCGATCGCCGTTCCCGGCTACAGCGCCTACCAGGAGCGGGCACGGGTCGCCCAGGCGGCGCGCGACATCGGCGAGATCTCGCAGCGGATCGAGCGCTTCCGCACCGCGCAACTGCGCCTGCCGGACGCCCTCGACGAAGTCGGGGAGGACGATCGGATCGACCCCTGGGGCCGGGGCTACGTCTACTACAACTACGACGCTGACGAGACTCCCGACCCGACGCGCCGCGACCGCAACCTGCGCCCGCTGAACACCGACTACGACCTCTACAGCGTCGGCAAGGACGGCGCCTCCCACAAGCAGGTCAGCCATCGGACGAGCGACGACGACGTCATCAGGGCGCTCGACGGCTCGTTCATCGGCCGCGGCGAAGACTTCTGACCCGGCCGGCATGATCGCGGTCGCCGAAACGACCCCGCTGCGCAGCCGCGTCGCGCGGCGCCTGTTCGTGGTGTTCGTGATCTGCGCGCTGCTGCCGTTCCTCGCGACCGGCAGCTATGCCCTGCTGGAGATCGGCCGGGTGTCGCGGGACGCGGATTCGGCGCGCATGGGCTATGCCGCCAAGAGCTACGCACTCGAGGTCGGCGGCAAGCTCGCCTCCGCGGACGACACCCTGCGGGCGATGCTCGCCGACGACTTCTCGGGGCTCGAGGATTTCGCCGCCCGCGCCCGTCGCCGTGCCTGGTTCACCGGCCGGGTGCGCGCGGTCGGCGAACGTGACACGGCGCGGCAGGCGGCGCTCGGGCTCGACCAGGCACAGGTGGGGGCGGTGCTCGCCGGTGGCGCGGTGCTGGTCGTCGCCGACACGCCGCTCGCCGACGGCGGCGTCGATTTCTCGGCGGGCACGGCGGCGCCGGTCAGCGCGTGGCTGGTGCGGCAGCGGCAGCCGGGGAGCGACCTGATCATGGTGGAGCTGGCGATGCGCCAGCTGTGGGGGACGGTGGAGGACTTCGCCGACCGTGCCAGCCTGGTGGTGTTCCTCTCCCCGGCGCGGCTGCTGGCCACCTCGGCCCCCGAGCCGGCGGCGGGCCTGTTCGATGCCCTAGCGGCCGAGTTGCGCCGGCGCAGCGGTCGCAGCGAGGCGCGGGCGCTGCTCGAGATCGAGGTGGCCGGCGAGGCCTTCCGCGGTCGCGTGTTCGACTACCCGCTGGCGCGCATCTACGCGGCGCCGGCGCTGCGCGTCGTCGCCTGGGAAGCGGCGCCGGCCGCGACCGCCGCGCTGTCGACGCGCCAGCTGGTGTTCCCCGCCCTGATGCTCGCGGGCGTGCTGCTCGCGGCCTGGCTCGCCGTGCGGCAGCTCGCGCGCCAGCTGCAGCCGCTGAACCGGCTGGTCGCCGCGACCCGGCGGATCGCCGTCCGCGACTTCGACTCGGTGGTGCGCATCGAGTCGAACGACGAGTTCCGCGAGCTCGGCGAAGCCTTCACCAGCATGCAGGTGGCGCTCAAGCGCGAGTTCGCGGCCGTCGAGGCCATGGCCGAGGTCGACCGGCTGCTGCTCGAGTCGCGTGGCCTCGAGACGGTGCTGGACGCGCTGCTGCCGCGGATGAGCCGGGTGGTCGACTGCCACAGCGCCTCCGTGACGCTGCTCGACCCGATGTCGCCCGACCGCGCGCGGGTGTTCGAGTACGTGCCCGCCCTCGGCGAGAGCCTGCCGGTGCGGCGCGTCGCCTTCGACGTCGAGCGCCTGCGCGAGTGCTTCGCGCGCTCGCCCGTGGTCGAGCTGCGCGGCGGGCAGGTCGACGCGGAGTACGGCTTCATCTCCAGCCTGGCCGACTGCGGCGCGCGCTGCGTGCGGCTGCTGCCGCTGCGCCAGGACAGCGAGATCGCCGGCGTGCTCGCCCTCGGCTTCGACGACGAGCGCGAGCCGCCCCCCGAGGGCGCGCGCGACCACTCGCGCGAGCTCGCCGACCGGCTGTCCGTGGCGCTCTCGAACCTGGCGCACGGCGACGCGCTCTACCGCCAGGCGCACTTCGACTCGCTGACCGGCCTGCCGAACCGCCAGTTCTTCCACAAGCGTCTGCGGGTGGACATGGAGGCGGCGGCGCTCGGCGGTTCGCAGGGCGCGCTGATCTACGTCGACCTCGACAACTTCAAGCGCGTCAACGACAGCGCCGGCCACGCCAGCGGCGACGAGCTGCTGCGCGTGGTCGCGCAGCGCCTCGGCAACTGCTGCCGCGGCGAGGACATGGTCGCGCGGCTCGGCGGCGACGAGTTCGCGATCGTGGTCCGCGACGGCGCGAACGCGGAGGAGCTGCGCCAGATCGCCGAGCGCGTGCTGGCGGCGGTGGCGATGCCGATCCGCATCGACAAGCGCGAGCACCTGGTCTCGGCGAGCGTGGGCATCACCGTGTTCGGCAGCGGCGACGAGACGCTGGAGCAGGTGCTGAAGCACGCCGACATCGCCATGTACCGGGCCAAGGACTCCGGCCGCAGCCGCGTGGTGTTCTTCGAGCCGGAGATGAACGCGCGCATGGAGGCGCGGATCGCGCTCGAGAGCGGCCTGCAGCGCGCGCTCCAGGACCAGCTGTTCGAGCTGCACTACCAGCCGATCGTCACGGCGCAGGACGCGCGCCTCGCCGGTGCCGAGGCGCTGCTGCGCTGGCCGGGCGCGCCGCCGAACGTCGGCGGCCCGGCGACCTTCATCGGCGCGGCCGAGCAGACCGGCCTGATCGTCGGCATCGGCGAGTGGGCGCTGGATCGCGCCTGCGCGCAGCTGCGGCAGTGGCGCGCCGACGGGCTCGCGCTGCCCTACGTGTCGGTCAACCTCTCGCCCCGGCAGCTCGCCGACGGGCAGTTCTCCGAGGTGCTGCAGCGCGCCCTGGCGCGGCACCAGCTCCAGCCCCGCGACCTGGTCATGGAGATCACGGAGGGCGTGTTCGCCGAGGGCGAGACGGCCCATGCGGCGCTCGCGGCGATCGCGCGCCTCGGCGTGCGGCTGGCGATCGACGACTTCGGCACCGGCTATTCGTCGCTGAGCTACCTGCGCACCTTCCCGATCCATTCGGTCAAGATCGACCGCAGCTTCATCACCGACATCCCCGGCAGCGAGTCGGCGGGCAAGCTGGTCGAGACCATCGTCCGCATGGGGCACGGCCTCAACAAGCAGGTGATCGCCGAGGGCGTGGAGACGCCACAGCAGGTGCAGTTCCTGCGCGCGGCCGGCTGCGACTCGATCCAGGGCTACTACGTGGCCCGCCCGATGCCGGCGGAGGTGTTCGCGACCTGGATGGGCAGCTACCGCGCAGGCCCCGGCGAGGGCGCGCGCGAGGCAGGCTGACCCGCCGCCGCCGCGCGGGCGATGACGGACCTGCATCGACGGCGGAGTTTCCGTCCAGCGCACCCGCGCGGCCCGCAACATCGGGCCGTGGCCGATGCGGTAACGTAGCGCGACCGCCGCACCGGACCGCGCCATGAAGGAACTCGTCCGCCACCTCGACACCCGCGAGCTGCCCTGGGAGCCGCTCGGCGCCCCCGGGCTGTTCACGCGGCGGCTGGCACGCGACCCGGCGAGCGGCGAGCGGACCGCGCTGCAGCGCGCGGTGCCGGAACTCGGCCAGCGGCCCCCCGGGCAGGCCCATTTCCACGGCACCTACGAGGAGATCGTCGTGGTGCGCGGCAGCATGTCGTTCGACGGCGAGCTGTGGCTGCAGCCCGGGGGCTACCTCTACCACCCACCGCGGACCGTGCACGGGTTCCGCAGCGCCCTGCGTGGCGAGACCTGGTTCCTGTCGCGCGTCGGCCGGGAACTCGACTTCACCTTCGTGCCTCACCCGCCGCAGTCGACGCCCTACTACGTCGACGGCGCGGCGCCGGCGCGCGGCTGGACCTACGTCGACGATCCGCTGTCGCGGCCGTGGCCGCGGGTGAGGTCGGCGGGCGCGCCATTCGCCGGCGGGGAGGTGCTGCGCCTCTCTGCCGAGCCGGACACCGACGAGGGCAGCTGGCTGGTGCGCCTGCCGGCCGGCTGGCGCGCCGCGCCCGGCGGCTTCGCCCGGCGCAGCTACCTCGAGCTGTTCGTGCTCGAGGGCGAGGTGACGCTCGCCGATGGGGTACGCCTCGGGACACAGGGCTACACGTTCCGGCCGGGCGCGGTGGACGGCGAGCCGCTCGCCTCCGACGCCGGCGCCTGTCTCTACGTGAACGTCGGGGCGCGCCTTGGCCGCGCCTGAACGGGGCATGGCCGCGGCCGCCGGGATCGCCCCGGCCGGGCCGGCCGCGGCGGCTGCGACGGCGGCGCCGGGGCGTACGCTGCCCACCTGGGTATACGCCGGCTGGGGCTTCGGGACGCTCGCCCCGGCGCTGGTGCTGAGCCTGACGAACATCCTGCTGCTGCGCTTCATGACCGACCACGTCGGCCTGAGCGCCGCGGTCGGCGCGAGCCTGATCGCCTTCTCCAAGATCTACGACGCGGTCACCGACCCGCTCGGTGGGCTGCTCAGCGACAAGACCCGCAGCCGCTGGGGGCGCCGGCGGCCGTGGCTGCTCGCCGGCACGCTGATGCTGGTGGTGGCGATGCTGGCGCTGTTCTGGGGCCCCTCGCTCCAGAGCCCGGCCGCGGCCGCCTGGTACATGGGCGCGGCGCTGATCTTCTACGCCACCGCGTACTCGGCGTTCAGTATCCCCTACATGGCGATGCCCGCCGAGATGACGCAGGGCTACCACGACCGCTCGTACCTGATGTCGTTCCGCGTCTACGCGGTCGGCCTCGCGGGGCTCGCGGCCTCGGCGGGCGGGCCGGCGCTGATCGCCGCCTATGGCGGCGGCCTGCAGGGGCACCGGCTGATGGCCCTGACGCTCGCCCCGCTGGTGCTCGCCGCCGGGCTGGTGTGCTTCTTCGCGACCGCGCGGGCGCCGTTCGTGCCGGCGCCGCCGGCGCAGCGCGTGCCGCTCGCCGAGCAGGTGCGCCTGGCGCTCGCGAACCGCCCGTTCGTGATCCTGCTCGTCATCAAGTTCTTCACGCTGATGAACCTCGGCACCGCGGCCGCGACACCGTTCTTCTTCCAGCGCATCCTCGGCCTGTCGGACGGCTTCCTCGGGCTCTACCTGCTTACTTCGTCGGTCTCGCTGATGGCCTCGCAGCCCCTGTGGCTGGCGGTGTCGCGGCGCCTCGGCAAGAAGCGCGCCTACCAGATCGCGCTGGCGATCCCGGTCGTGGTCGGCGTGTCGTGGTTCCTCGCGGCCCAGGGCGACCCGCTCGCGACCATCCTGCTGCGCGGCGCGTTCTCGGGCGTGGGCGCGGGCGGCGTGCTGCTGATGGGCCAGTCGCTGCTGCCCGACACCATGGAGTACGACTACCGGCGCACCGGGCTGCGGCGCGAGGGCGTGTTCTCGGGTCTCTACACCACGATGGAGAAGGCCGCGTCCGCGATGGGCGTGTCGGTGGTCGGCGCCTTCCTCTCCGCGATGGGCTACGTGCAGTCGCGCGGCGGGGTGGTCGTCGAGCAGCCGCCGAGCGCGATCCTGGCGATCACGATCTGCATCGCCGTGATCCCCGCCTCGATGAACCTGCTGAGCGCGTTCGCGCTGCTGTTCTACGACCTCGACGAGGAGAAGTTGAAGCGGACCACGCGCGTCGCGTGAGCCGCGAGGCCCTGCCTGGAGGACGACCCGCCATGACCCGAGCCGCACAGTCCGTGGTGACCGACGAGGAGGTCGCCACCTATCGCGAGGAAGGCTGCACGCGCATCCGCGGCGCCTTCCCGCGCGAGTGGGTGCAGCGCCTGCTGGCCGCGCACGAGCGCCTGGTGGAGCGTTGCGAGGCAGTCGCGGTCGTCAACCCCGCGACCGGCACGCGCTCCGCGCGCATCGGCGCGACCGAGCGCATCCCGGCGCTGCAGTACACCCGCAGCCCCTCCGGCGCGTTCGGCATCCGCAACGCCGTGTTCCACGACCCGGACTTCGCCGCCTGGCTGTGGGAGTCGCCGGCGGCGGAGATCGTGGCGCGCACCATCGGCTCGACCCGACTCCAGTTCTGGTTCGACCAGACCTTCTGCAAGGCCGCTGGCGGCGCACCCGAGTCGGCGTCGGCCTGGCACACCGACATCGGCTCGTTCTCGTTCCTCGGCCAGCACCTGCCGTCGTTCTGGATCGCGCTGACCGACGTCGGGCCGGACGACGCGCCGCTGCAGACCGTGCCGGGCTCGCATCGCGACCCGCGCATGTTCCGTCCCGTGTTCGGCCGCGAGGGCGTGCCGCTGCCGCCGGGCTACGCCGAGCTCGAGGAGATCGTCCGCGCGGTGCGCGACCCGGCGACGCCGATCCGCACCTGGGAGGTCGAGGCCGGTGATGCGCTGATGATCCACCCGTTCTGCTGGCACGCCTCGCTGCCGAACACCGGCCGCGGCGGCGCCCGCATCGGCTTCTCGTCGCGCTGGCTCGGCGACGACGTCACCTGGCAGAAGCGCGAGATGACCTTCGACTACCCCGACGACCCGCGCTTCCGCGACGTCCGCCAGGGCGAGGCCGCGCCGCTCGAGGGCTTTCCCTACGTCTGGCCGCGCCAGTCGCGGGCCGCCTGACCCGCCCGCCGAGGTTTCCCGATGCCCACACGCCGTGAACTGCTCGCCGCGCTCGGATCCGGCGCGGCGCTCGCCTGCAGCCCGTCCGCCCCGGCCGCCGTCGCCGCGGGGTCGTCCTCCCCGCATCCGGGGCTGTTGCTCGGCCCCGGGCCCGCGGGCCGCTGCGACGATTCCAAGGTCGGCATCGGCGTGCCGCGCTGGGACGCGCGCTCGCGCCGCTGGCTGCTCTGGTACTACTGCCGCGACGCGGCCTACGACCCGATGGCGCCGCGCACGCTCGGCACCGGGCGGGTCGCGCTCGCGAGCTCGCGCGACGGCCTCGCCTGGCAGCGCGTCGACGGGCCGCTCGGCAAGGCCGCGGTGCTCGAGCACGGCGTCGAGCCGGACTACGACGCGCTGCACCTCGGCATCACCGACGTCACCTGGGCGCGCGGCCGCTGGTGGATGTGGTGCTTCGGCGGCAACCGCGACCGGCGCCCGACGATCGCCGGCGCCCTGCCGGGCATGGGCATGCGGCCCGGCCTCGCGACCAGCCGCGACGGCCTGCACTGGGCCAAGCTGCGCGGCCGCGGGCCCGGAGGCGCGCTGATCGACATCCGCAACGACCAGGAGGTGTTCGCGTCCTGGGTCAACGGCCTCTACGTCGACGGCCGCTTCGGCATGATGTTCACCACGGTCGACAACGGCGTCTCGCAGTTTCGCAGCTGGCTCGCCTGGTCCGACGACGCGCTGGCCTGGAGCGAGCCACAGGAGCTGCGCTTCGTCGACGGCGCGCGCGACTGGGACGGCAAGGGGATCATGACGCGGCACGTGCAGCGCAACCCGCTGGGCGGCGAGGGTCGGTGGCTGATGGCCTATACCGCGCTGCACGGCGAGCGCTCGCGCAACATGGAGCGCTCGGTGGCGCTCGCCGTATCGGACGACCTCGTCGCCTGGCGCCGCCTGCACGACGTGCCGGTGTTCACGGTCGGGCCGGCCGGCAGCTGGGATGCGGGCGGCGTGTCCGCGCCGCAGCTGCTGAAGGTGGGGCGCGAGCTGCGGCTCTACTACTTCGGCTTCCCGCCGCCGCGCGACGAGGAGCGGCTGCCGAAGGGCGTGGGGCTCGCGATCAGCCGCGACGGCTCGCCCGGATCCTTCGAGCGCTGGCAGGGCACGCCTGCCGCCTGACCGGGCGGCGCGGTCCCGCGGGCCCGCGTTGGCGTCCGCGGACGCGGGGCCACGCGCGGCGCTTCAACCCACGTCGGCGGCGTCAGGCAGCCGGCGGCTCGCGCTGCCGCGCAGCGCCTCGATCAGGCGCGTGACCGCCGGCGTGAAGGTCTCGAGCGCGTCCTTGCGATAGACGATGCCGGCCCGCGTGCGGCCTGCCGGCGTATCGGCGCTCAGTCGCACCAGCCGGCGCTCGCGAACGTCGGGGGCCACGAGCTCGTCCGGCAGCACCGTCAGGTGCCCGAGCTCGAGCACCGCGTGGCGCAGGAAGGCGAGCGAGTTGGTCGTCATCTGCTGGCGCGGCGCCGGCAGCCCGGCGTCGTGGAACCAGGCGGTGAAGACCTGCTGGAACGCGCCGCTGTCGAGCATGATCCAGGTCGACCCGGCGAGGTCGGCGGGCGAGACCGAACGGCGCACCGCCAGCGGATGGGAGGGGCGCGTATAGACGCCCGAGCGCGACTCGAACAGCGTCTCGATGGCGAGGTCCTTGGTCGAGATCCCCGAGGCGAGCAGCCCGAACACGAGGTCGACCTCCGAGCGCCGCAGCGCATCGACCAGCTCCGAGAACGACCCGGAGACCACGTGGATGTCGATCGCCGGGTGGCGGCGCGCGAAGTCCGCGATCATCTCGGGCGCGAGGTAGTGGGTGAAGTTCAGCGTGATGCCGATGCGCACGCTGCCGGACTGCATCGAGCGCAGGTTGGCGAGCTCGGTGCGCGCGCGCGACTCCTCGTTGAGGATCACGTGGGCGCGGGCCACCAGCTGGCGGCCATACTGGGTAGGCGTGACCGCCCGCGAGCCGCGCTCGAACAGCGGCAGGCCGAGGCGCTCCTCGAGGCTGCGGATGCTGCGGCTGAGCCCCGACTGGGTGATGTGCAGGCGCTCGGCCGCCTTGTTGAACGAGCGGTACTCGACCAGGGCGAGGAAGTGCTTGAGCTGCTGGATCTCGATCACGGCCCGGATCTTAACGCCGCGGCGGGCCGCGCACAGGCGCCGGCCGGGCGCCGCGACCGCCGCGGAGGCCGCGGAGCCGTCTCGCTGCGGACCGGCCCGGTTTCGCGCTAACTTGGCGCCTGGCGGGGCGCCGTGGAGCTGGCCGATGGAACGACGCGATTTCTTCTCCCTGATGGCTGCCGGCGCGGGTGCCGGCCTGCTCGGGGCCGCCGGGGCGGGTCCCGGCGAGGCGCGCGCCAACTGGGGCATGGTGGCGCCGGGCGCGGTGCCGCCCGCCGGGTTCGACGGCCGGCGCCTGGTCAACGACGCCCGGGCGCGCGAGGTCATGGAGCGCGAGGGCGTCGACGGCCTGGTCGCGCTCGACCCGGTCAACGTCTTCTACCTCGCGAACTACATCGGCTACGAGCAGCAGAAGCTGCGCGCGCTTCCCGGCTTCGCGGTGATGCCGCGCGATCCGTCGCTGCCCACGGTGCTGGTCGCCGCGGGCTCGGACCTGATGTTCCTCGCCAACGGCGACCGCGAGGTGCCGGAGGTCGTGCCCTACACCTTCCCGGCCGAACTCGACGCCTATCTCGAGCGCGGCGACTGGAGCGTCGAGCCGCAGGCCGCGCCGCTTGGTGCTCGCGCCGGCATCGCGGCGGACCTGCAGCCGCGCGAGCGTCGCTGGGAGGCATACCGCGAACGGGTCGCGCCGCGCGCGGCCGCGACGCCGGAGTGGGCGCTGGTCAAGGCGCTGGCGATGGCCGGGCTCGCGCGCGGGCGCGTCGCGGTGGACGACCTGCGCATCGCCGAGGTGCTGCGTGCGCTCGGCCGCAAGTCGCCGACCTGCGTGCCCGGCGACAACACCTTCCGCAAGATCCGCGTGATCAAGTCCGAGGTCGAGCTCGGCCACATGCGCGCCATCGCGCGCATCAACCAGGAGGCCTGCATGGCGATGCTGCGGCAGCTGCGCCGCGGCACCACGCGGGCCGAGATCGACCAGCTGTTCATGGCCGAGGCCGCCAAGCGCGGCGCGAAGGCGATCTGGATCGCGGCCGGCACGATCGGCGGGCTGACGCGCGGCGAGGTGGTGGAGGGCGAGCCGATGATGGTCGACGCCGTCTCGCAGCGGAACTTCTACCACGGCGATTTCGGCCGGACGGTGGTGCTCGGCGAGCCGTCGAAGGACCTCGCCGCCTGCATGCGCGCGCTGCGCGTCGGCACCGAGACCGTGCTGGGGAAGGGCCGCCCCGGCATGCGCTTCTCGGAGCTGCGCGCGCTCGCCGGCGAGGCGATGCGCAAGGCCTACACCGGCGGCCTCCCGGTGCGGTTCGCGGTCGGCCCGCATTCGGTGGGCCTGCAGCACACCGACCAGCCCTATCGCGACGGCCTGCCCTTCATGGTGCCCGACGACCTGGCGCTCGAGCCGGGCATGACGCTGACCGTGGACCTGCCGACCTCGCTGCTCGGCTGGGGCGCGATCCACTACGAGGACCTGCTGGTCGTGACCCGCCAGGGTCTCGAGCCGCTCGCGACCGTCGACGGACCGCTGGTGCAGGTCTGAAGGCGGTGCGGCCGCGCGTCAGGTGGGGCAGGGGATCACGCGGAAGCCGGTGAGCCGCACCTCGCGCGCCATGTAGTGCGGCTTGCACTCCTCGTCGCTGCAGAGGTCGGTCGAGAGGTACTTCTTGTTGTCGTCGCAGAAGATCGTCGCGACGCAGGCGTCGGCGCCCTGCTCGTGGGCGACCTGCAGGGCGCCCAGGAAGTTCGCGCCGCTCGAGATGCCGAGCGCGAGCCCGAGCTCCTGCGCGAGCTTCTGCGCCATGCAGATCGCGTCGCCGTCCCAGACGTCGACGATCGGCGCGAGCTCCTGGAGCCGCACGATCGACGGCACGAACTCGTCGCTGATGCCCTGGATGCGGTGCTTGCCGACCTTGTTGCCGGTGCGCAGGGTCGGCGAGTTGGCCGGCTCGAGCGGGTGGACCGCCGCGCGGACGCCGCGCTCGCGGAAGCAGTGCGCGACCCCCATCACCGTGCCGCCGGTGCCGACGCCGGCGACGAAGCCGGTCGGGCGCCGGTCGATGGCCTCGAACTGCGCCAGCAGCTCCGGGCCCGTGGTCTCGTAGTGCGCGCGGACGTTGTCGGCGCTGTCGAACTGGCGCGGCCGGAACACCCGCGGCGCCTCGCGCGCGAACTCGTCGGCCATGCGGATGCTGCCGAGGAAGCCGCCCTGCTCGTGCGACACCGGGATCACCGCCGCGCCGAGGCTCTGGATCACCAGCACGCGCTCGCGGCTCATCCAGTCCGGCATGTAGATGCGCACCTTGTGGCCGAGCGCCCGGCCCATTGCGGCGAAGGCGATGCCGGTGTTGCCGCTGGTCGCCTCCGCGATCTCGTCGCCCGGCTCGATCGCGCCGCTCGCGTAGGCGCGCTCGAGGATGGTGAGGGCCATCCGGTCCTTGATGCTCCCGGTGAAGTTCAGCGCCTCGTACTTGCCATAGATGCGGTGCATGCGGCCGCGGTACTCGCACTGCACCTCGACCAGCGGCGTGCGCCCCACCAGGCGGCGCAGGGCCTGCAGGGCCTGGGGACGCGAGGCCTCGGACAACGGGATTGCAGGGGTCATCCGGCGAGTCTACCGGGATCGCGCGTCCGTGCCGTGGCCATGCGCGCCGCGCCGCGCTGGCCGCGCTGCGCCGCGCTGGCATACCTTCGGACGGTCCGCCGGTCATCCGTGCCGGCCACCGCGCCAGGGAGGCTCCGATGTACACCGCGCTGTTCTTCGTCTACGGCCTGCTGCAGGTCGGCCTGTTCGTGTGGCTGGTGCGCATCTGGCGCGAGACCCGCGAGCCGATCGCCGCCGCGCTGCTGCTGCCGCAGTTCTTCCTGATCTGGGACAACTGGCGCGTCGCCGCCGGGCCGCTGCTCGGCTTCGGCGACCTGCTTTACTGGCTGACCTGGCCGAGCTTCTGGGTGCACTGGTTCGCCGGCTGCTGGCTGATCATCGCGGCAGGCGCGCTGCTGCGGCTCGCGGGCTTCGAGTTCGCCCGCTCGAAGTGGGTGATGGGCTCGTTCTGCGCGGTCGCGTTCGCGCTGATGCTGCACGACCTGCCGAACTTCTGGACCCAGGACATCTACCCGGTCTGCGAGCACGACCTGATCCGCTACAGCGGCCGCGTCACCGAGGCGACGCGCTGCTTCCCCGACCAGCCGCTCGACGGCGTCCGGCAGTTCCCGCTCGCGCCCGTGGTGACCTGCTTCGTGCTGATGGGCACCGGCCTCGTGCTGTGGTTCCGCCGTGGCTTCCCGTGGCTGTTCCTCGGCGCCTTCCTGATGCTGGTCAGCGCGACGCCGCCGTTCGCGCAGTACAAGCTCGACAACTTCGGCGAGTTCCTGATCAAGGGTGGCGCGTTCTGGGCGCTGTGGCACTTCACGCGCGGCAAGGTGCGCGCGCCGAGTGCCGTGGCGGTGGCCCCCGAGGTCGCGCAGAGCACCTGAGGCACCGCGGCTACCGGGGAGGCCCGACATGTCCGACCCGCCGCGCCTCACCCGGCGCCAGACGTTGCAGCTCGCGGGGGCCGGCCTCGCCGCCGGGGCGGCGGACCTCGCCGCGGCCGCGGGCCGCGGCGCGACGCGTTCCGCACCCTCCCCGCGCCGCGCGGCGACGGGCGACGGGGGTGACGATGCGGGCGGCGTCGCGGGCGACGGCTCCGGCGCCGACGCGGTTCGGTGCCTGCTGGTGCAGCGGTCCTGGGACGGCGCCGATCCGTCGGTCGCACTGGCGCCGCTGCTCGCGCGGCTCGACACGGCGTTCGCCGACGAGCCGCATCGGCTGGTGCTGCTGCCGCAGGCCGATGCACCCGTGGCTGCCGCGCCCGCGGCGAGCCACACGCTGGACGCGCTGGCCGCGCTCGCACGACGCCATCGTTGCTGGGTGGCGGGCGCGGCGACCCTCGACGCCGACGGCGGCGCACGTACCACGGGCTTCCTTCTCGATGCGGCCGGCCGACGGCGCCTGCTCGTGCCGAAGGCGACGCCCGACCTCGCCGACGGCTTCGCGGCAGCGTCCGCCACGCTCGCCGCGCCGCGCCGCTTCGAGGCCGTGGCGACGCCGTTCGGCGTGCTGGGGCTGCTGCCGGGGGAGGACCTGTTGATCCCCGGGCTGGTGCGCGCGGTGGTGTACGCCGGTGCCGAGCTGCTGCTCGCGCCGTTCGCCGCGGCACCGCCGGGCACGGCCGAGGCGCTCGCCGAGCTGCCCGCGTCGATCGGCTACGAGAACTGGTGCGCGGTGGCGATCGCGGCCCGTGCCGGCGGCGCACGCTACGGCGACCTGACGCTCGACGGTGCCGGGGGTGACGCCACGCTCGACGCGGTCGCGGTGCGCTTCGACCCGCAGTGGGTGCGCCGCGCGCGCGCGAAGATCTCGCCAGACCTCTACGACAACTTCCCGCTGTGGCTGCGCGACGAGCTGTTCGGCCGCATCTTCGAGCACCAGGCCGCTGCGCGTGCGCCGGTCGCGAGCCCGGCGACGCGCGAGGCCTGGCGCGCCGAGGCCGGGCGGCGCGTCCGGCTGCGGGAGCAGCGCCGCACGCCCAGCGGCGAGCTGCTCGATTCCTACCTCGCGCTGGTCGCGCAGCCGGCGACCCTGTCGCCGCTGCCGGTCGAGGGCCGTCGCGCTGCGCTGATGCAGAACCTCGAGACGGCGCTGGCGCAGGTCGGGCGCATCGCCGCGGCGCCGAACGCCAGGCTCGCGCTGTTCCCCGAGTTCTGCTTCACCGGTGCGGGCTATCGCACGGTGCCGGACCTGCTGAGCGCCTCGGTCGAGGCCGGCGGTCCCGAGGTGTCGCGGCTGCGCGAGTGGGCGCGCGACAACTCGATCCACGTCGCCGCCGAGTTCATGGAGGCGGACCCGGCCTTCCCGGGGCGCTCGTTCAACAGCGCCTTCTTCATCGACGATCGCGGCGAGATCCTCCTGCGCCATCGCAAGCTGCAGTGCGTCGACGTCTACGGCGCGCTGCCCGACACCACGCCCGGCAGCATCTACGACCAGTACGTGGCGAAGCACGGCGTCGAGGACCTCTACCGGATCGTCGACACGCCGCTCGGCAAGATCGGCGTGATCATCTGCTTCGAGATCGTGTTCCCCGAGGTCGCGCGCGCCCTCGCGAACGCGGGTGCCGAGCTGATCCTGCAGCTGACCGCGGAGGGCTTCGGCTCGAACCGACCGGCCTGGCACCAGCTGCGCCGCAAGCGCGCGTTCGAGAACCAGGCTTACCTGCTGTGCTCCAACAAGGGCTACGATGCGACGAAGCGCGAGGCATGGATCAGCTACGGTGAGAGCCAGATGATCGACTTCCGTGGCCGCGAGCGCGACCGCATCGGACACAACGGGCCCGGCGTGATGGTGGTGCCGGTGGACATGGCGTCGCTGCGCGCCGCGCGCCGCGACCTGCGGCTGAACACCGCGATCTGGGACGAGCCGGGCGCCTATGCGGGGGCCTACCTGCAGGGCCTCGGCATCGCCAACAACGGCTGGCGCGGCGACCCTGGGCAGAACCCCTATGCCCGCGTCGGCGAGCGCGTGACGGGCCTCGCCGACGTGCAGGACCGCTTCTACGCGCGCGGCGTCTACCTGCGGCCGGCCTGAGTCGCGCGAGTCCGTCGCCGGTGGGTCAGGCAGGGCTTGCGGCGCGGCGCGGCGCGGACGGCCTACACGGGCCGGTGAATGCCCTCCCCATGAGTGCCTAGCGTGCACCTCGCCTCGGGTGCCGACACCACGCTCGGGCGCGCGGTGCGGGCCGCGGATCCGTGCGACGGCCGCAGCGGCGTGCGCGCGCTGCCCGACGCGCTCGAAGCCTTCACCGCGCGCGTCGCGCTGGCGCGCACCGCCGAAGCGGCGCTCGACCTGCAGTACTACATCTGGCGGGCCGACACGACCGGCATCCTGCTGCTCGAGGAGATCCGCCGCGCGGCCGCGCGCGGCGTGCGCGTGCGGCTGCTGCTCGACGACAACGGCATCGCCGGCATGGACCCGTTGCTCGCGGCGCTCGACGCGTGCGCGGGCGTCGAGGTACGCCTCTTCAACCCGTACCCGCAGCGCCGCTTCAAGCCGCTGGGATACCTGTTCGACTTCGCGCGCCTGAACCGGCGGATGCACAACAAGGCCTGGATCGCGGACCGGCAGGCCGCGATCGTCGGCGGGCGCAACGTCGGCGACGTCTGTTTCGGTGCCGACCCGGCGCTGGCCTTCGCCGACCTGGACGCGCTGGTCGCCGGCCCGGTCGCGGCCGACATCGCCGCGGCCTTCGATGCCTACTGGAACAGCCCGCTGGCCCGACCCGTTTCGCGGCTGGTGAAGGGCGGGGCGAAGGCCGCCGCCGCCCTCACGAGCCGTATCGCCGAGGTCGCGGCGGCACCGCAGACGGCACGCTACGTCGATGCGCTACGTGACACCGGGCTGGCCGCCCGCATGTCCGCCGGCACGCTGGCGCTCGAATGGGTGGCGATCCGGCTGGTCGTCGATCCGCCCGCCAAGGCCGAGGGCAGGGTGGAGCCATCCGAGTGGATGGCGGCCGACCTGACGGCGGCGCTGGGACGGGCGGAGCGGCTGGTCGACCTGGTCTCGCCCTACTTCGTGCCCGGTGCGCGCGGCACGGCCGCCTTGTCCCGCTACCGCGAGAGCGGCGTCAGGCTGCGCGTGCTCACCAACTCGCTGGCCGCCACCGACGTGGCTGCCGTGCACGCCGGCTACGCCCGCCGGCGCCTCGACCTGCTGCGCGCCGGCGTGTCGCTGTACGAATTCAAGCCCGAGCGCGGCGCGGCGCCGGGACGGGGTTGGGGCGTGGTCGGGAGCAGCGCAGCCAGCCTGCACGGCAAGACCTTCGCGCTCGACCGGAGGCGAGCCTACGTCGGCTCGTTCAACGTCGATCCGCGCTCGCTCTCCCTGAATACCGAGATGGGGCTGGTGATCGAGAGCCCGGGCCTGGCCACCACCATCTCCGATGCGATCGATCGCTGGCTACCCGCCAACGCCTACGAGCTGCGGCTCGGGAAGGGGGGTCGGGTGGAGTGGATCGAACGGACCGGTGCGGGCGAAGTGGTATACGACGAGGAGGCGCACGCGAGCCGAGGGCGCCGCCTGCTCGTCTGGCTGCTGGAGCGGCTGCCGATCGAATGGCTGCTGTGAGGTGCCGGTCGGGGCGGCATCATGCCCACTGTCGGGATGTCGAGCCGCAGCATCGCGATCATGGCGGCGATCGGCCCGCAGCCATTGCGCGTGCCCGACCTGCAGACGCTGGCCGTCCACCCGCAGGCAGCGGGCGCGACGCGGCCGACGCCCGGGAATTCATCGTGCCGAGGTGCCCGGTCTGGTGCAGCACCAGGATCTGCAGGTCGCGCGACACCGCATCGAGATCGTCGCGGGCCGGGTGCCGCAGCTCCTTCAGCTGCACGTCGTCGTAGCCGAAGCCGAGGATCAGCCCGGCCGGCGCGACGACCTGCGCATCGACCGCCCGCCATTCGCGCAGCACCGTGCGTGGCGCCGAGTGACACGAGTGTGCATCGTTGGAGGCTCCGTTGGAGGCTCCACGAGTGGTCGTGTCAAAGACGCAGGTTCAGCCGCAGGCCGCCGATCCAGGCGACCTCGGACGCGCCGCGCGCCGGGTCGACGAGTTGCAGGTGCGCGGACAGCCGCGCATCGGGCCCGAGCGCGATACCGTACCAGGCCTCGAGTCCGGCCTCGTCGTCCACGTCCAGCAGGGGCGCGATCGTGTCCTGCAGCACGTCGGACAGGTCGTAGAAGAAGCCGCCGAGGCCGAACTCGTCGCCCGGGCGTCCCGCCACCAGCCCCCGCCCGACCAGGCCGAGCAATAGCGCGGAGCGGATCGGGTTCGGGTTGCCATCCGCGATCGCCACCTTCACCGCGAGGTCGAGCCCCTGGTCCTTGCGGCCGTCGCCGCCGGGCAGGCGGTGCGCGAACTGCGCCGACAGGTTGAAGCTGCCCTTGCGCGGCTCGGTCACGAAGCCGGGAGGCGCGAGCAGGTCGCCGAGGTCGGCGCCGCGCCGGGTGGAACCGGTGGCGTTCAGCGACAGCGAGGAGCGGCGGCCGGACACGTCGCCCGACCAGGTGCCGGTGACCCCGAGGTTGACGCCAGTCGAGAACAGCCCGCCGAAGCCGTAGTTGCGCGTCCGGTCGCCGGGGTCGAACACCATGGTCGTCCACGACCAGGGCGCGCCGCGACGCACCAGCACGCCACCCATGATGGTCGGCGGCACGACGCCCGACGGTGGCGCAGCGAAGGCGAGGTGGGCGAACCGGCGCGTGCCGAGCCCGCCGAGCACGGGATCCGCGGCGAGCAGGTCGAGCGCATTGATCTTGCCGAGCAGCAGCGTGCTGCGCTCGCCGAGCGGCATCCGCAGGTGGATCGACGTGGCCGCGGCGGAGCGCCCGCCGAGCGGGACCACCGCACCGGTGTTTGCCGGCCAGAGCTGGCCACCGTAGGAAAACGGCGCCGTGCCGACGCGGCCCTCGGCGTGGACGTTCAGGCTCAGCCCCTCGGCGAGACCGAGCTTGCCGAAGTCGACGTCGGCATGGGCGTCCCAGCGGCCGAGGCCGTCTGCCCCGGACTCGCCGGTGCCCTCGAGCAGCCCAGTGGCGAAGCCCGTGACCTCGGCGCGCAGTGCCACGCCGCGCTCGGCGAGCCGCGTGCGGACGCCGCCCCAGTCGCCCGCGAGTCCACTCGCCGCGCCAGGCGTCGGCCACGCGGCGACCAGGCACAGCGACACGGCGAGGCCGACGGCGTTCGCACGCCCGCGCGCCGTGCCGACGCTCGCCCGGCGGGCCGCCGGGCCCACGCTGGTCAACGGCCGGTACCGCGCGCCATCGCGTCGGCCAGCTGCATGATCAGCACCGAGGGGCAGGAGTCGACGGCGGGCGCTGCGGCAGCGGCCCGCATGCTCCACATCGAATTCGCCGGCAGCGCCGGATGCGCCATCGCACCGAGCAGCTTCCCGAGCCCCTCGCCGGGTCCCCGGGTCGCGGCCTGGCGCATCTCGGCCGGCGTCAGGCGGAACACCGTCGTGCCCTCCTTGACGGTCTCGGTGACCCGGATGCTCGCGATCGTCGTCGGGTCGACCGCGGTCGGATCCTTCGAGAGGATCGCGAGGTCGGCGAGCTTGCCGACCTCGAGGCTGCCCTTGGCCTTTTCCTCGCCGTGCTGGTACGCCGCCCAGAGCGTCATCGACTTGAGGCCGGTGATCACGTCGACGCGATGCTGGGGCCCGACGACGCGACCCGAGCCGCGCGCGCGCCGCGTCACGGTGGCGTCGAGCACGCGCATCGAGTCGGGGAAGGCCACCGGCGCGTCGTGGTGACTGGTGAAGACCATGCCGCGCTGCAGCACCCAGCCGGTCGGCGAGATGTTGGCACCGTCGACGGGTCCGGCGGTGCGCTCGAGGTGCCAGTCGCCCCAGTAGAAGGTGTGCATCGGGAACAGTGCCGGCACGATGCCGAGCGCCTTCATGCTGTCGAGCTGGTCCTCGCGCAGGAACTGGCCGTGGATCAGCACCGGGCGCAGGTTCCGCGCCTGCGGGAAGCGCGCCTGGGCGGCCTTGTGCCCGGCGATCAGCACGTCGGTGGCACGCTCGCCGTTCGAATGGACGATGATCTGGATCCCTTTCTCCGACGCCCACGCGATCGCCGACATCGCATCCTCGGCCGACACCGCCGCGTAGCCCGAGTAGCCCGCCGGATAGCTGCCCACGGGCTTGTAATAGGGCCGGTCGCGCCAGGCCGTGAAGCCCTGCGGGCTGCCGTCGATCGTCAGCTTGGCGCCGGCGATGCGGAAGCGGTTGACGTAGGCCGCGCTCGCGCCCCGTTCGATCGGCTCGCGGCCGAGCAGCACGTCGGGATAGGCGGCGACGTCGATCGGGAAGCCGCCCTCGGCGGCCACTTCCTGCAGCAGCTTCACGGAACCGGGGGTGGTCCGGCCTTCCTGCGCCGTGGTGTAGCCGTAGCGGGCCCAGAGCTTGGCGCCCTCGCGCGCAAAGGTCTTGAAGCCTTCCGGGCCGACCGCCGGCAGCAGCTTGTAGACAGCGTTGATGTGCGCGGTCTCCTCGAGCACGCCGTTCGGCTCCTGGCTGCCTTCGCGACGGCGGATCACGCCGCCCGCGGGGTCCTTGGAAGCGGCCGTGTAGCCCACGACCTCCAGCGCCTTGGTGTTGAGCACGCTCAGGTGGCCGGACTGGTGCGCGAGCAGGATCGGCACGTCCCGGGAGACCGCGTCCAGGTCGTCGCGCGTCGGGTGGCGCAGTTCCTTCAGGGTCGAGTCGTCGTAGCCGAAGCCGACGATCAGGTTGACCTTGGCGACCACCGCCCGGTTGTCCTCGACCCACTTGCGCAGCGTGGCCTGCAGGCCGGCGATGTCGGTCACCTGGCCGTCGGGCGGCGCCAGCAGGTTCGCGCTGAGCGCCTGGAAACCCCCCATGCCGACGTGGCCGTGCGGGTCGACGAAGCCCGGCACGATGGTGCGGCCCTTCAGGTCGATCACGCGGGTCTTGCGGCCCTTGAACTTCATCACCTCGGCACGGGAGCCGACCGCGACGATCCGGCCCCCGGATTCGGCCAGCGCCTCGGCGCGCATCGCCGAGTCGTCCAGGGTGATGATGGGGCCGCCGGTCCAGATGCGGTCGGCCGACTGGGCGAATGCGGCGTCGCAGGCGAGAGCCAGGGCGAGTGCGGCGAACGCCGCGGGTCCGGGGATACGCATGGGTGTGCTCCGTCCGAATCGAGCGTGAGGCTGGGGCTCGCGCGTCGCCAGGCGACCCGGCGGCAACCCCTGCCATCCGGGTACGCCACGCGGCGCGTCCAGGAGGACACCCTATTGCTTGCTGCAACTAACCGCGGGACTCCGCGGACCCTTGTCCGCGGAGTGGCAGCGACCCGCCTCAGCCGTGCGGCTTCGCCGATGCGGCCGCCGCCTGCCGCGACATCTCGGCCTTCTTGTGCGCCGGCGTGCGCGCCGCGAGCAGCGCAGCGATGACCACGCCGCAGGTGAGCAGGCTCATCTCGAGCGCGAAGTCCTGCGGGCGCTCCCAGAACTCGGTGAACAGGTGCCAGCGGCCGCCGATCTCGACGGCGTTCCAGGCGACGATCGCGGTCGGGATGCCGTAGCGGATCGCCGTGGTCACCTTCCAGAACTTCATCAGGCGCTGGAACAGGTAGACCGCCCAGATCACGTTGAGGAAGAAGATGCCGTAGGTGACGGGGTGGCGGTCGCCCAGGATGCTCTCGTCGTAGATGAACAGCAGCACGAGGTAGAAGAACCAGATCACGTACACGGTCTCGAGCGCGGTGATCGCGGCGAAGTTGCGCTCGTGGCCGGGGCTCGGGCGGCCGGTCCTGAGGTTCAGGTTGCGCTGGAACCAAAGGAAGAAGTTGCACTTCGTCTCCTTGTTCAGCAGGAAGTAGACCAACGTCGCGCCCATCACGCCGATCGACGACATCATCACCAGGTACTCGGCCTTGGTGGCGATCGCGCCGGCGACCTCCTTGTCCATCAGGTCCGGCACGCCGAGGAAGTTGGCCGCCCAGACGAACGAGAACTCGATCCAGCCGGTCCAGAGCAAGGTTCCGGCCCAGAAGCCGTACCAGGTGGCCGAGACCTCCTTGCGGGTGCGCATGCCGAGGAACAGCAGCACGGCGCCCAGGGCACCCATCGCGAACGCCGACTGGTAGACATAACCGGGGCCCGGCCAGACGTCCTCCATCACGATCATCACCGTGTGGCCGAGTGCCTGGACGACGAACACGATGACGAAGGCCAGCAGGCCGACCCAGGGCGGACGGTAGAGCAGGCTCATCAGGCGGCCCTGGCCCTGGGGATCGGCGGCGGGAACGGCGTCGGCGGGGGTGCTCATGGGGAACTCCGGGCGCGTGGCGTCTCGGTGAGGCCTGTACGAGACTCTAGGCGCTGCCGGCCGGGCCGTGTGTCAACAGAGCGTCAACAGTGCGAAATCCCGGGAAATCGTCAGGCAGGATGTGAGCGATGGAACAGAAGGCGCCCCGTATCCTGCTGGTCGACGACGACGTTGCGCTGGCCTCGATGCTGCGCGAGTTCCTGGAGCTACAGGGCTTCCAGGTCGGCATGGCGCACGATGCGGAGGCGGGGCTGGCGTGCCTCGAGTCCGACCCGCCCGACCTGCTCGTGCTCGACGTGATGCTTCCCGGCATCAGCGGCTTCGAGGCGCTGAAGCGCCTGCGACAGCGGCACGACCTGCCGGTGGTGATGCTGACGGCGCGCGGTGAGGAGTCCGAGCGCATCCTCGGCCTGATGGACGGCGCCGACGACTACCTCGCCAAGCCCTGCAGCCCGCTGGAGCTCGCGGTGCGCATCCGCGCGATCCTGAAGCGCGCGCGGCCGGTGGCGGCGGCGGCGGTCGACGAGCCGGTGCTGGCCGCCGGTGCGATCCGGCTCGACACGCGCCGGCGCGAGGCGCAGGCGCTCGGGCGACCGCTCGCGCTGACCGCCGCGGAGATGCGCGTGCTCGAGCAATTGCTGCGCCACCCGGGCGAGGTGCTGTCGCGCGCGCGCCTGACGCAGCTCGCGCTCGACCGGCCGATCGAGGCCTACGATCGCAGCATCGACACGTTGATCTCGAAGCTGCGACGCAAGCTCGAGGCCGCGGGCCTGCACGAGGGCTGCATCGGCGGGGTCCGTGGCCAGGGCTACGTGCTCGACCCCGAGCACGTGGTGCCGGGCGCCCGCTGATGCGCCTGCCCCCGTCCCGGCTCTACTGGCGCATGGCGCTGTACATCGGCGCGGCGCTGGTCGCCTTCGTCGTGCTGTCGCTGGCGAGCGTCTGGTTCGTCGCCGCCGGCGAGCTGCAGAACTACACCGCGACCAAGCACAGCGGCCTGGGCCGCGAGGCAGCCCGGGTGCTCGGGGCCGGCGGGCGCGAGGCGCTGGTGCGCTGGCTCGACGCGGACGCCGCGATCCCGAGCGACGTCACCGTCTACGTGCTGGATGGGCGCAGCGAGGACCTGCGCGGCCAGCCGCTGCCGCGCCTCTACGCCGACTTCGTGCGCCGCTCGGTGGTCGGGCCACCCGAGGCCGCCGACGACGCGTTCCGGCCGGTGCGGCTCGCGCCGCAGCTGGTCGGGCCCGACGGGCAGCTCTACACGTTCCTGGTGCTGCCGAACCGCATCAGCCTGGTCGGCAACGCGCTGACGACCTTCGGCCTGCTGGCGGTGGCGATCCTGGTGATCGCGACGGTGGCGTGGTGGATCGCGCGCTCGGTCGGGCGACCGGTCGGCGAGCTGCAGCGCGTGGTGCGCGAGCTCGCCTCGGGGCAGACCGACGCGCGCGTGCCGGCCGCGCTGGCCGCGCGCGGCGACGAGCTGGGCTCGCTGGCCGCGGACTTCAACCGGATGGCGGAGCAGATCTCGCGGCTTCTGGCGAGCCGCGCGCAGCTGATGGGCGAGCTGTCGCACGAGCTGCGCTCGCCGCTCGCGCGGCTGCAGGCGGCGCTCGCGCTGGCGGCGCACCGCGGCACCGTGGGCGAGAGCGAGGTGGCGCGGATCGAGGCCGAGATCCGCCGCATGGACCACACCATCGGCGACCTGCTGAAGTTCTCGCGGCTCGACGCCGCCGCACCGTTCCAGCGGCGCCTGGTGCGTCTCGACGAGCTGCTGGCGGCGCTGGTGCGGGACGAGGAGCTGGAGGCCGCGGGGCACGGTTGCCGCCTCGATCTCGAGGCGGGCCCGGGAGCGCCGGTCGTCGGCGACCCGGAGCTGCTGCGCGCAGCGCTCGAGAACGTGCTGCGCAATGCGATCCGCTACGCGCCGCGCGACTCGGCGGTGTCCGTGGTACTGCGGCGCGAGCCGGAGTGGCAGCACGTCGGGATCGCCGACCGCGGGCCCGGTGTGCCCGAGGCGTTCCTCGAGCGCATCTTCGAGCCCTACGTGCGGGTGCCGGACGGCTCCGGGGGCACCGGCCTCGGGCTCGCGATCGCGCGGCGCGCGGTCGAGGCGCACGGTGGCCAGATCGCCGCGCGGCCGCGCGACGGCGGTGGGCTCGAGGTGTCGATCCGGCTGCCGGCCGCACAGGTCGGCTGAGGCCCGCGCCCATCGCGCCGGCAGGCGGCGCGTGCGGCTGCGCTTCAGGGCGTGCGCGATGCGCCGGCCGGCGGCGACGGCTGCAGCGGCGGCTGCGCCCGCAGCGGCACGCGGCAGCAGATGCGGGTGCCGCCGCGTCGCGGCGTGGTGATGGCCAGCTCGCCGCCCAGCATCCGCGCGCGATATTCCATGATGCGCAGCCCCATGCCCGATGCGGAACGGCGTTCCGGCGCCGGCATGCCCGAGCCGTTGTCGACCACCTCGAGGCGCAGCTCGTCGTCCGCGGTGACCAGCCGCAGCAGCACGCGCGAGGCACGGCCGTGGCGCACGGCGTTGCTGACGCTCTCCTGGGCGATCCGGTAGAGGTGGTTGGCCTGCGCCGAGTCCAGGCGCAGCGGCGAGCCGATGCGCTTGCGGAACTGCGCGCGGATCCCGAAGCTGCGGCGCACGCGGCGCGCGAGGTCGAACAGCGCGCCCGGCAGTCCGCCGAGCTCGAGCGCGGCGGGCGCCAGGCCGTGGGCCAGCGCCCGCGCGTTCTGCACGGCCTCGTCGACCAGTCCGGCCGCCTCGCGCAACAGCGACGCGGCCGTGGCCGGATCCTCCCCCATCCGCGCGACCGCGGAGCGCAGCAGCAGCGCGATGCCGGTCAGTTCCTGCCCGAGGCCGTCGTGCAGGTCGCTGGCGAGGCGCTGCTGCTCGAAGCTCGAGGTCTCGATGATCGCGCGCTCCAGCTGCCGCCGGTCGGTCACGTCCTGCAGCACGCCGATGATCATCCGCTCGCCGGCGAACTCCACTGCGCTGAACACGCCCTCGACCAGGAAGCTGCTGCCGTCGGCGCGCCGCGCGAGCCACTCGCGCGAGCCGGTCGCGGCGCCCGCGCCGTCGTCGGCGGCGGTGCGCACGGCCCGCTCCAGCATCTCGTGGGCGACGCCGAGCCGGGCCACCGACGAGCCGACCAGGGCCGCGGACGCGAGCCCGAAGAGCCGGCCGACCGCCGGGTTCGCGAGGCGGATCTCGCCGGCCGGGCGGAACAGCACCACGCCCTCGCGCATCGTCTCCAGGACGCGGGCCTGGGTGCGCAGCTGTTCCTCGGCCTGGCGCCGCCGCGTCACGTCCGTGACGCGCACCGACAGGCCGATCGAGGAGCCGTCCTGCACCACCGGCGCCGCCGAATACTCGAGGTGCAGCCATGCGCCCCAGGGCATCTGCTCGTGGGTCTCGGCCGTCTGCGGGCGCTGCTCGAGCAGGGCGCGCTGGCAGGCCGCCCGCAGCAGCTCGCGCACCGACGGGTCGAGCAGCTCGATCGCGTTGCGGCCGACGGCCTCCTCGGGCGACAGGCCCCGCAGCGGACGGTTGGCGTAGTGGACCCGCAGCTGCGGGTCGAGCAGCAGCAGCCAGTCGGGCGCGTTGCTGGTGACGGCGCGCTGCACCGCGACCGCGGCGCCGCGCGCCTGCTCGGCGGCCTTCAGCGCGGTGATATCCTGCTTGGCGCCGTAGAGCCGGATGGCCTGGCCGCCGGCGCACTCCGCCTTGCCGACCAGCCGCAGCCAGACCTGCCGTCCCCGCAGCGTGTGCGCGCGCACCTCGATGTCGAACGGCTCGCCACGCTCGATCGCGCCAGCCATCGCCGCCTGCATCGCCCCGTGGCAGTCCGGCTCGTAGAGGTCGAAGGCGTTGGCGAGCGAGGGCGTGTACGCCGCGGGCGTGGTCTCGAACAGCGCATAGGTCTCGGCCGTCCAGGTCAGCGCGCCGGTGCGCAGGTTCAGCTCCCAGCCACCGACCTTGGCCGCGGCCTGGGTCTCGGCGAGGAACTCGCCCATCTTCCTGAGCGTGGTGACGTCGACGGTCGTGCCGAGGACGCGCGCCGGTCGTCCTTGGGGATCGCGCTCGGCGGCGCGGGCGCGGATCAGCACCCAGATCCAGTCGCCGCACTTGACGCGGAAGCGGCACTCGAACTGCACCGACTCGAGCGTGCCGGCGAGGAAGCGGTCGACCTCGGCGCGGACGCGCAGCCGCTCGTCCGGGTGGACGATCTCGTCCCAGGGCTCGCCGCGCGCGTTCCACTCCTCGCGCGTGTAGCCGGTCAGGGCGAGCCAGCTGTCGCTCGCGAACCAGGTCTCGTGCGCGACGTCGAGGATCCAGAAGCCGACGCCGCCGCCCCACAGCGCGGTCTCGAGGTGGCGCTCGATCTCGTGCAGGCGGGTCTCGGCGCGCCGCCGCTCGTCGATGCCCATCATCACGCCGCTGAGGCGCGTGACGCGGCCGTCGGCGGCGCGGGCCGACACCCGGCCGCGGGCGTAGACCCAGTGCCACGGCCCGTCCTCGGTGGTGCGCGCGCGGTACTCGATCTCGTACCATGGCGTCTCGCCCTTGATGTGGCGCAGCAGCTGGCGGCGCGAGCGCTCGAGGTCCTCGGGGTGGGTAAGGCGCGCGAGTGCCTCCAGGCCGACGCTGGTCGCCTCCGGCAGGCCGCCGACCAGCTCGCGGCAGCGCGCATCGAAGCGATGCACGCCGCTCGGCACGTCGTAGTCCCAGGCCCCGATGTTGGCCGCGTCGAGCGAGAAGTCGAGCTGGGCACGGTTGGCGGCGAGCTCCGCCTCGGCGGCCTTGCGGCGGTCGACGCTGCGCGCCACCACCACCAGGCCGTTGACCGCCGGGTCGTCGAACGCGTTGGTGGCGACGATCTCCAGCCAGCACCAGCCGCCGCCCTTGTGGCGCAGCCGTGCTTCCGCCGGGCCCGGGATGATGCGCTTCGGGTCCAGCAGGTGCGCCGCGAAGCGCTGCCGCAGGTCGGCGGCGTCGTCGGCGTGCACGAAGTCGAAGACGTTGCGGCCGAGCAGCTCGCCCGGTTCGTAGCCGAGCACCCGCTGGCAGGACGGGCTCTGGTAGTCGATGGTGCCGTCGCGCGACAGCACGGTGATGAGGTCGTGGATCTTCTCGACCAGCACGGCGAGGCGCCGTTGGGCCGCACGGCGCTCGTCGCGCGCCTGCTGCAGCGCGCCGACGTCCCGCGCCATGATCACCATGCCGCCGACGACCCCGTCGCGCCCCCGGATCGGGCGCAGCGAGGTGGCGAGCGACAGGGTCTGGCCGGTCGACGGCACGACCAGGTCGAGGCGGTCGGCATCGTGCGACTCGCCGCGCAGGACCCGCTCGTAGATCGGACGCCGCTCGGCGAGGCAGGGGAACAGGTCGAACCAGCCGAGGCCGACCAGTTCGGCGCTGGAGCGGCCGATGGCCTGCGCCGCCGCCTGGTTGATCCAGCTGAGCCGCAGCGCGCGGTCGAGGCCGAACATCTTGACCGGCAGGGAGCCGGCGGCCTCCTCGATGCCCTTGCGGTCGGTGAGGTCGGTGAGGTCGGTGAAGGTCGCGAGCACGCGCGCGTCGGCGTCGTGCTCGAGCCGGCGCAGCAGCACCTGGACCCAGCGGCCGTGGCCGTCCTTCGTGACCAGGCCGAGCTCGACGCGGCGTTCGCCCTCGCCGCGCGCGGATTCCTCGATCGCGCGCTGCGCGAGCGCGGCGCTGTCGGCCTGCAGCCAGGCCTGCAGCGGCCCGCCGGCGAGCTCCGCCGGCGCGATGCCGAGCGTGCGCCCGAGGGCGCCGTTGGCGAGCACGATCCGCGCCTGCGCTCCCGCGGCGTCGAGGATCGCCAGCCCGTCGGCCGCGCAGTCGAAGGCCTGCCGCAGCAGCGAGTCGCCGCGGCCGGATCCGCCGACCAGCGCCAGCCGCTCGGCCTGCTGTCCGGGCGGCTTCATGCGACGGTCTCCCCGGCGGCACCGGTCCCGACGGCCGGCCGCGCGGCGTCGGCGGCGTCCGCCGCGCCCACCGACATCACCCGGGCGATCGCGTCCACGAGTTCCTCGGCGGTGAACGGCTTGCGCAGCACGGCGAAGCGCCCGGCGTCCTCCTCGGCATAGCCGGTCTGCAGCAGCACCCGCAGCTGCGGGCAGCGCTGGACGGCCCAGGCCGCCAGCTGCACCCCGTTGAGCTTGCCCGGCATGCGGATGTCCGAGAACAGCAGGGTGGGGCAAGCGCTGCCGGAGAGGTACTCGCGGGCGGCGTCGCCGCTCGCCGCGGAAACGACCTCGAAGCCGATCTCCGCCAGCGACAGCTCGAGCACCCGGCGCAGCCGGTCGTTGTCCTCGACCAGGAGGACGCCATGCCCGAAGAACCTGCCCTGCGTGTTCGGCGTGCGCACGGCGGGAGTATTCGCGGGCGGAGGGGCTTCGGGCAACAATATCCTGACGCTCGTTCCACGACCGGGCACGGAATCGATGCGCAGCGCGCCGCCGGACTGCCGGCAGAAGCCGTCCGCCATGCTGAGTCCCAGGCCGGCGCCGCCCGAGTCGGCACGGGTGGTGAAGAAAGGCTCGGTGGCGCGCTCGGCGACCTCCGGCGACATCCCGCTGCCCCGGTCGACGACCGCGATCGCCACCCGCGCACCCTGCTCGTGGTCGCGTCGCACCTCGACGCGCACCGACTCGCCCGGCGCGCTCGCGTCGCGCGCGTTGGCGAGCAGGCTGATCAGCGTCGCGGTCAGCTGGGCGCGATCGGCCTCGACCAGCGGCGACGGGCGCTCGACCTCGATCTCGAGCCGCAGCCGGTCGCCGATCGTGCGGGCCAGCAGGTCGCGGATGCCGAGCAGGTAGACGTCGAGCACCAGCGGCTGCGGCGCCAAGGGCTGGCGGCGTGCGAACGCCAGCAGCTGCCGGGTGATCCTCGCGCCGCTGCGCGCCGCACCGCGCGACTCCTCGACCAGGCGCATCGCCACCGGATCGGCGCGCACGGCGCCGCGCTTGCCGAGCAGGCCGGCCGCCTGCTCGACCACGGTCAGGAGGTTGTTGAAGTCGTGGGCGACGCCGCCGGTCAGCTGGCCGAGGGCGTCGAGACGTTGCAGGCGCGCAGCCTCCTGCTCCAGCGCGCGGCGGCGCCGCAGCCGCATCGCGACGATCACCCCCGCCAGCGCCACGATCACGAGCAGCGCCAGCGCGAGGTTGCGTTGCTGGCGACTCTGCGCGGAGCGTGCCTCGGAGGCGGCGCGTTGCGCACGCAGCAGCGCCAGCTCGCGCTGGGCGAGCGCGTCGTCCAGGCGCGCCTGCAGCAGGCCGAGGCGCAGGCGTGCCCGGTCCGAGCTGGAGCGGTCGCGCTCGAGCAGGGCGGCCCCCTGCACCGCATAGGCAGCGGCGTGGTCGCCGGCCGCCGCGAGCGCCCGCGCCTGCGCGTCGAGCAGCTCGGCTCGCACCCGGGTGCCGGGTGCGGCGCGCGCGGCGGCCTCGCGCGCGCGCGCGGCCGCTTCCCGGTTGCGGCCACTCGCCACCAGCGCGTCGGCCAGCACCACCTCGGCGGGCAGGGCCCGCATCGGCATGCCGGCCAGCTGCGCGATCGCGCGCCGCGCAGCCTCGCCGGCCGCGGTGCCCTGGCCGGCCGCGAGCTGCGCGCGGGCCAGGAACACCTGCAGCTCGCCGCGCAGGTAGGCGTCGATGTGCGGGTCGGCGCGCAGGAGGATCGCGCGCAGGCCGGACACGGCGCCGGCCGCGTCGCCCCGCGCGAGCGCGAGCATCGCCCGGCCGCTCGCCTGGGTGAAGGCGATCTGCGCGTTGCCCGAGCGGGCCGCGAGCGCAGCCGCGCGGTCGAACGAGCCCACGGCGGCGTCGAGGTCGCGGTTCTCGATCGACAGGTAGCCGAGGTTGTTCTCGATCGAGGCCTCGAGGCCGGGCTCGTCGAGGCGCGCGGCCAGCTCGCGCGCCTCGACGTAGTAGCGGACCGCGTCCTCGAGTGCGCCGGCGAACTGCGTGACCGTGCCGAGGCTCGCGAGCGCCGTGACGGCCGCGAGCGGCTCGCCGCTGGCGCGGGCGGCCGCGAGCGAGTCGACGTAGCCGCGGGTCGCAGGCTCGAAGTCACCACGGTTCATCGCGAGCGTCGCGGATTGGCGCAGCGCATGGAAACGGGCGAACGAGTCGCCCGAGGCCTCGGCCAGCGCTTGCGCCTGCTGCGCCTCGCGCGTCGCGGTCGCCACGTCCCGCGAGCGGAAGTGGCTGCGGGCCCGCGCCGCCCGGGCGATCGCCCGCAGCGCCGTGTCGCCCGCCGCACGCGTTTCGAGGGAATCGGCCAGGGCCTGCAGGGCGCCGGCCGTCACCAGGTCCTGGCTGACCAGGCGGGTGAGCGCCCGGCGGAAAGACGCGAGCTCCCCGGGCACCGGCGGCGCGGCGCGCGACGCTGGCAGCGGCGGCGACGTCGCCGCCGCGGCCGCGACCAGCAGGCTGGCGAGCGCCCCGGCGAGCCACGGACTGCGGGACAGGCGCGCGCCGGGCCCGTGCCGCGACGGTGCCGCGCGCGCCGAGAGGTTGAGCTTCACGAGTGCCTACCTGCGAGCCATGGGGGCTGGACCTGCGGAGGCGGGACCGTCGATCCCCCGGTCGAGGCCGGATTCTAGGCCATGCCCCTCGTCGGCGCGCGCGCTGCGGGCTGCCGCCGCGTACCATCGAGGACGTGGGCCACCAGCGCGGGCGATGCGGATGACGGACGGCAGCGAAATCGTCGCGACGCGACGCGGCGTGCTCGGTCTCGTGACCCTCGAGCGCCCCGCCGCGCTGAACGCGCTGACGACCGCGATGGTCGAGGCGATCGACGCCGCACTGACGGGTTTCGAGGCCGACCCGGGCGTGCACGCCATCGTGCTGCGCTCCGCCTCGACCCGCGCGTTCTGCGCGGGCGGCGACATGCGGCGGATCCGCGCGCTGTGCCTCGCCGGTGACTTCGACGGCGCCGAGCGGTTCTTCGCCGCGGAGTTCGCGCTCAATCGCCGGCTCGCCGGCCTGGACCGACCGATCGTCGCGCTGGTCGACGGCATCTGCATGGGCGGCGGGCTCGGCCTGTCGGTGCACGGCCGCTTCCGCGTCGCGACCGAGCATGCGGTGTTCGCGATGCCCGAGACCGCGCTCGGCTACTTCCCCGACGTCGGCGGCAGCCACTTCCTGCCGCGCCTGCCTGCGGGTCTCGGCCGCTGGCTGGGCCTGACCGGCGCGCGCCTCGACGGCGCCGAGTCGGTCGCGCTCGGGCTCGCCACCCACCTCGTGCCGCGCGAGCGCATCGGTGCACTGCTGGACGCGCTCGCGTCGAGCGGGGCCGGCGAGACCTGTGCGGCGATCCTCGACCGCCACGCCGTGCCGGCACGGGCGCCGCGCCTCGAGGCGCTCGCGGCGGACTGCGCGGCGACCTTCGGCGTCGCCGGCGACCGGCAGGCACTGGTGGAGGCGCTGCAGCGGCAGGGCGGGCCGTTCGCGGCGGAAGCCCTCGCGGCGCTGGCGCGCGCCTCGCCGCACAGCCTGGACGTGACGCTCGCGCTGTTCGCCACCGGCCAGTGGTCGTCGCTCGCTGCGAGCCTCGAGCACGAGCTCGCGGCCGCGCGCGCCATCCTGCGCCATCCGGATTTCGTCGAGGGCGTGCGCGCGGTGCTGGTCGACAAGACTCGCGAGGCGCACTGGCAGTCGATTTAGCGGCGGCTCCCGCGGCGCCCCTTGCCCGTCGCACCGGCGCTCCGCGGCCCCGTGCGCCGGCGCCGACCCGGCGCAACGCGTAGACTCGGCGATCCGGAGGAGGACTCGCATGGGCAGGTTGCGGCTCTACGGCTACTGGCGCAGCTCGGCGTCCTATCGCGTGCGCATCGCGCTCGCCGTCAAGGGACTCGACTACGAGTACGTGCCGGTGCACCTGGTGCGCGACGGCGGCGAGCAGTTCGGCGCGGCCTACACGAGGCTGAACCCGCAGTCGCGCGTGCCCGCGCTCGAGCTCGATGGCGTGGTGCTGACGCAGTCGATGGCGATCCTCGAGTGGCTCGAGGAGGCCTTCCCCGGCGCGCCGCCCCTGCTGCCGGCGGAGCCGCTGGCGCGGGCGCGGGTGCGCAGCCTCGCGCAGCTCGTCGTCGCCGACATCCAGCCGCTGCAGAACACGGCGGTGATCCGCTACCTGCGCGAGCGCCACGGCTGGGCCGAGCCCGAGGTCGGGTCGTGGATGCAGGAGTGGATCGGCCGCGGCCTGCGTGCGCTGGAGCAGCGGCTCGCCGGCGAGCCGCGCACGGGGCGCTTCTGCGACGGCGACACGCCGACGCTCGCCGACGTCTGCCTCGTCCCGCAGGCCTATGCGTCGCGGCGCTTCGGCATCGACCTCGCGGCCTTCCCGCGGATCGCGGCGATCGATGCCGCCTGCCGCGAGCTCGAGCCGTTCCGGCGCGCCGCGCCCGAGCAGCAGCCCGACGCGGGCGCCTGAGCCGGCGAACGCCGCGCGCCGCCTAGCCGCCGCCGTCGCCGACCAGCGGGACGGTCTGGTGCACCCAGTTCGAGGGGTCCTCGCGGCGGGCCGGCGAGGGGATCACCAGCACCTGGCGGCGCCGCAGCCGCTCGAAGCGCTCGACGTCGATCTCGTTGCCGGCGGCGGCATACCGGGCGACGACGCGCCGGAAGGCGACTTCCATGCCGTCGGTCTCGGTCAGGAACTCCTCCGTCGGAGAGCGCGGCGTGAGCTTCGGCTCGACCTTCTCGACCACCCGCAGGTCTTCCTCCACGGCGAGGCGGATGCCCGCCATGCGTTCGGCGTCGTGCTCGGGCTCGAGCAGGTAGTTGCGGGCCTGCCAGCCGATCGCACGCGAGCGCCAGGGGTCGATCGGCGTGCGCGCGGTGAAGTTGATCTGGCTCATGCCCTCGCGGAACGTCGGCTGGATCCGGTGGCAGACGCCGACCAGGCTGAACTCCAGCGCGACGCGCGTGGAGCGGCGGTCGGCGGCGAGCAGTCTCGCGATCTCGCCGGACTTCTGGTCCTGCTGCGGCGCCGGTTTCTCGCGCGCGACGCGCGCCCCCCACTCGGTGGGCTCGATCGGGAACGGCTCGAGCTTCGGCGTGCGCTTGGCGCCGAACTGGCGGTGCACGAAGTTGGTGTGGGCGGTGTCGAGCGAGTTCTCCTCGAAGCGCATCCAGTTGGCGTTCGCCTCGAACTGGTAGGGCATGCGCCGCCAGTGCGTGGTGTCGTCGTACTCCGGGAAGAGGTCCGGTATCCGCGGTCGCGCGGCCTCGGGCAGGTCGCCGAGGAAGGCCCACACCCAGCCGTATTTCTCCTGGGTCGGGTAGCGGTCGACGCGCACCCGCTTCGGGGGCGCGACGCCGGGCCCGAGCGCCGGGATCTGGCTGCAGCGACCGTCGGCGCCGAAGCGCCAGCCGTGGTAGGGGCAGGCGACCTCGTGACCGACCAGCTCGCCGTCGCCGAGGGCCGCGCCGCGATGCGGGCACACGTCCGAGAGGCAGGCGACGGCGCCGGCCGCATCCCGGAACAGCACGAAATGGCAGCCGAGCATCTGCACGCGCGTCGGCTTGCCCGGCACCACGTCGCCGGAGGCGCAGGCGACGTACCAGTTGTTGATCAGCATGGGGCCGCCCGCGATGCCTGGCTCAGGCCGCGTCGGCGGCGCGCCCGCCCTCGCGGCGTGACGGATCCGGGGCCGCGGCGCGCGTCGCGGCGGCCGCGCCGGCGCCCGCGCCGCGCGCGCCCGCCTGCTCGGTGCGCAGTGCGACCAGTTCCTGCTCGACCACGCGCAGCAGGCGCGTGACGAACGCCTCCTGAATCGCGAGCCGCTGCCGCGCGACCGGCGCGTCCGGCACGTAGGCCTGCAGCGCGCCGGCCTGCAGCGCGCCCGACTGCACCAGCAGCCGCTCCATGGTGTCGAGCCGCTCGAGCACCGTGCCGACTTCCTGCGCGACGGCCATCGTGATGCCGAGCACGCGGTCGACCGCGGGATCGTCGAAGAAAGTGACGCGCGGCTCGGTGCTGTACTCGATCGCGGCGCGCACGGCGTTCAGGTCGTCCATCGATGTGCCTCCCTCAGGACCGCGCGGCCGGTGCCGCCGCGGGCTTCTCCGCCACGGCCGCGAACCAGTGGCCGGGACCGTTGATCTTGCCGAGCTGGATCTCGCGCGCCGCGCCGGGTGCGAAGCCGGCCGCGACGAGCTCGCGGACGATGTCCGCGTCGGCGTAGTTCTCCCAGAACGGCTCGTCGTTGTAGTAGACGTCGTAGGCGCGCTCGGCCTGCTCGAAGGGCGTGCGCGCGGCGTTCTGGATCGCGACGTCCTGGTGCAGCGCGAGCCCGCCCGGGGCGAGCAGCCGGAAGGTCTCGCGGAAGGTGGCGTTGCGGGTCTCGTTCGACACCTCGTGGAACAGGTTGTGCGAGACCACGAGGTCGAAGTACCCGTCGGGGAAGCCCGTGGCGCCGCAGTCCATCTGGTGGAAGAACACCCGCGCGCCGAGCGACTCGGCGCGCGCGCTGGCATAGCGCAGCATCGCCGCGCCGATGTCGATCGCGTGCACCTCGGCGTCGGGGAACTCCTGGGCATAGGGCACCGAGCCGGCACCGGCGGAGCAGCCCATGTCGAGGATGCGCCGCGGCGCGAATCCCGGGCGATGCCACTTGATCCAGCGGATCGCGGCGAAGCCCTTGCTGTCGTCGCCGCCCATGCCCTGGCCCATCGAGTAGAGGTTGCCGCCGGCCTCGTAGAGCGCGCCGGCCATCACGTCATCGGCGTCGCGGGTGTGGGCATAGCCCTGCGGCTGCAGGTGCACGTGGTGCTCGCGCATCGCTGCGGGCGGCTCGAAGCCCGCCGGCAGGTCGAGCCCGCCGAGACGCTGCGCGCCGCCCAGCAGGCGCCGCGCCTCGGCCTCGATGCGCTCGCGATCGCGCATCAGGGGTTCCGTCACGGTCGCCCACATCATCTCCTGCGAGCAGCGCGTCAGCGCCGCCCAGGCCTGGTAGGCCGGCTCCGCGAGCAGGCCGCGCTTGATCTCCTCGCGGTCGGCGCCGGAGCGCGAGCGCAGGCGGCGCTGCATCGCCGGGCGGACGCGCGCTTCGAACAGCAGCTGGTTGCCCGGGCGGATGCGGCCGGTGAGCTCGCGTTTCAGTGCGAGCACGAACCGCTGCCGTGCGAGGTCGTCGGCCGTCTGCCGTGCGAGCACGGCGTGCTTGAGCTCGTGGACCATGGCGGCTCCCCCTCACTCAGGCGGCCTGGCGCAGGCCGAAGGTCGCGAGCATCCCCGAGAGCATGCTGTAGCGCATCTGCGCCGAGGCACGCACCGCGGCGATCGCCTTGCGCTGCAGGTCCGGCGTGTTCGCATAGCGGCTGGCGATCGACAGGCCCGAGGCCTCGTGGCCCGGGTCGTTCTCGATGTGCACGTGGAAGAACTCCAGCTGGTCGTCGTCGAACCCCATCTTGCGCATCGCGTCGACGAGCATCGGGTAGAGGGTCGGCAGCTGGCCCTCGAGCGCGACCATGATCCCGGCGAAGGCCTCGGCCATCGTGCGCTGGCTCGCGAGTTCCCAGATCCAGGCGCGCATCGCGCGCGTGGTCGGCAGGATCAAGCCCTTCTCCTCGGCACGGTAGATGTCGTCGTCGGGCACGCCGCAGGCGCGCGCGAACTTGGCGCAGAGCTCCGGATGGCGCTTGCCGGGCTGGCCGGGCATCTCCTCGCCGAGCAGGTTGTCGAGCAGCTCGCGGCGCGCATCGAGGTCGGGCAGGCGGGCGTACAGCGCCGCGAACTGCTGGGCGATCGCGTCCACGTAGTAGTAGTGCTGCACGGCCCACTGGCCGAGCTGCCGGCGCGAGAACTCGCCGCGCGCCCAGGCCAGGCTGAACGGATGCAGGACGCCGTGCTCGGGCTTGCGGGCGGCCGCGAGGGCCTCGGCGAACGCTTCATTCGACAGCAACGTGTCCATCGCAACGACCTCCCCTGACGTGGTGGGGAGAGGTTGTTATAGTTGTATGACGACCGGCAAGTACGCAGATGTCCCTAGCCGGTGGCGGCCCTCGGCGTGATCGAGTACTACGAGCAGATCCGGATCCTGCACGTCGCGGCGGCCCTGGCGAGCGGCGGGCTGTTCGCGCTGCGTGGCGTGGCGATGTGGGTGGGCTCCCCGCGCGGCATGGCGGCGGCCGTGCGCTACCTGAGCTATGCGATCGACACGCTGCTGCTGGGCGCCGCGGTGTCGCTCGCCACCCTGCTGCAGCGCGTGCCGCTGGTCGACCGCTGGATCACCACCAAGATCGTGCTGGTGCTCGCCTACATCGCGCTCGGCTCGCTGGCGCTGAGGCGCGCGCCGACGCTGCGCGCCCGGCGGGCGAGCCTGATCGCCGCGTTGCTGACCTTCGCTGCGATCCTGTGGGTGGCGCTGCACCGCGGGGCGACGTTCTGGGCAGGCGGGGCGGCCCCGTAGGGGCTGCGGGGGTCAGTCGGCGCCCAGCACCTCGAGCTGCACCTGGGCGAGCCCGCGCCGCACCATGCCGAGCTCGCGCGCCGCCGCGAGCGAGACGTCGCCGATGCGGTCCGCCTGCGTCGGTCCGCGGTCGTTGACCCGCACCACCACCGACTTGCCGCTGGCCCCATCCGTGATCCGCACGCGGGTGCCGAAAGGCAGCGTCCGGTGCGCCATGGTCAGCGCGGCAGGATCGAAGCGCTCGCCGCTGGCGGTGCGCCGCCCGGCGAAGCGCCGCCCGTACCAGGCGATCGTGCCGCTGTCGCGCGTGGCGACGGCGGCGGCGGACGCCGGTGCGGCGTCGCGGTTCGCCGTGGCAGCCGCGGGCTCGGCCCCGGTGCCGGGCGCGATCGTCGCCTGCGCCCGGGCCTGTTCGACGCCGCACGCCAGCCATGGCAGCGCGAGCGCGAGCGCGGCGGCGCCCCGCAGCAGACGGCTCATGGCCGCTTCCTCAGCAGGTCGCGGATCTCCGCGAGCAGTACTTCGCTCGCCGGGGGCGGCGGCGGCGGCGCGGCAGGGTCGGGCTTCTTGAGCTGGTTGATCGCGCGCAGCGCGATGAACAGCACCAGCGCGATCACCAGGAAGTCGAACACGGTCTGCAGGAACGCGCCCCACTTCAGGATCACGTCCTTGCCGTCGGCGCCGGCACCGAGGCTGGTGCCGAGGTCGGAGAAGCTCATGCCGCCGACCAGCTTGCCCAGCGGCGGCATCACCACGTCGCCGACGAACGACGAGACGATCTTGCCGAAGGCGCCGCCGATGATCACGCCGACGGCGAGGTCGACGACGTTGCCCTTCATCGCGAATTCCTTGAACTCTGCCGCGATACCCATGTGTGCTCCCTGGAAAGGTCGAGGCCGGCGGACCCGCCGGCACGGCATTGGAGCACCGGGCCGTCGTGGAGACTGTGAACGATCGTTGCGGACACCCGCGGGCCTTCCACGCCGCGGCCGATCCGGCTCGGCACGGGCCGTGCGGAGAATGATCTTTCGACGGAGTTAGGCGCGATTCAGGCGAATTTCAGGCCATTTTGGACGCTGATCGCACAGCGCGTCGGACCCCGTCCCGCCGCCGCCGTCCGCAAGGTGGTCCCGGGGTCCGGGTACTGCCTCGGGGCACCCGGAAGGCCTTGAAAGGCCGGTGTCCGTACCGATGTATGCGGTGCACAAAAACACAAGGAGTGTGTTCATGAACGCCCTGGAACTGATCGTGATCTCGCTGTTCATCTTCCTGTCGCCGGTGTTGCTCTACGCGACCGCCCGCGACCTCTGAACGCGGCCCCCCGGGAGGGAAGGCCCAGGGAAGCGGCCTTCCCGCCCCGTGGGGGCGGGCGCGTTACGATGCACGCCCCCGCAGCGGTCCTCGGACGACGCTTCCCGCATGACGGATTTCTCCCGCAGCGAACGCGAGATCGACCTCGAGGAGCGCACCCGCCGCTTCGTGCGCGAGGTCGTGATCCCCTACGAATCGGACCGGCGCCTGACGGCCCACGGCCCGGCACCCGGGCTGGTGCAGGAACTGCGCGCGGCCGCCAGGGCCGCTGGCCTGCTCGCGCCCCAGGTCGCGCCGCAATGGGGCGGCCAGGGGCTGGACCATCGCGAGACCGCCACGGTGCTGCGGGCCGCGGGCTACTCCCTGCTCGGCCCGGTCGCGATGAACTGCATGGCGCCCGACGAAGGCAACATGCACCTGCTGCAGAAGGTGGCGACGCCGGAGCAGCAGCAGCGCTTCCTCGCGCCGCTGGCCGCCGGCCAGGTCCGCTCCGCGTTCCTGATGAGCGAGCCCGACGGCGGCGCGGGCTCCGACCCCGGGATGCTGGCGACGACGGCGCGCCGCGTCGGCGGCGACTGGGTGATCGATGGTCGCAAGTGGCTGATCACCGGCGCAGTCGGCGCCAGCTTCGGCATCGTGATGGCGCGCACCCATGGCGAGAAGGCGACGATGTTCCTCACGCCGATGGACGCGCCGGGCATCACCGTCGAGCGCGTGCTCGAGACGCTCGACGAGGCGATCCCCGGTGGCCATGCGGTGATCCGCCTCGAGGGCCTGCGCGTGCCGGCGTCGCTGGTGCTCGGCGAGGTCGACGAGGGATTCCGCTACGCGCAGGTGCGGCTCGCGCCGGCGCGGCTCACCCATTGCATGCGCTGGTGGGGCGCCGCGCAGCGCTGCCACGACGTCGCGGTCGACTACGCCTGCCGCCGCCGGGCCTTCGGCAAGCCGCTGATCGAGCACGAGGGCGTCGGCTTCATGCTGGCGCGCAACGAGGTCGACCTGCGCCAGGCGCAGCTGCTGACCGACTGGGCGGCCTGGACCCTCGACCAGGGCTCGCGCGCCACGACCGAGTCGAGCATGGCCAAGATGGAATGCGCCGAGAAGCTCTTCGGCGTCGTCGATCGCTGCGTGCAGGTGCTCGGCGGGCTCGGCATCACCGGCGACACGCCGGTCGCGAGGATCTACCGCGAGCTGCGGGCGTTCCGCATCTACGACGGTCCCACCGAGGTGCACCTCTGGTCGCTCGCGCGGCGGCTGCAGCGCAACCACGCGCGGGCCCAGGCCGCGCCTGCCCCCGGCTGAACGCGCCCGGGGCACGCGGCCGCGCGACGGGGGCGAGGACCATGGACTGGCAGCAGCTGGGCAGGGCCCTGGCGTTCTACGGCCGCTTCGCGGCCAGCTTCACCCAGCCCGGCTACCGGACGCGGCGGCTGCGCTGGCCGCGCCTCGCGCCCGACTTCCGCGGGCAGCGCTGGCTCGTGACCGGCGGCTCCGGCGGGCTCGGCGCATGGATCGCGACCGAGGCGGCGCGTGCCGGCGCCCGCGTGACCGTCGCGGCGCGCAGCGCCTCGAAGCTCGAGACCCTGCGCTCGGCGGCACGCGCCGCGGGCATCGACGGGATCGACGCCGAGACCTGCGATTTCTCGCTGCAGGCCGACACCGCGCGGCTGCTGGGGCGGCTGCGCGACGCGGGTCGCCCGCTCGACGTGCTGGTGAACAACGTCGGCGTCCTCGAGGACGAGCTGCGGGTCACGACCGAGGGCCGCGAGGCGACGTTCGTGTCGAACCTGCTGAGCCACTACCAGCTCACCGAGGGGCTGGTCCGCCACGGCCTGCTGCGCCAGCCCGGAGGCCTCGTGATCAACATGAGTTCCGGCGGTGCCTACTTCGTGCCGCTGGCGATCGCAGCGCTGGACGTCACTGACCCGGCGCGCTTCGACGGCACCACGGCCTATGCGCTGCACAAGCGCGCCCAGCTCGTGCTGAACCGTTACTGGCGCGACACCTACGGCCCGCGCGGCCTGGACTTCTACGTGATGCATCCCGGCTGGGTCGACACCCCCGGCGTGCAGCGCTCCCTGCCGCGCTTCCGCGCGCTGCTTCGGCCGCTGCTGCGCGATGCGGCCTCGGGCGGCGACACGGCCCTGTGGCTCGCGGCCACGCGGCCGCCCCAGGCGCTGCCGGACGGCCTGTGGTTCGACCGCGCGCTGCGCCCGGCGCACGTCCACGAACGGACGAGCGCCGGCGCGCCCGCGCCGCCGGCGCTCGTCGCCTACCTCGAGCAGGCGCTCGACCGGCTGCCCGGTTCGCGCTACTGATCGCGGGCGGCGACCTTGGCCGCGCCCGCGCGCGTATCGGCGCTGCGGCCGGAGACTGCGGTCGCGATCGCGGCCAGCGCCGGGGTCGCGAGCGGCGGCACCACCGCCACCAGCGCCTCGACCAAGGCGTCGGTCATCGCATCGTCGTGCAGCGGCGAGGGCGTGATCCGTAGCCGCTCGGTGCCGCGCGGCACCGTGGGGTAGTTGATCGGCTGCAGGTAGACCGCGTGTTCGCGCAGCAGGCGCTCGGCGACCCGCGTGCAGCGCGCGGAGTCGCCGATCACCAGCGGCAGGATCTGCGCCGTGGTCGGCAACAGCGGCAGGCGTGCGGCGGCGAGCCGGTCGCGCAGGCCGGCGACCCGCCGGCGCAGCGCCTCGCGCTCGACCTGGCTCGAGCGCAGGTGGCGCACGCTGGCGAGCGCCGCGGCCGCGACCGCCGGCGGCAGGGCGGTGGTGAAGATGAAGCCGGGCGCGAAGCTGCGGACGAAGTCCACCAGTTCGCGGCGGCCGGTGACGAAGCCGCCGACCACGCCGAAGCCCTTCCCGAGGCCGCCCTGGACGACGTCCGCCTGCTCGAGCAGGCCGTGTGCCTCGAGCAGCCCGCCGCCCTGCGGGCCGTGCACGCCGACCGCGTGGGTCTCGTCGACGTAGCTGAGCGCGCCGTGGCGGCGGGCGACCGCGAGCAGCGCGCGCAGCGGCGCGACGTCGCCGTTCATCGAGTACAGCGACTCGAAGGCGACCAGCTTGGGGCGGGCCGGATCGGCGCGCGCCAGCAGTGCCTCCAGGGCCGCGGCGTCGCTGTGCGGGAAGACCCGGACCTCGGCGCGGCTGCGGCGGATGCCCTCGATCATCGAGGCGTGGTTGTCGGCGTCGGAGTAGACGATGCAGCCGGGCAGCCGCGACGCGAGCGTCGCCAGCACGGTGTCGTTGGCGACGTAGCCCGAGGAGAACACCAGCGCCGCCTGCTTGCCGTGCAGCGCGGCGAGCTCGGCCTCGAGCGCGACGATAGGGTCGTGGGTGCCGGCGATGTTGCGCGTGCCGCCGGCGCCCGCGCCGTAGCGCGCCAGCGCGAGCCGGCTGGCCTCGAGCACCAGCGGATGGCGGCTCATGCCGAGGTAGTCGTTGCTGCACCAGACGGTGACGGCACGGCGCACGCCGTCGAGGGTCGTGAACGCGACGGGGCCGGGCGCGAGCTCGCGCCCGAGCGCGCGGAAGTGCCGGTAGCGGGCCTCGCGTCGCAGCCGGTCGAGCGCGTCGCCGAAGAAGCCGTCGTAGTCGAAGCGGTGCATCGCCCGGGGCGCCGCGGTCACGGCAGGCCGAGCGCGCCGGCGAGGCGCGCGCCGTAGGTGACGATGAACGCGGCCCCGGCGCGGCGCATCACGTACCAGCTCTCGAGCAGTGCGGCATCGAAGTCCGCCAGCCCCTCGCGGGCGAGCAGCGTCAGCCCGGCATACTCGCCGCTGACCTGGTAGGCGCCGACCGGCAGACCGGTGCGAGCGCCGATGCCGGCGATCAGGTCGATCGAGCTCATGCCGGGCTTGACCATCAGCAGGTCCGCGCCTTCCTCGGCGCAGCGCACGCTCGCCGCGTACGCGTCGCGCGCGCTGCGCACGTCGAGCTGGTAGCCGCGCCGGTCGCCGTGCTGCGGCGCCGAGTCGGCAGCGACGCGGAACGGGCCGTAGAAGCCGCTGGCGAACTTGCTGCTGTAGCTCATGATCGGCACGAGTCCATGGCCGGCGGCGTCGAGCGCGGCGCGCAGGTGCGCGACGCGGCCGTCGTTCATGTCGCTCGGCGCGATGCCGTCGGCGCCGGCGTCGGCATAGGCGCGCGCCAGCTTCGCGAGCTCGGCGAGCGTGCCGGGGAGGTCCTGGCGGCCGCGGGCATCGTGCAGGCAGCAGTGGCCCGAGGCGGTGTGGCTGCAGAGGCAGGTGTCCACCCAGAGCGTGGCGCGCCCGCCGCTGCGTGCCATCACCGTCTCGATCGCGCGGCCGGCGAACGCGGGGTCGAAGCCGCCGGCCTGCTTTGCCGCGGGCACGGCGAACAGCATGAACTGGCGCACGCCGGCCTCGAGGTCGCGCGCCACCCGTTCGCCCAGCCGCGCGAGCGGCAGGCGGTGGTTGTCGCCGAGGCCGGGCACCGCCTCCGGCGCGGAGAGCCCCTCGACCACGAACAGCGGCTGCACCAGCTGCGCGCGGCCGAAGCCGACCTCGGAGACGAGGTCGCGCAGCGCCGCGGTGGCGCGCAGGCGCTGCAGCCGCTTCATGCCAGCAGCTCGGCGCGGAACTGCGCGGACGAGAGGAACGGGCGGACGTTGGCGGCACGCTCGCCGAGCGTCGCGCGGATCACGCGCAGGGTGTTGCCCGGTCCGCAGCCGTGCAGCGCCGCCTGCCCGAGCCCGGGCATGGCGCGCAGGTACTCGAGGAACTGCGAGCCACTGTTCCAGAAGAAGTGGGTGCGATCGTGCACCGCCAGGGGCGGACGAACCCGCTCGAGGCGGTAGGTCGGCAGCAGCTCGGCACGACCCGGGTCGAAGCCCGAGTCGTGCGACAGCTTCACCCAGCGATCCAGCGCCGGGAAGAGATGCCGCACGTCGGCAGCCGCGGTCTCCCCGAGGCTCTCGTCGGAGCCGTTGACCCAGATGCCGCGCGCGGCGAGGCGGCGCCAGGTGGCGAGGCCCGGCGTCCACACGCACTGGCGAGGATGCGGGATCCAGTGCGCGGGCAGCGCCTCGGCGCGCGCCACCAGCAGGCCGGTCGCCGCGTCGGTCGCGGGCGCCGTCGACTCGAGCGGCACGCGCCGGAAGGGATCGGCGCCCGGGCCGTCGCCGCACCACAGGGCGGCAGCGCCGCGCGGGCGCGGCAGCGGCTCGTGGCGCCGCAGTCCCACGCGGTCGAGGCGCTGGCCGGCGTACTCGCCGCCGACGAATTCGACGTCGCCGAAGCCGAGGTCAAGCGCGGTGATGCCGACCGGCGTGTCGTCGTCGCCGAGCGCGGCGAGGTGGGCACGCTCCTCGCGCACCAGGCGGAAGGTGGCGGTGTCGTTGACCGCCGCCAGCAGCGCGTGCAGGTCGGCGCGGTCGCGGCGCACCTCGATCGCGAGCGCGCCCTGGCCCGGCGCGGCGGGGTTCGCGGTCAGGGGCACCACCATCAGGCGGCATCGCTCGAGCGCGGCGCGGACCCGCGCCCGCGTCGCGTCGAACTGCGGCGCGGGCGCGAGCAGCATCCGATCGAGCGCCGCCTTGGCGATCACCACCGCATGGCCGGCACCGGCGAGCAGCGCGCCGAGACGCCGCTCGATGTCGCCCCGCACCGGCGGGAACTCGACCGCGCGCGGGCGGAACGGCAGCGCCCACTGCAGGAAGGGCCGCAGGTTGCTGCGCCGCCGCTCCGAGCAGGACAGCACGCGCAGCACGCCGTCGCCCTCGCCGGCGAGCAGGCGCTCGAGCGCCGTGCGCGAGAACACCAGCACGTCGCGCGCGTCGGCGCGCGGCAGCGTCGCGGCGACCCCCGTGGTCGCGCGCGCGGGCAGCGGCAGGTCCTTCCAGGAGTGCACCGCGAGGTCGATCGCGCCGGCATCGAGCTGGTCGTGCAGGTGAACGGCGAAGCCACCGCCGCGGTTGATCGTGCCGATGGGCGTCGCGGCGTGCGCCGGTAGCGGCACGTCGCCGGCCTCGGCATAGGGCAGGTCGGCCGGCGCTGCACTGAACGCATAGCGCAGTGCGAGCCCCGGGTGGGCGCGCGCGAGCGCGTCCCCGACGAGTACCGCCTGGATCCGCGACAGGGCGCTGCCGCGCGCGCCGATCACGAGGCGGTGGCTCGCCCCTGGCCCGCTCACGACGCGCGCTCCAGCGGAGCGCGGCCGGCAGCCACGGCGAGCGGCTGCGGTGCGCCGGCGAACCAATGCAGCTCGGCGGCGAGCGCCGCGGCCTCGCCGACGATCATGATCGTCGGCCCCGCGAGTCCAGGGTCGGGCGGCCCTGCCGCGAGCTCGCCGAGGGTGCTGGTGAGCACGCGCTGCTGCGGCCGCGTGGCGTGCTCCACCAGCGCGACCGGCGTCGCCGCCGGCCGGCCGGCGCGCAGCAGCGTGCGCGCCGAGTCGCGCAAACGGGCACGGCCCATGTAGATCGCCAGCGTGTCGTCGCCGGCGCCGTGCGCGGCGAGCCCGTCGCCGGCCGCGTCGTCGGCCCGCCGCGCCGTGAGCAGGCGGGCGCCGGCGGCGTTGCCGCGATCGGTGAGCGGGATGCCCGCATAGGCCGCCGCGCCGACCGCCGCGGTGATGCCGGGCACGACCTCGTACGGGATGCCCGCCGCACGCAGCACCCGCAGCTCCTCGGCGCCGCGGCCGAACACGAACGGATCTCCGCCCTTGAGGCGCACCACCGTGAGGCCCTCGCGCGCCAGCGCCACGAGCCGCGCGTCGATCTCGGCCTGCGGTACCTGGGCACCGCCGCCCTGCTTCGCGACCGGGATCCGCCGCGCGTCGCGGCGCACCAGCGCCAGCACGCCGTCGGACACCAGGCCGTCGTGCACCACGACGTCCGCCTCCTGGATCGCCCGCAGCGCGCGCAGCGTCAGCAGTCCCGGGTCGCCGGGGCCCGCGCCGACCAGGAGCACCCGGCCGCGCGCCGGCGCGGTCGCATCCGACGCCGGACTCGATGCCACGAGCGCGCGCTCGAGCGCTGCGTCCGCCTCGGACTCGCGCCCGGCGCGCACCAGGCTCGCCACCGGCCCGGCGAGCGCATCGCCGTAGAAGCGGCGCCGGGCGGCGGCGTCGGGCAGGGCGGCGACGATGCGACGCCGCGCGCGCGCGAGCACGCGCGCCAGCGCGCCGAAGGACTCGTCGATCGCGGTCTCGAGCTTCTCGCGCACCAGGCGCGCGAGCATCGGGGCGGTGCCGGCGCTCGAGATCGCGATCACCAGCGGCGAGCGGTCGACGATCGCCGGCACGATCGCGCTCGACAGCTCCGGGTCGTCGACCACGTTGACCGGCAGGCCGGCGCGTTCGCAGGCGGCCGCCACCTCGGCGTTGACGGCGCGGTCACCCGTGGCGGCGACCACGAGTCGCTGGCCGCCGACCATGGCGGGCTCGAACCGCGCCTCGCGCCAGGCGAAGCGGCCGGCGAGCGGCGGCGAGGACAGGGCCTCGCCGAGCGCGGGCGCGACCACCGTCACGTGCGCGCCGGCCTCGAGCAGCAGGGCCAGCTTGCGCGAGGCGACCGCACCGCCGCCGACCAGGAGCACCGGCCGGCTGCGCAGGTCGAGGAACAGCGGGAAGTAGTCCATGGGCCGCGCCGCGGGTCAGCCTTCGAGGCCGTGCAACCCGCATTCGCGCTTCACGCCGTTGAAGCGCGTCAGCTCCGCGTCGCCGGCCTCGGCGAGCGTGCGGGTGGAATGCCAGTCGCCGATCGAGACGTACCCCTTGTCCCACAGCGGGTGGTAGGGCAGGCCGTGCGCCTTCAGGTACAGGCCGACGTCGCGGTCGCTCCAGTCGACGATCGGGTGGAGCTTGAAGCGGCCATCGAGGCGCTGCAGCAGCGGCAGGCCGCGGCGCGTCGAGGACTGGGCGCGTCGCAGGCCGGAGAACCAGGTCGCGACGCCGAGCTCGCGCAGCGCGCGGCGGAACGGCTCGAGCTTCATGATCTCGTTGTACCGGCCGAGCCCGTCGGCGCCCTGCTCCCAGAGCCGGCCGTGGCGCGCCTCGAACTCCGCGGCCGACAGCGGCGCGCGGTAGATCCGCAGGTCGAGGTCGAGTCGCCGGCGCAGTTGCTCGGCGAACTGCAGCGTCTCGGGGAAGAGATACTGCGTGTCGACCATGACCACCGGGATCCGCGGGTCGACCTGCGTGACCAGGTGCAGCGCCACCGCGGCCTGGGCGCCGAAGCTCGACGACAGCACGAACGGTCCCGGCAGGTTGGCGAGCGCCCACTCGATGCGCGCCGCGGCGGTCAGGGGCCCGAGCTGGCGCGACGCCGCCTCGAGGCCCACGGCATCGAGGGCCTGGTCGTCGGCGGTGCCCTCGACCGGGGCGTCGCCGCCGCTGCGCATCGCGGTGCGCGCCGGCGCGGTCATGCCGCAGCCCCCGCGTCGATCGGGCCGGACGGCCAGAGTCGGTGCACGAAGTCGCCGAAGCGTTCCCCGGGCTGGCGGGCGCGTGCCCAGCGCGCGAACAGGGCGTCGATCTCGGCGAGGATCGCCGCTTCGTCGAGGTTCTCGCGGTGCAGGCGGTTCATCCGCTGGCCGCGCGCATCGCCGCCGACGTAGAGGTTGTAGCGGCCAGGGGCCTTGCCGATCAGCGCGACCTCGGCGAGCTGCGGTCGCGCGCAGCCGTTCGGGCAGCCGGTCATCCGCGCGAGCAGGGGTTCGCCGGCGAGACCGTTGCGCTCCAGCAGGCGCTCGAGGTGGCCGACGAAGCTCGGCAGGTAGCGCTCCGCCTCGGCCATCGCCAGCGGGCAGGTGGGCATGGCCACGCAGGCGAGTGCGTCGAGGCGCACCGGCGAGGCGCGCTCGTGCAGGTCGAGGCCGTGCTCGCGCAGCAGGGCCTCGATCCCGGCGCGTGCCGCCGGCGCGACGTCCGCGATCACGAGGTTCTGGTTCGCGGTGATGCGGAAGTGCCCCTGGTGGATCGCGGCGATGCGGCGCAGGCCGGTGCGCCAGGGCGCGCCGTCGCGGTCGGCGATGCGGCCGGCGGGGATCCGCAGCGTCACCTGCCACAGGCCGTTCTCGCCCGCGTACCAGCCGAAGCGGTCGCCGGAGCCGGTGAAGTGGAAGGGGCGCGGTGGCGCGAGCGCGCCGCCGAGGCGTCGCGCCAGCTCCTCGTGGAACCACGGCAGGCCGCGATCGTCGATCGTGTACTTGAGGCGCGCGTGCCTGCGGTTGGTGCGGTCGCCGAAGTCGCGCTGGATCCCGACCACGGCCTCGCCGACCTCGAGCAGGCGCTCGGGCGGCAGGAAGCCGATCACGCTGCCGAGCCGCGCATAGGTCGCCGGTTCCCCGTGGGTCGTGCCCATGCCGCCACCGACCGTCAGGTCGAAGCCGACGATGCGGCCCGCCTCGACGATCGCGATGAAGCCGAGGTCCTGCGAGAACACGTCGACGTCGTTGACCGGCGGCAGCGCGATCGCCGACTTGAACTTGCGCGGCAGGTAGGTGGGGCCGAGGATCGGCTCGGACTCCTCGCCGGCGCCTGCGTCCACCGGGGTCGGGCCCGCGGCCGAGTCGACGTACTTGCGGCCGTCGAGCCAGATCTCGTAGTAGGCGCGGCTCCTGGGCAGCAGGTGCTCCGAGAGCCGGCGCGACCAGTCGAGCACCTCGGCCTCGAGGGTGCTGCCGCCGGCGTGGCTGCTGGCCGCGACGTTGCGGTTGACGTCGCCGCAGGCCGCGATGGTGTCGACCAGCGCGGCGTTCATCGCGGCGATGGTCGCCTTCAGCTCGCGCTTCACGACGCCGTGCACCTGGAAGGCCTGGCGGGTCGTCAGGCGCAGCGTGCCGTTGGCGAACTCGTCCGCGATCGCGTCCATTGCCAGCCACTGCCGCGGGGTGGCCGCACCGCCCGGCAGGCGCGTGCGGATCATGAAGCTGTAGGCGGGCTCGAGCTTCTGCTGGCGGCGCTCCTCGCGCAGGTCGCGGTCGTCCTGCTGGTAGCTGCCGTGGAACTTGATCAGCTGCGTGTCGTCGTCGCGCAGCGCGCCGGTCAGCGGGTCGGCGACGCTCTCGGCGAGCGTGCCGCGCAGCAGGCGGCTCGCGGTCTTGATCTTCTCGACCGGGGAGGGAGGGGCGCTCATCGCGGGGCTTCCGTGCGTCGGGACCGGCGGCCCGCCGCAGGCGCGGGACCGGCCCTCGGGTGGGGTTCAGTAGACGTCGCGTGCGTAGCGGCGGTCGGCCAGCATCTGGTCGACGTAGGCCCGCGCCGCGTCGGCGTCGCGGCCGCCGTGCCTGCGCACCACCTCGACCAGCGCCGCGTGCACGTCGGGCGCCATCTTCTGGGCGTCGCCGCAGACGTAGACGTGCGCGCCGCCGTCGAGCCAGCGCCACAGCTCCGCGCCGCGCTCCGCGATGCGCTGCTGCACGTAGACCCGCTGCGGCGGGTCGCGCGAGAACGCGACGTCCATGCGGTGCAGCGCGCCGCGCTTCAGCGCCGCGAGCCACTCGGCCTGGTAGAGGAACTCGTCGTCGAAGTGGCGCGCACCGAAGAACAGCCAGTTGCGGCCGGCCGCGCCGGATTCCTCGCGGTGCTGCACGAAGCCGCGGAACGGCGCGACGCCGGTTCCCGGGCCGATCATGACCACGTCGCTTGCGCCGTCGGCCGGCAGGCGGAAGCGCGGGTTGTGCTCGACGTAGGCCTGCACGGTCGCACCGTCGGCCGCGAGTGCGGCCAGGTAGTGCGAGGCCGAGCCGACGCGCCGCTCGCCCTCGAACTGGTAGTCGACCGTGGCCACCGTGAGGTGCACCTCGTCGCCGACCGCGAGCCGGCTGGAGGCGATCGAGTAGAGGCGCGGCGCGAGCGGCCGCAAGGCCGCGACCAGCGCCGCCGCGCTCCACGGCGCCGGCCAGCGCTTCAGCACGTCCGCGACCTGCCAGTCCGCGAGCAGCTCGCGCAGCCGGGCCGCGCCGGCGGGATTCAGGGCCTCGGCGAGCTCGGCCGCACCGGCGAGCCGGGCATGGGCCTCGAGGAAGGGACGCGACAGCTTGGTGATCTCGCGGTCGGTCCGTAGCCACGAGGACAGCGGCTGGCTGCGGCCCTCGTGCTCCACCGGTGCGTCGCCGTCGAGGCGCGCGGCGCGCAGCACGCCGTCGAGCGCCGCGGCGGGGTTGCGGTGCACGATGCCGAGCGCGTCTCCCGGCTCGTAGTCGAGCTTGCCCGCGGGCGCGGCGATCTCGAGGTGACGCACGTCCTTGTCGGTGCCGCGCCCGGTGATGCGCTGGTTGGCGAGCACCTCGACCTCGACCGGCCGCTCGCGCGTCGCCGCGCCCGAGGCGGCTGGCGGGCGCAGCGGCGTGACCAGCGCGAGCCGCGGGCCGCCGATGTCGGCGAGCTGCTCGCGCACCAGCGACAGCGCGCGGTCCACCCACGCCGAGGCCGGCGCCTCGAAGTCGAGGTCGCACTCCTGCAGCGGCGCGAGGCGGCGGGCGCCGAGCGCCTCGAGGCGCGCATCGAGCTGCCGCCCGGTCTCGCAGTACCTGGGATAGCTGGAATCGCCGAGTGCGAGCACTGCGAAGCCGAGTCGCTCGAGCCGCGGCGCGCGCTTGCCGAGGACGAACTCGAACAGGGCGCGTGCGTCGTCCGGCGGGTCGCCGTCGCCCTGGGTGCTGGTGGCGACGAACAGCAGGCGCTCGCCCGCGAGCTCGCGCGGCGCGTAGTCGGCCGCACCGACCAGGCGCACCGCGAGGCCGCTGGACTCGGCCGCGCGCGCCAGCCGCTCGGCGACGCGGCGCGAATTGCCGGTCTGCGAGGCGTAGAGGATCGTGGCCCGGGCCGTCGCCTCGTGCCGGGTATCGGCCACCGGGGCGCCGCCGGCACCCGTCGCCGCCAGGGTCGCGCCGCCGGCGCGCGCGCGCGACAGGCCGGCGAGGTAGCCGGACACCCAGCTCAGGGCCACGGGGTCGAGCCCCTGCGACAGCTTGTCGAGGGCTGCGTGGTGCTCGGCGTCGAGGATCGGGGCGGGGAGGGGGGCACTCATGGGGGCAGACTACGCAGCGCCCCGGGCGGCCGAACGAACGATTGGTTATATGCGGATAACCCGACGCTGCGGCTCGCGGGCCCGGCCCGTGCGCGGCCGCGGCAGGCGCGCCGCCTCGCTCGCGCAGATAACCGGCCGGTTGCTGCTGAGTCGAGTTCGTTCTTGGACGCTCCGGCGCAGGTGACGGCAGAGTCACCGGCAGTCCCAGGGAGTCACCGCGATGTCACTCGATTCCGCCGTCCTCGCCCACGTCCCGGCCTCCGCCAAGGTCGTGCCGTTCCGCGAGCCCGCCGCCCACGCCCCGCGCCCCGCGATGCCGCGCAGCCTGCGCGCGCTCGAGGCCGAGGCGATGCACGTGTTCCGCGAGGTCGCGGCCGAGTTCGAGCGCCCGGTGCTGCTCTATTCGATCGGCAAGGACTCGTCCGTGCTGCTGCACCTGGCGCGCAAGGCCTTCGCCCCGGCGCCGCTGCCGTTCCCGCTGCTGCACATCGAGAGCGGCTGGGACTTCCGCGAGATGATCGAGTTCCGCGACCGCACCGCCCGCGAGCACGGCCTCGACCTGCGCGTGCACCACAACGCCGAGGCGCGCGCCGCCGGCGTGGCGCCGTTCACCCACGGCAGCGCCTATGCCGACCTGATGCTGACCGCGGCGCTCAAGCAGGGCCTGGACCGCTGGGGCTTCGACGCCGCCTTCGGCGGCGGCCGGCGCGACGAGGAGAAGTCGCGCGCCAAGGAGCGCATCTTGTCGTTCCGCGACGCCCAGCACCGCTGGGACCCCCGCAACCAGCGCCCCGAGCTCTGGCGCCACTACAACGGGCGCATCTCCCGCGGCCAGAAGGTCCGTGCCTTCCCGCTGTCGAACTGGACCGAGGCGGACATCTGGACCTACATCCACCTCGAGGGCATCCCGCTGGTGCCGCTGTACTTCGCGAATCCCCGGCCGGTGGTCGAGCGCGACGGTGCGCTGATCGTCGTCGACGACGAGCGCATGCCGCTGCGCGAGGGCGAGCGGCCGCGGCTCGAGCGCGTCCGCTTCCGCACCCTCGGCTGCTATCCGCTGACCGCGGCGACACCGTCGGAGGCCACCACGGTGCCCGAGGTCATCGCCGAGCTGCTCGCCAGCCGGGAGTCCGAGCGCTCGGGCCGCCTGGTCGACTCCGACCAGGTCGCCTCGATGGAGCGCAAGAAGGCCGAAGGCTACTTCTGATGGCCGGCGACGCCGCCTTCCGCCGCTACGCCGAGGACCAGCAGTCGAAGGACCTGCTGCGCCTGATCACCTGCGGCAGCGTCGACGACGGCAAGAGCACGCTGATCGGGCGGCTGCTGCTCGACACCGGCAGCGTGCCCGAGGACGTGGTGCGCGCCGCGCAGCGCGACAGCGAACGGTGGGGCACCAACGGCGACCAGCTCGACGTCGCGCTGCTGGTCGATGGCCTGCAGTCCGAGCGCGAGCAGGGCATCACCATCGACGTCGCGCACCGCTACTTCGACACCGCGCGGCGCAAGTTCATCCTCGCCGACACGCCGGGTCACGAGCAGTACACCCGCAACATGGCGACCGCCGCCTCGACCGCGACCGCGGCGGTGCTGCTGCTCGACGCGAGCCGCGGCCTGCAGCCGCAGACGCTGCGCCACGCCTGCATCGCGCGGCTGATGGGCGTGCGCCAGTTCGTGGTGGCGGTCAACAAGATGGACCTGGTCGGCCACGACCCCGCGGTCTTCGAGCGGATCGTCGCGGCGACCCGCGCCGCGCTCGCACGACTGCCGGCGCACCAGGCGCACTTCGTGCCGATGGCGGCCCGCAGCGGCGAGAACGTCGTGCGACGCAGCGCGGCGATGCCCTGGTATGCGGGCCCGGCGCTGCTCGAGCTGCTCGAGTCGCTCGACGCCAGCGAGCCCGAGGCGCCGGAGCTGCGCCTGCCGGTGCAGTACGTCGCGCGCCCCGACGAGCACTTCCGTGGCTATGCGGGCACCATCACGGGCGGCCGCCTGCAGGTCGGCGACAACGTGGTGGCGCTGCCCTCGGGCGTGCGCAGCCGCGTGGTGTCGATCGGCACCGCGCAGGGCGAGCGCGAGCAGGCGGCGGCCGGCGAGGCCGTCATGGTCACGCTCGCCGACCAGGTGGACATCGGCCGCGGCCAGGTCCTCGCGCACCTCGCGGCGCCACCGAGCGTCGGCACGCGCTTCGAGGCGGAGGTCGTCTGGATGGCGCCGCAGCCGCTGGTCGCGGGCGGCAGCCTCGAGTTCAAGTTCGCGCACCGCTACGTCGCCGGCAGCGCGGCCCGCGTCGTCCACCGCGTCGACGTCACCGACCTCGGCAACCGGCCGGCCGCGACGCTCGGCCTCAACGACGTCGGTCGCTGCGAGTTCGTGCTGGCCGAGGCGGTCGCGTTCGACAGCTACGACGAGCACCGCGCCACCGGCAGCTTCGTGATCATCGACCGCGTCACGCGCCAGACGCTCGGCGCCGGCATGGTGCGCAGCGCCTCCCAGGGCCGCCTGGTCGCCGCGCCGGAGCAGGTGACGCGCACCCAGCGCGCGGCGCAGAAGCACCAGCGCCCGGCCGTCGTCTGGCTCGAGGGCCTCTCGGGTTCGGGCAAGTCGACCATTGCCGCGGCGCTCGACCGCGCGCTGTTCGAGCGCGGCCACCATGCCTACCTGCTCGACGGCGACGGGCTGCGGCAGGGGCTCAACCGCGACCTCGGCTTCGCGCCTGCCGAGCGCCGCGAGAACCTGCGGCGCGCGGCCGAGGTGGCGCGGCTGATGGCCGATGCCGGCCTGCTGGTGATCGCGGCGTTCATCTCGCCGCTGCGGGCGGACCGCGAGATGGTGCGGGCGATCGTCGGGCCGGAGCTCGTCGAGGTGCACGTCGACGCGCCGCTCGCCGAATGCGAGCGCCGCGACCCCAAGGGCCATTACCGGCGCGCGCGCGCCGGCGCCCTGCGCGACTTCACCGGGGTCGATGCACCCTACGAGCCGCCGGATTCGCCCGATCTGCGGCTCGACACGTTGCAGCTCGACGTGACCGGTGCGGTCGAGCGGCTGCTGCGCCACCTCGAGTCGACCGGGCGCCTGGCCGCGGCGCGCTGAACGCGACCTCGGCGGTCCGCGCGCTCAGTGCCGGACCGCGCGCAGCACCTCGTCGGCCGAGGCGCCCACGCTGCCTGCGCCGGTCGCGAAGTCGCCGCGCAGCGCCTTCAGCGCGAAGCGTTCCTGGTTGATCTCGTCGGTGGTGCGCACGCCGAGCCGCCGGAACAGGGGCAGCGGCGGGCACCAGCCCTGCAGGGCATGCTGCAGCAGGAAGGCACCCACCGCCGCCGGCAGCACGAACCAGCGGCGGTGGACGGTGACGCAGAGCAGCGTGCCGGCCAGCATCAGCGAGGATGCCCCGGTCTCGAGCCAGCGTTCGATGTCCCATTCACGGTCCAGTTCGGCGAGGCGCGCGTCGATCGCCTGCGGGCCGCTGCGGGCGAGGCTCGCCACCCGGCGGTCGGTCTCGCGCCGGATGCGCTCGTTGACCTCGTCCGGGGTCTGGCTGGAAACGCGGTCGGCGGTGCGCGAGATCATGGTCACGGCAGGCTCCTCGTCGATGGCAGGACGCTCGATCCACCCTTGATAGTCGCGGCAGCCGGACCCGGCCATACGCCACCTGCCTCAGCCGGGTGCAGGACGGAGCCGGCAGGCGGGCAGGATTTCGGTGAATCCCTATTGCGCATGAGAGTCATTCGTATTTAGGATTCCCGCACGACCTCCAGCCATCGCCGCCCGCACCACCATGTACGTCTGCATCTGCCACGGCATCTCGGACCGGCACCTCAAGCAAGTCCTGCAGGAGGGTGCCGCCAGCTTCGAGGAACTGCAGGCGAAGACCGGGGTCTCGACCTGCTGCGGGGCCTGCGAATCCACGGCCCGGGCGATCGTCGAGGAAGCCTGTCCGCGACGCTGCGAAACGCGCGAGCGGGCCTGCGCCACGTCCTAGAATCCGGTCCTCCCCCGGACCGAGGCAGTTTTCGATGAAGGGCGACCCAGCGATCCTCGCGCACCTCAACAAGGTGCTGAAGAACGAGCTCACCGCGATCAACCAGTACTTCATGCACTCGCGCCTGCTGCGCCACTGGGGCCTCGAGCGCCTCGGCAAGTACGAGTACAAGGAGTCGATCGACGAGATGAAGCACGCCGATCGCCTGATGGAGCGGATCCTGTTCCTCGACGGCCTGCCGAACCTGCAGGACCTCGGCAAGCTGATGATCGGCGAGACCGTCGAGGAGGTGCTGCAGTGCGACCTCAAGCTCGAGATGCTCGCGCATCCCGACCTCAAGGCTGGGATCGCCGACTGCGAGCGCCTCGGCGACTACGTCAGCCGCGACCTGCTGCAGGCGATCCTCGAGTCCGAGGAGGAGCACATCGACTTCCTCGAGACCCAGATCGAGCTGATCGCGCGCGTCGGCCTGCAGAACTACTGCCAGTCGCAGATGGAGCCGGCCGGCTCCTGAGCCCGGGCTCGCGGGCGGCGCGCCGCTGCGGCGGTCCTGCCGCAATCCCGGCCGGTCCAGCCGCGCGGGCGGCCACGGCACGGAGGCGGGTGTGGACGAGCAGTCGGGCACAGCGGTCCCCAAGACCTACATCACGGCCGAGGCACTGCTGCGCGACTCCTTCCTGCTCGCGGCGCAGATCCTTCACGGCGGCTTCCGGCCCTCGTTCCTCGTGGCACTGTGGCGTGGCGGCGCGCCGATCGGCATCGCGGTGCAGGAGTTCCTCGAGCACCGCGGCGTCGCGACCGACCACGTCGCCATCCGCACCTCTTCCTACTCCGCGATCGACCGCCGCGAGAAGAGCGTGCGCGTGCACGGCATCGACTACCTGGTGTCGCGGCTGTCGTACGAGGATCGCCTGCTGATCATCGACGACGTGTTCGACTCCGGGCTCAGCCTCGAGGCCGTGGTCGACGAACTCGGGCGGCGCTGTCGCCGCAACCTGCCACGGCAGTTGCGGATCGCCACCGTCTACTACAAGCCGGCACGCAACCGCAGCCGGCTGCAACCGGACTACTTCGTCCATGCCACCGATCGCTGGCTGGTGTTCCCGCACGAGTTGCAGGGCCTGAGCGAGTCGGAGATCCGCGAGCACAAGCCCTGGATGGCGGGCATCGACTGAAACGCCGCGCCGCCGCCGCCGCCCGGGGATGCCCCACCGCGATGGGTGGCGGTACACTCGCCGGCCATGCCCGCCACGAGACCTTCCGCGAGCCGCGTGCTCGCCGCCGCGCTGCTCGCCACGCTGGGCGCCGCCGCCGGCGTCGCCACCACGCCCCTCGCGGCCGCCCCGGCCTACGACCCGAGCCGCCAGGAGCTCGAATCGGTGCTGAACGACCTGAAGGCCTGGCTGCCCGGAGGCTGGGATTCCTTCCCGCAGGTCTACCTCGAACGGACGCTGCGCGCCCCGGTGGAAGGCGAGCACGAGCACTGGTATCGCAGCTTCGCGCTGATCGACGCCCCGCAGGTGGGCGCGGTGGTGTTCTACGGCCAGATCAACGTCGGCGGTCGCGACGGCCCGATCCTGCCCGGCAGCCAGATCCTCTACACCGCCGTGATCGACGAGGCGCGTGGCGTGGTCAACGTCAACGGCCAGGGCCCGGTGGACCCGGAGTCGTTCGCCGACCTGCACCGGCGCCCGGAGCTCTGGAAGCAGGTGCGGATGCGCGACCCGTCCA
>JALORN010000091.1 GCA_025458905.1 Steroidobacteraceae bacterium
CATCCGCGGGTCGCGCTCGTCGCCGTACTCGGCGCGCCGCAGGTCGCGGCGGTAGGCCGAGGTGTTCTGCAGGAAGGTCACGAAGTTGCTGATGCCGACGACGCTCACGCCGCCGCGCAGCCGGTCGCCGTACTGCACCATCGAGGCGAGCGACATGAAGCCGCCGTACGAGCCGCCGGCCACCACCACGCGCTGCGCGTCGAACTCGCGCTGCGCGGCGATCCACACCAGCAGCGAGCCGACGTCGCGCACCGCGTCCTCGCGCAGCGTGCCGTTGTCGAGCCGCGTGTAGGTGCGGCCGTAGCCGGTCGAGCCGCGCACGTTCGGCTGCACGACCGCGTAGCCGAGCTCGTTGACGAGGAACTGCGTGAAGGCGCTGAAGTTCGGCCGTGCCTGAGCCTCCGGCCCGCCGTGGATGTCGACCAGCACCGGGTGGGGGCCCGCCGTGCGTGGCTTCCACACCCAGGCCGGGATCTGCCGCGGCTGGCCGCCGACGCGATCCCAGGTCGGATAGCGCACCAGCTCCGCGGGCACGTAGCGCGCCGGGTCGATCGGCCCGTTCTCGCTGCGCGTCCAGCGCACCAGCTCGTTGCGTTCGATCTCGTAGACATAGGCGTCGCGCGGCGCCTGCGGCCCGTCGATCGTCAGGCCGAGCCGGCGGCCGGCGCGGTCGAAGCGCAGGTTCGCGATCTCCCCGGGCGGCAGGTTCGCGGGCCGCAGCTCGCGCCGCGCGCCGAGGTCGTAGAGAGCGAGCCGGCCGAGGCCGTCGACGTTCGTGACCCAGGCGAGCCAGCGGCCGTCGGCCGAGACCTGCAGGTGCTCGACGTCCCACTGCGCCGCACCGGCCAACAGCTCGCGCGACGCACCGGTCGCGAGGTCGAGGTAGAGGATGCGCGCGAACTCGCTGCCGATGTCCGACACGAGCCAGACGCCGGCGCCGTCGGCGGAGAAGTGCGCCGCGCCCACGGCCACCGTCCCGGCGGCCGGCTTGCCGTCCGGCCCGAGGGTCGTCGGCAGCTGCGTCAGCGTGCCGGTCGCGGGATCGGCGACGAACAGGTAGCTCTCGTTGACCGAGACCTCGTGGCGCAGCAGCAGCCGCGTGCCGTCGGGCGACCATTCGACCGGCTGCAGCTGCCGGCCCTGCGCGGCGATCGCGAGCCGCGGCCCGGCCGCGGGCGTCGCGACCTCGGCCACGTAGACGTCGTAGTCGACCCCGTTGCGACCGTTGCCGTGGAAGGCGAGGCGCCGGCCGTCCGGCGACCACGCGAGGCCGCCGTGCAGCGAGCGGCCGTCGGTCAGGCGCACGAGGCTGCGGTCCGCGACCCGGTAGAGGTGGACCTGTGCGTTCTCGTCGCCGCCGCGGTCCTTGAGGAAGGCGATCGCCGCCTCGCTGCCGGGCGCGACGCGCGCGCTGCCGACCGGCTCCTCGAAGAACGTCAGCTGCTCGCGCGCGCCGAGCGGCATCGCCACGCGGTGCAGCTGCTCGGCGTCGCCGAAGCGCGTGCCGACGAGGATGCCGCCGTCGGGCAGGAAATCCCGGAAGCCCGCGCCGCGACCGGCCAGCCAGTCGTCGAGCTTGGCCGCGAGCGCCGGGTCCGGCTCGGGGACTCCGTCGAGCACGAGGTTGCCGCGCTCGCGGACGCCGGCGCGTGGCACGGGCGGCGGCGACGCGGCCGGTCCCGGGGTGGGCAGGGCGATCGTGGCGGCCGGCGCCGGCGAGACGGGCGCGGCGGTCGGGGCCTCGGGCATCCGGGCCCGCGCGACCTCGCCCGTGAGTGCGGCGAGCGCCGCGCCGCCGGCCAGCAGCACCATCCGGAGGGCGCGCCCGGTGCGGGCGATGAAGGGGGTTCGCATGTCTGCTATGTTGCCGCACCTCCCCCACGGCCTCCAATCCACGAACGCGCGGTGCACCGATGGCAGATCCCCGGCTCAGGCAGAAACTCGAGCGCAAGGAGTTCATCGTCGCGCCCGGCGTGTTCGACATGATGTCGACCATGCTCGCGGTGCGCGTCGGCTTCGACGCGATCTACGCCTCGGGCTACTGGCTGACCGCCTCCTACCTCGGCATCCCCGACGCCGGCATCGCCACCTACACCGACATGCTGGCGCGCATCACCAAGGTGGTGGAGAAGTCGAACGTCCCGGTGATCGCCGATGCCGACACCGGCTTCGGCGGCCTGCTGAACGTGCACCACACCGTGAAGGGCTACGAGCGCGTCGGCGTCAGCGCGATCCAGATCGAGGACCAGGAGTTCCCGAAGAAGTGCGGCCACACGCCGTACCGCCGCGTGATCCCGGTCGAGGACATGGTCGCCAAGATCAAGGTGGCGGTCGACGCGCGCAGCAGCCGCGACTTCCTCGTGATTGCGCGCACCGACGCGCGCGGCGGCCACGGCTTCGACGAGGCGGTGAGCCGCGGCCACGCCTACGCCGAGGCCGGCGCCGACGTCGTCTTCGTCGAGTCGCTGCACTCCGAGGACGAGATGCGCAAGGCCTGCGCCTCGATCAAGGCGCCGATGATCGCCAACATGTCCGACGGCGGCAAGACACCGATCCGCTCCGCCCGGCAGCTCGCCGAGTTCGGCTACCAGCTGGCGATCTTCCCGGCGATGAATGCGCTCGCCGCCTGCGCGGCGATGGAGAAGGCGCTGCGCAACCTGAAGACGAACGGCACCAGCCTCTCGCCCGAGGTGCCGCTGTTCGGCTTCGACGATTTCTGCCGCATGGTCGGCTTCGAGGACGTCTGGGCCTTCGAGGAGAAGTGGAAGGACGTACTCGAGCACAAGTCGAAGAAGGCATCCTGAACCCGACGCACCGAGGGAGCGCACAGATGAAGAACCGTCGTTCGCTGATCTTCTCCGCGCTGGCCGCCACGGCGATGCTCGCCGTCGGCGCCGGCGCCGCCACCGCGCAGGCCGCCGGCGAGCTGGTCGCCGTCGCCGGCGCCACCGGCCGCACCGGCAAGCTCGTGGTCGAGCAGCTGGTGGCGCGCGGCTACAAGGTGCGCGCGCTGGTGCGCGACCCTGCCGCCGCGCAGGGCAAGCTGCCTGCTGGCGTCGAGGCCGTCGCCGGCGACGTGCGCGACCCGAAGCAGCTCGCCGCGGGCCTGAAGGGCGCGAAGTACGCGATCGTCTCGATCGGCGCCACCGGCGGCCCCAAGGCCGACGCCGGCGGCACGCCGCAGGACATCGACAACCGCGGCGTCGCGAACCTCGCGCAGGCCGCCAAGGCGGCGGGCATCGCGCACCTGGTGCTGGTGTCCTCGTCCGCGGTCACCAAGGCTGCGGACTATCCGCAGGCCTTCATGCGCCCGATCCTCGCCGCCAAGTTCGAGGGCGAGCAGGCGCTGCGCGCGAGCGGCGTGCCGTACACGGTGCTGCGCCCGGGCGGCCTCATCGACGAGCCGGGCGGCAAGCTCCCGGTGCAGTTCGCGCAGGGCGACACCACCACCGGCCGCATCCCGCGCGCCGACGTCGCCACGGCCTGCATCGAGGCGCTGGGCCGCAAGGACGCGCTCGGCCGCACCGCCGAGATCTTCTCGGCGAAGGAGCCGGCGCCGACCGACTGGGGCAAGTCGTTCGCCGCGCTGAAGGCCGACGCGCCGGTGGCGAAGTAGCCGCGGCGACGGGCCCGGTGCCGGAGCAAGCCATGCCGCAGCCGTCGACGCCGCGGGCCTTCAGGGCGTTTCGCATCCACGAGGTCGAGCGCAGGATCGAGGCGCGCCTCGAGACCCTGGCGCTCGACGATCTCGCCACCGGCGACGTCGTGGTGCGCGTCGCCTACTCCGGCATCAACTACAAGGACGCGCTCGCCGCGACCGGTGCCGGGAAGATCCTGCGCCGCTTCCCGCTGGTCGGCGGCGTCGATCTCGCGGGCACCGTCGAGACCTCGCAAGACCCGCGCTACGCGCCCGGCGACCGCGTGCTCGTCACCGGCTGCGGCCTGTCCGAGACCCACGACGGCGGCTACGCCGAGTACGCCCGCGTCAAGGGCGAGTGGGTCATCCCGCTGCCCGCGGGACTCACGCCCTTCGACGCGATGGCGCTCGGCACCGCGGGCTTCACCGCCGCGCTCGCGATCCACAAGATGGAGCACAACGGCCAGGCGCCGTCGCGCGGCCCGGTGGTCGTCACCGGCGCCACCGGCGGGGTCGGATCGATCGCGATCGACATGCTCGCCGGCCGCGGCTACGAGGTGATCGCCGTCACCGGCAAGGCCGCGTCGGTCGAGTGGCTGAAGTCGCTCGGCGCCTCGCGGGTCCTGCTGCGCGACGGGCTCGACCTCGGCAAGCGCCCGCTCGAGGCAGCGCGCTTCGGCGGCGCCATCGACAACGTCGGCGGCGAGATGCTCGCCTGGCTGACGCGCACCGTCGACACCTGGGGCAACGTCGCCAGCATCGGCCTCGCCGGCGGCGCCGAGCTGCACACGACGGTGATGCCGTTCATCCTGCGCGGCATCAACCTGATCGGCATCAACTCCGCCGCGCAGCTGCGCGACACGCGCCTCGTGGTCTGGCAGCGCATCGCGACCGACCTCGCGCCGCGCCACCTCGCGCGCATCGCCGGCCGCACCATTGACCTCGACCAGCTGCCCGGTGCGTTCGAGGCCTACCTGAAGGGCGGCGTCACCGGCCGCACCGTCGTGCGCATCGGCGGCGGCTGAGGGCGCGGCGGCCGCGTGCTCCTCGAGCTGCGCCTGCGGGTCGTCGAGGTCGCCGGCAGCGCCGCCGCGCTGGCGCCGCGCCACGCCGGCGACGCCGCGCCGCGCCGCTGGTTCCTGGGCGCGCTGGCGCGCCTGCTGGCCGCGCTGCGCGACCCGCAGCTCGCGGCGCTTGCCGCACCGGGCGTCCCGGGCGCGACCCTGCCGCTCGGTGCCCGCGTTCCCGGCACCTCGTACGAACTCGAGCCCGCGAGCGCGGCCGCGAGCCTCGGCGCGCTGCTGTACGACGATGCCCCGGGTCCGATCGACGCAGTCGCGCCGGCGCTCGCCGTCGCCGACTGGGCGGCACGCCGTGCGCACTACGCCGGCTGCACGCCGCCGCGCGTCGCCGCGCTCCATGCGGCGCTCGCCCTCGCCGAGGCCGTGCGCGGCGCGCTCGACGAGTCCCCCTCCGGCGGCGATCCCTGGTTCGCGTCGCGGGTCGCCGGCGCGGTGGCCGCGGCACAGCTGCTGGGCGCGGACCTCGCGCAGCGCCGCGAGGCGGCGCTGGCCGCGGCGCTCGACGGCTCGCCGGCCACGCCCGCCGCGCTGCGCGCCGCCTACGACGATGCCGCGGCAGCGGAGCGCGCGCTGCGGCACGCGGCCGGCGAGAATGCTGCCCGCGCCGTGCGTCATGCGCTCGCCGCCTGCTGCGACGCCGACGGTCCGCGGCGGCCGCGCGCCGTTCCCGGGTCGCCGGGCGCCACCGCCGGCGCAGCGCACGACGCCGCGGGTGTCGCCCTCGAACCTCTGCCGACGGACGCGGACGACGACGACACCCACAGCCTCGCGCCGGTGGTGCTCGGTTTCTTTCCAGAGCGACAGGCACGCGCCATCCTCGCGATGCTCGCCGACGCCCCACGGCTCGCCGCGCTCGGCGTCGACGCCTGCGTCGCGCGCCTGGTGCGCAACTGATCCATGGCCGGCACGCCCGCCAGTGACGTCCGCCTGCTCGTCGAGGGCGCCGCGCGCCTCGGCGCGCCGCTCGATGCCGGCGGCGCGCAGTCGCTGCTGCGGCTGCTCGACGAGCTCGAGCGCTGGAACGCCGCCTACAACCTCACGGCGATCCGCGACCGGCGGCTGATGCTGACGCACCACCTGCTCGACAGCCTGAGCGTGCACGCGGCGCTGCGCGGCACGCGCGTCGCCGACGTCGGCACCGGCGCCGGCTTCCCCGGCCTGCCGCTCGCGCTCGTCAACCCGCAACGCCAGTTCACGCTGCTGGACTCGAACGGCAAGAAGATCCGCTTCGTCACCCATGCGGCGCGCGTGCTCGGGCTGCGCAACGTCGACGCCGTGCACGCGCGCGCCGAGCGCTCGGCACCGGCACAGCCCTTCGACACCGTGGTCGCGCGCGCCTTCGCGGCGCTCGAGACGCTGGCCGAGACCGTCGCGCCGCTGTGTGGCCCGGCCACCCGCGTGCTGGCGATGAAGGGCCGGCCCGACGCCGCCGAGCTGCGCGCGCTGCCGCCCGGCTGGTCGGTCGAGCACGTCGAGCCCATCGACGTGCCCGGCCTCGGCGAGGCGCGGCAGCTGGTGCTGCTGCGACCGCCGCAGGGCTGAGACGAGCCGAGCGCGCCCGTCGCGCCGGCGGGGGGCTGCCCATCCTGCGGCGACCCGCCCCGCCCCGCCCCGCCACGGCGCTGCTGCGTTCGGCATCGGCGCGGGACGCCCGCCACGGGCCTTGCCGGGGCCGCCCCGCGGCCGGGTGCTGGGTTAGACTGGCTGCACGAGCCCTCGCGGGCGCACGCCGCAGAGCGACACCCCGGCCATGAAACGCGTGATCGCCGTCGCCAACCAGAAGGGCGGCGTCGGCAAGACCACCACCGCCGTCAACCTTGCCGCCTCGCTCGCGGCGACGCGCCGCCGCGTCCTGCTGATCGACCTCGACCCCCAGGGCAATGCCACCATGGGCTGCGGCGTCGAGAAGAACCAGCTGGAGCGCGGCGTCGGCGACGTGCTGGTCGGCGGCTGCACGGCCGCCGAGGCCATCGTGCCGTTGCCCGCGCTCAACATGGCGCTGCTGCCGTCGAACCAGGACGTCACCGCCGCCGAGGTGCAGCTGCTGACGATGACCGTCGGCCGCGAGGTCCGCCTGCGCCAGGCGCTGAAGCCGGTGCGCGACCAGTACGACGTCGTGCTGATCGACTGCCCGCCGGCGCTGAACATGCTCACCGTCAACGCGCTGGTCGCCGCCGACAGCGTGCTCGTGCCGATGCAGTGCGAGTACTACGCGCTCGAGGGTCTCTCGGCGCTGGTCGGCACGATCGAGCAGATCCGCGCCAGCGTGAACCCAGACCTCGAGATCGAGGGCGTGCTGCGCACCATGTTCGACCCGCGCAACAACCTCTCGAACGAGGTCAGTGCGCAGCTGCTGACCCACTTCGGCGACAAGGTGTTCCGCACCATCATCCCGCGCAACGTGCGCCTCGCCGAGGCGCCGTCCTTCGGCAAGCCCGCGCTGCTGCACGACAAGGACTCGCGCGGCGCGCTCGCCTACCTCGCGCTCGCCGGCGAGATGATCCGCCGCGAGGACGAGGAGGCGCAGCAGCGGGCCGAGGCGCGCCCGCAGCCGGCCGCGGACACCGCGGCGTCCGATGCCGGCGGCGCCCGCGCGGCCGGCGAGGCACCGACCCCGGCATGATCATCGAACCGCGCCAGGCCGGCCCGGGTGCGCTGCGGCGCTGGTCCCGGCTCGCGTTGCGGCTGATCGCGCGCGGCTTCGGCTTCTGGCTCGGCCTGGTGCTGCTGGTGTGCCTGTGGATGTTCGCCGGCCAGCGCCTGCCGCTGGTCGACGGCATGCTGGCGCTGGCGGCGTTCTTCGCCAGCATCCTGATCGCCGCCAAGCTCGACCGCTGGCGGCGTTCTTCGCCAGCATCCTGATCGCCGCCAAGCTCGACCGCCCCGAGCGCACCAGCCTCACCGACGTGCTGAAGATGCTGCGCTCGCACGCGTTCGAGATCCTGGTGTTCGCCGCCATCATCGCCGTCGCCGGCGCGCTGATCTGGATGTTCCTGCTCGCGCGCCCCGGCGTGCCCTGGTACGCGGTGCTCTATTCCGAGCGCAACGCGGTGCGCGCGCTCTCCGACAACTGGTTCGTCGCGCTGCGCCAGATCTTCGTCTACGCCGCCTATGCGCTCGGTTTGCTGTACTTCGGCCTGAACATCCCCGGCCTCACGTCGTTCTTCCAGTTCCCCTGCACCACGCTGCTCGGCATGCCGTTCCGCGACGCGTACCGCCTGAGCGCGGTCGGCCAGGTGCGCAACCTCCCCGCGATGCTCGCGGTCGGCCTGATGTTCATCCTGCTGCCGGTGCTGTCGGTGCTGTTGCTGCCGGTGCTGGTGCCGCTGCTCTACTGCTTCCTCGGCGCCGTCACCTACGTCGGTTTCCGCGAGATCTTCCTCGGCATCCCCGACAACCGCCTCGCCGACCGGGTCGGCGCGGCGGTGCCTGCGCCGTCGACCTGAGCGTGCCCGCCCGGCACGGCCGGCGGGCCAGGCGCCCAGCAGTGCCGGGCCACGCCGGCCCGCCCCGGTCGACTCCGCTATCATTTCGCGCATGAGCCAGAAGAAGCCCAGCCTCGGCCGCGGCCTCGAGGCGCTGCTCGGCCAGATCTCGGCCAACCGCAGCGCTGCGGGTGCAGCACCCGCGGCGGTGCCGGTGGACCTGCCGGCCACGCCCGGCATCGCTCCCGAGGCGCCGCTGCCGGCCAGCGCCGCCCGGGGTGACGCGGGTGGTGCGGCAGCGGTACCGGGTGCGGCGGGCCCATCCGCGGCGTCGCCGCCGTCGGGCGCGCCGCGCGGCGACGAGCTCGCGCGCCTGCCGCTCGACGTGCTGCAGCGTGGCCGCTACCAGCCGCGCGTCGACATGCGCCAGGAGTCGCTCGAGGACCTCGCCAACTCGATCCGCTCCCAAGGCCTGATCCAGCCGATCGTCGTGCGTCCCGTCGGCCCGCCGGGCGGCAGCCCGGGTCGCGAGCGCTACGAGATCATCGCCGGCGAGCGTCGCTGGCGCGCCGCGCAGATCGCCGGCCTCGCGACCATCCCGGCCGTGATCCGCCGCGTGCCCGACGAGGCGGCGATCGCGATGGCGCTGATCGAGAACATCCAGCGCGAGGACCTGAACCCGCTCGAGGAGGCCCGTGCCCTCGACCGCCTGATCCGCGAGTTCGGCGTCACCCACCAGCAGGCCGCCGACGCGGTCGGCCGCTCGCGCGCCGCCGTCAGCAACCTTCTCCGACTGCTCGAGCTCGCTCCCGAGGTTGCCGAACTGGTCGAAAAGCGCGCCCTGGAGATGGGCCACGCGCGGGCGCTGCTGGGCCTGCCCAACCGCCGCCAGCAGGCCGAGGTAGGCGGATTGGTTTCGAAGAAGGGCTTATCAGTTCGAGAGACCGAAGCATTGGTCCGCCGGCTGGTCAATCCAGCCACCGCCGCGCCAGAAGCGGGGGACCGGGCCCGTGACCCGAACGTGGTGCAGCTCGAGGCCCGGCTCGCCGACACACTCGGCGCACGCGTCTCGATCGAGCATTCGGCACGCAGCGGCAAGGGCAAGGTCGTGGTCAGCTACAACTCCCTCGACGAGCTCGACGGGATCCTCGCGCACATCAACTGACGCGGCGCGGGCCGCGCGCCGCGGCGAACCGGCTGGCCGCTCGCGACGCCCTCGCACACGCGGATGACCTGCCACGTCATTGCCGCCGCGTGCGCGATCGAACTTAATTTTGCGATGCAAAATCCCTTCCTTGAAGCCGGCCGTACCCGTGCCTATAATCGCGCGCCTTCGCAGCCCGGCCCCGTAAGTGGTCGTGGCACAAAGTAAAAGCGAGGCCACCCCGAAGGCATGCAGCACGCCCGAAGAGGTGGCCTTTTTGTTGGCCTCTCTTCATCGGTCCGGTCGAGTCCGCCGCTGGCGCACCGACCGGGCCCGACGACGGGCCGGGGGGAGTGGCTCCTGTGACCCCGCCGCGCGATCCGGACACGCATCGGCTCGCTCGCCGGATCCTCACCTGGCAGGCGCTCACCTCGGTGGGCCTGGCCTCGATCGGCGCCGCGGCCTTCGGGACGCGTGCCGGCCTGTGGGTCCTGGCGGGTGGCGCGATCGGTACGGTCGCGAACCTGTACATGACCCTCGCCGCGCTGCGCAGCGTCGGCGGCAACGCGGGGCTCGCGCTGCGCCGGCTGTTCACGGGGCAGTTCGTGAAGGTCGGGCTGACGGTGCTGCTGTTCGTCGTGGTCGCGCGCCGCGGCGATGCGATCTGGCCGGCGGTGATCGTCGGCTACGTCGCGACGCTGGTGGTGTTCTGGGCGCTGCCGGCGCTGGCTGCGCCGAAGCTGCCGCCGCGCTCGCGGCCGCGGCCGGGCGACGACGGGCGCGGGGCTTGAACGGGTCTTGAACTGAACGGTATTCGAGAGACACCACGCAAATGGCCAGCGAGCACGGCGGCGGCGAATCGCCCACCGAGTACATCGTCCACCACCTGACTCACCTGAAGGTGGGCGAGGGGTTCTGGACCTGGCACGTCGACACGCTCTTCATGTCGGCGCTGCTCGCCGCCCTGACGGCCTGGCTGCTGTACGCCGGCGCGCGCAAGGTCGCCGCCTCCGCAGGCGCAAAGGCCGGCGCCAGAACGAGCGCGCCATCCGGCGTCGGCAACTTCGTCGAGATGGTCTACGAATTCGTCGACGGCCAGGTCGCCGACATCTACCACGGCAACCGCGCGTTCCTGGTCGCGCTGGGCCTCGCGCTCTTCACCTGGGTCGTCGCGATGAACGCGATGGACCTGCTGCCCCTCGACCTGCCGGGATCGATCGCCGGCCTGTTCGGCGCCGAGTACTGGCGCGTGCTGCCGACCGCCGACCTCAACGGCACGGTCGCGATGGCGATCGTCGTGCTGGTGCTGATCGTCGGCTACGCGATCCGCGCCAAGGGCATCGGCGGCTATGCGCACGAATGGATCGCGGCGCCGTTCGGCTCCAACCCGCTCCTCTGGATCCCGAACCTGCTGCTGAACGTGGTCGAGCTGCTGGCGAAGCCGGTGTCGCTGTCGATGCGACTGTTCGGCAACATGTACGCCGGCGAGCTGCTGTTCATGCTGATCGCGCTGCTCGGCATGGCGTTCGCCGTGTCGATCGGCGGCCTCTCGCTGTTCCTCGGCCAGGTCGTGTTCGGCACGGCCTGGGCCATCTTCCACATCCTCATCATCCTGTTGCAGGCCTACATCTTCATGGTGCTGCCCATCGTGTACATCTCGATGGCCGAAGAGCACCACTGACGGCGGCCGGCGCAGAACGAGTTTTCCCGTCCACAACGCTTTGACCTCGACCTGACCAGGAGTCTTTGAAATGGAAGCGATCGCAACCGTCCAGGCCTACACCGCCCTCGGCATCGGCATCATCATCGGCCTGGGCGCCATCGGCGCGTGCATCGGCATCGGCATCATGGGCTCGAAGTTCCTCGAGTCGGC
>JALORN010000015.1 GCA_025458905.1 Steroidobacteraceae bacterium
AAGGCGGAAAAAGGGGACGGATTTATTTTCCGAGTTTTCCGCGAAGCTGGAAAACTCGGAAAATAAATCCGTCCCCTTTTTCCGCCTTTTTCCGGAAAATAAATCCGTCCCCTTTTTCCGCTTTTTTCCGGAAAATAAATCTGTCCCCTTTTTCTCCTCACTTGCCGCGGGCGTAGGTCTCGAACTCGACGATCGCCGCGTCGAACTCCTGCGGCGCGTCGATGAAGGTGGCGTGGCCGGCGCCGGGTATCACCTTGATGCGGCCGTCCGGCAGGCGACTCGCCAGGCCGGTCAGCGTCTCGACCGACTGCGAGCCGTCCTTGTCGCCGACCAGCAGCAGCGTCGGTGCCCGCAGCAGCGGCACCACCTCGTCGAGCTGGAGCGGCAGGTTCGACATCGCGCGGCGCGCGTACGGCGGCAGCATCTGGTTGGTGGCGAACATGATCTCCGCCATGTCCTCGGGTGCGGGTCGCGCCGTCATCAGCCTGACGAAGCCGCGGCCCTCGGCGATGCCGGCCTCGACGTCCGGGACGCGCTTCGCATTGGCCTCGCGCACCGCGCCGGCGCGCGCGATCGCTGCCGGGTCCGTCGGTGGTGGCAGCAGCCCCGCGTTCGAGCCGACCAGCACCGCCCCGGCGATGCGCGAGGTGCCGTGATGCTTGGCGTAGTGCGCGGTGACGTAGCCGCCGAAGGACCACGCGACGATCAGTGGGCGCTGCAGCTTCTTGGCGCGGATCACCGCGTCCACGTCGTCGGCCCAGGTCCGGGTCGAGGTGTAGGCGGCCTCCGCCCAGGGCTTGCCGGAGCAGCCGTGGCCGCGCAGGTCGAAGGCCACGATCCGGTGGTCCCGCGCCAGAGGCCCCTCGTACTGCCGCTTGAACACCGCGTAGCTCTGCGAGAAGCCGTGGATCAGCAGCAGTTCCCTGCCTTGGGGGTTGCCGGTCTCGAAGACACAGAGCGGTACGCCGTCGGGCGCAGGGAGATACTCGAACCGGCCCTGACCGGCCGCTGCCGTCGCCGGCGGTGCGGGCACGGCGGTGACCGAGAGCACGAGCAGCGCCGCGAGGCGCGCCAGGAAAGCTGCGCGCGACCGAAGCCCGGCGAGGGCACCTGCAGCAGTGCCGAAAGGGTGAAGGTCAGTTGCGCGCGGCGGCCGCGTTCGCGTCGTTCTCGGGAGGCGGAGGCTGTTGACCATGCGCACGAGCATACTGCGACGGCAGCATGCCGGTGTAGCGACGGAACATCCGCGCGAAGTAGGAACCGTCGTGGAACCCGACGGCATACGCGATCTCGGTCACGGGGGCGGTGCCCTTGGCGAGGCGGATGCAGGCCTCGCGGATCCGGTAGCGCAGCAGGTACTCGCGGAACGTGATCCCGAAGACGTGATGGAAGCTGCGGCTGAACTGGAAACGGCTGAGGCCGCAGAACTTGGCGATCGCGCTCGCCGGGAACTTCTCGTGGAAATGCTGCTGGACGAACTGCGGCGCTCGCAGCACTGCCAGCCGCGAGCCCGCCAGCTGGGCCGGATTGTCGCCGACCTCGGTGCGCGCTTCCGGCAGCACGATGTCTTCCGGCTCGGTACGGACCGGGGCCGCGGAACGACGCTGCGTCGAAGTGTCTTCTTCCAACATCTTGCGCCCAGAATAGGTCAAGGAAGGCTGCGAACTGATTAAGAATCCGTAACTCGGGTGCGCACCGCCCGGAGGGGTGGCGGGCCCTGCCGACAGGCTCACACGGATTGGAAACCGCCCCGTTCCGTCATGTCGGTGCGCTCGCGCACCGGCCCGCGGCGACGGGGGGTTCGGCTAGAATGTCTACCCGACCAGCACGGGTTCCCTGCATGCACGACGCGCCGGACAGCTTCGACTCTGCCTTCTCCAAGGCCGTCGACTTGGGCAACAAGCTCGCCGACAAGGACAAGGACGCCGACCTCTGGGACATCGCGGACGGCCTGCTCGCCGGCGCCATCCAGTACTGGCTCTACTCGCGCCAGCCTTGCGGCGATTCGCGCTGCCAGGACTGCATGCCGATCAGCACGGCCGAGGGCCGCATGGCCGAGTTGAAGCGCCTGATGGACGAGCTCGCTTCCGAGAGCGAGTATTTCCACACACCTACCGATTCCAACGCCGGGCGCGCCTGAGCCCGATCACCGGCGCGGCGCCCCCCCCCGCCGCTCGCGCACCCCTCGCCGCGCAGTCATCGCAGCGAAGCTCGATCCAGCTTTAGTGGCTTTCCCTAAGCGTTTGTTTCTTGGCGTTTTTCAAGACGTAGTCGCCGCAAGAACGTCATGCCCTCCGCGACTCGTCAATGGGGTGTGCGCGACTTTTCCCACGACTTGCGAGACTTGCTGCGCAACCCGTTGAAAACGCTGGCGGTTCCGCCGCCGGTGGCGACGGTGCAGGCCCGCGGCGCTGCCACGGACCGGGACCCGCGCGTCAGGCCTTGGCGGGGCCCGAGGCCGTCTCGGCCGCGCGATGGATCGCCGCGCGGATCCGCTGGTAAGTGCCGCAGCGGCAGAGGTTGCCCGCCATCGCCTCGTCGATCTGCTGGTCGGTCGGCTTCGGCGTCTTGGCGAGCAGTGCGGCGGCCGACATGATCTGGCCCGACTGGCAGTAGCCGCACTGCGGGACGTCGATCTCGATCCAGGCCTTCTGCACCGGGTGGCTGCGATCCTTCGAGAGGCCCTCGATCGTGGTGACCTTGGCTTCGCCGATCGCGGAGACGGGCGTCACGCAGGAGCGGATCGGCTCGCCGTCGAGGTGCACCGTGCAGGCGCCGCACAGTGCCATGCCGCAGCCGTACTTGGTGCCGGTGAGGCCGATGGTGTCGCGCAGCACCCAGAGCAACGGCGTCTCGGGATCGACGTCGACCTCGATGGACTGACCGTTGACGTTGAGCTTGATCACGGCGAACTCTCCTGGGGACCGGCGTGGCGAGACGTTCGCATGCGGGCCCGCGGGGCGCAACTATCGCACCCCACCGGCTCCACCGGGCGGGACGCGGCCGCGGAATCGGCGGGGGTTCCCCCTCTGCTAGAATCCGCGCCATTCCGCGCAGTTCCGACCGAGGACCTTACCCTTGAGCGATGCCTCCGCGCCGGGCCCGGGCCCGGAGCCGATCCGTACCGAAGTCGTGATCGTCGGCGCCGGCCCCTGTGGCCTCTTCCAGGTGTTCGAGCTGGGTCTGCTCGGCATCAAGGCGCACGTGCTCGACTCCCTGAAAGCCCCGGGCGGGCAGTGCACCGAGCTCTATCCCGACAAGCCGATCTACGACATCCCGGCGCTGCCGGTCTGCGGCGCCCAGGAACTGGTCGACCGCCTGCTGCAGCAGATCAAGCCCTTCGACCCGCAGTTCCACTTCGGCGAGGAGGTCCTCGAGGTTGCCCCGCAGGCCGGGGGGCGCTTCCGCGTCGTCTCCTCCGCCGGCACGGTGTTCGACACGGGGGCCATCGTCATCGCCGCGGGCGTCGGCTCGTTCCAGCCACGGCGGCTCGGTGTCGAGGGCTGCGAGGCCTTCGAGGGGCGCCAGGTCCACTACAAGGTCCAGAATGCCGCCCAGTACCGCGACCGGTCGCTGGTGATCTTCGGCGGCGGCGACTCGGCGCTCGACTGGGCGCTCGACTTCGCGCCGACCGCGAGCAGCCTGGTGCTGGTGCACCGGCGCAGCGAGTTCCGCGCCGCGCCCGCCTCGGTCGCGAAGATGCACGAGCTGGTCGCGGCCGGCCGGATGCGCTTCATCGAGGGCCTCGCCGAGTCGCTGCAGGTGGCGGGCGAGCGCCTCACCGGCATCGTCGTCAAGGGCGCCGATGGCGCCCGCCACGAGCTGCCGGCGGACCACGTGTTCGCGTTCTTCGGGCTGCACCCGAAGCTCGGGCCGGTGGCCGAGTGGGGCATGGCGCTCGAGAAGAAGGCGCTGAAGGTCGACACCGAGAAGTTCCAGACCAGCGTGCCCGGCATCTTCGCGGTCGGCGACATCAACACCTATCCCGGCAAGAAGAAGCTGATCCTCTCCGGCTTCCACGAGGCCGCGCTCGCCGCCTTCGGCATCCAGGCGCACCTCTACCCCGAGAAGAAGCAGTTCCTGCAGTACACCACCACCAGCCCGGTGATGCAGAAGCGCCTGGGCGTCACCTCGCCGGTCTGAGGCGAGGCGCCGCGCGATGGACCAGCGCCTCGCCGACCTGCTGCAGCAGTTCTCGCTCGAGCGGCTCGAGGTCAACCTGTTCCGCGGCGAGAGCCGCGACATCGGCAGCCCGCAGGTGTTCGGCGGGCAGGTGCTCGGCCAGGCGCTGATGGCCGCCTACTCGACCGTCGCCGACGAGCGGGTCGTGCATTCGCTGCACGCCTACTTCCTGCGCCGCGGCGACTTCAACCGGCCGATCGTGTACCAGGTCGATCGGAGTCGCGACGGCGGCTCGTTCTCGTCGCGGCGCGTGATCGCGATCCAGCACGGCGAGCAGATCTTCACCTTCTCGGCCTCGTTCCAGGAGCCCGAGGAGGGCTTCGAGCACCAGGTCGACATGCCGGACGTGCCGCCACCCGAGTCGCTCGCGGACTCGACGCGCCCGCCGGCCGACGTGCTCGAGGCCCTGCCCGAGAAGGTGCGCCGCTTCATGCTGCTCGAGCGGCCGTTCGAGCTGCGCCGCGTCGAGCCGATCGACGTGCTGCAGCCACGCCAGTCGGCGCCGCTGCAGAACGTCTGGCTGCGCGCGGTCGATCGCCTGCCCGACGACGACCGCCTGCATCGCAGCCTGCTCGCCTACGTCTCGGACTACAACCTGCTCGCGACCGCGACGCTGCCGCACGCGGTCGGCGCGATGGACGTCAACCTCGTGACCGCGAGTCTCGACCACGCGATGTGGTTCCACCGTCCGTTCCGCGTCGACGACTGGCTGCTCTACTCGATGGACAGCCCGAGCGCCGGCGGCGCGCGTGGCTTCACCCGCGGCAGCGTGTTCTCGCGCGACGGGCGGCTCGTGGCGAGCACGGCGCAGGAAGGGCTGATCCGCCTCGTGGCGAAGCGGCCGGCCTGAGCGCGGTGCGTGGGCCTGCGCACGGCAACGCCGCTGGCGTATCCGCATGCCGGGCATCCGCCGGCCGCGTTAAGGTCCGGTTCAGGCCGGAGGCTTAGATTCCCGGGGCACGGCAGGGGCCGTGTCGGCGACGATCCAGGAGACGACAGAATGTTCCAGCGTAGCGTGGCGAAGTGGGCGGGGCTCGCGATGGTGGCGGCCACGATGGCCGGCGCGGTCCAGGCGCAGGCGCCGGCGGCCGGTGCCGACCCGGCGGCCGAGCTCAAGCGCGGCCGGCTGCTCTACATCCAGTGCCGCGCCTGCCACGAGCTCAAGGCCGACCAGCCGCACAAGGTCGGCCCGAACCTGCACGGCATGCTCGGCCGCAAGGCCGCGGCGGCCGAGGGCTTCGCCTATTCCGCAGCCCTCAAGGGCGCGAACCTCACCTGGGACAAGGCCACGCTCGACAAGTGGATCGAGAAGCCGAGCGCCGTGGTGCCCGGGAATGCCATGGCCTTCGCCGGCGTGGCGAACCCCAAGGACCGCGCCGCGCTGATCGCCTACATCGAGGCCGAGTCGAAGTAGGACAGCGCCCAGGCGAGCGCCGCGAAGGCCAGGCCGGCGACGGCCGCGATCGCGAGCAGTGCCGCGACCGGCACCGCCCAGAGCGCGAGCCGGCTCGTCGTCTCGGTCCGCCGCGGGCGCTCGAGCCAGCGCTCGAGCAGCGCATGGTTGCGGCGGTGCGCCTTGAACGCGGCGTCGAACACGTCGCCCGCGACGGGCACCGCGCCGAGCGTCGAGTCGATCGCGACGTTGGCGATCATCCGCAGCTGCACCGACGGTGGTACGCCCATCCTGCGCGCCAGCAGGATGCCGTAGCCGGCGAACGCCGCGCCGACCAGGTCGCCGATGCCCGGGAAGAGCCCGAGCAGCGCGTCGAGGCCGAAGCGCCAGCGCGTGCCGGGTACGCGGAACGCCTGGTCGAAGACCCGCGACAGCGCACGGTGCCGGCGGAACGTCTCGACGTGCTCGCGGGGCAGGTACTGCGGGGTCGGGTCGTCCATGACCATCGGTTCCTGGTGCGTGGCGCGACCCGCCGCGCGGTCCGCGCGTGGCCGCGGCGGCGCGGGCTGCGGGGCCCTCAGCTCGCCTGAGCCGGTGTCCCCGTGCCGTTCGCCAGCGCACGGATCTGCGCATCGAGGATCGGGTTGACGCGCGCCGGGTCCTCCATCATCAGGAAGTGGCCGAGGCCGCCGACGGTGACCACGCGGAAGTTCGGCACGAGCTTGCGGATCCGCGCCTCGTCGGTGGCCCCGCCGAGGTCGGCGTTGATCGCGACGATGGGCACCGACAGCGCGTTCATCGCGGGCACGGCCTCCCAGGCATTCAGCTCGCGGATCGCCGGCAGCGCGACCTCCGGTGGCGCCTGCGACATGTCGTCGACGATGCGGCGCACCAGCACCGGGTCGCTGTTCGGGGTGAACATCGAGCCCTGCACCATCGCCCGGGTGGAGCCGATGAAGTCCTTCTCGAAGGCCGCGAGCCGCTTCTCGGTCTCGGCCGCGGGCGGCGAGGGCAGGCCGACGTTCTTCAGGGTGTCGACGCCGATGACGCCGACCACGCGCGCGCCGAGGCGCCTCGCGGCCTCGACCATCACCGGCCCGCCCATCGAGTGGCCGACCAGCACCACCTTCGGATGGTCCTTCAGCGCCTCGACCACGGCCGCGACGTCCGCGCCGAACGCCGCCATCGACCAGTCGCTGCGGTTCGCGCCCGAGCCGCCATGGCCCGCGAGGTCGACGGTCGCGACGGTGTAGCGGGTCTTCAGGTCCGCGACCTGGGCCTGCCAGTAGTTCGAGTCGCAGGACCAGCCGTGGATCAGCACCACCAGCGGGTCGCCGGCGCCGTAGACGCGGTACTGGATGTGCACCCCGCCGGCAGCGGAGTCTGCGATGCGCGGGTTGCCGTCGTTGATCACGGGCTTCGGGTCCGGGGTCGGGGTGGAGGGGCCGGCTGCGGTGGCAGCCGGCGCGGGCGCCGGGTCGCGGGCGCAGCCTGCGAGCAGTGCACCGGCGGCGCACAGCGCTCCGGCGGTGAGCAGGGCCTTGCGGGTGTGCCGCGCGCGGCGCACGGGTGCGTCATGGCTGCGACTCGGGGAAGGGGACAGGCGGACGTCGGTCATGTTCAGGCTCCGATCAGGACCCACTGGTAGCCGTCCGGCGCGTCGAAGGTGAACGCGGGACGGCCGAATTCGTCGGCCAGCACGTCGCCGACGCGCCGCGCGCCCGAGGCGGCCACGCGGCGGTGCATCGCCTCGAGGTCGTGCGCGCGCCAGGCGTAGAGGCTGTAGCCGAGGCAGCCGGCGCGCGAACGGTCGCGCAGGTCGTCGATCCTGGCGCCCGCGGCGAAGCGCACGCACTTGAGCTTGCCGGAGCGCCGCTCGGCCAGCGCGCGGCCCGAGCGCGGGTCGTCGAAGTCGACCATGTGGAAGCCTTCGCCCGGCTCCAGGCCGAAGATCGTGCGCGAGCCGGTGGCGTTGTCGTAGGGGGTGTGCTCGTCCATCCAGCGCTGCAGGCCGAGCACCTGGTCGTAGAAGTCGAGCAACTGCGGGTCGTCGTCGGCGATCATCAGGCCGCAGTGCGTGTGCTGGCTGGTGCGCAGCAGGGCGTGCGGGTTCACCTGGCCGTAGCCCGGGCTCTCGTAGCCGAAGCGCTCGAAGAACACCTGGCGGTAGAGGGGTTGCAGCAGCACCATCTCGCGCACGCCGACGATCGCGTCGCGGAAGGGCCGCGCCGCGCGCGTCCCGCTGACCTCGCCGATCACCGCGAGCACCGGCTCGACCAGCGTCAGCGGCGCGCCGGCCTCGCGCGCGCGCTGCGCGTGGTTGACGATGTTGGAGACGCTGTGGGTGACGCGCACGCCCCAGCGCGAGCCGATGCAGCGCAGGTTCGGCGCGATGCCGAGGCCCTCGTTGCGCGGGCGCTCCCACTGCATCAGCCGCACCAGGCCATGGTCGGCATCCTGGTGCAGCAGGCGGACCGACCGCAGGGCCGAGTCCACGCCGTAGAGCGCGCGGGCGGCCGCCGCGTCGAGCTCGCCGATCGCGCCGACCCGGCAGCCGAAGGCCTCGTAGTAGGCGATCGACTCCACCAGGTCGGGGACGCCGACGCAGACCTCGTGCAGGCCGCCGACGCAGCCCGGTTCCGGACGCTTCATGGGCCGAAGTCTGACACAAGCGGCCTGCCGCTGGCGCTCACGGTCAGAAGCTGCGCTTGGTCTCGACCAGCACCTGCAGGCTGTCGATCGACGGGTCGCCGTTCAGCGGGAAGGCGAAGTCGACGTGCAGCACGTTGCCGAGTCCCGAGCGGCTGTTGCCGAGCCGCAGCCCGATGCCGACGTCGGTGAGCACGCCGCGCGAGCGCGTGCCGAAGGGGTTGTCGCCCCAGGTGCCGCCGACGTCGACGAAGGCCGCGGCGCCGACGTTGACCAGGCGGAAGGGGTACCAGTTGGAGAAGGCGCGCTGCTCGAGCGTCGCCAGCCAGCGGCCTTCGCCGCCCTGGTAGCGCAGCGGGTAGCCGCGCAGGCCCGAGTCGCCGCCGAGCAGGATCTGCCGGTCGGCGTCGAGGTTGCGGCCGGCCTCGAAGCCGAGCGAGGCGTACAGCAGCCGACGGTCGGACTGGCGCAGGTACCAGCGTGTCTGGCCGGCGAGCACGGTGTCGGCGAGCGAGCCGTCCTCGTATCGTCCGGCGAGGCTGCCGGAGAACAGCCAGAGCTGCTTCGGCGAGGCCTCGATGCCGCGGCTGGCGCGCGCATCGAAGATCACGGCGCTGCGGTCGGCGCCGAAGGCGCCGTCGGCGAGGCCGAGCTGGGCACGCGCGCGCCAGCCGTAGGGGAAGTCCTCGGTGCGCTCGATCTGGTCGCGATTGCGCTCGCGCCGGAAGTCGTCCTGCAGCCACTCGGCCGCGATCCAGGGATAGGCGAGCTTGCGATCCGCTGGTGTGGGCGTCGGCAGCAGCGTTCCGGGCACGGGCGAGAAGCGACGATCGTCGAGCGTGAAGCCCGCCCTCCAGCGCAGCACCTGCCCGTTCGCGAGGCCGCGCGACCAGCCCCCGTAGGCAGTGGTGCCGCGGCGCTGCAGCCGGAACTCGCCGACCTTCTCGCCGAGGTCGTAGCGCGGCTCGACGCGGGCGTCGTCGCGCCAGGACGCGCCGCCGGCCCAGCGGGAATCGAGCGCCTAGAAGTCGTGGTCGAGCACGACGCCCTGTTCGCGGCCGTCGCTGTTGTCGGAATAGTCGAGCGCGATCTGCCACCAGGTCGCGCCGAGCTGCCGGTCGCGATACTGGAAACGCGTCGAGTCGCGGTCGACGCCGCTCAGCTGCTCGAAGCTGAGCTGCGTGCCGAGGCCGAGCAGGTTCAATTCCTCGAGCGAGATGCCGGAGGTGTTGGCGCCGCCATGGCGGCCGAAGGCGACGCCGGGGTTGAGGGTCCAGACGTCGTAGGTCGTGACGTCGACGTCGACGACGCCGTCGTGGAAGGCGACCGGCACGATGCGAGCGTCGAACAGGAAGCGGGTGTCGCGCAGCACGCGCTCGCTCTCGGCCAGCAGGCGCGGGTCGTAGGTCTCGCCGGTGCGGAACAGCAGCAAGGTCTCGATCGTCGAGTCGCGGGTGTGGACGTGCAACCGGTTGGCGAGGCGGAACAGCGCGGTGTCCTCGTCGGGACGCGCGGTGTCGAAGACCTCCTTCGAGTCGATCCGTACGCGGCCGACCCGAGCCCCACCGGCCACGAGCACGCCATCGGCCGGCAGCGCGGCAGGCCGCGTCGGCAGCACCGGCGTGGCACGCGCGCCGAAACCCGGGCGCGCACCTTCGTCGCCTGCCCGGGAGGGGGACGCAGCGAGCAGCAAGGTCGCGAGCAGCCCGCACTGCAGCGTCCTGCGCAGGGAAGTGCGCGTACGGGTTCCGTCCACGTCGCCCGAGGCGATGCCTGCACGTTGCATGAGCGTGAGACGCTCGCTGCGGCGCCGATCCATCGCAGCCGCATCGGGCGACCGCTGACCGGTGCAGGGCGGCGGTTGCGGGTCGGCATGCGGCAACCTGCGACGGCAATCGCAGCAGGGGTGCCGACCGGTGGCGTGCCCGGGATGCAGCGCAGCGCGGTGGCGGCCACCCATGGGGCGCGCGATGCCGCCGGGCGTCAGCCGGCCACGGTCGCCGCCGCGAGCGCGGCGCGGAAGCGCGGCAGCCCCCAGACGAACAGCACGGAGGCGATCAGCGTGGCACCGCCGGCGACGATGGCGCAGCTCTTGCCCACCGCGAGGTCGTCGGCGAACCCGTACTGGGTGATCGCGGCCGTCAGGAACGGCGCGAGGCCGATGCCGATCAGGTTCACGAACAGCAGGTAGATCGCCGAGGCCTGGGCGCGCATCGGGGGCGGGGTCAGCACCACGACGCCGGTGGCGCCCGCGCCGAACGCGAAGGCCGTGAAGAAGCCGATCGGCAGCAGGAACGCCGTCGAGAGCGCGAGGTCGTCGAGCAGCGTGCAGGCCGCGGCGAACGGGATCAGGGCCACCGAGGCCGTGAGGCCGACGCGCATCGCCGCGTCGAGCCTGCCCGCTGCTCGCCAGCGGTCGGTGAGCCAGCCACCGACCAGGATGCCGGCGGTGCCGCACACGGCGATCGCCCCGCCGACGCGCAGGCCGGCCTCGGACAGCGGCACCTGCAGCACGCGCACGAAATACTGCACGCCGTAGATCTGGAACACGTTCATCACCATGCCGAGCACGGAGAAGCCCAGCACCAGCGAGGCGTAGGCCTGCCAACGCGCGCGCATGAAGCGCAGGGTGTCGCCGACCGAGGCCTTCTGCACGGCGTCTGTGTGCTGCCGGCGCGCCGGCTCGGCGAGCGTCATGATCCACAGCGCGAGCAGCAGTCCGGGCACGCCGACCAGCAGGAAGGTCAGCTGCCAGGCGCGGATCGTGCCGATGAGCGGCAGCGTGTACGCGGGCGAGGCGGAGACGGCCTTGATCACGTAGCCGCCGATCACCAGCGCCAGGCCCACGCCGAGCGGCAGCCCGATCACGAACACCGACAGCGCGCGCCCGAGCTTCTTCTCCGGGAAGCTGTCGCCGGCCATCGAGTAGGTGGCGGGCGAGAGCACGGCCTCGCCGACCGCGACGCCGATGCGCGCCAGCGCGAGCTCGACGAAGCCGCGCGCGACGCCGCAGAGCGCCGTCATGCCGCTCCACAGCGCGACGCCGACGACGATGATGTTGCGCCGGTTGTAGCGATCGATCGCCCAGGCGATCGGCACCCCGAGCCCGGTGTAGAACACCGCGAACACGAAGCCGTAGAGCAGGCTCATCTGCGTCTCGCTGATGCCGAGGTCGGCGCGGATCGGCCCGACCAGCAGGCCGAGGATCACCCGGTCGATGAACGACAGGATGTAGGCGAGCATCAGCACGATCACCATGTACCAGGCGACGCGCGGGCGGGGCCAGTCGGCCTCGGGGATCGTGGCCGCGGCGGTGGCGGCGGCGACGGGCGCGGGAACGGCGCTCATGGTGCGGTGGGCTCCTGTGCGTGGGCGTGGCTCAGCGCGGCAGGTCCGCGACCAGGCGGAACCCTAGCAGGAAGCTGCGGTAGTCGACCGGGTCCCTCGACTGCGCGGCGGCCCGCGTCCAGTTCGGGCCGCTGACCCAGGAGCCGCCGCGCGGCGTGCGCTGCGCGCAGTCGCCGCCATCGGCCTCGAGCCAGGGCGTGCCGTCGGCGGGCGCGCGGTCGAAGCCCGGATGCCAGCAGTCGAGCGTCCACTCGAACACGTTGCCCACCGTGTCGTGCAGGCCGAAGGCGTTCGGCCGGAACCGGCCCACCGGGGCGGTGTGCAGGTAGTCGTCGCGACAGTTGTGGACCTGCTGCTTCGGGTAGTGCGGCTTCAGGCCGTCGTCGCCCACGTTGCCGTGCTCGCAGGCGCGGGTGCTGTCGTTGCCCCAGAACCAGGCCGTGTCGGCGCCGGCGCGGTTGAAGTACTCGAACTCCACCGACGACGGCAGGCGGTAGCGCCGGCCGGTGCGAGTGCCGAGCCAGGCGGCGTAGGCCTCGGCGTCGAGCAGGCTGACGCAGACGACCGGGTGGTCGGGGCGCTGCGCGAAGCCCGGTGTGCGCCAGTCGTGCTCCAGCACGTAGCCGTAGTGACCGTCGTAGTACTGGCAGCCCGCAGCCGTCGGCCGCGCGGTGGCGGTGACGAATTCCTGCCACTGCGCGCGCGTGACCTCGAAGCGCGCGACCGCGATCGGGCGCGCGAGGCGCACGCGCCGGCGCGGGCCCTCGCCGGCGCCGCGGTCGACGGTGTCGGCCGAGGAGCCGATCGTCACCTCGCCGGCCGGCACCTCGACCATCTCGGGGCAGGTGGGGCAGTCGCGGAAGCTGCGCGGCGCTGCGACGGCTGCGGGTGCGAGCGCGAGCGCGGGCGCGGGCGCCGGGGGGGTACCGGGCGTCGCTGCAGCCGCCGCGGCCACGGCGCTGAGCAATGCGCAGACCGCGACCAGCCCGGCGAGCGCCGCCTCAGTCCGCGGCCAGCAGTTCGACTTCATGGCCCTCGGGATCCTCGATCATCGCGATCACGCGGCCGCCGGCGCGGATCGGGGCGGGCTCGCGCGTGACCTTGACGCCGCGCGCCGCGAGCGCGCGCACGCAGCCGTGGATGTCGCGCACGCCGACGCCGAGGTGCGACTCGTGGGCGGCCTGCGCCGGTGGCGGCGAGGCGTCGTCCCAGTCGTGCCAGAACTCGACCTGCGCGGCCGCCGGGTCGCCGCCGTAGCCGGCGAACACCAGCGTGCGGCGTAGCTCGGGCATCTCGATGCGGCGCAGCTCGCGCATGCCGAGCACCTCGCAATAGAAGCCGAGCATCCGCGGCAGGTCGCGGACGCGGATCATGGCGTGCAGCAGGCGTGGGGCGTGGCTCTCGATCATGTCTTCAGCACCTTGCCGGGGTTCATGATGCCGTGCGGGTCGAAGGCGCGCTTGACGGCGCGCATCAGCTCGAGCTCCAGCGGCGGGGCGTAGCGGGCGAGTTCATCGACCTTGAGCCGCCCGATCCCGTGCTCGGCGCTGAAGCTGCCGCCGAACTCGTGCACGAGGTCGTGGATCGCGCGGCGGATCGCCGGCTCCTGGGACTTCAGCAGCGCCGCGTCCGCGCCGCGCGCCTGCCCGAGGTTGAAGTGCAGGTTGCCGTCGCCGACGTGCCCGTAGGCCACCAGCACCGCGCCCTCGACGTGGCCCTGCACCCAGGCGCTCGCTCGCCGGAGGAAATCGGGCAGCCGCGACACCGGCACCGACACGTCGTGCTTGAGGCTCGCGCCCTCGCGGGTCTGCGCCTCGGGGATCGACTCGCGCAGCCGCCAGAACGCCTGGCGCTCGCGCTCGTTCTGCGCGACCGCGGCGTCGGTCGCGAGGCCGGCCTCGAGCGCCGCCGCGAGCTCGCGTTCGAGCAGCGCGCCGAGCCCTTCGTCGGCGCGGGGCGAGGTCAGCTCGCAGAGCACGTACCACGGCGAGCCGATGCCGAGCGGCGCCGCCACGCCCGGCACGTGCCGGGCCACGAGTTCGACGGCGACCCGCGGCACGAGCTCGAACGAGCCCACCCGGTCGCCACTCGACTCGCGCAGCCGCGCCAGCAGCTCGACCGCGGTGCGCGGCTCCGGCACCGCCACGAAGGCGGTGGCCACGTCGCGCGGCCGGGGGAACAGCCGCAGGCTCGCCGCGGTGATCACCCCGAGCGTGCCCTCGGCGCCGACGAACAGCGACTTGAGGTCGTAGCCGGTGTTGTCCTTGCGCAGCGTCGAGAGCGTCGAGAGCACGCGGCCGTCGGCCAGCACGACCTCCAGGCCCAGCACGAGGTCGCGCGCCATGCCGTAGCGCACCACGTTCAGGCCCCCCGCGTTGGTCGAGAGGTTGCCGCCGAGCTGGCAGCTGCCCTCGGCGCCGAGCGACAGCGGGAAGAAGCGACCCGCCGCCTCGGCCGCCTGCTGCAGGTTGGCGAGGATGCAGCCGGCCTCGGCGACCATCGAGTAGTCCCCGGGGTCCACGCTGCGCACCTTGTCCATGCGCCGCAGGGACAGCACCAGCTGCGTGCCGCTCTCGTCGGGCGTGGCCCCGCCGCAGTAGCTGGTGTTGCCCGCGTGGGGCACGACCGCGATGCGCCGTGCATGGCAGAAGGCGAGGATCCGCGACACCTCGTCGACCGTGCGCGGCAGCGCGAGCGCGAGCGCCTTGCCGCGATACAGCCGGCGATGATCCTGCTGCACGGCCTCGAGGTCCGCGGCGCCGGTGCGGATCACGTCCGCGCCGGCCAGGGCCCCGAGCAGCGCCAGCGGGCTGCCCGGGCCGGGCATCATACGGTGGCGAGTGCCGCGCGGCGGCAGCCGGGCTTGGTCAGCAGGAACTGCACGTCACCGAGCTGGCGCTCGGCGAAGCCGCCCTCGCAGTAGCAGAGGTAGTACTCCCAGAGGCGCACGAAGCGCTCGGGATAGCCGATCTTGCGCACCTGCGCGACGTTCGCGAAGAAGCGCTCGCGCCACAGGCGCAGGGTGGTCGCGTAGTGCGGGCCGATGTCCTCGAGGTGGAAGATCTTCAGGTCGGTGACGCGGCCGAGCGACTCGCCGATGACGCCGATGCTCGGGATGAAGCTGCCGGGGAAGATGAAGCGCTGTATGAAGTCGACCGATTTTCGCGCCTGCGCATAGAACTGGTCCTGGATCGTGATGGCCTGCAGCAGCATCGCGCCGTGGTCCTCGAGCAGGCTCGAGCACTTGGCGAGGTAGGTGTCGAGGTAGTTGGCGCCGACCGCCTCGATCATCTCGATCGACATCGCCTTGTCGTAGCGGCCGCGCAGGTCGCGGTAGTCCTCCAGGAGCAGCGTGATGCGGTCGGAGAGCCCGAGACGCGCGATCTTCTCGCGCGCGAACTCGTGCTGCTCCCTCGAGATGGTGGTGGTCGTCACGTGCACGCCGTAGCGCTGCGCGGCGTGGATCGCGAGCCCGCCCCAGCCGGTGCCGATCTCGACGACGCGCTCGCCGGGCCTCAGGTCGAGCTTGCGGCAGACGGCGTCGAACTTGGCGAGCGAGGCCTGCTCGAGCGTCGCCTCCGGCGTCTCGAAGATGCCGCAGGAGTAGGCCATGGTCGGGTCGAGCATCAGCTCGTAGAGCTCGTTGCCGAGGTCGTAGTGGGCGGCGATGTTGCGCGCGCTGCCGCTGCGGCTGTTGCGGTTCAGGACGTGGAAGATCTTCAGCAGCGGCCGGCTGACCAGCGACCAGCGGCTGTCCATGCCGTTCATCAGGTCGCGGTTGACGACGAACAGCCGCACCAGCGCGGTCAGGTCGTCGCAGCGCCACAGGCCGCGGATGTAGGCCTCGCCGGCGCCGACCGTGCCACCGAAGGCCGCGTCGGCGTAGAGCTGGGGGTGGTCGACGAACACCGTGACGGAGAGGTCGCAGCGCGGCGTGCGCTGGCCGAAGCGGAACTCGGCGCCCGGCTCGACCAGCCGCAACTCGCCGTGCTCGAGGCGCGCGAACTGTGCCAGCAGCAGCTTGCGGCCGAGGCGGGCGAGCGCCGAGGGGCCGGCCGGCAGGCTGTCGCCGTCCTCGAGCGGGATGATCGAAGCCTTCGCCTGTGTCGCTGTTTTCGTTGTCATGTGGCGACCTTGTCCGGATGGGTGAAGAACGGCGTGCGCTTGAGCCACAGGCGCAGGGCCTGCCAGTAGATCATGCTGCTCACCTTGAGCGTGACCAGCGGGAAGCCGGCGAGCGCCTTTGCCAGCGACCCGTGCGTGATCGGCTCGCGCCGCAGCACGAGCGTCGCGTCGAACTCGGCCGCGCCGTCGCGCGAGTTCTCCATGTGCACGTTCAGGGTCTCGCCGGGCTCGGTGAAGCGCCAGTCGTAGCGCATGTCCATCGGCAGGAACGGCGACACGTGGAAAACCTTGTCGAACTGCCAGCGCAGCCCCTGCGCCCCGACGTGCTCCGCCTCCGCGACCCGCAGCACGTAGGCGTGGCGCTCGTCCCAGGGAGTATTCGTGATCTCGGCGACGATGGATTCGACGCGCGTGTCCGCCGCGTCGTAGACGTAGTAGAAACTGACCGGGTTCATCACCCAGCCGAAATAGCGCAGGTGCGTCAGCAGGCGGATCGGGCCGCGCGGGCGGGCCCCCGTCTCGCGCTCGACGAGGTCGCGGACGGCAGTGTCGAGCGGCACCGCCGGTTCGCCGTGGTAGTCGGCGCGGCGGAACCACGCCGGCGCCGGGCGACGCGCGGACCACAGCCAGAAGCGGTCGAAGAGCTGCGGCAACTCGCCGAGGTCGAGCAGCGTCAGGAAGATGCGGTAGCGGAAGTCGTTGCGCTTCGGCGAGAAGCGGCGGTGGCGGATGGTGCCCGTGTAGAGGCAGCTCTTCACGGCGCGCCCGGCTCAGCTCGCCTTGCGGACCGGGGTCGGCAGCACGCGCGGGGCGAGCTGCGGCGCCGCCGCCTCGCCGCCGGCGCGCCCGAAGTCCTCGAGCGCCCAGAGCGCGCTGACGACGCCGTCCTCGTGGAAGCCGTAGCGCCAGTAGGCACCGCAATAGTACGTGCGGTTGACGCCGCTGACCTCGGCGCGGCGGCGCTGCGCCGCCACGGCGCCCGGGGTGTAGACCGGGTGGTGGTAGGTATAGGAGCCGAGCACCTTCGAGGGATCGATGTCGCCGCCGCGGTTCAGCGTGACCAGGAAGGTCTCCGGTGCGGCCAGTGCCTGCAGGACGTTCATGTCATAGGTCAGCGCCACCGGCCCGCTCGGGTCGGGCAACAGGTGGTAGTTCCACGCGGCCCGCGCCAGTGGCAGCCGCGGCAGCATCCGCGTGTCGGTGTGCAGGATCGCCTCGTTCGCCTGGTAGGGGAAGGCGCCCAGCACCTCGCGCTCGGCCGCGCTCGGGTCCTCGAGGATGCGCAGCGCCTGGTCGCTGTGGCAGGCGAAGAACACGTGGTCGAAGCGCTCGACCTCGCCACGGGCGGTGCGCAACAGCACGCCCTGCGGGTCGCGGCGGACGCCCGCGACCGGGGCCGAGAGGCGGATGCGGCTGCGGAAGGGCGCGACCAGCCGGCGCGCATACTCGCGCGAGCCGCCCCGGATCGCGCGCCACACCGGCCGGTCGTCGACGTTCAGGAAGCCGTGGCGGTCGAAGAATTCGACGAAGAAGCGCGCCGGGAACGACAGCATCGCCGCCTCGGTCGCCGACCAGATCGCGCGACCCATCGGCACGATGTAGCGGCGCACGAAGGCCTCGGAGTAGCCGCCGGCGCGCAGGTACTCGATCAGCGTCAGGGCGTCGTCGTCGCCGGCGAGCAGCGCGCGCGCCTCGCGGTTGAAGCGCAGGATGTCGTAGATCATCCGCAGGAACGACGGGTTGGCGAGGTTCCTGCGCTGGGCGAACAGCGCGTTGACCGAGGTGCCGTTGTACTCGAGCCCGGTGCGCTCGCAGCGCAGCGAGAAGCTCATGTTCGACCACTGCCAGGCCGCGCCGATCTCCTCGAGCAGCGCGATGAAGTTCGGGTAGGTCCAGTCGTTGAAGACGATGAAGCCGGTGTCGATCGCGTAGTGCCGGCCGCCGCGCTCGACGTCGATCGTGGCGGTGTGGCCGCCGAAGTAGTCGTTGGCCTCGTACAGCGTGATGTCGTGGTGCGGGTGCAGCCGGTGCGCTGCCGTCATCCCGGCGATGCCGGAACCGATGATCGCGATGCGGGCCATGTCCTGCGGCGTCCTTGCCCGGGGGTGGCGGCTCAGCGCCTGCGCGGCCGGATGCGGCGCGCGGAGTAGTCGCGCGCCGAGACCGGCACGGGCTTGAGGTCCCAGATGATGCCGAGCCAGGAGAGCAGCTTCAGGACGTAGTAGGTGATGTCGATCTCCCACCAGTAGAAGCCCTGGCGCGCCGCGCTCGGGTAGTGGTGGTGGTTGTTGTGCCAGCCCTCCCCGAGGGTGATCAGCGCGAGCAGCCAGTTGTTGCGGCTGGCATCGCCGGTGCGGTAGCGCTGCCGGCCGAAGACGTGCGAGAGGGAGTTGATGGTGTAGGTGCCGTGGTAGCAGGCGACCGTCGAAATGAAGAAGCCCCAGACGAGCATCTGCCAGCCACCCGTGCCGAGCTCGGGGGCGGCCCACTCGAGCAGCACGCCGAGCCCGAACATGCCCACCGCGAACACCACCGGCACGAGGATGTCGAAGCGGTCGAGCCAGCGCAGTTCCGGGAACTGCAGCAGGTCGCGCACGCGGCGCAGGTCGGGCGTGAAGCCCTTGCGCGTCAGGAACCAGCCCATGTGCGAGCGCACGAAGCCGTGCACGATCGGCGAGTGCGCGTCCTCGCGACGGTCCGAGTAGGCGTGGTGGTGGCGATGGTGCGCCGCCCACCAGACCGGGCCGCGCTGCACCGCGGCGGCGCCGAGCACGCCGAACACGAACTGTCCGACGCGCGAGGTCTTGAACGAGCGGTGCGAGAAGTAACGGTGGTAGAAGCCGGTGATCGCGAACATGCGCACGAGGTAGGCGATCACCGCGACCAGCACCGCCACCGGGCTCCAGCCGACCCAGATCACCGTCAGGCAGGTGAGGTGCATGCCGACGAACGGCAGGATGCGCGACCACTCGACGCGATCCTCGACCTCGGCGTTCTCGGCCGGGTCGCGCGCCTCCAGCGGGCCGGTGTCGAACCAGCGCAGGAGGCTGCGACCGAGGCGCAGCAGCACACTTCCGTCGTCGTCGCGGATACCTTCAACCTGCATCGTCGACCTCATCGAGACTTCGCCAGCCCGTCGGAGCAAGCAGGGGCCCCTTGTAAATCAGTGAGTTATCCGGCCCTTGGCGGCTGGCACGTTTACCATGCCAAAGCACTGGCCGAATGTAAATCGCACCTTTCCCGGGCGACGGCGCACCGGCCGTGCCCCCGCACCCGTCCCCCCTGGATCCACCCCAAAGAAAAAGGGCCCTTCCTGCCCGGAAGGGCCCCTGTTGGGCGGTCGCGCCCGGCGCAGCGCCGGGTGGGTCGCGGCCCGGCTGGCCTCAGGCCGCCTGGCCGGCCGAGCGCCGCAGCGCCTCGATGCGCTCCTCGAGCGGCGGGTGGCTCATGAAGAGGCGCTTGAGGCCCGACGGCGTACCGCCGTTGATGCCGAAGGCGGCCATCTTCTCGGGCAGCGGCTGCGGCTCGTGGGCCCGCTTCAGCGCCTCGAGCGCGCCGATCATGCTGCCGGTGCCGGCGAGCCGCGCGCCCGCGGCGTCGGCGCGGAACTCACGCTGCCGCGAGAACCACATCACGATCATGCTCGCGAGGATGCCGAACACGATCTCGAGCACCATCACGGTGATGAAGTAGCCCATGCCACGGCCTTCCTCGTTCTTGAGGACGGCCTTGTCGACGAAGCCACCGACCACGCGCGCCATGAAGATCACGAAGGTGTTCACGACGCCCTGGATCAGGGTCAGCGTGACCATGTCGCCGTTGGCGACGTGACCGACCTCGTGGCCGAGCACCGCCTCGACTTCCTGGCGCTTCATCCGCTGCAGCAGCCCGGTGCTGACGGCGACCAGCGCGCTGTTCTTGTTCGCGCCGGTGGCGAAGGCGTTGGGGTCGGGCGATTCGAAAATGCCCACCTCGGGCATGCCGATGCCGGCGGCCTGCGCCTGGGCTCGCACGGTCTCGACCAGCCACTGCTCGGTGGCGTTCTGCGGCTGGTCGATGACGCGCACGCCCATCATGCGCTTGGCCGACCACTTCGACATCAGCAGCGAGATGATCGCGCCGCCGAAGCCGAACAGCACCGCGAACGCGAGCAGGCCGGTGTAGCTGCCGCCCTGCGCAGCGATGTACTGGTCGATCCCGAGCAGCCGGGCGACGACCGACAGCACGACGATGACCGCGAGGTTGGTCGCGATGAACAGCAATACACGTTTCATGGCAGCTCACTGGCTCCTGGGGTGAAGAACGCCTCTTCCGTAAGGCCCTGCCTGCCGAGGCTCCTGGACCGGGCAGACCGCGAGCCGCGGGCAATGTAACTGCCCCCGGGCCGCTCTGCCATAGATGCCACCGGTCGACCGGAATTCAAGGCTCGCTCCGGGGCCAGGATCCGCGCCAGGCGAGGACTTGGACCGTGATTCCGGGGAGGCGTTCGCCGTCCGCTGGGCGGGCGACCGAGGCCGTCGGCGAGCCGCGCCAGCGCGCTAGGCGCGGTACGACAGAATGTAGTCTGCGATCGCCCCGGTATCGTCCAGGTCGAGGCGTGCCGCGGTGGGCGGCCAGGATGCCGGTGCCTGGCCGGCCGGGCAGGCGAGCGCCACGATCCCGGCGTCGTGCACGGCCAGCGGTTCCGGGGCGGCAGCCGGTACGGCAACGCCGTCGGCCACCCCGGCTGCGGCGGCACGGTGCACCTCGATCCGGGGATGGCGCGTGAAGCCCTTGTAGCCTTCGACCAGCACCAGGTCGCAGGGGGAGAGGCGCGCGAGCAGGGCGTCGAGCGCAACGGGCGGGGCGTCGGCCGCGCCGGCGTGCACCAGGCTCCAGCGCCGGTCGCTGGCGACGATGACCTCGTGCGCACCGGCCTCGCGGTGCCGCCAGCTGTCCTTGCCGGGTACGTCCAGCTCGATGTCGTGGTGGTGGGTGTGCTTGACCGTGGAGACGGTCAGCCCGCGACGCCGCAGCTCACCGACCAGGCGGACGACGAGGTGGGTCTTGCCGCTGTTCTTGCGGCCCACGATGCCGAAGGTCTTCACGCGGCGGTGGCATCCTGCGCCAGGCGCGGGGGAGTGGAGCGTCGCGCAGGCCGGGCGCGGCGCCTCCGGGGGAGGGTCGGGACTCGCTAGCGGTCCTCGTCCTCGTCGTCCCAGTCGTCGTCCTCGTCCTCGTCGTCGTCCCAGTCCTCGTCGTCCTCGTCTTCGTCTTCTTCCTCCTCTTCTTCGTCCTCGTCGTCCTCGTCGTCGGACCAGCCCTCCGGCTCGTCCGTGAGCTCGAGGTCCATCTCGTGCCACGCCTCGACGTCGAGTTCCTCGATGTCGCCGTCGAGGTACTCGATCTCGATCAGCTCGGAATCCTCGTCGACGGAGAGCACGCGGAAGGTCTCCTCCTCCTCGACGTTCTCGTACCACTGACCGGGAACCGGCTCGTTGTCTCTGCTCACGGATGGATCCTCGCGCGGGCCTTCGGCACGTGGCCCGGCCCATTTGTGTTGGCGATCAATCTTACTCATCGCGCTCTGCGGCAGGCAATCGACGCTCGCCGTGGCCGAGGACCGTACACTATAGTCACCGGCCCGCAGCCACCCGCCGCCATGTCCGACCCCGCCGCCAACGCTCCCGCCCGCACCCCCCTCGGCTCCGCCCGGCGCGTCGTCGTCAAGGTGGGCTCGGCACTGCTGGTCGATGCCACCACCGGGCGACTGAACCGCACCTGGCTCGAGACGCTGGTCGAGGACGTGGTGCGGCTGCGGCGCGCCGGCCGCGAGGTGATCCTCGTCTCCTCTGGCGCGATCGCGCTCGGCCGCCGCCACCTCGGCCTGCCGAAGGGCGCGCTGCGGCTCGACGAGAGCCAGGCCGCGGCGGCCGTCGGCCAGATCCGGCTCGCGCATGCCTACAAGGAAATGCTCGAGGAGCGCGAGATCCCGGTCGCGCAGGTGCTGCTGACGCTCGAGGACAGCGAGCAGCGCCGCCGCTACCTCAACGCGCGCGCCACGCTGTCGGAACTGCTGGCACGCGGCGCGGTGCCGGTCATCAACGAGAACGACACGGTGGCGACCGCCGAGATCCGCTACGGCGACAACGACCGTCTCGCCGCGCGGGTCGCGCAGATGGTCAGCGCCGATTGCCTCGTGCTGCTCTCCGACATCGACGGGCTCTACACGGCGGACCCGAACCGCAACCCGGCGGCGGAGTTCATCCCCGTGGTGCACGCGATCACGGCCGAGATCGAGGCGATGGGCAGCGGCTCGGCCTCGGACGTCGGCCGCGGTGGCATGGTCACCAAGATCGCGGCCGCGAAGATCGCGGTCGCGGCGGGCTGCCACATGTGCATCTCCGCCGGCGCGCACCTGCACCCGGTGCGGCGCATCGAGCAGGGCGCGCGCTGCACCTGGTTCGTGCCCACCGACACGCCGGTCGCGGCGCGCAAGCAGTGGATATCGGGGACGCTGAAGCCTGCGGGCGCGCTGGTGATCGACGACGGCGCGCTGCGCGCGCTCGAGTCGGGCAAGAGCCTGCTGCCGGCCGGCGTCACGCGGCTCGCGGGACGCTTCGACCGCGGCGACACGGTCAGCGTGGTCACCCAGGCCGGCCGCGAGGTCGCGCGCGGCATCAGCGCCTATTCCGATGCGGATGCCGCGCGGATCATCGGCCGGCGCACGGCCGAGATCGAGGGCATCCTCGGCTTCCGCGGTCGCGACGAGCTGATCCACCGCGACGACCTGGTGCTGCAGTGACCCGCGGATCCGACTGCGGCTACGGCGCCCGCCCCCCTGTTGCACCGGCGCCGCGCGGCGTCGCCGGCACGAATCCGAGGACCCGTCGATGAGCGCTGCGAACCCCCTCCCGGAGACCACCGCCGAGCTGATGGACCGCCTGGGCCGCGCCGCCGTCGCGGCGCGCCCGGCGCTCGCCGCGGCCGACACCGCGCAGAAGGACCGCGCGCTGCGCGCCGCCGCAGCGGCATTGCGGCGGCGCGAGGCCGCGATCCTCGAGGCGAACGCCCGCGACCTCGCCGCGGCGCGCCAGAAGGGGCTCTCGGGCGCGATGCTCGACCGGCTGCAGCTCGACCCGAAGCGCATCGAGGCGATGGCGCGCGGGCTCGAGGAGATCGCGGCGCTGCCGGATCCGGTCGGCAGCGTCGCGGCGCAGTGGCAGCGGCCGAACGGGCTGCGGATCGCGCGCGTGCGCGTGCCGCTCGGCGTGGTCGGCATCGTCTACGAGAGCCGGCCCAACGTGACCGCGGACGCGGGCGCGCTGTGCCTCAAGTCCGGCAACCCGGTGATCCTGCGCGGGGGCTCGGAGAGCCGCGAGTCGAGCGCCGCCATCCACGCCTGCCTGCTCGACGGGCTGCGCGAGGCGGGCCTGCCGGCCGAGTCGATCCAGCTGGTGCCGACCACCGACCGCGATGCCGTCGGCCATCTGCTCGCGAAGATGGGCGGCCTGGTCGACGTCGTCGTCCCGCGCGGCGGCAAGAGCCTCGTGCAGCGGGTCAAGGACGAGGCGCGCGTGCCGGTGATCGGCCACCTCGAGGGCAACTGCCACGTCTACGTCGATCGCGCCGCGGACCTCGCGATGGCGCGCGCGATCGTGCTGAACGCCAAGCTGCGCCGCACCGGCATCTGCGGTGCCGCGGAGACGCTGCTGGTGGACCGCGGCGGTGCCGCGCGGCTGCTCGCGCCGCTGGTGCAGGCGCTGCTGGAAGCGGGCTGCGAGGTGCGCGGCGATCCGGAGACGCAGCGCCTCGATGCGCGCGTGAAGCCTGCGACCGAGCAGGACTGGTACACCGAGTACCTCGACGCGATCATCGCGGTGCGCGTGGTCGACGGCGTCGATGCGGCGATCGCGCACATCGCGAAGTACGGCTCGGCGCACACCGAGTCGATCGTCACCGACGACGCGGACGCGGCGGCACGATTCCTGGCGCGTGTCGACAGCGCGATCGTGCTGCACAACGCCTCGACCCAGTTCGCCGACGGTGGCGAGTTCGGCATGGGCGCCGAGATCGGCATCTCCACCGACCGCTTCCATGCACGCGGTCCGGTCGGCGTCGAGCAGTTGACGAGCTACAAGTACGTGGTGCACGGGGCCGGTCAGGTCCGGCCCTGACGTCCGGCCGCGCGTGCCCTGCCTCAGGCGTCCAGGAAGGCGCGCAGCGCTGTGGCGAGCCGGCCGGGTGCGGCATCGAGCGCGCGGCCGTCGAGTTCCGTGAGCTCGACGATGCGCGCGGCGGGCAGCAGCGCGGCGGCCGCGCGCGAGTTCGGGGCGATGGTCTCGTCCACCACCAGCACGAGCGTCGGCTGGCGCACGCGCGGCAGGCGCGCCTCGAACGGGTAGCGGAACACCGCGTCGAAGGCCCAGGCCGCGCGCGGTGCGGCGTGCAGCGCGTCGGCGAAGCGCGCCAGCAGTTCCTCGTCCGGCAGGCCGAGCCCCCGTGCCGCCTCGACGCTGCGTTGCCACTGCGCCCCGAGGTAGGCCGGGTCCTCGACCCAGGGTCGCGATTGCGCGAAGCGAAGTCGCCAGGCCTCGCGCTCGGGCGGCGCGACGAACGGGATGCCGAGCAGCGCCAGGCGCCGCACCCGCCCGGGCCGGCTGGCGGCGAGTTCGAGCCCCAGCGTGGCACCGGTGTGCTGGCCGAAGACGTCGAGCGCGGCGTCGCGCCCGGCCGCGCCGCCTGCCGTGATCGCTTCGTCGAGCGCCTGCGCGAGCTCGGCGATCGACGCGGGGGACGGCGGCGGGTCCGAGTCGCCGCAGCCGGGCGTGTCCAGCGCGTAGACCCGCCGGTCGGTCGCGAGCCACGGTGCGAGGCGCGCGAAGTCGCGGCTGGAGCGCGGGTTCTGGTGCAGACAGAGCAGCGGCGGCCGCGTCGCGGCAGCGACCGCCGGCCCCCAGGTGCGCACGTTGACCTGCCCGTACCGGCAGGGCCAGTACTCGCGGAGCCGGGCGACCCCGGCTGCGGGGGGCGCCGCCACCGGGCCGGCGCTGGTCAGTGCCGCTGGCAGTGCTGCGGCGCTGCCCGCGGCGGCGAGCAGGCCGCGACGCGTGAGATGGAAGCCTCGGCGGAGTCGTGTCATGGCGTGCGCAACCTCGCGAGTTCGGCGAGCGCCAGATCGTGCTCGACGTAGTAGACCACCTTCAGGTTGACGACCCGCGCCAGCCGCTGGCGTGCCGCGGCGGCGCGCCCGTCGGCGAAGGCCTGCTGGGCGGTGTAGTAGAGTGCCTCGCAGGCCATCTCGCGACGGCGCCGCGGATCCTCGTCCGCGGCGATCGCCGCGACCAGCCCACGCTCGTCGAGCCGGCCGTCGAGATGCCGCCACAGGGGCGCCGGCCAGGGCGTGCCGGGAGCGCCGGGATCGGACCCCGGCGGCGGCGGTGCCGGGAGGCCCGCACGACGGCGGGCGAGGCGTTCCAGCAGACGCCAGAAACGCGCCGCGAGGCGCGCGGTGGGCAACTCGCCGTCGCCCTCCACGGCGGTGTCCTCCGGCGCCGACGCCGCCGGCGTACCGGCCGGCCGGGGCCCGCTGGACGGGGGCGCGACCGCATCGGCGCGCTCGAACCTCGCAGCGACGGCGGCCGCCCCGCGCGCCGCATCGATCCAGTGCGCGGTCGCGTAGTCGAGGCGCGCGCGCAGTTCCTCGATCTCCTCCTCGGCGCCGCGTGCGAACGCCGAGGCGCGGGCGAGCTCGGCGCGTGCCTCGTCGAAACGGCCGAGGGTCATCAGCAGCGTCGCCGCCTCGATGCGCGGCTGTGGGTCGCGAGGAGCACAGGCGCCGGCGGCGCGCCAGGCCGGGAGCGCCGCCTCGCGCTCTCCGAGCGCGACCCGCGCGCGCGCCACTCCCGCGTGCAGCTCGGCGAAGCGCGCCGCGCCGAGCGTCGCGCCGCAATCGGCAGGCGGCGGATCGGCACGCCGCAACGCCGCCTCGGCGGCGCGCAGGCCGCCGCGCCGTGCGTCGCCGTCGTCGAGCGCAGTGCCGTCGAGCGATTCGGCGAAAGCGTCGAGGGGGGCCGCGCGGCCGGCGGCCGGCGCGTCCCCCGGCGCGAAGGCGCCGGCGAGCAGCAGCAGCGTCGCGGGCCACGCACCGCGGCCGGCCCGCGGCCGGGGAAGCACGTCAGCGCGCGACCGGCAACCCAAGCACGCCGCCGCGCAGGGAATAGACCTCGGGCAAGCCGCGCTCGCGCAGGGCCTGCGCCGCGGCGAGGCTGCGGCTGCCGCGGGCGCAGGCCAGCAGGTAGCGACCGCCGGCCGGCAGGTTGGTGCCGGCGAGCAGTTCCGCCATCGGCACGTGGCGCGCCTGCGCCGAGGGCGTCGGATGCGCGGCGAGTTCGTGTGCGTCGCGCACGTCGATCACCGCGTAGCCGGCCGCGGCGGCGGCATCGAGGTCGTCGAACTGGAGTTCCAGCGCGACCGCCCCGGCGCCAGGCTGTGCGGCGCGGCGCGCCGCCTCCAGCCCGTCGGCGGCACGCACGCAGGGGCCGTCGGTGCAGGCCGGCGCGCGGCGCGCGCGCAGCCGCGTGCCCGAGAGCGTGCCGAGGTCGAACAGCAGCACTTCGTCCTCGAGGCGGCCCGGGAGGTCGAGCAGCAGCTTCAGTGCCTCGAGGGCCTGCAGGCTGCCGAACACGCCCGGCACCGGCCCGAGCACGCCCGCCTCGGCGCAGTTGCCGACCAGCCCGTCGCGCGTGGCCTCGGGCCACACGCAGCGCAGGCAGGCCCCCGCGCGACCGGGCCGGACCACCTGCAGCTGCCCCTCGAACTGGTAGACGCTCGCGAACAGCACCGGCTTGCCGAGCACGTGGGCGAGGTCGTTCAGCAGGAACTTGGTGGAGAAGTTGTCGGTGCAGTCGATCACCAGGTCGGCGCCGGCGAGCAAGGCCGGAGCGTTGCCCGCGTCGAGCCGCGCGACGTGCGCGACCGCCTCGACGTCCGGGTTCAGTGCGCGCACGCGCGCCGCCGCGAGCGCGGCCTTCGGCTGGCCGCAGTCGACCAGCGCATACAGCGTCTGGCGGTGCAGGTTCGAAGGCTCGAGACGATCGCCGTCGATGATCAGCAGCCGGCCGAGGCCCGCGCCCGCGAGGTACTGCAGCACCGGCACGCCGAGGCCGCCGGCACCGACCACCGCCACCGTGCTGGCGCGCAGCTTCGCCTGCCCGGCGGGGCCCACCTCGCGAAGGGCCATCTGGCGCGAGTAGTCGGGAACCGGGGCCGCGGTGCTCGCGGCGCGCGGCCCGGGCGAGGCGTCGGCTCCAGAGTCGTGATCGTGCCCGTGATCGTGCCCGTGGTGGTGACCGTGCCCAGGGTGGTGGTCGTGCCCGTGGTGGTGGCCGCGTCCATGACCATCACCGTGGTCGTGCGACGCCAGCGCAGGCTGGCCGGGTAGCGCCTGGGAACTCGGCGCCGTGGCGCAGCGTTCGCAGTTGACCCAGCCGGAGTCGCCGTTGACGTAGTGCTCCTTCTTCCAGATCGGGACGCGGTGCTTGACCTCGTCGATGATGTAGCGGCAGGCGCGGAACGCTTCGTCGCGGTGGCGCGCACTGACGCCGACCCACACGGCCATGTCGCCGATCGCGAGGCTGCCGACGCGGTGCACGCAGGCGGCGTGCTCGACGCCGAACTTCGTGCAGGCCTCGGCGATGATGCGCTCGCCCTCGCGCACCGCGAGCTCGGCGAAGGCCTCGTACTCGAGGCGCGTGACCGGCAGGCCTTCGTTGTGGTTGCGCACCCAGCCCTCGAACGACGCGTAGCCGCCGGAGGCGGGATCGGCGAGCGCGCGGCGCTCGGTGGCGACGTCGAGGTCGGTGCTGCTGAAGCGGAAGCGGCTCATCGTGTGCCTCGCGTTCGCATCCTGCGGCGGCGGTGCGGTGGGGGAAGGGCGCAGGCCTCAGCCGCCCGCGACCGGCGGGATGAACACCACCGAGTCGCCGGCGGCGAGCGGCTGCGACCAGTCCCCGAACTCGGCATTGACCGCGACCCGCAGCACCTCGGCCCCGAGCGTGAACGGATGGCGCGTCCGCAGCTCTTCGTAGAGCTCGCGCGGCGTGCGGGCCGTGGTCTCCAGCGTCTCCTCGCTGCGTCCGGCCTGCTCGCGCAGCAGCGCGTAGTACTGGACGCGGATGCGGCGCGCCGCGGCGGCCTGGGTGGGGTCTAGCGTCTGCATGGTCTGCCAGTATTCGTCGGCCGAGTTCACGTTGTCGAGGGCGCGCGGGTCGGGCGGCTCCAGCAGCCGCGCCCCGGACTGGATCAGGAACTTGCGCGGGCAACTGCGCCCGGCGTCCGCCCAGGCACGCAACGCCGGTGCGCTGCCCGGCTCGTAGAGCGCGCACAGCGGCTCGGGGAGGCCGTCGTGCGCGGAGCGGTAGGCGGTGGCGAGGCCGCCGGGGTCGCGACCGGCGAGCAGGCGCGCGAGCGTGGGCCCGTCGAGGAACGGCAGGTCGCAGGCGAGCACCAGCCACGCGGCCTGGGGATGCTCGGCCTGTGCGGCGAGGATGCCGGCGAGCGGCCCGAGCCCCGGCTGGCGATCGACGATCTGCGGGTAGGCACGGCGTACCGGGTCGTCGACCTGGTCTGGCCGCACCGAGACGAAAGCCCGCTCGACGCTCGCCGCCAGCCGCTCGTAGGCATGCGCGAGCTGGCTGCGGCCGTGGTACTCGAGCGCCGCCTTGTCGCGGTGCATCCGCGTGCTGCGGCCGCCGGCGAGCAGCAGGCCGTAGACGGGCGCGGCCCCGCCCGCGGCGGCCGCTGCCACCGGCGCGCTCACCGCCCGCCCCCGGCGCGCGTCGACGGCAGGCGTCGCCGGGCGCGGCGCGGCGCGGCCGGATGCGACGCCGGCGACCGCGATGGCGCAGGGGCGCGGGCCACGCCCGCCGGGCGCGCGAAGTCGCGCCGCCCGCCGCGCTTGGCCAGCAGCCGCACGCCCTCGATCGCGATGTCGTGCGACAGCGCCTTGCACATGTCGTAGATCGTCAGCGCCGCGGCGACCGCGCCGGTCAGCGCTTCCATCTCGACCCCGGTCTTGTGGAACACGCCGACGGTGCAGCGCACCACCACCAGGCCGCCCCGCCGTGCATCCACGTCGATCTCGCAGCGCTCGATCGGCAGCGGGTGGCAGAAGGGGATCAGTTCGTGGGTGCGCTTCACCGCCTGCACCCCGGCGATGATCGCGGTGTCGAAGACCGGCCCCTTCCTGGTGCGATGGCCGGTGGCGGCGAGGGCGCGCGCGACCGCGGCCGGTAGCCGCACCCGCGCCTCGGCCGTCGCCTCGCGCGCGCTCGCCACCTTGGCGCCGACGTCGACCATCGCCGGCCGGTTGGCCGCGTCGAGGTGCGTCAGTCGGGGAGCCGGGATGCGGGCGCGGGCCATCGTTCAGCCGCCGATGAAGTACATCTCGACCTTCGACCCGCCGCGGCGGCGCAGTTCCGCGCGCAGTTCGCTGTAGCGGTCGGTGCGCCGGTTCCAGATCGCGTGGATCAGCTCGGTGAGCTCGGCGTCGCTCGCGCCGGCGCGCAGCGGCCCGCGCAGGTCCGAGCCCTGGTTGGCGAACAGGCAGGTGAACAGCGACCCGTCGGAAGAGAGCCGCGCGCGCGAGCAGTCGCCGCAGAACGGCTGGCTCACCGAGGAGACGAAGCCGACCTCGCCCTGGCCGTCGTCGAAGGCGTGGCGCTCGGCGACCTCGCCACGGTAGCCGCGGGACACCGGGTGCAGCGGCCAGCGCGCGCCGATCCGCGCCGCGAGCTCCGCCGAGGGCACCACCAGGCCGGGCTGCCAGTCGTTGCGGTTGCCGACGTCCATGTACTCGATGAAGCGCACGATCACGCCGGTGCCGCGGAAGTGCCCGACGAGGTCGAGCGCGGTGTGGTCGTTGACGCCACGCTGGATCACGGCGTTGACCTTGATCGGCGCGAGGCCGGCGCGGCGCGCGTGCTCGATGCCGTCGAGCACGTCCTCGACGCCGCCGAAGCCGCCGCTCATCTTCGCGAACACCGCAGGGTCGAGGCTGTCGAGGCTGACGGTGACGCGCGCGAGGCCGGCGGCCTTGAGCTCGGAGGCGTACTTCGCGAGCAGCACACCGTTGGTCGTCAGCGCCACGTCCTCGACGCCGGGGATCGAGGTGAGGTCGCCGACCAGGTCGATCAGGTTCGGGCGCAGCAGCGGCTCGCCGCCGGTGATGCGCAGCTTGCGCACCCCGAGCGGCACGGTGAGGCGCGCGAGCCGCACGATCTCGTCGAAGGAGAGGCGCTCGGCGGACTTCAGGAAGCGATAGCCGTCGTGGAAGGTCTCGCGCGGCATGCAGTACGGGCAGCGGAAGTTGCAGCGGTCCATCACCGAGATGCGCAGGTCGCGCATCGGGCGGCCGAGCGTGTCGCGCGGCTCGCGCGTACGGCGCACCAGGGGAACGAGCTTCTCGTCGGCGGCGGTCATGGGTCGGTCCTCGACGTTCACCAGCGCCACAGGCGGGTGACGAATCCCTTCGGGTAGGTGTTCGGGCCCGGCGGAAGTTCCACGAAGCCGTCGGTACCGGTCAGCGAGGTGAAGTCCCCGGAGCCGTTGGTCGGGCAGGGATGCGCCCAGGGCCTGCCCCAGTCGTCCATCGAGAGCTGCACCGGCATGAAGAAGGCCAGCGGCGCCTTGACGTCCACCGGCGCGCCGAGCGCGATCCTCTCGACCGGCGGGCTGGTCTGGCCCATCGCGGCATACAGCGCGGGCACGACGTAGCGCGCCAGGCAGACCAGGGTCGACACCGGGTTGCCGGGCAGCGCGAACACCGCCGCGCCCGAGGGCGCGATGCCGAACCACATCGGCTTGCCGGGACGCTGCGCGATCTTGTGGAAGACCTCCTTGACGCCGAGTTCCTCGAGGGCCTGCGGCACGAGGTCGAGCCGGCCCATCGAGACGCCGCCGGAGAGGATCATCACGTCGTGGGTGTCGAGGTGCACGCGCAGCCGCTGGCGCAGCAGCGCGAGCTCGTCGGCGAGGTGATCGTCGGCGATCCGGAGGAAGCCGCGCTGGCGCAGCGCGGTGACGATGCCGTAGGCGTTGGAGCGGCGCACCTGGTGCGCCTCGATCGGCTCGCCGGGCTCGACCAGCTCGTTGCCCGTGGAGACGACGATGATCGTCGGCTGCGCGCTGACGCGGATCCGCGGCATGCCCGCGCCGGCCGCGACCGCGATCTCGGGAGCGCTCAGCCGCAGCCCGGCGCGCAGCAGCAGCGCGCCCTGCGGGCTGTCGCTGCCGCGGCGGTGGACGTTGGCCCAGGCGTCGGGCTTCACGCCCTCGCCGAGCAGCGCGAAGCCGTCGGCGAGGCTGATCTGCTCGACCGGGACCACCGCGTCGCAGCCGGTCGGCAGCATCGCGCCGGTCATGATCTCGATGCAGTGCTGGCCGTTGGCGAGCGTCAGCGGCGCATCTCCCGCGGCCTGCATCGCCTGCACGCGCAGCCGACGGGCGCCGGCGCGCACCGCGGCACTGTCCACCGCGATGCCGTCCATCGCGACGCGGTCGAACGGCGGCTGGTCGCGCTCGCCGTAGACGTGCTCGCGCAGCACCGCGCCGGCGCACTGCACCAGGGGCAGCGACTCGATCGGCAGGCAGTTGACGTGCCGACCGATGAGACGGTCGGCGTCGGCGGTGGAGATCATGCCGGGAAGTGTATCCCGGCACGCTTCGGCGAAAATCCGCAGGGCGGCTGCCCCGGGCCGGGGCGGCCGCCACGTCGCCGCCGGCGTGCGGCGGAAGCCGCTGCGCGGCTACCCCTTCTTCTTGTTCTTCTCCAGGTAGATCTTGCGCTGGTCGTTGAAGCGCTGGACCACTGCAGCGGCGTCGTCGGCGGCAGCGTTCTGCTTCTGCTGCAGGATCTTCTGCCGCTCGGTCTTCTGCTGCTCGTTGAGATTCGGCTCCTTGGCGAGCGCCTCGTTGTGCTCGGTCTCGAGGCAGGTCTGGTAGGCGCCGATCTCGGTGTCGAACTGCTTCACGAGCTTCTGCGCTGCGAGCATGTCCTCGAGGGCCGCAGTCTGGCCGTCGGGCATCTTTTCCGGCGCCTTAGGGTAGGTGCAGGCCGCATGGACGGGGCCGGCGACCAGGGTGGCGGCGAGCGCCAGCGGGAACAGCGATTTCATGTCGAGGAAACCCCCAGGGACATCTTGTTGCAGCATCGAGGTCGTGACGCAGAGCCTGCGGCTCCGGGCCTGAATGCTCCCTGAACGGGGCCCGGTAGGCCCGCCGCCGCCGGCGATCGTCCGAACCTATATTACGGACGGGGAGCGGGCAGGGCTACCGCGCCGGGGGGCGTCGTCGGCGGGGCGCCCGCCATCTCGAACAGCTCGACGATCCGGCCGTGCGGGTCCATCACCATCATCGAGCGCGACAGGCCCGTGGAGGAGGTGGCCGCCGGCACCAGCACCGGGAATCCGTGCTGCGCCAGCCGGCGCTCGATCTCCGCGAGGTTCGCGACGCGGTGCGGCAGCACGAGGTCGCCGGGACGGCCCTTGACCGGTCGTGGCGGCGGACGCGCGGCCCGGGGCGAGGCATCCGGGTCCCGAATGCCGAGAAAGGCGATCCGCCCGCCCGTGACCGGCCCGCCAGCATACTCGCCGCTGCCGCGCAGCACCGCGAACCAGACCTCGGCCCGCGGGCCGAGCTCGAGCCAGCCACGCGAACGCGCGGTGTCGAGACGGCGCAGTTCGACCAGTTCCTGGCCGAGGATGTCGCGGTAGAAGAGCAGGCAGCGCTCGAGGTCGTCGGTGATCGTGACGGTGCGCAGCAGCAGGCTCTGGACCTCGGGCGGAGCCGGTGCAGGCGCCACCTGCGCGCCGGCGGGGCCGGGGCCGGTGGCCAGCGCCAGGGCCGCGATGGCCATGGCCCGGAAAGCGCGACGTGCGGACTGCGGGCAAAGAGCCCTGGCCCATGACCGGTAGCGCATGCTCGCCCTCCACCTCGATGCGCGAGGGTAGCGCTGCCGCAGGGCCGGGCGCCACGCCGGGCGCGCGGCCCGGCGCCGGGGTGGACGCTCAGTGCGTCGAGGCCGCGCGGCTGCCGCGGGACTGGGGCGCCCCCGGTGCGGCGGTCGGCCCGTCCTCCTCGAGGATCGAGCGCGCCGGCTCGTCGAGGTCCTCGAACTGGCCCTGGTTGACCGCCCAGAAGAACGCCCAGACCGCGGCCACGACCAGCAGGATCGACAGCGGGATCAGCAGGTAGAGACTTTCCATCAGCGCCCTCCCGCGTCGACGAGGCGGCGCGCGTTCATCACGACCAGCAGCGACGACAGCGACATGCCGATCGCCGCCACCCAGGGTGGCATCAGCCCGAGCGCCGCGAGCGGTATCGCGGCCAGGTTGTAGATCGCCGACCAGCGCAGGTTCTGGCGGACGACCTGCAGTGTCCGGCGCGCGACCGTCACCGCGCCGGGCAGCGCCGACAGCGACTCGCGCAGTAGCACCAGGTCGCCGGCTGCGTGGGCGATCGAGGAGCCGCCGCCCATGGCCATCGAGACGTCGGCGGCGGCCAGCACCGGGCCGTCGTTGATGCCGTCGCCGATCATCAGCACCCGGCGGCCGTCGCGCTGCAGGCCGCGCAGCAGCTCGAGCTTGCCCTCGGGGCGCAGCTGCGCGGCGAAGCGCCCGATGCCGAGCGCCCGTGCCGCCTGCGCGACCGGCGCCTCGCGGTCGCCGCTCGCCAGCCGCAGCTCGAGGCCGAGTGCCCCGAGACGCCCGACGGTGTCGCGCGCGTCGGCGCGCAGCTCGTCCGCCAGCGCGAAGCTCGCCTGTAGTCCCCGTTCGTCGCCGAGCGCGACGCCGGCGTCGACCGCATCCGCCGCGGCGGGCCGCCCGGCCAGCGCGGCGACCCACTCGGGCCGGCCGATGCGCCAGCGGCGCCCGTCGACCGTGCCCTCGATGCCCGCGCCGGCGATCTCGTGCGCGTCGCCGCAGCGCACGCCCGGGCGGGCATGCGGCAGGAACGAGGCGGCGAGCGGATGCTTCGAGCCGTCCTCGAGGGCTGCGGCGATCGCGAGCGCGGTCGGCGCGTCGAGCGCGCCGAGGGTGCGCGCCTCGAGCATCCGCGCCGCGCCGGTGGTCAGCGTGCCGGTCTTGTCGAGCAGCACCGTGTCGACGTGCGCCAGGCCCTCGATGGCGTCCGAGCGCGTCACGAGCACGCCGAGGCGGGCGAGCCTGGAGGTCGCCGCGGCGATCGCCACCGGCGTGGCGAGCGACAGCGCGCAGGGGCAGGTCGCGACCAGCACCGCGAGCACCGCCGGGAAGGCGCGTGCCGGGTCGACCACCGTCCAGGCCACGCCGACCAGGGCCGTGAGCACCAGGATGCGGACGATGAACCACGAGGCCATGCGCTCGGCCGCGAGCCCGAGCCGCGGGCGCTGCGCCTGGGCGTGCTCGAGCAGGCGCACCAGGGCGTGCAGCGTGGACTCGTGCGGCGCCGCCCCGACCTCGAGCTCGAGCGCCGCGCCGGCGTTGATCGAACCGCCGAGCAGCGGCTCGCCGGTGCCACGCCGCTGCGCGACCGACTCGCCGGTCACCAGCGACTCGTCGACCACCGCCGCGGCGGACAGCACGCGGCCATCCACCGGGATCACCTGGCCGCTGCCGACGCGCAGGCGGTCGCCCACGCGCACCTCGGCGAGCGGCACCTTCTGCACGGCGCCAGCGTCGTCGAGGCGCTGCGCGGTGGCCGGCAGGGCGCGCGCGAGCGCGTCGGTGACGCTCGCGGCCTGGTGCCGGCCCTTCATCTCGAACCAGCGGCCGAGCAGCAGGAAGAAGATGAACATCGTCACCGAGTCGAAGTAGACCTCGCCGGCGCCGCGCAGGGTGTTGAAGGTGCTCGCCGCATAGGCGAGCAGCAGCGCGATCGACACCGTGACGTCCATGCCGAGCGTGCCGCGACGCAGGTCGTGCAGCGCGCCGCGCAGGATGGGCGCGCCCGAGTAGAACAGCACGGGCGTCGCGATCAGCAGGCAGGCGAGCTTCAGGAACTCGGCGATGCGCGGATCGATGCCCTGGAACGCGCCGGTGTAGAGGCCGGCCGCGTACATCATCACCTGCATCGAGCCGATGCCCGCGAGGCCGATGCGCTTGAGCGCAGTGCGCCGCTCTTCGCGGCGGACGGTGGCCGCGGCATCGCCGGCCAGTGGCACCGGGCGGAAGCCGAGGCCCGCGACCGTGCGCAGGATCGCGCCGAGGGAGGTGCGCCCGGCGTCCCAGGTGACGGAGACTCGGCCGTTGACGACGTTGACGTCGGCGAGCCGCACGCCCTCCAGCTGGCCGAGGCCGCTGCGGATCGAGCGGGCACAGTTGGCGCAGCGGATGCCCTCGGCGTCGAACACCGCATGGCCTTCACCGTCGGCCTCGCTGGCCCAGTGCCCTTCCAGGGAGAACTCGGCCGCGGCGCCCGTCGCCAGGGCGGTCATGGCGGGCCTCAGAGCCCGAGGCCGACGTGCGTGGCGGGTGCCAGGAAGCGCTCGCGCAGCCGCCAGCCGCCAACCTCGCCGTCCCCGACCTCGATGAGCCAGTGCCCACGCTGCAGCGGCGGCAGCGCCGCGACGTAGGCACCGGTCGCCGCATCCAGCGCCAGCTCGAAGCGCCGGTCCAGGGCCGGCAGCGTGGAGTGGGTCAGGTGGACCACGAGCCTCGCAGGCCGCGGCTGCGCGGCATCGCGGAACGCCAGCCGCGCGCGCAGGCGCCCGTCGGCTGCGAACTCCAGCCCGAGCGTCGCGCCGAGCGCCGCCGCGCGGCCGGCGCGCGCCAGGTCCTGCTCGAGCGCGGCGCCCTCCCAGCTGTAGTTCGCCGGCAGCTCCGGCTCGGCCCGACGGACCGAGACGAACACCAGCAGGATGCTCGCCACCACCGCGAACAGCGGCACGCCGATGGCCACCCAGACGACCGGGTTGGCGAACGTCCGGCCGCCTGCGGCCTCGGGGGGCGCAACGGCCGGGCTGAGGATTGCGTCTGCTTGCATCGATCCACCCCTGGAGGGTCAGTCTTCCGGGGAGAAGAATCGCGCGATCGCGGCGGCGGCGATATTGGGGTCATCCGCAGCCTCGACCCGGAACCTCACCGAGGCCGTCCCGTCGTCGCCCGGCGCTGCGCCGCTGTCGTCCCAGGCGTCGGCCCGCACCCGAACCGCCGCGTTGTAGACCTCGCCCGCCGGCACCTCGAACACCGGCCGGCCCGGGTCCAGCCGGTAGCGCCCGGCATCGACGGCGGCCACCTGCGCCTCCGCCCGGCCGGTGTCGCGCGGCTTGCCCGCGACGGCCTCGACGGTGACGACGAAGCGGTGCGCCCGCTCGTCCTTGTTGACGATCTTCAGCGTGTAGACGTTCTCGATCTCGCCGCTCTCGAGGCTGCGGTAGAGCGTGTTGCGGTCGTGGAGGGCGTCGAGGGCCACCGGCTTGCGCATCGCGAGCGCCACGCCGAGGCCGATGGTCAGCAGCGCCAGCAGGGCGCCGTACACGAGGATCCGCGGCCGCAGCCAGCGCGTCTGCTGGTGCTCGAGCTGGTGCTGGGTCGCATAGCGCACCAGGCCGCGCGGATAGCCCATCTTGTCCATCACGGCGTCGCAGGCGTCGATGCAGGATGCGCAGGCGATGCACTCGTATTGCAGGCCGTTGCGGATGTCGATGCCGGTCGGGCAGACCTGCACGCACATCGTGCAGTCGGTGCAGTCGCCGAGGCCGGCGGTGCGCGGGTCCGTCCCCTTGCGGCGCCCGCCGCGCGGCTCGCCGCGCTCGGCGTCGTAGGTGACGATCAGCGTGTCGCGGTCGAACATCGCGCTCTGGAAGCGCGCGTAGGGACACATGTACTTGCAGACCTGCTCGCGCAGGAACCCGGCGTTGCCGTAGGTGGCGACGCCGTAGAACAGCACCCAGAAGCTCTCCCAGGGCCCGAGCCCGAGGCGCACGACCTCGCCGGCCAGTTCGCGGATCGGCGTGAAGAAGCCGACGAAGGTGAAGCCGGTCCAGGCCGCGAAGCTCACCCACAGGGCCTGCTTGGCGGACTTCCGGCCGAGCTTCGCCGCGCTCCACGGCGCCTTGTCGAGCTTCATCCGCTGCGCCCGGTCGCCCTCGGTGACCTTCTCCATCCAGAGGAAGGCCTCGGTCCAGACGGTCTGCGGGCAGGCGTAGCCGCACCACACCCGGCCACCGATCGCGGTGAAGAAGAACAGGCTCAGCGCCGCGATCACCAGCAGCCAGGTCAGGAAGATGAAGTCCTGCGGCCAGAGCGTCAGCCCGAACAGGTAGAACTTGCGCGCCGGCAGGTCGAAGAGGATGGCCTGTCGGCCGTTCCAGCCGACCCAGGGGGCGAGGTAGAAGAAGCCGAGCAGCACCCAGACCGCGAGGTTGCGCCAGGAGGTGAAGCGGCCCTTGATCTCGCGCGGATAGACCTTCTTGTGCGCCTCGTAGTAGGACTCGGACTCGGGCGGCGAGCCCGCGGGCGGCAGGTCGATGCGCCGCGCGAGCGGCTGGGTGGTGGTGGTGGTCAATTCGGGCTCCGTCGCGCTGCCCCGGCGTCGCGCAGCGCCGCAGGTGGCGCGGGCACCGGGGTCGTCAGCATGAACGCGGTCAGCGCGGCCGAGCCGGCGCAGGCCGTCCAGAAGAAAAAGAACCCGACGCTGTAGAGCGTCATGCGGCTCGCGCCCGCGGCGGTCGCGGTGCCGTCGAGCGGCGCGGGATCGACGATCGCGAAGAACACCATGGTCGCGAGGCAGGCGGCCAGGAAGCTGCACCACGCGACCGTGAAGGCCAGGCGGCCACGCGCGCCGAGCTCGCGTGGCCGGTCGGGGTCGTCCGGGACGGGCTCAGGGCCCGGCCTGGGCGACACGCTGCTCTCCCATGCTCAGCACGTAGGCCGTCAGCAGCCTGACGCGCGCCTCGCCCATGCGCTCGCCGTGGCCGGGCATCACGCCGTTGCGGCCCTTGACCACGGTCTCGCGGATACTGTCCTGCGAGCCACCGTGCAACCAGATGTTGTCGGTGAGGTTCGGCGCGCCGAGCGCGTGGTTGCCCTTGCCGTCGACGCCGTGGCAGGCCGAGCACAGGGTCTCGAACTGCGCCTTGCCCGCGGCCGCGTCGCCGCCCTGGGCGGTGCGGCCCGACAGCGACATCACGTGGGCGACGACGTCGTCGACGCCCTTCGGGCCGAGCACGTCGACCCATGGGGTCATGATGCCCTGGCGACCCTCGCGGATCGTCGCCTCGATCGCCTCGGGATCGCCGCCCCACTGCCAGTCGCCGTCGGTGACGTTCGGGAAGCCGGGTGCGCCGCGGCCGTCGGAGCCGTGGCATGCGGCACAGTTGTTCGCGAACAGGTTGCGGCCGACCGCGATGGCGCGCGGGTCCTGCGCGAGCTCCGTCGCGCTCTTGCCGGCGAACTGCGCGAGCATGGCCTGCGCCTTCTTCTCCTGCTCGGCCTGCATCGCCTCGAACTGCGCCTTCTGCGACCAGCCGAGCGTCCCCTTGGCGTTGCCCATGCCGGGGTACAGCACGACGTAGCCGATCGAGAACACGACCGTGATCACGAACAGCCACAGCCACCAGCGCGGCAGGGGGTTGTTGTACTCGCGCAGGTCGCCGTCCCAGACGTGGCCGGTGGTGTCGGTCGTGACCTGCGACTCGCCGCGCTTCTTGCGCATCCACACCAGCAGCCACACGGCTGCCGCGACGTTGAGGATGGTGCCGACGATGACGAAGATGCTGAATCCGCTGCTCATGGTGCTTCTGCCTGTCTAGCGACGCGCCGGCGGCTGCCGGTCCGCGCCCACGAATCCCGGGTCTTCCTCGAGCGGCAGCCGCGCCGCCGCGTCGAAGGTCTCGCGCCGGCGGCGGCTCCAGGCCCACAGCACGACCGCGACGAACGCGCCCATCGCGAGGAGGGTGGCGATGCCGCGCAGCAGGTTCAGGGTGTCGAGGCTCATGGCGTCACTTCCATCCCTTCGAGGCGGTGCCGAGCACCTGCAGGTAGGCGATCAGGGCGTCCATCTCGCTGCGGTTGCGCACCTCGTCGGCGGCACCGGCCACCTGCTCGTCGGTGTAGGGCACGCCGACCATGCGCAGCGCCTTCATCTTGGCCGCGGTGCCGTCCGCGTCGATCACCTGGTTCTCGAGCCAGGGGTAACCCGGCATGTTCGACTCGGGGACCAGGTCGCGCGGGTTCAGCAGGTGACGGCGCTGCCATTCGTCGGAGTAGCGGCCGCCGACCCGCGCGAGGTCCGGTCCGGTGCGCTTGGAGCCGAACTGGAACGGGTGGTCGTAGACCGACTCGCCGGCCAGCGAGTAGTGGCCATAGCGCTCGGTCTCGCCGCGCAACGGGCGGATCATCTGCGAGTGGCAGTTGTAGCAGCCCTCGCGGATGTAGACGTCGCGCCCCTCCAGCTGCAGCGCCGTGTACGGCTGCACGCCCGGCGCGGGCTGGGTGGCCTCGCTCGACATCGCGAGCGGGACGATCTCCACCAGTCCACCGATGCTGATGACCACGGCGATCAGCACGCCCATCAGGGCGGAATTCTTCTCGACGACTTCGTGCTTCACGTTGCTTGTCCTCGGGATCGATGGATCAGGCCGAGGCGACCGCGGGGCCGCCCTCGAGCGCGCCACGGCGCTGGCCGATGGTCTTCGCGACGTTGTAGGCCATGATGAACATGCCGGCGAGCACCAGCGTGCCGCCCACCAGCCGCACCGCGTAGTACGGGTAGGTGGCCTTCAGCGCCTCGACGAAGGTGTAGGTGAGCGTGCCGTCGGCGTTCGTGGCGCGCCACATCAGGCCCTGCATCACGCCGGCGATCCACATCGAGGCGACGTACAGCACGATGCCGATCGTCGTGGTCCAGAAGTGCCAGTCGATGAGCCGCGTGCTCCACATCTTCGTCTGGCCGTAGAGGCGCGGCACCAGCGCGTACATGGTGCCGACCGAGACCATCGCGACCCAGCCGAGGGCGCCGGAGTGCACGTGGCCGATCGTCCAGTCGGTGTAGTGCGAGAGCGCGTTGACCGTCTTGATCGACATCATCGGACCCTCGAAGGTCGACATGCCGTAGAACGACAGCGAGACGATCAGGAACTTCAGGATCGGGTCGGTGCGCAGTTTGTGCCACGCTCCGGAGAGCGTCATGATGCCGTTGATCATCCCGCCCCAGGACGGCGCGAGCAGCATCAGCGAGAACACCATGCCGAGCGTCTGCACCCAGTCGGGCAGCGTCGTGTAGTGCAGGTGGTGCGGGCCTGCCCACATGTAGATGGAGATCAGCGACCAGAAGTGCACGATCGACAGCCGATAGCTGTAGATCGGGCGGCCGGCCTGCTTGGGGATGAAGTAGTACATCATCCCGAGGAAGGCGGCGGTCAGGAAGAAGCCGACGGCGTTGTGGCCGTACCACCACTGCACCATCGCGTCGGTCACGCCGGAGTAGGCCGAGTAGCTCTTGGTCAGGGTGACCGGCACCTCGGCGCTGTTGACGATGTGCAGCACCGCGATCGTGATGATGTAGGCGGCGAAGAACCAGTTCGCGACGTAGATATGCTTCACCTTGCGGATCGCGAGCGTGCCGAAGAACACCACCGCGTAGGCCACCCAGACCACCGCGATGGCGAGGTCGATGGGCCACTCGAGCTCGGCGTACTCCTTGCCCGAGGTGATGCCGAGCGGCAGCGTGACCGCCGCGAGCAGGATGATCAGCTGCCAGCCCCAGAACGTGAACTGCGCGAGGCCCGGCAGGAACAGCGGCGTGTGGCAGGTGCGCTGGACGATGTAGTAGGAGGTCGCGAACAGCGCCGAGCCGCCGAAGGCGAAGATCACCGCGTTGGTGTGCAGCGGCCGCAGGCGGCTGTAGGTCAGGAAGGGGAGGTCGAAGTTCAGTGCCGGGAACAGCAGCTGGGCTGCGATGATCACGCCGACCAGCATGCCGACGATGCCCCAGACGACCGTCATGATCGCGAACTGCCGGACGACGCCGTCGGTGTAGTCGGTGCGGACCGCCGCTCCCTCGTCGTGGGCGGCGGCGCCCTTGGCGCCGGCACCGGCGACGAGCGGCGGGCCGTCCAGGGTTCCTGCCGCGACGGAGGCGGCCTGGCCGAACTGGTATGCAGTCATGTCGTGATTCCCGAAAACGCTGCGCGGGCCGCGCAACTCCCGGCGGCGATGCTCGTGCCGCTGACGCACTGCAGGAATACGTAGATTGCGAAGAAACGCCCGCCCGCTAGGTACAAGTCCCGATCGAGGTGCGCGCGCCGCCGCCTAATGTCGGCGCATCGGTCGCGAGGGAGCACTGCCATGCACGAGGTCGAAGGCTGCGCGGGTTCGCCGCGGTCGCCGGTTGCGCAACGTCCGGCGGCTGCGCGCCGCGGCACTCGTCGCTATGCGAGGACGCTGTGCGCGCTGCTGGCGCCGGCCTTCGCGGCCATGTTCGGCACGGCACTCGCCGACGTGGCCGCGCGCAACGATTCGGAGCTGAAGGCCGCGCTGGCCGCGGCGCCCGACGCGGCGCGCGGCGCGTCGCTCTACGGCACCTGCGCGGCCTGCCACGGCCCCGACGGCGGCGGCGTCGCCGACGGCTCGATCCCGGCGATCGCCGGCCAGCCGCAGCGCGTGCTGGTGAAGCAGCTGGCGGACTTCCGCCGCAGCCAGCGGCTCGACGTGCGCATGGAGCACTTCGCCGACCGCCGGCACCTCGGCGGCGCCCAGGACATCGCCGACGTCGCGGCGTACGCCGCCACGCTGTCGCGCACCACGGCCGCGGGCATCGGCGACGGCACGATGCTGGCCGCGGGCGGCCGCGCGTGGATCGGGCGCTGCGCCGGCTGCCACGGCGGCACCGGCCAGGCGAACGCGGCGCGTGCGCTGCCGCGCCTCGCGGGCCAGCACGCCGCCTACCTCGAGCGGCAGCTGCTCGACACGGTCGCGGGCCGGCGTCCGAACATGGCCGCCACGCATCGCGGGGTTCTGAACGGGCTCGACCCCGCGGAGATCACCGGGATCGCCGACTACCTGTCGCGGATGAAGTAGCGCCCGCCGCGGCCCGCCTCAGGCGCCGCTCGGGCGGCCGAGGTCCATGGCCATGCGCACCAGCTGCGCGAGCGACTTGGCGCCCATCTTCTCCATCACGCGCGCGCGGTGGATCTCGACGGTGCGCTGGCTGACGCCGAGGTCCCCGGCCATGACCTTGTTCGCCTTGCCATCGGTCACCAGCTGGAACACCTCGCGCTCGCGCGGCGTCAGCGACTCGTAGCGCTCGCGTATCAGCGACGCCTCGCGCAGCTCGGCGCGGTTCTGGGCGTCGAGCTCGAGCGCCTTCTGCACGCGGGTGATCAGGTCCTGGTCGCGGAACGGCTTCTGCAGGAAGTCGAATGCGCCGTGCTGCATCGCCTCGACGGCCATCGGGATGTCGCCATGCCCGGTGACGAAAATCACGGGGATCATCGCGCCGCGCCGGTTCAGCTCCTCCTGGAGCTCGGGGCCGCTCATGCCCGGCATGCGCACGTCGAGCACGAGGCAGCCCGGCTGCTCGGACTCGTAGCCGGCGAGGAAGTCGCGCGCGGACTCGTAGGTGACCGTCGGCAGCCCGACCGACTTGAGCAGCAGCCGCAGCGAGCTGCGGACGGCGTCGTCGTCGTCGACCACGTGGACGGTGGGGATACGGTTCATTCGGCACTCCCTGGGCTCTGGCACGGCAGACGCAGCACGAAGCACGCCCCGGGCCGGCCGGGCCGGGGCTCGTAGACCAGCTTGCCCTGGTGGGCCTCGGCAATGGTGCGGCTGATCGCGAGGCCCAGCCCGGTGCCGGTCTCCTTGGTCGTGCAGAACGGGTCGAAGATCCGCGCGACGACCGCATCCGGCACGCCCGGGCCGTTGTCCTGCACCGCTATGGTAACGGCTCCCCCGGCCTCCCGCGCGGTGTGCACGACGATCTCGCGGTCGCTCGCCGGGCGCTCGGCGAGCGCCTCGATCGCGTTGCGCAGCAGGTTCAGGATGATCTGCTGCACCTGGATGCGATCCAGCGACAGGGGTGGCAGGTCCGCGGCGAGCTCGGCGCGGATCCGCACGTCGTGCAGCCGCGCGTCGCTCAGCGAGAAGCTGACGACCTCGGCCACCAGGTCGTTGACGTCGGCCTGTTCGCGGCGCGTCTCGCGGTTCTGCACCAGGCCGCGCAGGCGGCGGATGATCTCGCCGGCGCGCAGCGCCTGGCCGGCGATCTGCTCCAGTGCCAGCCGCACGTCGTCCGGGTCCTGGCCCGCGGCGACCAGGCGGCGCGCGGCGCTCGCGTAGTTGGTGATCGCGGCCAGCGGCTGGTTCAGCTCGTGGGCGATGCCGGCCGCCATCTCTCCCATGGTCGCGAGGCGCGAGACGTGGGTCATGCGCTGCTGCGCGACGCGCGCGTCCTCCTCGGCCTGCTTGGCGACCGTCACGTCGAGGATGGTGCCGGCGATGCGCATGCTGCCCTCGTTGCCGGGGCTGGTGTTGTAGATCGAGCGCACGTAGCGCACCGCGCCGGCGGGCGTGACGATGCGGAACTCGCTGGCGTGGCTGCCGGGCGCCTCGATGGCCTGGCGCCAGTCTGCGGCCTGGTGCGCGGAGTCTTCCGGGTGCACCGCGGCGCGCATCACCTCGAGGCTCAGGCGGTCGGCGACCGGGTCGAGGCCGAAGATGCGGTGCAGCTGCGGCGACCAGAACTCGACGCCGGTGTGCGGCACGTGAACCTCGAAGTTGCCGATGTTGCCGATCTCCTGCGCCTCGTTGAGCAGCGAGCGGGTGCGCTCGACCGACTGCTCGATCGCCCGCCGCACGGTGATGTCCTCGCCGGAGGAGAAATAGCCGACCACCTGTCCCTCGAGGTTGCGCAGCGCGATGCAGCGCCAGGCGACCAGCCGCCGGCCGCCGCCGGCGACCAGCACGTCGTGCTCGCAGTAGACCTCCGAGTCGCCGCCCTTGCGATCCAGGCGCGCGAACTGGCCGCGGACCATCTCGCGCTGCTGCGGCGGCACCGCCGCCTCCAGCCAGTCGCGGCCGAGGAGGTCGACCTCGCGCCAGCCGAGCGTGTCGCAGCCCTTGCGGTTGATCAGCTGGATGCGGCAGTCGGCAGACAGCGCGACCAGGATCACCTGCGCCATCTCGAGGTACATGTTGGCGCGGTCGCGCTCGCGGCGGATCGCGGCCATCGCCTCGCGGCGCAGCGTGATGTCGTGCAGCAGGCCGACGAAGCGCGGCGGGTGAGACTCGTGGATCCGGCCGACGGACAGGAACACCGGGAACACCGAGCCGTCCTTGCGCCGCGCGTCGACCTCGCGGCCGACGCCGATGATGTGCGGCACGCCGGTGCTCATGTAGCGGTGCATGTAGGCGTCGTGCGAGTCGCGGTCGCGCTCGGTCATCAGCACGCTGACGTTGCGGCCGATCAGTTCCTCGGCGCGGTAGCCGAACAGGCGCTCGCCGGAGCGGTTGAAGGTCTCGATCCGACCCCGGTGGTCGATCAGGATCACGGCGTCGACCGTGGCGTCGAGCAGCGCCTGCATGTCGCGCCGCGGCGCGTCCCTGGCCGTGATGTCGGAGCTTTCCTGCACGATGGAATCCTTTCGCGGCGGGATGTTAGCACGCGTCCGGCCGGCTGCTTCCCCGATCCGGGCAAGGGTACGTAGTACCCGCGATGCGCGCGCCGGGGCGCGCGTGGCAGCGTGGGGCGCAGCGCGGGCAGGAGCGTCCGCGACCGACCTGGGAGAGGGGTGTGGAACTCGAGACCGTCCGCAAGCGCCTGCTGGCGCGCCGCGAGGAGCTGGCGCGCCGGGCATCCGACACCGGCGCCGACCTGCGCCGCGAGAACGAGCCGCTGTCGGCCGACTTCAGCGAGCAGGTGGTGCAGCGCGAGAACGACGACGTGCTGCGCGGCCTCGGCGACGCCGCGCGCGGCGAGCTCGTCAGCATCAATCGCGCGCTGGCGCGGATCGACGCCGGGGAGTACCTCCGCTGCGCCGCGTGCGGCGCGCCGATCGACCCGCGACGGCTGGACGCGGTGCCCTACACCGACCGCTGCGCCTCCTGCGCGCACTGAGCGGGCGCGACGCAGCCCAGGTGCCCGGAACCCTCCCGTGCCGCCGCTGAAGTCCATCCTGGTGATGGCGGACCGCTCCGCCGACGCCCAGGTCGCGCTGCAGAAGGCGTTCGTGATCGCGCGACACTTCGATGCCGGCATCGAGCTCGTCGCCTGCGACGCCGACCAGGCGTGGACCGCGCGCACGGCCAGCCGGCCCGAGGAAGGCGCACGCGCCCGCGTGGCGCGCAGCGCCGAGTCGCGCCGCTTCCTCGAGGCGCTGCGCAGCACGATCGTGGTCGACGACCTGCAGATCCGCACCGGCGAGGACTGCGAGGAACCGCTGCACGAGGGCCTGCCGCGCCGGGTGCGCGCCGGCGGCCACCACCTGGTCGTCAAGCGCCTGCCGCGGCGCGAAGTGCGCCGCCGGAGTGTGCTGACGCCCGGCGACTGGCAGGTGATCCGCGCCTGCCCGGTACCGATCATGCTGACCCGCGGCCGGCCCTGGCGCCCGTTGCCGCGGATCGTCGCCAGCCTCGACGGCGCGCGCACCGGCGAGGTCGTCGACGTCGCCCGCTACCTCGCCGACGGCTGCCGCGGCGCGCTCGAGGTGGTGCCGGCGGACGAACCCCGGGCGATCGCCGCGGACGGTGGCGAGGCTGATCCGGCCGCGATGCTGCTGGCGCGGCCGGCGCACCAGGAGATCGACGTCGTGGTGCTGCGTGGCTGCGGCCATCGTCCCGAGCAGGACCGGGCCTGTGCCGCGCTGACCGAGAGGATCGTCGAGCAGCTCGACTGCGACGTGCTGCTGATGCCCGGGCCGGGCGTCGCCCACTGACCCCGGGGAACTCTGCGCCCGGCGGCGGCGCCGCGCGGGACCCGTCAGTCGCCCGGAGGGCGCCCCGGCGAGGCGTCCGCGTCGCCGAGGCCGCGCACGTCCTGCGCCGCCATGTCGAGCTCGCGCAGCCGCGCGAGGATCCGCGGCCCGGTCGCGGCGTCCGCGACCTCGACCTCGACCAGCACCTGCACCGAGCGCGCGTCGCGCGGCACGAAGGCGCGGTCGTGGGCGACGTCGTTGATGTTGCCGCCGAGCTCGCCGATCGCCGTGCACAGACGCGCCAGCGAGCCGGCCTGGTCGGGCAGCGGGACCGCGAGCCGGAACAGGCGCCGCTCGCGCACCAGCTGGCGCTGCAGGATGGCCATCACCAGCCGGTTGTCGACGTTGCCGCCGGACAGCACCAGCGCGACGCGCTTGCCGCGGAAGGCGCCCGGCAGCGCGAGCAGCGCGCCGAGCCCGGCGGCGCCCGCGCCCTCCACCAGCGTCTTCTCGACCTGCAGCAGCAGCGCCAGTGCTTCCTCGATCCGCGCCTCGGGCACCACCGCGACCTCGACGCCGAGCGCGGCGAGCAGTTCGCGCGTGATCGTGCCGGCGCGGGCGACGCCGATGCCCTCGGCGACGGTGCTGCCGCCCGGCACCCGAGCGGGCAGGCCGCCGCCGCGCGCACGGCCGAGCGCCAGCGCCATCGACGGGTAGCGCTCGCTCTGCACGCCCAGCACCTGGGTGCGCGGCGCGAGGGCTTGCAGCGCGACCGCGCAGCCGGCGATGAGCCCGCCACCGCCGACCGGCACCAGCAGCACGTCGAGGTCGGCGCCCGTGGCCGCGATCTCGAGCGCGACGGTGCCCTGGCCGGCGATCACCCGCGGGTCGTCGTAGGGATGCACCAGGGTCAGGCCGCGCTCGGCGACCAGCGCCGGCACGGCCGCGGCCGCCGCCTGGAAGTCGTCGCCGGTGAGGATCACCTCGGCGCCGAACTCGCGCGTGCGCTGCGCCTTCACCCCGGGCGTGTTGCGCGGCATGACGATCGTGGCGGGGATGCCGAGTTGCGCCGCGTGGTAGGCGAGACCCTGCGCATGGTTGCCGGCCGAGGCGGCCACCACGCCGCGCGCGCGCTCCGCCGCGGTCAGCGTCAGCAGGCGGTTCAGCGCGCCGCGCTGCTTGAAGCTGCCGGTGAACTGCAGGTTCTCGAACTTCAGCCAGACCTCGGCGTCGACCAGCTGCGACAGCGTCTCGCTGCGCAGGAACGGCGTGTCGAGCACGCGGCCGCGGATGCGCGCGGCGGCCTGGCGGACGTCTTCGGCGGTGAGCGGCAGGGGCATCGCTGCGCAAGATACCCGAATGCGACCGGCTGCGACCGCTGCACGGCGCTGCGAGGGTCGAGAGGTTCGATGGTGGTAGCATCCGCTCCACGCGCCCGTAGCTCAGTTGGATAGAGCATCAGGCTTCGAACCTGAGGGTCGGGAGTTCGAATCTCTCCGGGCGCGCCAGTACTTCCGCGGGTCGCTGCGGCACGGATTCCCCGTGTGGGAATCTACGGTGAGTCTGCCGTCCGCCCTTCGTGCGCGAAGCGCCGACGCCACAGACCCTGCGGACACCAACCCCCTCACGCCTCTCCCGCCGCGCCGCGTCGACGCGTCGCCGGGCTCCAGCGGTCATGCCGCACTGGGGCGAGAGCGGCCAGTCCGGGCCGCCGGCTCGATGCACGATCAGCGGCTCGCCATGTATCGTCGGGACGAGGAACGGGATGCCCGTCGAGAAGTAGAGCAGGCGCGGCCCGCGCGCCCTCGATGAGGTACCTGCATGCGTGTCGTCGGTGATGGCGGTCAGCAGGCGCGCAACGGCGACGGCCCTCGGTTGCGGCATGGGGTTCTCCGCGGGCCAGACGGCCGGGAGCGTGGTCGGCTGTCGCCGGCGCGTCGCTGGCCTCTTCGCCGGCCCGCGGCTGTGCACCAACCGCCGGATGATCGGCCCCGGCCTCGGCGCTTTCCCACACGCTGACTTGCGTCGTGATGCCGTCCGGCGCCGTCGCTGCGAAATAGGCGATGAGGCCCGGCAGCCTGCGGATGGCCGGTACGAGATAGTCGCCCGTGCGCCGGATCATCGCGTCGACTTCGGTGAAGCGCGCAGGGTCGAAGCGACCGCGCGAGACGCGAAGAATCGCCCCTGCGGGGACGGCCGTCGCGCTCGTGGATGCCGAGCCGGGCGCAACGGTCATCGCTGCGGCCGCCAGGAAGAAGTCTTTGCGGGTCATATGGTCGTCATTCCTCAGGTACGGTGTGTGAATTCGGTCGTCGGGACGCCGCCATTGCGCGACGCCAGGTCACGGCTGGGGCTGCGACGCGACGATCGAGCCGCTTCGTGTCCGGCCCAGGATGCGTCCCGGACGGCCATCTTTGAAATCTTGACTTCTCTGTGTTGGTATCCAAGTGATGGATACCAGGAAACTGGACCACAACCTGCTGGTCGCGTTCGGGATGCTGATGGCCGAGCGCAACGTCACCCGCGCGGCGGCCCGGCTCGGCCTGAGCCGGCCGGCGCTGTCGGCGCAGCTCGAGCGCCTGCGCGAAGTGCTCGCCGACCCGCTCCTTCTGCCCGCACAGCGCGGCATGTTGCCCACACGGCGCGCCCTCGACCTCGAGGGGCCGCTGCACGCTCAGGCCGAGCGCGGCGAAGTCGACCTCGCGTTGAAGACCCCGGAGACGGCACCGCCGTCGCTGCCCACGCGCAAGCGGTTCGACGAGCGCTATCTGGCGGTCGGGAGGAAGAACCACCCGCGCGTCAAGCGCAAGCTCGATCTCGACACCTTCTTGCGCGCTGGAGCACGTGCTCGTGTCGCCGCGCGGTGGTGGGTTCTCCGGGCCGGCGGACGCGGCGCTCGCCGCGCACGGACGGCAGCGTCGCATCGGGGTGTCGGTCTCCAGCTTCCTGGTCGTGCCGGAGATCGTTGCACGATCGGACCGGATTGCGCTCCTGCCGGAACGCCTGGTGCGCGATCGCGCCGACGGGCTGCAGCCGTTCGCGCCGCCGATCCCGATCGCAGGCTTCTCGATCGCTGCGCTGTGGCACGACCGTACGTCGTCACATCCGGGCCATCGCTGGATCCGGGACCGGCTTGCCGCAGATCTGATCGATCATGGATCGGTGACGTCGCCCGCACCGTCGGGCTCGGCGTCGTCGCCGGCGCGGCACCGGCGGCACGGCACCCCCTAGGGTGTCAGCGCTCGCGGCGCAGGAGCAGCACGACGCCCGCGGGGTCCGAGGTCCAGTGCCCTTGGACGCCATCCAGCGGCTCGAGCTCGTCACGCTGCGGGCTTCCGAGCTGCTGCAGTTCGCGATCGGGATCGTCTGCGATCAACTCGAGCCAGACGTCCACCTGGCTCTGGCGTTCGACCCGGTCGACCCACAGGGTCATCGCACCGAACTCGAACGCCACCGTGTCGGCGGAGGCCTGCTTCACGCGCAAGCGCACGCGGTCGCGGTAGAACGCCACGGTCGCCTCCCATTGGTGTCGTGGGACCTTGAGGGCGATGTTTCGGCCCGGTTCGATCATGCTGCGTACCTCGTGATCCGGCTCGATGCCGGACTGGATCTCGCGACCGGCCCTTGCATGGGCAGCTGCCCGGCCCGCATGCCCTGTGGGCCGCACGGCCCGCGCCGGTGTTGCGATCATCCTGCCGGTTTGGTCATGCTCGCGCAGGCCGACGCCTGCGGGACGGCCGTTTGCGCATTCTGAGGATTTCGTCCATGGAGGGTAATGCCGGGAATCGGGCCCGCGGGTGTCCGCCTCGCGGCTTGGGCGGGCCCTGGCTCGCGGCAGCCTCGCTGGCCGTGGCGCTCCTGGTGTCGTCGGGCGTCGCGCCGCTCGCGGCGGCCGAGCGCACCTTCCATCGCACCGGCACCGACGATCCCGCGACGGTCGATCCGCACCGCATCGCCTTTCCCGGCGAGCAGCTGGTCGTGCTCGACCTCTTCATGAGCCTGACGACCTACGACAACCGTGGCCGGCCGGTCGCCGGCTGCGCGGAGTCGTGGACCGTGAGCCCGGACGGTCGCACCTACACGTTCCGGCTGCGCCCGAACCTGCGCTGGTCGGACGGTGTCGCGATGGCGGCCGAGGACTTCGCCTGGTCGTTCCGCCGCGCGCTCGACCCGAAGACGGCATTCCCCTTCGCCTCGCGGCTCTACCCGATCAAGAATGCCCGCCGCGTCGCGACCGGCGAGCTGCCGCCCGCCGCGCTCGGCGTCGCGGCGCCGGACCGCCGGACGGTGCGCATCGAGCTCGAGGGCCCGACGCCGTACTTCACCGACGTGCTCGCCTCGATCGGCATGCCGGCGCCGCGCCACGTGATCGAGAAGCACGGCAGTGCCTGGATCCGCCCGCAGCACTTCGTCAGCAACGGGCCGTTCGTGCTCGAGCGCTGGGTGCCGAACGCCTACCTGCGACTGCGCCGGAACCCGTACTTCTGGGGCGCGGAGCGCGTGCGCCTCGACGCCGTGCAGCACTACCCGGTCGAGAACCCGGTGACGATGGTGCGGCGTTTCCAGTCGGGCGGCCTCGACCTCGTCTACGTGCTGCCGCCGGAGCGTGTCGAATGGGCGCGCCGCGAGTTCGGCGACTCGGTGCGCGTCGGGCGCGGCGTCTCGAACGAGGTGCTGGTGTTCAACACGCGCCGCGGGCCGACCGCCGACGTGCGCGTGCGGCGGGCGCTGTCGATGGCGATCGACCGCGAGGCGATCGCGAACAGCGTGATCTCCTTCCCGGGGGTGGACGCCTGGGGCTACGTGCCGCCGGGCGTGCTCAACTGGGGCGAGGGCGCGAAGCCCGACTTCGCCGCCTGGACGCAGGCACGGCGCGACGCGGAGGCGCGGCGCCTGCTCGCGGCCGCGGGCTACGGTGCGGCCCGGCCGCTGAAGATGCGCATCAGCTTCCCGAGCACGGAGCTCAACCGCAAGGTGGCGGTGACCATCGCGACGATGTGGCGGCGGATCGGGGTGGTGCCCGAGCTGCAGCAGAAGGAAACCAAGTCGCTGGTGTCGGAGGTGGCGCGTGGCGACTTCGACTCGGCGCGCTTCGTCTGGCTCGCGGGCTTCAGCGACCCTTATGCCTTCCTCGAACGGCTCTACTCGAGCGGTTCCGCGGTCGGGGTCAACGCCTCCGGCTATCGCAACCCGAAGTACGATGCGCTGCTCGAGCGTGCGCAGCAGGAGATCGACCTCGACCGGCGTGCGGCCATCCTGCGCGAGGCCGAGGCGCTGGCGCTCGCCGACCAGCCGGTCGCACCGGTGTACTACCTGGTCGGGCGACGCCTGGTCTCGGCGCGCACCACCGGTTTCGCCGATAATCCGCGCGGCATGTACCCGAGCTGGTACATGTCGGTGACACCGCGATAGAGGGAGCGATGAACCAGAACGTCTACGTGCCGACGCGCGAGGAGAAGTCGCGCCAGGATTTCGTGCTGGGCGTGAAGCTGCTGGCGAACGGCCCGGCGCAACAGCGCGTGCGTGACGAGTGCGGCGAGCGCCTGCTGCCCGAGGTGGCCGCCCGGCTCGGGCGCGAGCCGCGCGCGCGCCGCGAGGTCGAGCAGGTCGTCGCGCGCAGCGCCGCGTTCCGCCACTGGGCGGTGCTGACGCACCGCTCGCAGACGATGATGTGGGACGCGATCGAGGCGACCACGCGGCGCGTCGCGGCCGACGGTGCCGCGCGGCTCGCCCGGCTGCGCGCCGGCGGCGTGTGCCGCGGCTCGCTCGCGCTCGACTCGGGCCTGCACGTGCCGCCGCCGATCTCCAACTGCGAGATCCACCGCCAACCGGGGGGCTATTGCGGCCCGGACGACCCGCACGACGTCAGCGCGGGCCTGCGCTACATCGGGGCCTCGGCGATCTATGCGGTCGGCAAGGGCCAGGCGCAGGCGGCCGGCGACGGTCGCGCGGGCATCCTGCTGGCTCAGCTGCGCGAGCGCTTTCCGAGCCTCGGCGAGCCGGCGCGGATCCTCGACCTGGGCTGCGGCATCGGCGTGCACGCCCAGGCGATCGCGCGCGAGTTCCCCGGTGCCGAGTACCACGGTGTCGACGTCGCCGCCGGCCTGCTGAAGTTCGGCCACCTCATCGCCGAGGAGCGCGGCGTGCCGATCCACTTCCACCAGAAGGATGCGGCGCACACCGGCTTCGAGGACGGCAGCTTCGACCTGGTGATCTCCAACATCCTGTTCCACGAGACCAACTCGGCACGCCTGCCGCAGATCCTGCGCGAGTGCCGCCGCGTGCTGCGGCCGGGCGGTGCGATGCTGCACGTCGACGTCGCGACCCAGGTGACGCGCCTGCCGCTCGTGGACCAGGTGATGAACGACTGGCAGGTGCGCTGGAACGGGGAGCCCTTCTGGACCGGGTTCGCCGAGCGCGACATGAAGCGCGAGATCGTCGCCGCCGGCTTCGACGAGTCGCGCGCCTTCGCCGAGCACGTCGCGAAGCCCGGCGGCGCCTGGTACGTCTTCGGCGCCCGCGCCTGAGCCCAACAAGAACGAAAAAACGGGACAGATTTATTTTCCGGGGCCGAAAATATATCTGTCCCTCTTTTCCGCCCTTTTCCGGGGAGACGGATGATGTACATGGTGAGCCGCTGGTTCGCGCCTGACGTGGAGGCGCGCGTCGCGCCGGTCAAGGAGGCGCACCAGCGCCACGTCTCGCGTTTCTCGAACACCATCGGTTCGGCGCGGCTGGTCGACGAGGCCACGGGCAAGGCCGTCGGAGTGCTGGCGTACAACGACTTCGAGACGCGTGCCGAGGTCGACCACTACGTCTACGACGACCCCTACACGATCGCGGGCGCCTACAGCCGCATCGAGATCCAGAAGGTCGAGATCTACGTCTGGGACGGCTACTACGCCCGCACCTCGCCGTGGTTCCTGCAGAAGCACCCGGAACTCGCCGACCGCTTCACGCCGAAGCAGCCGTACACCCGGCGCAGCGGGGGCGATTGACGCGCGCGGCCTGCGGTCGAGGCGGCCCGTCCTGCGCGCTCAGGCGGCCGGCGACCCACCCGGCGCTGTGGCCGGCGCGGTCGCAGCCGGGAGGGTCGCGGCGCCCGCCGCGGCCGGCGCGCCGGGGCCGACGCCCGCGCGCAGCGCCCGCAGCCGCTCGTTGATGCGCGCCTGCTTGTCGGCCGAGATGTCGTAGCGGCTGATCACCCAGACGAGCAGCAGCGCCGCCGACGAGACCACCACCACGGTGAAGACGGCGAGCTGCGCGACCTTGTCCTGCGGCACGTCGGCGACCTTCGCGCCCACCGGGAAGCGCACCAGGTCGAGCAGCACGCCCACCGCCAGGTTGATCGCCGCGCTCGAGGCCTTGGTGCAGAAGAACGTGATGCCGGGGAGCGCGCCCTGCTGTGGCCGGCCGGTGTTCGCCTCGTGCTCGTCCGCGATGTCCGCGGCGGTGGCGCCGGTGGCGACCAGGAAGGAGCCGTAGGTCAGGCCCTCGAGGAACTGGAAGGCCATCAGCGCGCGCGCGAGTTCGGGCGTTCCCGGTGGGGGCAGGGCGCCGAGCATCGGCAGCAGCACCGGCAGCAGCACGCAGGCGCAGAAGCCGGCGACGCCCGCGATCATGGTGCGCTTCTTGTCGAGGCGCCGGATCACGCGCGTCGCGAGCAGTGCGGCGATGATCGTCCCCGGCACCTGCGCGAGCTGCACGTCGCGGATCTGCGGGCCCTCGAGCTGCCAGTAGTAGGTCGAGAGGTGCAGGGTCAGCACGTTGCTGGTCGAGAGCACCGCGAACACCGCGAGGGTCACCGCGATCACGATGTAGATGTTGGGCGTGAGGCGGATCGTCGGCAGGAACTGGCGGAACACCGTGCCGAGCGGCAGGCGCGGGTAGGCGGCCGGCGACTCGGCGTCGTGGATGCGCTGCAACGGCCGGCGCGTGGCCGCGATCGTCACGACCATCACCAGCGTCGCGGCGAGCGCGATCGCCAGCCCGAAGCCCGGGTAGGCCGCCGGGTTCAGCTGGCCGCGCGGGTATTGCGGGCTGGCGACGAAGAAGAACGTGAAGGCCGCCCAGGTCAGCGAGAAACGCGCGGCGTTGCTGCCGATGGTGCGGATCGCGATCAGCCGCGAGCGCTCCTCGGGCTCGCGGCTGAGCTCCACGCCGACCGCATAGAACGGGATCGTCCACAGCGTGATGCCGATGCGCGTGATCACCGCGAAGCACAGCAGCCAGAGGAACAGCTGGAAGCCGCCGAGCCCCGCGGGCGGCATGAACAGCGCGGCGAACGCGCCGGCGAACGGCAGGATCGAGGCCGCCATCAGGGTGTGGCGCCGGCCGAGCGGGGCGCGCCGCAGGTTGTCGGACCACATGCCGACCAGCGGGTCGGTGACGGCGTCGACGGCTAGCGCCGCGGCGATCGCGGCGCCAGTGAGCGTGCCCGGCAGGCCGAGCACCTGCGTGTAGTAGAAGAGGACGAACAGATCCCAGCCCGAGCTCTTCCAGGTCTCGGGCGCGATGCCGGCGCCGTAGGCGATGCGCGTCGGCCACGAGAGGCGGGATGTCAGAGGATCGGCCACCGGCCGACGCTAGCAGCGGAGGCCCGGGGCGCGCCGGTGCGGACCTTGCCGGATCATGCCGTGAAACGTTCCGGCAGGTGCCCGCCGACTCGTCACGCGCGGTGGTAAACAAAGTCGACCAGGGGGAGTCGGTCGCGCCGATGATCATCGTTCAGGAGCGCTGGAATGCCGCCGACGCCGCGTCGCTCGCGGCGCTGCTGCAGGCCGCGCTCGCCGGAGCGCCGCCGCAGGACGAGCCGCAGCTGGTGCTGCTGCCGCTGGCCGATGGCGGCGGCGAGGCCGGCGAAGCGGCCTGCCTCGCGCGCATCGGGGGCCTCGCGGCGCGCTGCGGGGCGTTCGTCGCCGGTGCGGTGACTTATGCGACGGGCACGGTGGGGTTCCTCGTCGATCCACAGGGCCGGGCGGTGCTGCGCGCGCCGAAGACCCTGCCCGACCTCGCCGAGGGCTACGCGGACGCCCCGAGTGCGCTGGCCGCCGCGGCGCCGTTCGAGGTCGCGCGCCTGCCCCTCGGCCAGGTCGCGCTGCTGGTCGGCGAGGATGCGACCGCCCCGCACCTGGTGCGCGCCGCGATGTGGCGCGGCGCCGAGATCCTGCTGAACCCGTCGCGCGAGTCGAACGACGGCCAGTTCGCGATCCGCCAGCAGGCGCGCATGGCGCGCGCCTACGAGAACCACCTGTGCCTCGCCACCGCCTCGCCGCTGTCGATGCTGCGCGACGGCGGCTTCGAGGAGCGACTGCCGCCCGCCTCGGCCCTCTACGACGAGTGGGCCCAGCCGGTGCGGGCCGCCGGCGGCGAGAGCTTCCTGCGCGTCGCGCTCGACGTCGAGGCGGTGCGCCGCCGGCGCGCGGAGTTCTTCGGCAACCTGTGCGTCAGCACGCGCCCGACGATCTACGCGCCCGGCTATCGCGCCGCGATCGCCGCGGAGGGCCCGTCGCCGGGCCGGCCGACGGCGGGCGGTGCCGGGCCGTCGCCGGCGCCCGCGACGCGCGCGGCCTGGCAGGCCGAGGGGCGGCGACGGGCGACCGGGTACGCGACCGCGCACCCGCGGCGCGCCGACGCGATCGACCGCTACGACGTGCTGCTCGGCCAGGTCACGGTGCGCCACGTCGTCGATGCGGCCTCGGCGGATGCCGTGATCCGCCGCAACCTCGACCACGCGCTGGAGCTGACGGGGCGATTCGCGGCGGCGCCGGACACGCGCCTCGTGGTGTTCCCCGAGTTCTTCCTGCAGGGCTCGAAGATGGGGCGCATGCCGCAGCTCTTCCCGGTTGCCGGCATCGACCTGCGTTCCAGCCCGCACGTGGAGCGCCTGGCGCGCTTCGCCCAGGATCACAAGGTGCACCTCTGCGGGGCGGTGCTCGAGATCGACCCGGACTGGCCCGGTCACCTGTTCAACACCGCGTTCATCCTCGACGACCGCGGCGAGCTGGTGCATCGCTACCGCAAGATCCAGTGCGCCGACGTCTTCGGCTTCATGGACACCACGCCCGGCAGCGTGCTCGACCGCTACCTCGACCGCTACGGCTACGAGGGGCTGTTCCCGGTGGCCGATACCCGGCTCGGCCGGCTCGCGACCGCGATCTGCTTCGACATGAACTTCCCCGAGCTGCACCGCGCGCTGGCGCTGCGCGGCGCGGAACTGCTGCTGCACCCGACCGCCGAGCCGCACAACGTCCGGCGCCGTGCCTGGGAGAACGGGCGCCAGGTGCGCGCCTGGGAGAACACGATGTACGTGCTCTCGGCCGCGCTGGGCGGCGAATACTGGGAGCCCGACGGCGAGCTGTCGTTGTTCTCGCGCGGGCACTCCAAGGTGGTGAACTTCGACGGCACGGTGCAGAGCGTCGCCGACGGGCCGGGCGCGGTGCCGCTCGCCGGCCAGGTCGACCTGCGGGCGCTGCGCGAAGCGCGGGCCGAGGCGCGGCTCTGCCCGCTGCTGTGGGACGAGCCACGGGTCTACGAGGCCGTCTATTCCGGCACCGTGACGATCCCCGACAACCTGATGCAGGGGCCGGACGATCGTCCCTACGCCGGCGGCAGGGCGTTGAACGAGGCGATCGCGCGCCTGACCGCCGCCGGCGTGTTCGTGGCGCCGCGACGCGCGGCGCGCACCGCCGACGCGCTCGCCAGCGGGGGATACTGAGCAGGGCTGCCGGCCCCGGGAGGGGCAGGCCGGCCGGGCGGCGCGCCGCGTCGCCGGTTCGTGCAGGACAAGCGTGCCCCGCAGGGGCCAACAGGGGGAGGAGCGTGATGCAAGGCAGACAGACGGCCGCGACGCGGGTCGCGGCGACGCTGCTCGCGGCGCTGGCGGTGACGCCGGCGGCGTGGGCGCAGGAGCAGGGCCGCGGCGAGGGCGCCGGGGGACTGGAGGAGATCGTGGTGTCGGCGCGCAAGCGCGAGGAGGCGCTGCTCGAGGTGCCGATCGCGATCACCGCGTTCTCGGCCGAGCAGCTCGAGGACGCGCAGATCTTCGACCTGCGGCAGATGACCTTCCTCGCGCCCGGCATGACGTTCCAGGCGGTCGGCGGCAATGGCCCGGGCGGGCGCTACAACTCGAACCTGATCTTCCGCGGCATGACCAATTCCGCGCCGCTGCCGCGCCAGCAGACCGGCGCCGTGTTCGTCGATGGCGTCTACGTGCTCGGTGGCGTCGCCTCGGTCAACACCGTCGACGTCGAGCGCGTCGAGGTGCTGAAGGGTCCGCAGAGCGCCTACTTCGGCCGCAACACCTTCGGCGGCGCCGTCAACTTCATCACCCGCAATCCGGGCGAGGCCTTCAAGGGCTCGGTCACCACCGACCTCGACAGCTTCGGCACCACGAATGCCACGCTGAGCCTCGAAGGGCCGCTGCTCGGCGAGAAGCTCTCCGGGCGGCTGGCGGTGCTGCGCTACGACCGTGTCGGGCACTACACCGCCAACGACGGCGGCCGGCTCGGCGACGAGAACACGGTCTCGGTGACCGGCACGCTCTATTCCAAGCCCACCGACAACTTCTGGGCGCGCGTGCGCCTGCACTACCAGGAGGACGAGGACGGCGCGCCGGCGACCGTGCAGCTGAGCGGCGGCCTGCACGGCAACTCGTGCGCGGGCCGCACCTACCGCGGCCGCAACAACGACGGCACGCCGCGGACCTTCGCCGTCTCGCTGCCGTACTTCTGCTCCGGCGTCCCGACGATCGGCGAGCTCGGCGAGCGCAACATCGTCTCGACCAACACGACGCTCGCGAGCCCGCTGCTGACCGGCGCCGGGGCGCCGAACGCGCTGTTCAACGCGTTCGTCGGCAATTCGCTGAACGACCCGCTGCTGGCGGATGCGCCCCGGCTCGACAACATCGGCATGCGGCGCGAGATCCTGCGCCTCTCCGCGCAGGCGGAGTACGAGTTCGGCAACGGCATCACCGCGGCGCTGAACCTCGGCTTCAACGAGAACGACACCAACGCGATCACCGACCCCGACCGCGCCGACATCGAGAACGTGTACACCGCGGCGCCGGCGCTGTTCGAGGATCGCACGGTCGAGCTGCGCTTCGCCTCCGGGCAGGAGCAGCGGCTGCGCTGGCTGCTCGGCGCGAACTACTACAAGGGCGACTTCGTCGCGCACACCAATGGCTCGGTGATCTGGCAGGTGCCGACGATCCGGCCGATGGCGCCGCCGTTCTTCCCCACCACCGCGGTGCGCAACACGCCGGCGAACCGCGACGGCGAGAACGCGGTCGTGCAGGGCGTGTTCGGCTCGCTCGACTTCGACCTCACCGACACGCTCAGCCTCACCGCCGAGATCCGCTACCAGGAGGACGAGACCACCCTCGGTGCGCCGGTCGATCCGGGCGGCATCCAGCCGATGACGGCCACCTTCACCGACACCATGCCGCGCGCGATCCTCAAGTGGCAGCCCTCGCCGTCGACCAACGTGTATGCGAGCTGGTCGAAGGGCGTCCTGCCGGGCCAGTTCAACACCCAGTACATCAACGCCCCGGCGTTCCAGCGCGCGCAGATCGAGGCTGCGTTCCCCGGCGTCAGCGAGCTCGCGCCCTCGCAGGAACTGGAGAGCCTCGAGATCGGCGTCAAGCAGCGGCTGTTCGACGACCGGTTCGAGTACTCCGTCGCCGTCTACGACATGGACTGGACCAGCATGCTGTCGGGCTCGGCGCTGGTGGTGCAGACGTCCGCGACCAACCCGACGCCGCTGATCCTCACCGGCGTGCTGATCCCCGGTGACTCCCGGCTGCGCGGCATCGAGTTCGAGGGCACGGCGCTGATCACCGACAACTGGGACGTGAACCTGCGCCTCGACCTGATGGACACCGAGTACGTCACGTTCTTCCAGCCGTTCGTCGCCCAGCTCACCAGCCAGACGAGCCGCTTCGACGGCAACACGCTGCCACGCGTGCCGCAGCGCAACGCGAGCCTGTCCTCCACGTATCGCGGGCGCGTGAACGCGGACTGGGGCTGGTTCCTGCGTGGCGACCTGCTCTACACGGGGAAGGCCTGGGACAGCGAAGCCAACATCGTGCAGGTCAACGACTTCGCGCGCGTCAACATGCGTCTCGGCTTCGAGCGCGACAACCTCTCGGTCGAGTTGTTCGCGACCAACCTGTTCGACAACGACGACTGGGACTACGGCTTCCGCAGCGTGTCGTTCCGCGAGCCGGGTGGGCAGCAGTTCGTGCCGCTGCCGGCCGCGGCGCTGCCGCCGGGCTCGCCGCCGACCTTCGGCTTCCAGCAGGGCATGATCGTGCAGCCGCCCGACAAGCGCGCGATCGGCCTGCGCTTCCGCTTCGACTTCTGATTCAGCCGCGGGACGCGGGCGCCGGCGGACGGGGTACCGCCGGCGCCCGCACCTGGAAGCGCGTGCGCCGCTCGGCACGCGCGGCCTCGATGCCCGCCGGCTCGATCCGCCGGTAGCGGAACACGCTGATCCCCTTCAGCTGGCCGAGTCGCGAGTTCGGCCGCGTCTCGCCGGTCGCCGGGTCGCGAAGTGGCCGGTTGTAGTAGTCCGCCTCGAGCGCCGTGTACCAGAAGCCGTAGTTCGCCGTCACGAGCACGGTGTCGCCCGACAACGTGTGCCACATGCGATAGCGCGAAGCGCCGGTCTCCACGTCTCGCTGGTCGCGCATCACAGAGTGCGCGTCCACCGGCACGAAGCGCCCGTCGGCGCCGAAGTCGAGCGCGCCGGCCGCGTCGAGGCGGCCGCGCTGCACCGAGGCGACCTCGAAGCCCTCGTCCGGCGGCAGCGTGCCGCCCGCGGCGCGCCGTGCGAGCTCGCTCGGCGCGTACTGCTTCCACTCGTGGATCGCCACCTCCCCGCCGGGGAGGACCTCGATCCGCAGCACGTTGCCGTACTGGGGGATGATCGGCTGCATCGCGCCGTCGAAGTAGGAAGCCTCGCCGGCCCAAGCGCCCGCGGCGCGCGCCCAGAACGTCCCGTCAGCCATCTCGCTCCTCCGCGGTCGGTGCCGCCGCGCCCGGATCCTACAACGGCCGCCCGGCGGTGGCGGCGCGGCGTCGGGTAGGGCGGCGCTTCGCGCGAGGCCGGCGAGGCCGCGTCGACGAGCCGCCGGCGCTGCAATCGCTTCCCGCGGCGCCTCGGCAGCCCGCCTGCCGGTCGCGCAGTCCGCATTCGCCACGCGAGGAGGGCCCGCCCCGCGGTGGTCTGCTTCTTGAGACAACTGTTTCATCTGGTGAACGCCCGCGGATCGAGGCATCCTGCGCACCCCCGGGGAGGACTCGATGGCAGGTTCGGTCAGCACGATTCGCACGGCAGTCCGCGTGCTGCAGGTGCTCGCGGCGCTCAACGCGGAGCATCCGGCGGGGGCGGCGCTGGTCGCACGCCGCCTGCAGATGTCGCGGGCGACGACGTACCGTTTCCTCGAGACGCTGGTCGACGCGGGCTACGCCACCAAGGACCCGGTCTCGGGGCATTACTCGCCCTCGCAGCTGGTGCGCTCGCTGAGCTGTGGCTTCGAGGACGAGCAGTGGCTCGCGCAGGCGGCGAAGCCGGTGATCCAGGCGGTCGGGCGCGAGCTGATCTGGCCGCTCGCGATCGCGACCCTGTCCGGCCCGGGCATGCTGCTGCGCGAGAGCACCGACATGCAGAGCCCGCTCGTGGTCAACCGCTTCGCGCCCGGTCGGCGCATCAGCCTGCTGGGCACGGCTTCGGGGCGCGTCTACCTCGCGTACTGCGGCGACGAGCAGCGCGAGACGCTGCTCGACATCCTCAGCACCTCGACCGACCCGGAGGACGCGGCGATCGCCGATCGCGCCGCGGTGCGCCGCGACCTCGCCGCGATCCGCGAGGCGGGCTATGCGACCAGCCGGCGCGCGCAGCGCGTGACCCACCAGTGCGCGATCGCCGTGCCGGTGCTCGGCAACGGGCGCGTGCTCGCGAGCCTCAGCATCCGCTATGCCGACACGGCGGTGCGCCGGTCGGTGGCGCTGCAGCGCTTCCTGCCGAAGCTGCAGAAGGCCGCCGGGGAGATCGGCCGAGCCTTCGAGGCCAGCGTGTCCGGCGACGCCCGGTGAGCCTTTGCGGCTGATGCCGCGCCGGCGCCGCGCTGGCGGCGCGGCTCAGACGCTGTCGGGCAGGCTGGCGCGCGCGGCGGCGACGCCCGGGGCGACGTAGACGCCGCGCTCGAGGTAGGTCTCGATCCGCCGCCGCAGCTGCCGCCCGCCCGCGTACGGGTTCACCTGCGGGTCGCCCGCCCACAGGTCGTTCGGCAGGCCGACGTCGCCGGCATATGCCTCGGCGTACACCGCGGGGTCGTCCCAGAGCGCGAGGTTCAGCAGCGGGTTGGCACGCGCACGACGCAGCGCGGCGAGATCGATCGCGACGCGGAACGCGACCGGGCCGGGACCGTCGACCGTGCCCTCGACGCTGCCATCGAAACGCACGATCCGCGAGTGGCCGCGCCGGAAGAAGGTCAGCGTGTCCGAGTCGTGCGTCAGGTGCTCGCCGCCGTCGATCGCCGACAGCAGGTAGCAGCCGTTCTCGTAGGCGCGGATGCGCCGCGCCGAGTCCCAGACCTCGCGCCCCGAGCCGCCGTGCGGCTCGGAGGAAGAATGCAGGATCACCTCGGCGCCGGCGCGCCGCAGGCCGTGCGCGACCTCGGGCACCATGTTGTCGAAGCAGATCATGTTGGCGAGGCGCCCGAGCGGCGTGTCCGCCACCGGGAACAGCGCGTCCGGGCCGAACGCGTCGAGGTACTGCGACAGCACGCTGCCGGGCGTGGTGTCGGGCAGCAGGCCCCAGACGTCGGCGCACTGGTTCTTGCGGTAGGTGTGCACCAGGTTGCCGGTGTCGTCCACCAGGAACGCCGAGTTGAACACCCGTCCCGGCATCCGCGGGTGGACCTCGAAGTTCTGGAAGGCCACCCAGACCTTGTGGCGCTGCGCGAACTCGCCGACGCGGTCGAACACCGGATGCGGGTGCGAGATCGCGAGCCGCGCCATGTCGTCGACGGTGCGCTGCACGCCGCCTATGCCGCCGGGGCCGGTGAGCCAGAACTCCGGGAACACCACCAGGCGCACCGAGGGCAGGTTGGCGCGCGAGCCGGCGAGCTCCAGCGCCTCGTCCAGGTTGCGGCGGATCAGCGCCGCGGCATCGATTGAACGGTCGAGCGGGATCAGCCGCGCGCAGTGCTGCACCAGCAGCGCCTCGTACTGCTCCTCGTGGCGCGCGTGCCGCGACGGCGCGCCGGCGCGCTGCTGCAGCCGGCGCCGTGCCTCGTCGCGCCACTGCGCGGCGGTGCGCGGCGCGGCGGGGGCCGGGCCCGCGGCCGCGGCATCGCGCAGGTAGCCGCGGGCATAGGTGTTGGCGCGCACCAGGGCCGGGAACGAACGGTGCGGGTTGACGCGGATCCGCCGCAGCAACTGCAGGTCGAGGTCCGGAAAGACGAAGGCCTCGCCGGCGCGGGCGCGCACCGCGGTGCCGGTGAGGCCGTAGAGCGCCGTCGCCGGGGGCAGCGCCAGCGTCGCACCGCCCTCGCTCACCGAGGCCGGGCTAGCGACCGCGACGAAGCAGGAGTTCTCGCCGGCGCGCGCGAAGCGCGCGACCTGCCGGATCTCGAAGTGGTCGTCGGAGCGCTCGCGGCAGGGGTTGAGGATCAGCTCCGCGCCGTGGAATGCCAGCGCGCGTGCATGGCTGCAGAAGAGGATGTCCTCGCCCGGCAGCAGCCCGACCTGGCCGAACGGCGTCGCCACCACCTCGAACGGCGCCTCGCGCCCGAGGGCGCAGGTCGAGTCGTCGAAGCCCTCGACCAGCTCGGGCGTGAGCTTCGCGGCGCGCAGCCGGGTGCGGCCGTCGTCGCCGACCAGGAACGCGACGACGTGCGGCGCATCCGGCGAGCCCGGCTCGGCGCCGGCGCGCACCTGCGCGGCGCCGCCGATCCACGCGCCGGCCTCGAGTGCCAAGGCGGCGAGGGAGGCGAGCAGCTCGGCCTCCGCCGGCCGCTCGGTCGCGCCCGCAGGCGGGGTGGCGAGCGGCAGCAGCACCAGCACCGGGCCGGGCTCGGCCTGGGCGCGGCGCGCCGCGCGCACCGCGGCCTCGAGCGGCGCGCGCAGGTCGGCGAGCGGCTCCCCGGCGCGCCACGGACACTGGGAAAGTACGAGCGAGCTCATCAGGCGTTCCTCGTGGGCGAGGCCGCGCGCAACGCCTCGAGACCGCGGACGATCTCGGCGTGGCGCGCACGCGGCAGGTGGTAACCGGAATAGAACCCGAGCGCGACGCAGCCGGCGAGGGCGGTCAGGCTGACCGCCGCGATGCCGAGCAGCTGCAGCGCGCCGGCGTCGGGCGCGACGTCCTGGCGGCCGACCGGCAGCGCGACCCATTGCACGACGATGCCGGCCGCGAGCTTGCCGAGGCTCGAGGCCATCTTGTTGCCGAGCGGCAGGAAGGCCAGCAGCATGCCGGTGCGCGACTCGCGCTTCTCGTAGGCGTACTCGTCGGCGGTCTCGGCGAACATCACCAGCGAGCAGGCCATGATGAGGCCGGTGCCGGCGCCGACCGCGACGTTGGAGAGGTACAGCAGCTGCACCAGCGCTGCGCTGCCGTTCGGCGGCATCAGGTCGAGCAGTCGTGCGAGCGGCGGCAGCACGTAGGCGAGCATCATCGTGGCGACGCCGCTGACGTACAGCGTCTTCGGCTCGACGCGGCCGACCACCAGCCGCGAGGCGATCGCCGCGACGAAGGTCGCGACCTGGATGCTCATCAGCCAGGTGCCGGTCTGCTGCGTGGAGAGGCCCCAGAAGTAGGTGCCGAGGTGCAGGTTCAGCGCGCGGAAGTACGAGCCCATGACGCCGGCGAACAGCAGCCCGAGGAACAGCATGCGGAAGTTCGGCAGGTCGGCGAGCGCCCGCCAGGTCGCGAGCAGCGAGGCCTTGACCGAGAACACCCGGGGCTTCACGGCGACCCGCGCGCGCTCGAACGCCTGGATCGGCCGCAGCGTGCCGGCGGCGCCGAGCAGCGCCCCGAGCATCAGCACCCCCACCACCAGCAGCGCGAAGCGCGGGTAGTTGTCCGGATTCTCCTGGCCGCGGGAATAGCTGCCGGTATCGGCGAAGGCGAGGTTGAACAGCAGCCAGGTCAGCCCGGAACCCACCGCGGCGGTGACCGCCTGGCGCCAGATGCCGAGCTCGGCACGCACCTTGGCGTCCTCGGTGAGCTCGGCCGCGACCGCGGCGGCGGGCACGGCGTAGAACGAACCGGTGATCCGCACCGCGAGGCACAGCGCCAGCAGCCAGGCGAACAGCCCCGCCTGCCCGAGCCCGGCGGGCACCGAGAACAGCAGCCAGACGAACAGGCCGGTCGGCGCGATCGCGAGGAACATCAACGTGTGGCGCCGCCCGAGCGGGCCGCGGAAGCTGTCGGAGTAGCTGCCGATGAGCGGATCGATCAGCGCGTCGGCGATCGTCGCGATCGCCACCGCGAGCCCGGCGAGACTACCCTTCAGGCCGAGCACCTGCGCGTAGTAGAAGATCAGGAAGATCTCGTAGACCTGGAACTTGGTGGTCTCGACCACGGCGGTGAAGCCGAAGGCGAGCCGCGTCGGCACCGACGGGGCGGCGAGCACGGTCGCGTCGGCGCCGGAGTGGCTCCGGTCGGGCGGGCGGTCGTTCGGGTCGTTCATCGGCCAGCGGTCCTCGCGTCGGCGGTACCCGCCGTCGGTTCGGCGCCCACGGCCGGTGCCGCGTCCGACCATCTTCGCATCGCCCGAGCCGGTCGTGTGCGCTGCCTGCGCATGCCTAGGCCCCTCCCGGCGCGGGCCTCGCCAGCCGCAGGCGTGCGGTCAGCACGAGGCCTGCGAGGCTCGTCGCGGCGACGGCCTGCAGGGTCGTCGCGACGCCGACGGCCCGGGCCGTCGCGCCCCACAGCACGGCGCCGGCGACGAAACCGGCCATCATCACGATCGTGAACACCGCCATGCCACGGGCGCGCAGGGCGTCGGGCAGTTCGCGCTGCACCGCGAGCTGGCCCGCCGAGACCACGACGTACCAGGCCGCGCCGGTGACGAGCAGCAGCGCGGTGCGCAGCAGGTCCGACCCCACCAGCGACAGCGCCGCGAGCATCGCGGCATGCAGCGCGATGCCGAGCGTCAGCTGGCGTCCGGCATCGAGGCGCGTGGCGAGTCGCGGGAAGCACAACGCGCCGGCGATCGCGCCGACGCCGTAGAACGCCCAGCCGATGCCGAACCAGTGGGCGTCGGTGACCAGCAGCGGCAGCAGGGCGTGCACGCCGATGGCGCACAGGAAGAACGTCGCGACGCGCAGTGCCACGCGGCGGAACACGAGGTCGTGCCAGCAATGGCGCAGGCCGTCGACCAGCGCCGCGACGAAACCCTGCGAGGCAGCGCTTCGCGCCGTGAAGCTGTCGCGCGGCACGGAGGCGACCAGCAGCCAGCCGAGCAGGAAGGCCGCGAGTGTCGCACCGAACACCGCCGGCACGCCGGCCGCCACCACCAGGGCGCCCGCCAGGCCCGGGCCGACGATCCGGCCGGCGTTGTTGGCGACGCTGTGCAGTCCGACGGCCTGGTGCAGTTGGTTGCGGGCGGCGAGCTCGGCGCCGGCGGCCGCGAATCCCGGGAGGATCATCGCCTTGCCGGCGCCGGCCGCGAGCGTCAGCGCGAGCAGCCAGGCCGGGTCCACGCGGCCGAGCGACAGCAGCGTCATCGCGGCACTCGTCAGCGCCAGCCAGCCGAGGGCCCACAGCAGGAAGCGCCGGCGGTCGACGAGGTCGCCGAGCGTGCCGGCGGGCACCACCAGCAGCATCACCGGCAGCGAGGTGGCCGCCTGCACCAGCGCGACCATCAGCGGATCGCCGCCGGTCAGGCCCTTCATCAGCCAGCCGGCGCCGACGTCCTGCATCCAGATCGCGCCGATCGCGCACACCGCCGCGATCCACACGGCGCGGAACACGCCGCCACGCAGCGGCGCCCAGACTCGCAGGTCCGGCTCGCTCCGTGGCGCCAGCGATCGCGGCTCGAACGGCATATCCGCGGGATTCTCCGGGCCGGCCACGGGCCACAGGGCGCGCCGGGTGGCGGGAATTCATCCGGTGAACGTCCCTTCCCTGGCCTGTTCACCCCATGAGACGGGCCCGGGCGGGTCGAGCCGGCGGGCCGAACGTCGATGACCCCGCTGCGCTAGCATCCGGCGCGCATCCCCGAGGCTTCGCACGGAGGCGACGATGGCCGAGATTCCCCGCAACCAGGCCGAGCATCCGATGATGGCGCGGCGCTCGCACGACGACGCGGCGCGCCAGAAGGCGGTGCGCACGCTGCGCCAGCGCCTGTTGCCGCGGCTCGCCGCCGGCAGCCGCGAGATGTACTACCGCACGGTCGAGCCGGCGCTGCGCCGGCGCCAGGATGGCCGGCCGGTCGAGGACTTCCGCGAGATCCGTGCGGCGATGCTCGAGCACCCCTACGTGCGCTTCCAGCTCGGCACGCATCGGGTGATCCAGGAACTGATGTACGAGACGCTGGTGGACAGCGTCGAGCCGCAGCTCGAGGAACTCGCCGAGAAGGCGCGCACGCTTCCGCGCGGGCTCGGCTCGCTGCGGCTGGACCCGGCGCTGCAGGTGCCGCGCTACGTGACCGCGGTGGACATCCATTGCCAGCCGGGCGGCTATGCCCACGAGGCCTTCCCGGGCGACGTCTCGGCCGGCGCGATCTACGACCGCTCGATCAACATGTACCAGCAGGGCGCCGGCGGCATGACCGACTACATGGGCCGCGCCGTCGTGCAGTACCTCGCCAAGGCCTGGCCCGGCTTCCGGCCGCGACGCATCCTCGACCTCGGCTGCACCATCGGGCACAGCACCCACGCCTACGTGCGCGCGTTCCCCGAGGCCGAGGTCCACGGCGTCGACGTCTCGGCGCCGCTGCTGCGCTACGCGCACGCGCGTGCCGAGGCGCTCGGCATCGCAGTGCACTTCTCGCAGCAGAACGCCGAGCGCACCGATTTCCCCGCGGGCCACTTCGACCTCGTGGTCTCGCACATCCTCGCGCACGAGACCGCGGCGCATGCCTGGCCGGCGATCCTCGCCGAGTCGCGGCGGCTGCTCGCCCCGGGCGGCATGACGGTGCACGTCGACCTGCCGCAGCTCGACGAGATCGACCCGTACCGTCGATTCATCTACGCCAACGAGACGCACTACAACAACGAGCCGTTCTGGACGCCTTACCGACTGATGGACCTGCCGCAGCTGATGGAGTCCGCCGGCTTCGCGGCGGCCGAGACCTACCGCGACTTCACCGCGGTGATGGCCGGCGAGGATCGGCAGAAGGCGCGTGCGGCGGTCGAGCAGTCGCGGCGCCTCGGCCATGGCGCACCGCCCGGCTCCGGCCTCGGCTTCGCGCTGCTGGTCGGCACGCGCGGTGCCGTCGGCGGCGGCCGTGCCGCGGAGGCCGCATGAGCACCGCGTCGCCGCCGCGGCTGCCGCATCCGCGCGCCGCCAGGGGACCGCGGCCGGAGTTCTTCGAGGATGGCTCGAGCGACACGCTGCTGGCGATGAACGTCGCGCTGCTGACCGAGCTGATGGTGACCCGCGAGCGGCTCGACACGCTCGAGCGGCTCGTGGCCGCCAAGGGCCTGCTGCGACGCGAGGAAATCGATGCGTTCGAGCCCGACGAGGCGGCGGAGCGCGAGCGCGAGCAGGTCCGCGACACCATGTCGCGCCACGTCTTCTACCTGCTGCTGCAGCAGGCCGAGCGCGCGGTGCGACAGGCGCCACCGGGGCCCGACACCGGGGACGGCGCGGCGGGTTAGACTGCCTGCCCGATGTCCCCGACCACCGAGTTCGCGCCGGGCGTGCCGCGGCGCATCGCGCCCGGCGTGTGGCGCCTGGTCGCGCCGAACGCCTCGGCGATGACCGGCCCCGGCACCAACACCTACCTGCTCGGCGACCCGCCGGTCGCGGTGCTCGACCCGGGGCCCGATGAGCCGTCGCACCTCGCGGCGATCCTCGCGGCGGTGCCGCGGCCGCAGCAGGTGTTCGTCACGCACACCCATCGCGACCACTCGCCGCTCGCCGCGGCGCTCGCGGCGCGCACCGGGGCACGCCTCGTCGGCCGCCCCCCGCCGGGCGACGGCCGCCAGGACCTGAGCTTCGCGCCGCAGCAGGTGCCGGTGCGCGACGAGTGCTTCGAGGTCGGCGGGCGCCGGCTGCGCGCGATCGACACGCCGGGACATGCCTCCAACCACGTCTGCTGGCTGCTCGAGGACGAGCGCCTGCTGTTCACGGGCGACCACCTGCTCGACGGCGTGACGCCGGTGATCCTCGCGCCCGACGGCGACATGACCGACTACCTCGACGCGCTGCACCGGCTGCGCGGCTACGCGCTGGCGCGGCTCGCGCCGGGGCACGGGCGCGTGCTCGAGTCCCCGTACGAGCTGATCGACCAGGTGGTCGCGCATCGCCTGCGCCGCGAGGCGATGGTGGCCGGGGCGCTGGCCGCCGCCGGCGAGGCCGGGCTCGACGAGCTGCTGCCCGTCGTCTATCGCGGCATCGGCCCCGAGCTGCAGCGCTTCGCGCGCCTGTCGCTGCTCGCGCACCTCATCAAGCTCGCGCGCGACGGCCGGGCCCGCGCCGAAGGCGAACGCTGGCATGCGGCGTGAGCGGCTGCGCCGCGGGCGCGGCCGGGGGAAGGCTTCACCCTGGGTGGAGGTGCGGCTCGCGGGCGCGGACCTGCATCGCGACGGCCGGCCCGTGCTGCGCGGGCTGCGCTGGCGCGTCGCGCCGGGCGAGCGCTGGGTCGTGCTCGGGGACAACGGCGCGGGCAAGACCCAGCTGCTGAAGCTGCTCGCCGGCGCGGTCTGGCCGGATCCCTCGCCGCGCGTCGTGCGTCGCTATCGCTGGCGCGGCGAGACCTTCAGCTCGCCGCAGGGCGTGCTCGAGGAGATCGCCTACCTCGGGCCGGAGCGCCAGGACCGCTACGACCGCTACGGCTGGAA
>JALORN010000092.1 GCA_025458905.1 Steroidobacteraceae bacterium
GCCGCGAGGAGCTGCTGCCGCACGTCTGGAAGCCCGCCGACGCAGGGCGCATCCACTGATCCGGCCCCGTGCTGGGGGATGTGTTGCCCAGCCGCTTACCTTGCGATAGCGCAAACAGGAACTGAGCCGTGGCTCGGTACCTTCACCACCACCGCGCGATCTGAGTTTGCAGTCGGAAGTGGAGCGTATACCGAGCACTGAATCGCTGGAGCTAGGTACTTCTTGCAGATCGAGGAAAACGTGTCCAAGTCGTATCCGCTGAGGTCACTTGGAGTCAACGTCGATGCCAGTCCCTCGTTGGTTCTTCCGAAGACAATGAACCCGCCTCCGTAGTTGGCCAAGGCGCAAATGTGGCGCGCGACCGTTGCGCGCACCAGGGGATCAGAAAGATCGAGCCAATCCTTGTGCTCCACATCCAACGACTCGCCAGTTGCCGCCAGCGCGTAGCGAACGTCGGGCGGGACGTCGCTGGTCGAGCCATGAATCGCCTTCTCTCGCAAGTCGTGGAAATCGAACCTTTGCCCGCCCTGTTTCTCGTACCTCCTCATCGTTCGCTGCCACACGGCTCGGAAGCCGTCCGAGGTGTACCCCCCGCCGACGCTTTTCCTGCGGCGGTTTCGCGTCGATATGACGAACTCGCTGCCGCGCGCGTGACTCTTAGCTTCGTCCAACACTCCTCGAAGCGTCGGATTCATGGGAACCGTCACACGTTTTTTCGAGCGTGCGCCGGTGAACTCGAGGCGATCGGCATGAACATCCGCCCATCGCAACTTCAACAGTTCCATTTGAGTGCGCCCGGTCAGAAGCGCGAGGTCCATGGCTATGCGGACAGCAGGTCGAGCGATTCGCCGCAATGCCTGAATCTCCGATTCTTCGGGCACGCGCGATGTCTCGGTTATCGAGATTCGCTTAACCTCGCGGCACACATTGCTGTTTAGCCAGTGCCACTTCCTGACGGCGCGCGTGAATACGCTGGACATCAGCGCCACGGCTTTGTCCCGCATCGCCGGGGTGCTTGTGTCTTTCATGAAGTCGTCGAAATCTCGCACTGAAAGGTCAGCCGCGATGCGCGTACCAAAATGCGCTTGGATAGCAGGTAGTACCGTGCGGTAGTTCTTCTTGGTGGTGGTACCTAGACTCGCGAAGTCCTCTTCGAGGAAGCGGTTTAGGATGTCGTTCACCGTCTTCCTTTCGCGACCAGTTCGCCGAACAGGTGCGCTAGGCGGATCTTCCGATGGGCTCATGGCGTGACTCCCTGTGCGAAGCATCGCTAGACGGAGTTGGTCGATACCCCCCCGGAACTGTTCATCCAACGGCGGGGGAACGCAACGAGGTTGCACGACGATCTCTCCAGGGTGGAGCTCTGGAAACGAGACAGGCCGCCCCGAGGGCGGGCGGCCTCGCAGCGGCGCTCTACGGGGCGTCAGGCGGCTCGGGCGCGCCACTCGGCCTCGCTGATCAACTCGGCCCCCTCGAGCGCCTCACAGGCGGCCTCGACGCGCTCGACGGCCTGCAGCACGGCACAGGCCTCGTCCTCGGCGTCCTCCCGGTAATCGAGCGCGCTGGCCGTTACCCGCAGCAGGGCAGCCGCTCGCAGCAGCTCGTCGTGGCAGCGCTCGGCGCGCTGGGATGGGGTCTCGGAAGCGCTGGCCGCGGCGGCCGCGCCAGAAACAGGCAGGGCAGTGGTCATGGTTGTTTCCTCGTCGCGTTGCTGGCGCGGCGCTCGCTTTCACGAGCGCCGCGGACTGTGCTTCGAGGATGCCGCTCAGGATTCCGTACGGATTCCGTACGGGTCCCGCGAGGCGCACCTAAGTGCTTGAAAAGGTGGCGCTCCTTACGGGATTCGAACCCGTGTTACAGCCTTGAGAGGGCTATGTCCTGGGCCTCTAGACGAAAGGAGCGTCGGGGTGGCCGTGCCCAGGCCGGCGGCGCGGTATTATATTCACTGCCCTCCATTGCTCAAGCGGAATAGCCCTCACTTGAACTCTTTTCCCGCCTCGCTCGAGGCCGTTCCCCAGCTCGCCCGGGTCATTCCGCGCGACTCCCACCCGATTTCCCGGTCCCGGATCTCGCCGGATGCGCTGCGGGTGCTCTATCGCCTCAAGGAGGCGGGCTACCAGGCCTTCCTGGTCGGGGGCTGTGTCCGGGACCTGACGCTCGGGCTCGAGCCGAAGGACTTCGACGTCGCGACCAATGCCCAGCCGGAGGACGTGCGGCGGCTGTTCCGCAACTGTCGCCTCGTCGGCCGGCGGTTCCGGCTCGCACATGTGTTCTTCGGCCGCGAGACCATCGAGGTCGCGACCTTCCGGGCCTCTACGGCACCCGGTCCTGCCGAGGATCCGGTCGTGGCGGAGGCCGATGACGATGAGTCCGTGCTGGCGGACGAGGAGGGCGTCGACGACGACGAACTGCTCGACGACGAGGACGAGGCGGACTTCGACGACGAGGTCGACGCCGTTGAAGGCGACGCCGTGCCGCGGGACGACGTGACGGGCGCGTCCTCGGGCGAAGCCTCCGCCGGGGTCGAGGATGACGCCGACATCGTCGCGGACGCGGGTCAGCGGCGCGCCGAACCCCGCCGCGAGTCGGCCGCTGCCGGTCGCGGCCCCGCCGAACGCTACGAGGACGCGGATTCGGAGCGCGTCGTCAACGAGCACGGGCGCATCCTGCGCGACAACGTCTACGGCACCATCGACGAGGACGTCTGGCGGCGCGACTTCACCGCCAACGCGCTCTACTACAACATCGCGGACTTTTCCGTCTGGGACTACGTCGGCGGCTTCGAGGACGTGCTCGCGAAGCGCCTGAAGCTGATCGGCGACCCCGAGACGCGCTATCGCGAGGACCCGGTGCGGATGCTGCGCGCCGCGCGCTTCGAGGCGAAGCTCGGGTTCACCCTCGACCCGGCGACTGCGGAGCCGATCGCGCGGCTGCGCGAGCTGCTCGCCGGGGTGCCGGCGGCGCGCCTCTTCGACGAGACGCTGAAGCTTTTCCTGACCGGGCATGGCGTCGCGAGCCTCGCGGTGCTGCGCGAGCGCGGCCTGCTCGAGGTGCTGCTGCCGAACGTCGGTGGCTTCCTCGCACGCCACCCCGGCAGCGCGGTCGAGAAGTTGCTGATGCGCGGGCTCGCGGGGACCGACGAGCGGGTGCGCGCCGACCGCCCGGTCACGCCGACCTTCCTGTTCGCGGTGCTGCTCTACGGGCCGATCGGCGCGGCGATCGAGTCGGCGCCGCGCGAGCGCTGGAACGACACGGGCACGATCCTCGACGCGGTGGATGCGGCGGTGCGCGCCATCCAGCCGCGGGTCGCACTGCCGCGGCGCTTCTCGCTCGGTGTGCGCGACATGTTCGCGATGCAGCCGCGCCTCGAGGCGCCGCGCGGCCGGCGCGCGCTGCGCCTGCTCGAGAACCCGCGCTTCCGCGCGGCCTTCGACCTGCTGGCGCTGCGCGCCGAGGCAGGGCTCGCCAGCCGCGAGCTGGTCGAGTGGTGGATCTCACTGCAGCAGGCCTCGCCGCAGCAGCGGGCCGATCTCGCCGATTCCGGCGAGGCGCCCGGCGGCGGCCGCAGCACCGGCCCGTCCGGTGGTGGCAGCGGCCGTTCGGGCGGGCGCCGCCGCCGTCGCCGCGGGGGCCGCGGCTCGCGTGGCGGGTCGCCGCAGGGCTGAAGATGCTCCCCTGGCAGCCGGCCTATGTCGGGATCGGCAGCAATCTCGGGGATCCGCGCGGACGCGTGCTGCGCGCCTTCGAGGCGCTGGCTGACCTGCCGGACACGCGGCTGCTCGCGCGCTCGCCGCTCTATGTGACGCCCGCCTTCGGGCCGGTGTCGCAGCCGGATTTCGTCAACGCGGTCGCGGGCCTGCTGACGCGCCAGGCGCTCGAGCCCTTCTTCGGGGCGCTGCGCGCGCTCGAGACCGACCTCGGTCGCACGCCGCCGCGCGAGCGCTGGGGCCCGCGCGAGATCGACCTCGACCTGCTGGTGTTCGGCGCGGCGCGCCACGAGGACGCGCGCCTGACGGTGCCGCACCCGGGGATCGCCGAGCGTGACTTCGTGCTGCACCCGCTGTGCGACGTCGCCCCGGACCTCGAGGTACCCGGCGTCGGCCGCGTTTGGGAGCTCGCGCGGTCCGTCGTCGACCGTGGCGTCCGGCGGCTCGACTGACGCGCCGCGATGGCCGAGGCCAGCGACAGCACGCCGCGCTTCATCGTCGTCGAGGGGCCGATCGGCGTCGGCAAGACCTCGCTCGCGCGCCGGCTCGCCGAGACCCTCGGCGCCGAGCTCGTGCTGGAGCAGGCCGAGCAGAACCCCTTCCTCGAGCGCTTCTACCGTGACCCACAGTCGACCGCGTTCGCGACCCAGCTGCACTTCCTGTTCCAGCGCGCGCAGCAGCTCGCGGGGCTGCGCCAGGCGGATCTCTTTGCGACCACGCGGGTGGCGGACTACCTGCTGGAGAAGGACCGGCTGTTCGCGCGCCTGACGCTGGACCCCGCCGAGTACGCGCTCTACGAGCAGGTGCACGCGCGGCTCGCGATCGAGCCGCCGAAGCCGGACCTCGTGGTCTACCTGCAGGCACCGGTCGACGTGCTGGTGGAGCGGATCGCCCGCCGCCGCATACCCATGGAGCAGCAGATCGAGCGGGCCTACCTCGAGCGGCTGAACCAGGCCTACGCCCGCTTCTTCCACGACTACGAGGAGGCGCCGCTGCTGATCGTCAACGCCACGACCATCGACCCGGTCGGCAACGCTGCCGACTACGACGAGCTGCTCGGCGCGATCCAGCGCATGAAGCGCGGCCGGCTCTACTACAATCCGCTGCGCCACGAGGCGCTCTGACCGGACCACCCCCGATGTACACGCAACTGCAGATGCGGGACTCCACCCGCCCGCCGGTGTCGCTGGCGACCCTCGATCGCATGAAGGCGAGCGGCGAGAAGATCGCCTGCCTCACCTGCTACGACGCGAGCTTCGCGGTGCTGGTCGACGAGGCCGACACCGACGTGGTGCTGGTCGGCGACTCCCTGGGCATGGTGATCCAGGGTCACGACACCACCGTGCCGGTGACGATGGACGACATGGTCTACCACTGCCGTGCGGTGGCGCGCGGGCTGCAGCGGCCTTTGCTGATGGCCGACCTGCCGTTCGCCAGCTACCCGACGCGCGACGTCGCGCTCGCCAATGCGGTGCGGCTGATGCAGGAGGGCGGCGCCGAGATGGTCAAGCTCGAGAGCGGGCCCTCGCAGATCGACATCGTCGAGTTCCTCGCGAGCCACGACGTCGCGGTCTGTGCGCACCTCGGCCTCAAGCCCCAGTCGGTCCACAAGACCGGCGGGTTCCGCGTGCAGGGGCGCGAGGCCGACGCGGCCGAGCGGATGATCGCGAGCGCCCGGGCGCTCGAGTCCGCGGGCGCCGACATCGTGCTGCTGGAGTGCATCCCGACCGAGCTCGGCCGGCGCATCACCGACGCGCTGACGGTGCCGGTCATCGGCATCGGCGCCGGCCCGCACACCGACGGGCAGATCCTCGTGCTCTACGACGTGCTCGACGTGACCACCGGCCGCAAGCCGCGCTTCGTGCTCAACTGCATGGAGGGCGCCGGCAGCAACCTCGAGGCGATGCGCCGCTACGTGCGCGCGGTCAAGGACAAGAGCTACCCGGCGCCCGAGCACTGCTTCGCCTGAAGGGGGTCGAGCGATGGACACCGTCACCACGATCCCCGCGGTCCGCGCCCGCGTCGCCGCGTGGCGCGCCGCTGGCGAGCGCGTCGCCTTCGTGCCGACCATGGGCAACCTGCACGCCGGCCACATCAGCCTGATCGAGCTCGCGCGCCGGCATGGCCAGCGCTTCGTGGCCAGCATCTTCGTCAACCCGATGCAGTTCGGGCCCAACGAGGACTTCAACCACTATCCGCGCACCCCGGACCGCGATGCGCAGATGCTCGCCGCCGCCGGCTGCGACCTGATGTTCCTGCCCGACGTCGCGGAGATGTACCCCTCGGGGCCGGAGATCGCGACCCGCGTCGAGGTGCCCGGCCTGTCGACGATCCTCTGCGGCGCGTTCCGGCCCGGGCACTTCGAGGGGGTCGCGACCGTGGTCGCCAAGCTCTTCAACATCGTGCAGCCGGAGGTCGCGGTGTTCGGCGAGAAGGACTTCCAGCAGCTGACGGTGATCCGGCGCATGGTCGCGGACCTCTGCCTGCCGGTGGCGATCGTCGGCGCGCCGACCATGCGCGAGGCGGACGGGCTCGCGATGAGCTCGCGCAACCAGTACCTCGACGCGTCGCAGCGCGGGCTCGCTCCGCGTATCCACGCCGAGCTGCAGCGTGCGCGCGAGCGGCTGGCTCGCGGCGAGCGCGACCCCGAACAGGTGGGCCGCGACGGCGCGGCCGCGCTCGAGGCGGCGGGCTTCCGCGTCGACTATTTCAGCGTGCGTCGCGCCGCCGACCTGCAGGTGCCCGCTGCAGGGGATCGCGACCTCGTGGTGCTCGCCGCGGCGCGCCTCGGTCGTGCGCGGCTGATCGACAACCTGCGCGTCGGCGACTGAGCGTCAGCCGCGCGCTGGTGCCAACGTCGCGCGCCGTTCCCTAGGCGGGAGGCGCCGGCCGGGCGGCGGTCGCCGCGGCGTCGCAGAGTGCGTGGCGCGACAGGGCCCAGGCCACGTGCTCGCGCACCAGTGCCGACGGGTCGTCGCGACGCCTCTCGAGCGCCGCCAGCACCTCGGGCGTCGTGGGCGCATTGCCGAGGGCGACCGCGATGTTGCGCAACCAGCGCTCGTGCCCGATCCGCCGGATCGCGGAGCCTGCCATCCGCGCCTCGAATTGCTCGCGCGTCCAGCCGAAGAGGTCCGTGAGGCGCGCCGCGTCGAGCCCGTGCCGCACCTTGAAGTCGGGGTGCGCGGCGGCGCGGGCGAACTTGTTCCACGGGCAGACGAGCTGGCAGTCGTCGCAGCCGTAGATGCGGTTGCCGAGCAGGGGCCGCAGGTCCTCAGGGATCGCGCCCTGCAGCTCGATCGTGAGGTAGGAGATGCAGCGGCGGGCATCGAGGCGCCCGGGCGCGACGATCGCCGCGGTCGGGCAGGCAGGCAGGCAGGCCTCGCAGCTGCCGCAGTGCGCGCCCGCCGGTGGGTCCACCGGCAGGGGCAGGTCGGTGTAGATCTCGCCGAGGAAGAACCAGGAGCCGGCGTCGCGCGCGATCAGGTTGGTGTGCTTGC
>JALORN010000047.1 GCA_025458905.1 Steroidobacteraceae bacterium
CGATCCGCATCGCCGAGGACAACGCGGCGCGCGCGGGGGTGGCGGAGCTCTGCCGGTTCGAGGTCGGCGAGCTCGACGAGGCCGCGCCGCCTGCCGGCAGCCGCGCCACCACGCCGCCGCTCGGGCTGGTCTGCTGCAACCCGCCCTATGGCGTCCGGCTCGGCGACCTGGAGGGCGCGCGCGTCGCGCACCAGTCGCTCGGGCGCGTGCTCCGGGAGCGTTTCCAGGGCTGGAACGCCGCGATCCTCACCGGCTCTCCCGAGCTCGGCCTCGAGCTCGGGCTGCGTGCCCACCGCGTCCACACGGTGTGGAACGGCGCGATCGAGGGCCGGCTGCTGCGCATCGAGGTCGCGGCGGCCGCCGAGCGCGACTTGCGCCCGCGCCGCGAGTCGGCGATCGACACCGCGCTCGCCGATACCCCCGGCGCGCGCATGTTCGCCAACCGGCTCGCCAAGAACCAGCGGGCGCTCGATGCCTGGATCCGCCGCGAGTCGCCCGGCTGCTACCGCCTCTACGATGCCGACATGCCGGAGTACGCGTTCGCCATCGACGTCTACGCCGGCGAGGAGGCTGCGGCGCGCTGGCTCTACGTGCAGGAGTACCAGGCACCGCGCGAGATCCCCGAGGACGCCGTGCGCCGCCGGCGCAGCGAGGCACTGGCGGCGCTCGCCGCCACCACCGGCGTGCCGCCCGAGCGCATCCACCTGCGCACCCGCAAGCGCAACCTGCGCGGCGAGCAGTACGCCAAGGTCGGCGAGTCGCGCCACTTCGAGGTGGTCGCCGAGCAGGGCCTGCGCTTCCTCGTGAACTTCACCGACTACCTCGACACCGGCCTGTTCCTCGACCATAGGATCACGCGGCGGCGGCTGCGCGAGCTCGCGGGCGGCCGGCGCTTCCTCAACCTGTTCGCCTACACGGGTAGCGCCACCGTCTACGCCGCCGCCGGTGGCGCAACCGCCACGACCACGGTGGACCTGTCCAACACCTACCTGGACTGGGCCCGCCGCAACCTCGCGCTGAACGGCCTGGAGGCCGGATCGCACCGCTTCGTGCAGGCGGATGCGCGCGACTGGCTGCGCGCGGCGGCCGGGCAGGGCGAGCGCTTCGACCTCGTGTTCTGCGACCCGCCCACGTTCTCCAACAGCAAGCGGATGGAGGGTGTGTTCGACGTCCAGCGCGACCATCCCGCGCTGATCTTGGACGCGCTGGCGCTGCTCGCTCCCGGGGGCTTGCTGGTGTTCTCGACCAATGCGCAGAGGTTCCGGCTCGACCCGGCGCTGGCCGAGGCGGCCGCGGTGCGCGACGTCAGCCGCGCGACGCTGCCGCCGGATTTCGCGCGCAACCCGCGGATCCACCAGTGTTTCGAGATCCGCGCGAAGACGGTCCACGCCTAGTCGCGAGGGTCCGGACCGCGCCCGTCGCCGCCGCCACGCGGCGGCCGCCCGGTGGCGGGTGCGCAAGGGCGGCTGGCCCCGCGCCCGCGGGCTGCGTATCGTAGAAGAACGGTCGTTTAACGCATCGTGGCCTCGGCCAGGATGCACCCAGGGAAGGCAACGATGAAGTCGCTGATCCAAGGCCTGCGTCCGCGCCGGTCGCGGGCGTCCTGCGCCCTGCTGTGCCTCGCAGCGCTGGCCCTCGCCGGCTGCGGCGGGCGCGGTGGCGCGCCCGCCGCCGACGAGGGCGCTTCCGCCTCGATGACGGTCACGGTCGCGAAGCCGTCCCGGCAGAGCATCAGCCGCGAGGTCGTCGCGTCCGGCTCGGTCGAGGCCTGGCAGGAGATGTCGCTCGGGGTCGAGCTTTCCGGGGTCCGCGTCTCGCAGGTGCTGGTCGAGGTCGGGGTCGAGGTCAAGGCCGGCCAGCCGCTGGTGCTGCTCGACCGGCGCACCCTCGAGGTGCAGGCCCGCCAGGCCGAGGCGAGCCTCGCCCAGGCGCGGGCGAGCCTCGAGGTGGCACGGGCCGGCGCGACCCGCGGCGACTCGCTGCTGGCGCAGAAGCTGATCTCCACCAGCGACTACGACGACCTGCGCGCCGCGCTGATCAAGGCCGAGGCGCAGCTGGCCTCGGCCGAGGCAGAACTGGAGTCGACGCGCCTGCGGCTCGGCTTCGCCACGCTGCGCGCGCCCGACTCGGGGATCATCTCCAGCCGCACCGTGCAGCCCGGGCAGATCGCCCAGGTGGGCACCGAGATGCTGCGCCTGATCCGCCGCGGCCGGCTAGAGTGGCGCGCCGAGGTGTCCGAGGGCGATCTCGTCCGCATCAGCCCGGGCGCGCTCGTGCGGGTCACCGGGCCGGGCGGCGAGGTGGTCGAGGGTCGCATCCGCGCCGTCTCGCCGGGCCTCGACAGCAAGACGCGCACCGCGCTGGTCTACGCCGACCTGCCGAAGCCGGGCGCGCTGCGCGCCGGCATGTTCGCCGAAGGGCGGGTGCGGACCGGGGCCGCCGAGGCGATGGTCGTGCCGCGCCAGGCGATCGTGTTCCGCGACGGCTTTCCCTACGTGTTCGTGCTGGGCAAGGATTCCAAGGTCGCGCAGCGCCGGGTCGAGGCCGGGCCGGCGCAGGGCGAGGTGATCGAGGTCCGCTCGGGGCTGGCCGCGACCGACCAGGTGGTCGTCCGTGGCGCCGGCTTCCTCGGCGACGGCGACCTCGTCAAGGTCGTCGCAGGAGGCTGACATGAACCTGTCGCTGTGGGGCATCCGTCATCCGCTGGCCGCGGGCCTGGCGTTCGCGGTGCTGTGCGTCGCCGGCCTGTACGGCTTTCGCCAACTGCCGATCTCCTCGCTGCCGGACATCGCGCTGCCGACCATCCAGATCACGGTCAACCTGCCCGGCGCCACCCCCTCGCAGCTCGAGACCGACGTCACGCGGCGCGTCGAGGACGCGGTCGCGGGCCTCGCCAGCATCGACAAGATCGTCTCCGCGGTCAGCGAGGGCTCGTCGGTCACGCGCATCGAGTTCGAGCTCGGGCGCGACATCGACGAGGCGCTGGACGAGGTCCGCGACGCCATCGGCCAGGCGCGCGCCGACCTGCCGAACGACATCGAGGAGCCGCTGATCCAGCGCCTCAACCTGATCGGCGGCACCCTGATCGCGTACTCCGTCGAGTCCGACCGGCTCGCCCCGGACGAACTGTCGTGGTTCGTCGACGACGTGGTCACCAAGGCGCTGTTCGGCGTCTCGGGCGTCGGCCAGGTGTCGCGCACCGGCGGCGTCGACCGCGAAGTGCTGGTGGCGTTGCGCCCCGATGCGCTGCAGTCGCTCGGCGTGACGGCGGGCGCCGTGTCCTCGCAGCTCGCGCGCCTGCAGCTTGAGCGGCCGGGCGGGCGGACCACCGCCGGCGGCGCCGAGCAGTCGGTGCGCACGGTGTCGACCGTGCGCACGGCCGCCGAGCTCGAGGACTACCCGATCTACCTGCCCGACGGCCGCAGCGTGCGCCTCTCGGCGCTCGCACGCGTCACGGACGGCGGCGCGGAGCCGAAGTCGGCCGCGCTGCTCGACGACCGGACGGTGGTCGGCGTCAGCGTGCAGCGCACCAAGGGCTCGAGCGAGGTGGCCGTCGGCCAGGCCGTCCGCGCGCGCATGACGCGCCTCGCGGCCGAGCATCCGCAGGTGAAGTTCCTCGAGGTGTCCTCGACGGTCGAGGATGCCGACGCCTCCTACCGCTCCTCGATGCAGATGCTGTTCGAGGGCGCGATCCTCGCGGTGCTGGTCGTGTGGCTGTTCCTGCGCGACTGGCGTGCCACCTGGATCTCGGCGCTGGCGCTGCCGCTGTCGGTGCTGCCGACCTTCGGCCTGATGCACCTCTTCGGCTTCTCGCTGAACCTGCTGTCGCTGCTGGCGCTGGCGGTGGTGGTCGGCGTGCTGGTCGACGACGCGATCGTCGAGGTCGAGAACGTCGCGCGCCACCGCGCGATGGGCAAGCCGCCGATGCAGGCCGCGATCGACGCCGCCGACGAGATCGGCGTCGCCGTGATCGCCACCTCGGCGACGCTCGCCGCGGTGTTCGTGCCGGTCGCGTTCATGCCCGGCATCACCGGCAAGTTCTTCCGCGAGTTCGGCTGGACCGCTGCGGGCGCGGTGCTGTTCTCGCTGCTGGTGGCGCGCCTGTTGACGCCGATGCTCGCGGCCTACTTCATGAAGGGCGAGCCGCGCTCGGCGAGCGATTCGCCGCTGATGAAGCGCTATCTCGGCTGGGTGGAGTTCGCGCTGGCGCATCGTCGCCGGGCGCTCGGCCTGGCGATGCTGACGTTCGTCGGCTCGCTCGCGCTGGTGCCGCTGATCCCGAAGACCTTCCTGCCGCCGTCCGACCCGTCCCGCGCGCAGCTGCAGCTCGAGCTCGCGCCCGGGGCCCGGCTCGAGGACACGCTGGCGGTGGCCCGCGAGGCGCGCCAGCGCCTGCGCGCGGTGCCGGAGGTGGAGCGCGTGTTCACCACCGTCGGCGGCGGCGGTGGCCAGGCCATGGGCGGCGGCGTCTCCTTCCCCGAGCTGCGCAAGGCCTCGCTGTCGCTGCAGTTCCGCGCCGACCGCCGGCGCACGACGGCGGAGATCGAGGACGACGTGCGCAAGCGCCTGCGCGACCTGCCGGGCGTGCGCGCGAGCTTCCAGACCAACGGCCCGGGTAGCCGCCTGGAGCTGGTCGTCGCCGGCCGCGATGCCGAGCAGCTCGATGCCGTGTCGCGCGAGCTCGCCGCCGCGGTCCGCACGCTCCCCGGCCTCGGCAGCGTCACCACCTCGGCGTCGCTGCTGCGCCCCGAGATCGTGATCCGCCCGGACCCGGCCAAGGCCGCCGACCTCGGCGTCTCGACGGTCGACATCGCCGAGGCCGCCCGCATCGCCACCAGCGGGGATTTCCGCCAGCGCCTCGCGAAGCTCAACCTCGCGGAGCGCCAGGTGCCGATCCGGGTCCAGCTCGCGGACGCCTCGCTGAGCGACGCCGGCGTGCTGAGCCTGCTGCGCGTGCCGGGTTCCCAGGGGCCGGTGCCGCTGTCCGCGGTCGCCGAGATCAGCGAGAGCAGCGGCCCGGCGCGCGTCGACCGCCTGGACCGCGAGCGCAACGTCACCGTCGGCGCCGAGCTCAACGGCCGGCCGCTCGGCGAGGTGATCGCCGAGGTCAACCGCCTCGACGTGATGAAGCGCCTGCCGCCCGGCATCACCATCAAGCCTGCCGGCGACTCCGAAGCCTTCGTCGAACTGTTCGTCGGCTTCGCGCTCGCGATCCTCGCCGGCATCACCTGCGTCTACCTGGTGCTGCTGCTGCTGTTCAACAGCGCGACCCAGCCCCTGACCATCCTCGCCGCGGTGCCGCTGTGCGGCGGCGGCGCCTTCGGCATGTTGCTGCTCACCGGCTACGCGCTGTCGCTGCCCTCGCTGATCGGCCTGCTGCTGCTGACCGGCATCGCCACCAAGAACTCCATCCTGATCGTCGACTACGCGATCATCGGCGAGCGCGAGGGCATGTCGCGCCACGACGCGCTGCTCGACGCCTGCCGCAAGCGCGCCCGCCCGGTCATCATGACCACGATCGCGATGGGCGCCGGCATGCTGCCGATCGCCGTGGGCCTCGGGGCCGACGGCAACTTCCGCGCGCCGCTCGGCGTCTCGGTCATCGGCGGCCTCGTCACTTCGACCCTGCTGTCCCTGGTCGTGGTGCCGGCGGCTTACTCGGTCGTCGGCGACCTCACCGATCGCTGGCGCCGCCGGCGCGGCCGCGGTCGTGATGCCGCGACGCCGACGGTGCCACCGGGCACCCGCGTGGTGCCGGGCGGCTGAGGCCGCCGGGCCGTCGGTTTCGCGGCCGCGAGCGATCGAGGCCCGCCCCTACAGGGTCGGGCCGTGGCGCGCGATCCGCCGCGAACCGGGTGGTTGTCGGTCCACGGGGAGGAAGCTCCCCGCGGGTCTTTCTACCGGTCCGGTGCGGCCGCCGCCGCGCGTCCCGGCTGGAACGGGCAGCGCCACGACGGCTCGACCGCGCGCCCCGAGTACTGCCGCGCCTCCGAAGCGCTGCCATGGTCCGCGAGCATCGGGTTCACCGATCCCTGCAGCGCCCGATCGCGGGCGCGGATGCGGTCGCGCAGCGGCCGGTAGCTGCCCGCTGCACGCAGTTGCTCGAATTGCGCATGCGGATTGAAGACCAGCAGCGGCGCGGGCGCGCGTCGGGCGAGGCGGGAGGCCAGGGGATGCATGCCGATGACGTACCAGGCATGGCCACCGACGCTGAAGGAGAACCGGGCGGCATCCGGGTCGGGCGACACCGAGGGATCCCAGCCGAAGTACCGCCGATCGACCTCGTGCATGGCCTGCAGGTGCTGCCACAGGGCGTCCTCGAACTCCGCCTCGCCGGCGAAGCAGGTGCCGGGGAACAGTGCGGCATAGCTGACGAACGCCCCCTGGTCGGCGCGCGTCTCGGCGAGGCATTCATAGAGGTCGTGACAGCTGACCGCCGCGGCGAGCCCGCCGAAGCCGCGATGCGTCCCGATCCGCACCGCGCCGCGCTGCAACGCCGAGCGCGCCATCACGCAGGGATGGCCGGTGTCGAAGACGAAGCCCGGCAGCAGCGCGGCGAGGGCCGCGAGGTCATGTTCACCGGCGCCACCGGCCTGCCCGTCGCAGGCCGGCTCGATGACGCAGCGACCCTGTACCCGAAGCAGGCGGCTGTGCCGCGCGATCGCATCGACCGCGGCCAGCGGGTTCGATGGCCTAGGCGCCAGAGACGTTCCGGGAGGGGACATCCGGGGATGCTCCGCGGCCCGTCGCGATCCGGCAGTCGGCGACGAGGCCGCTGGCTCGTCGGACTCGGGGTCACGGGGCCATGTCTCCGGGATGACCTACGCTGCAAGGTCGGCGCGTCCGACAAAGGGATTGCGGCGCTCGGCGGTAGGCTGCAGGTCAACCGGGCGGCCTCCGCCGCCGCGCCGTCCCGAGGAGCCGCGTCGATGAGCCTTGCGCAAGGCATGCCCGAGTACTCGCCCCGGCAGCGGATCCCGGCCCAGTGCGGCACGGCATTCGTGCTGCGGCGGGGGGACGTGCTGCACGTCTTCGATCCACACGGCGAGCAGGTGGCCGACCTGTTCGCGTTCGCGCTGGAGGACCCGGCGTGCGCGCTGTCGTCGGGTCGCTCGCTCGACTACGCCTCGAGGCTCTTCCTGTCGGTCGGCGACCTGCTGTACGCCAACGACAGCAGCGTGCTGTTCACGATCGTGGCGGACACGGTCGGCCGCCACGACTTCACGCTGACGCCCTGCAGCCAGGAGATGTTCGAGAAGCTCTACGGCGTCACCGAGCATCACCCCAGCTGCTTCGGCAACCTCGTGGCCGCGCTGGCTCCCCACGGCATCCGTCCCGAGCAGATCTCCACCACGTTCAACATCTTCATGAACGTCGCGTTCGATGCCGACGGGCGCATCGAAGTACGCTGCCCGCTGTCCAGGCCCGGCGACCGGCTCGCGCTGCGCGCCGAGCGCGACCTGCTCTGCGGCCTCACGGCCTGCTCCGCGGAAGGGTCGAACAATGGCGTGCTGAAGCCGATCGATTTCCACGTCGAGCGACACGGGGTCCCCGCGCGCGACCCGCAGGACCGCTGACCCGCCGCGGCCCCGCGCTGCGCGGCTTCCTTCCAGGCGCGGCCCGACGGACGAATGGCCTGCCGTCGACCCGTCGCCGTACACTTTCCCCGTCCAGCCGACGTCGCCGGGCTGGCGGGGAGGGCCTCGTCGCGTGAAGAAATCGGATGCCGTCATCCTCGCCGTCATCGGCTCGGTCTATGGCTTCTCGCTGTTCAGCCACGGTGACGTCTACCAGGACCGCTACCGCAGCCGCGAGGACTGCGAGAAGGACTGGGGTCGCGATCCCCGCGACTGCCAGCCCGAGGCCGCCGCCACCGGCTCGGCCTACTACGGCGGCGGCTTCTGGCGCGGCCCCCGCTATGAAGAGGGCGCTCGCCCGCCCACGGCCCAGCCGGGACTGCGCGACGGGCGCACCCAGGTGATGCGCGGCGGCTTCGGGACGACCGGCGCCCGCTACACCCGCGGCGGCAGCTGATGCGACGGCGCGCCCTGTCCCCGCGTCCCGACTGGCCGCGACGCTGCGAGGAGGTCGGTTTTGCCTTCCATTCGGAACACGGCCCCTATTGGGACGAGAGCGCGGCCTACGAGTTCGATGCAGCCCAGGTCGACCGGCTCGAGGCAGTGACCGAGGAATTGCACCGCCTCGCACTGGACGCCTTGGCGTGGGTCGTCGACCGTGGCGACTTCGAGGCCTTCGGCTTCGCACCCGCCGCGGTCGAGGAGATCGTGCGCTCGTGGCGGCGCGGCGACCCGTCGCTCTACGGCCGCTTCGACTTCTCGTGGGACGGCATCGGCGAGCCGAAGCTGCTCGAGTACAACGCCGACACGCCGACCGCGCTGCTCGAGAGCAGCGTGGTGCAGTGGTACTGGCTGCGGGACGTGTTCCCCGAACGAGACCAGTTCAATTCGCTGCACGAGAAGCTGGTCGAGCGCTGGCGCAGCTTGCGCGACGACTGGCCGCTGGAGATGGCGGTGCACTTCGCGGCCATGCGCGACAGCCGCGAGGACCAGGGCAACGCCGCCTACCTGCTCGACACGGCCGTGCAGGCGGGCCTGCAGGCGGCGGCGACCTGCATCGAGGACATCGGCTTCGACCCCTCGCGCGCCAGCTTCGTCGATCTCGACGACCGGCCGATCACGCACTGTTTCAAGCTCTATCCCTGGGAATGGATGTTCCGGGACGAGTTCGCACTGCACCTCTCCGCGGGCAGCACGCTGTTCCTCGAGCCGCCGTGGAAGGTGCTGCTGTCGAGCAAGGCGATGCTGCCGATCCTGTCGGCGCTGAACCCGGGGCACCCGAATCTCTTGCCGGCCTCGATGCAGCCGGACATACCCGCGCCCTACGTGCGCAAGCCGCGCTTCTCGCGCGAGGGCAGCAACGTGCGCCTGGTCGGCGTGGCGGGATCGCCCGGGACCGACGGCCCCTATGGCGACGAGCCCTGCATCTACCAGGCTGCAGCGCCGCTGCCGCGCTTCGGCGCGCGCCACGCCATGGTCGGCAGCTGGGTGGTCGGCGAGCGTGCCGCCGGCCTGTGCGTGCGCGAGGACGACTCGCCGATCACGCGCGACACCAGCCGCTTCGTGCCCCACTATTTCGTCTAGCGCGCCCGCGCCGCCTGTCATCCGAACGGAGTCCCTCGATGTTCCCGCTCGCCGGCTTCTGGATGTTCCTGAACTACCTCGTGGTTTCGCTGGCGCTGTTCGCCGCCATGCTGAGCCTCTACGTCCGCGTGACCCCGTATGCAGAGGTCCGCCTGATGCGGGAAGGCAACGCGGCGGCGGCTACCGGCCTCGCGGGTGCGATGATCGGCCTAGCGCTGCCGCTCGCGAGCGCCGTGCTGCACACGGTGTCGCTGGTCGAGATGGTGTCCTGGGCCGTCGCCGCGATGGCGATGCAGGCGATCGCCTACCACGTCGCCGATCGAGTCGCACCGGAACTGCGCCAGGGCATCGAGGCCGGCAAGGTGGCGCATGGCGTGTTCCGCGCCGGCCTGTCGGTCGCGGTCGGGCTGATCAATGCCGCCTGCATCAGCTAGGCCCGCCGGCCGGTCCGTCGTGCCACCCAACGGTCGGTCCGCGGCTGGCGGCACCCGTCCTGAGCGAGGCGCGGGCCGAGGGCCGCCCACGCATCGCCTTGCGGGCGATGCGTGGGCGGCCTGGCTTCGGTGCCCGTCGGCACCCGTCTCAGCCGACTAGATCGACGCGCACGCCGAACCTTCGAAGTTCGCGATGGTGTTCGTGCACGTGCCCGGCAGCTGCTGCTCGGAGTTGCCCTTGAAGGTGCCGGCGCCGGAGGTGGCGACGTTCCCGCCGAGGTGCTCGGCGATGTTGCCTTCGAAGAACCCGTTCACGAGCGCGGTCACGCTGCCGCCGTCGTTCTCGTCGATGCCGCCCTTGAACGACACCCCGAACTCCACGGTGACGGAGACGCTGCCCGGCCCGCTCTCGGAGACGTCGCCCTCGTAGCTGCCCGACGCAGAGTTGACGGTCACGCCGCCGTTGCCATTCTCGTAGATGTTGCCCTTGACCAGCCCGGGCACGTCGACCGTCGCGTTGACGGAGCCGTCGCCCGATTCCTCGATGACGCCGCTCAGGCTGCTGCCACCGCGGATGGAGACGTTGCCGGCATCCGCCTCGGACACGTCGCCGCCGACGATCGCGCCGCGGGCGATGATGACGTCGCCTGCACCATCCTCGTTCACGCCCCCGTTGACGGTGCCGCGGATCACGAGTCCGCCGTCACCGGACTGCAGCAGGTTGCCGTTGACCGAGCCGTTGGCGGCGATGGTGCAGGTGTAGCCGAAAGCCTCGACGTCGTCGTTGACGAAGCCCGAGACGACGTTGTTGGGGAACGTATTGCAGTTCACGGCCGCCGAAGCGGTGCCGACGGCGCCGAGCGCCAGCAGAGTGCCGAGTCCAACCTTGAACATGATGCCTCCAGCGATTGAGCAGTGAAGAACGATCTCGCGGACGAGGCGCTCCGCCCCGCGGACATGGTCCGCGGGGAAAACGCACTCACGGCATGGAAGGGGAGAGGAGAGGGTGGAAAAATAGCGGCAGCCGAAAAAATTACCCCGGGCGCCGAGCCGCGGCGCGAAGGCGCGGGATCACGGGCCACTCGCCGGGAGTACCGGGCGTGCCCAATTGCCGTCCGGCTGCGTGGCGTCTCGCGGCCGGGACCGCTAGAGCAGGTCGCGTAGCCGGTACCACGCCATGGCCAGCACCAGCGCCGGACGGCGCAGCGCGAGTCCTCCGGGGAACTCGCGGTGCGGGATGCGCGCGAACACGTCGAAGCGTGCGCTGGTGCCGGCGATCGCCTCGGCGAGCAGCCGGCCCGCGACGCCCGTCAGTGCGATGCCATGCCCCGAGAACCCCTGCACGAAGTAGACGTCCGGCTCGAGCCGGCCGAAGTGCGGCGCGCGGTTCATCGTGATGTCGACGTAGCCGCCCCAGGCGTGCTCGATCGGCACGTCGGCCAGCTGCGGGAACACGGCGAGCATCCTGGCGCGCGTCGCACGCGCGGGGCCGAAGGGATCGAGGCCGGAGTAGCTGACGCGCCCGCCGAACAGCAGGCGATCGTCTGCCGACAGGCGGAAGTAGTCGAGGACCCAGTTCAGGTCGGTGACGGCAGCGCGGTTGCGGATCAGTGCCGTGGCGCGCGCCGCCCCGAGGGGCGCAGTCGAGACGAGGTAGGTGCCGACCGCCATGATCCGTCGGGCGAGGGCGGGTGCCGTGCCGCCGAGATAGGCGTTCCCGCAGAGCGCCAGCTGGCGGCAACGGACCTCGCCGTGCACGGTCGCGACCCGCAGGCGCCCGGCGCCGCGGTCCCAGGTGAGCGCGCGGCTGCCCTCGAAGATGCGCACGCCCAGGCGCTCCGCGGCGGATGCGAGGCCCAGGGTGTAGTTGAGCGGATGCAGGTGGCCGCAGTTCGGGTCGTGGGTGCCGCAGACGTAGCGTTCGCTGGCCAGCAGGCTGCGCAGCTCTTCGCGCTCGACCATGCGGATCGAGCGGTAGTCGTAGCGCTCGTGCAGGCTGGCGACCTCGGCGCGCAGCTCGGCCTCCTGGCGGGCCTTCAGCGCCACCTGCATCTGCCCGGGGACGTAGTCGCAATCGATCGCGTGGCGCGCGATCAGCTCGCGCTGCAGCGCGAGGCCCTCTATGGTGACGTCCCAGATGCGGCGCGCGTCGGCCGCCCCCACCAGTCGCTCGAGCCGGGCCTGGCCGGCCGCGATGCCGAAGATCGCCTGGGCGCCGCTGCGGCCCGAGGCGCCCCAGGCGATCCGCTGTGCCTCGAGCAGCACGACCGAGAAACCGCGCTCGGCGAGGTGCAGGGCGGTCGAGCAGCCGGCGATGCCGCCCCCGACCACGCAGACGTCGCAGTCCACCGTGCCGGCGAGCGCCGGACGGTCCGGCGCTGCATGGGCCGTGTCCGCATAGTAGGACGGGATGTAGGCGCTGCGGCCCATGCGGTCTGCGGGCCGCTCAGTCCGGCCCGGTCGAGTGCCCGTGCTGGCCGCGCCGCAGGGCCTCGTAGGCCCGTGTGAACGGTCCCCCGAGGTACTCTGCGGCGAAGCTGCTGGCGGCGAAGCGCTCGAGTGCGGCAGGCCAGTGCAGCGGCGGCGGAGCGCCGCCGTAGAAGCGACCGGTATGGCCGTCGAGTGCCGGGGGCGGCTCTTCGCCCCGCGACAGCCCGCGGTGGATGCCGGCGAGCACCCAGGCGACCGCCAGGTAAGGGTTGGCGTCGGCGGTGGCCAGGCGGTGCTCGATCCGGCGATGTCCGCCGTCGTCGGCCGGGACGTGCAGGACCGCGCCGCGACCGTCGACCGACCCCGCGGCCGTGAGCGCGGGTCCTGCACCAGGCGGCGCGCGCCGGTACGCGTCCGGCCCGGGGACGCAGATCGCCATCCCCTCGACCATGGTGTCGAGCAGGCCGCGGATCGCATGACGCAGGTGGGCCGAGCCTGCCAGGCCTCCGGCAGCGAACAGATCGTCGCCTCCGGCGTCGCGCAGGCTGGCGTGCACCTGCAGTCGGGGACCCGCCAGGGGCCGCCGGGGCTGGGCCGCGAAGCTCGCGTCGAGGCCCTGGGCGCGTGCCACCTGCCTCACGAGCCGCCTGAATCGCAGGGCCTGGTCACAGACGGCGAGGGCGTCCGGCTGCGACGCCAGTTCGACCTCGAACTGGCCGGTGCCGCGCCCCGGGCGAGGCGCGCTCGCAGGCACGCCCTGAGTGCGGCAGGCGGCCTGTATCGCCGAAAGAACCGCTGCATGATCAGTAGTTTCGATCGTAGAGCTGAAGTGCTTATCGAGAGTCCTGCGGCCGCCTGCCGTCCTCGCCGGTGATCCCGGAAGGCCACCGGGGCGGTGCTCGCGGCCGACCAGCTGGAACGGATATCCGAGTCCCAGGCAGGGCGTGAGGTTCAGGCGGTGGAAGCGATCGAGTACCCGCGCCAGAACCTGCCGCGGGTCGGCGAAGAACGGGCGTCCGTCCGTCTCATACATGCTCAGTTGCAGCTGGGCTACCCCGTCGGCCTGCAGCCACGGCACCGGCACGAGGCTGTGCGGGACCGGCCGGCAGGGCCGGTCTGCATCCCCGTCATCGAAACCGGGGTCCGCGGGCTCGCGAGCCCGTCCGTCCGCCTCGGGCACGAGGATCGATCCGGGGAGCGGCATCCCGGATTCGAAGACCGTGCGGATCGCGGCCCCGTCGAGCCGCCTGCCGTGCTCCGTGGCATCGAGGTCCGCCACGAAGGCGTCGAAGAAACGGATGTCCGGGTGCGCCTCCAGGAAGGCGTCCAGCTCTGCGGAGACGGGGTGCAGCATGCGGCGGGCAGCATACGGGCAGCCGTCCGGCAGCGGCAATGTGCTCTAATGGCAAGCGGTTCGCGGGCGCGCTTCATGCCGGCCTCACCGTATGAAATATATTGTTCGTCAATAATTTATGGCGCTTTCCTCGAAGAAGCCGATCATCGGGATTCCGGCGGACCGCCGGCTGTTCGGGGCGCACCCGTTCCACGCGGTCGGGGAGAAGTACATCCACGCGATCGTGCAGGCCGCAGAGGCGCTGCCGGTGCTGATCCCGGTGCTGCCGCAGCCGCTGGAACTCGAGGAGATCCTCACTGCCGTCGACGGCGTGTTGTTCACCGGCAGCCCCTCCAACGTCGAGCCCCGGCACTATGGCGGCGAGCCGAGCGCGCCGGGCACGCTGCACGACCCCGAGCGCGACGCCACGACGCTACCGCTGATCGCGCAGGCCGTGGCCGCGGGCGTGCCGGTGCTCGGCATCTGCCGGGGTTTGCAGGAGATGAACGTGGCCTTCGGGGGTACGCTCTGGCAGGACGTCGGGCCGGCGCGGGGGCACCTCCTGCACCGCGAGGACGAGACCCAGCCGCTCGCCGTGCAGTACGGCCCGGCGCACGAGGTGCTGCTCGAGCCCGGCGGCACGTTGCGCGGCCTCGCGGACGGCGCCGAGCGGCTGCGAGTCAACTCGCTGCACGCGCAGGGCGTGCGCGACCTCGCTCCAGGGCTGCGGGTCGAGGCGCGCGCGCCCGACGGGCTGGTGGAGGCCTTCAGCGTGCCGGACGCGCCGGCCTTCGCCCTGGCGGTGCAGTGGCACCCGGAGTGGCAGGTGATGGGCAACGACTTCTCGCGCGCGCTGTTCGCGGCCTTCGGCGAGGCGGCGCGCAGCAGGGCGGAGATGGGCTGAGCGGCGGGCGCGGCAGGGCCGTGCAACGCGCCGCCCGGCGCCGCAGACGAGCCGACCGGGAGCTTCCATGGCCAACGACATCGCACAGTTCTTCCGCGACCACGGCATCCAGGAGGTCGAGGCGATCGTGCCCGACATGGCGGGGATCGCGCGCGGCAAGGTGATGCCCGCCGAGAAGTTCGCCGAGGACCAGGGGATGCGGCTCCCGGAGAGCATCTTCCTGCAGACCGTGACCGGGGACTACCCCGAGGACACCGCCAGCGCGATGAGCCCGGCCGAGATCGACATCATCCTCAAGCCCGACCCGCGCACCGTGCGCCGCGTGCCCTGGGCGGCCGAGCCGACGGCGCAGGTGATCCACGACTGCTTCTACGCCGACGGGCGGCGCGTGAAGATGGCGCCGCGCGAGGTGCTGCGCCACGTGCTCGACCTCTACGCGCAGAAGGGCTGGGAGCCGGTGGTCGCGCCCGAGCTCGAGTTCTACCTGGTCGAGCCGAACATCGACGCCGACTACCCGCTGAAGCCGCCCGTCGGCCGCTCCGGCCGCTCCGAGCCCGGCCGCCAGTCCTACAGCATCGCCGCGGTCAACGAGTTCGACCCGCTGTTCGACGACGTCTACCAGTTCTGCGAGGACCAGGACATCGAGATCGACACCTTGATCCACGAGGACGGTCCGGCGCAGATGGAGATCAACCTGCTGCACGCCAATGCGCTCGACCTCGCCGACCAGGCCTTCATGTTCAAGCGCACCGCGCGCGAGGCGGCCCTGCGCCACAAGATGTACGCCACGTTCATGGCCAAGCCCCATGCCAAGGAGCCGGGCAGCGCCATGCACATCCACCAGTCCGTCGTCGACCGCGCGACCGGCCGCAATGTGTTCTCCGGTGCCGACGGCACGCCGACCCCGCTGTTCTTCGCGCACATCGCCGGCCTGCAGCGCTACCTGCCCGCGGCGATGGCGCTGCTGGCGCCGAACGTCAACTCCTACCGCCGCATCACTCGCTTCCAGGTGGCGCCGATCAACGTGCAGTGGGGCTACGACAACCGCACCGCGGGGCTGCGCGTGCCGATGTCGGACGCCCAGTCGCGCCGCGTCGAGAACCGCCTCTCGGGCGCCGACGCCAACCCCTACCTCGCGATCGCCGCATCGCTCGCCTGCGGCTATCTCGGCATGATCGAGAGCCTCGTGCCCACCGACCCCATCACCGGGAGCGCCCACGACCTGCCGTTCTCGCTGCCACGCAACCTCGACGAGGCGATCCGCGGGCTGCGCGACTGCGACCCGCTGATCGAGATCCTGGGCGAGGGCTTCGTCTCGGCGTTCACCCTCGTCAAGGAGGCCGAGTACGAGGTGTTCCTGCAGGTGATCAGCTCCTGGGAGCGCGAGCACCTGCTGCTGAACGTCTGATCGCCGGCTCGCGCTGCGCCGCGGGCGCCGCCGTCGGCCGCGCACCAGCCGCTGCTATAGTACCGCGCCATGCAGCCGCGCCCGCTGCAGCGGTCCTGGAGCCATCGATGACGACGTCGTTCCACACGTTCGCCCTGTCCGTGGCGGCCGCGCTGCTGCTGGCCGCCTGCGGCGGCAAGCCGCCGCCGCCGGGCGGTGCCGATGCGCCCGCGCCCGGCGGGGTCGCCGGCGCGGCGGCGACCGTCGAGGAGCCGGTGCTCAACGTCTACAACTGGTCCGACTACATCGAGCGCTCGGTGCTCGAGGGCTTCACGCGCGAGACCGGCATCAAGATCAACTACGACATGTTCGATTCCAACGAGGTGCTGGAGACCAAGCTGCTGACCGGCGGCACCGGCTACGACCTCGTCGTGCCCTCGGGGTCCTACCTGCAGCGCCAGATCCAGGCGAAGGTCTACCGCAAGCTCGACAAGTCGCTGTTGCCGAACCTCGTGAACCTCGATCCGGAGTTCACGCGGCGCGTCGCCCTCTACGACCCCGGCAACGAGTACGCGGTGAACTACTTCTGGGGCAGCACCGGCATCGGCTACAACGCGGCCAAGATCCGGCAGCGCATGCCGGATGCGCCGCTCGACAGTTTCGCGATGTTCTACGACCCGGCGGTCGCGTCGCGGTTCGCGGACTGCGGCATCACGATGGTCGATGCGCCGCCGGAGGTCCTCGGCACGGTGCTGATCCACCTCGGCAAGGACCCGAACAGCGAGCGGCCGGAGGATCTCGCTGCCGCCGAGAAAGTGCTGCTGGCCATCCGTCCCTACGTGCGCTACGTCAATTCCGCGAAGTACATCGAGGACCTCGTCAACGGCGAGGTCTGTCTCTCGCTCGGCTGGTCCGGCGACATCCTGCAGGCGCGTGATCGCGCGCAGGAGGCGGGCAAGGGTGTCGACATCCGCTACGCGGTCCCGTCCGGCGGCACGGTGCAGTTCTTCGACATGATGGCGATCCCGGCCGACGCGAAGCATCCGCGCAACGCGCACCTCTTCATCGACTACCTGCTGCGTCCCGAGGTGGCCGCGAAGAACTCGAGCTTCGTCAAGTACGCCAACAGCAACGCGGCATCCTGGCCGCTGCTCGAGGAGGCGATCCGCGACAGCATCTTTCCCCCGGCCGCGGTGCAGCAGCGGCTGGTGCCCGACGTCACCGAGTCGCCGCAGTTCACCCGTCTGCTGAACCGCGCCTGGACGCGCTTCAAGCTCGGCAGGTGAGCGCGGGCGCCCGGCCGCGGCGCCGGGCACCTGCAGCCTCCTGCGGCATCCCCCGAGCAACGACGAGATCCCGCCATGGCCGACCTGCCGCTCGATTCCGCACCGACCCTTCCCGCCGCGGGCGGGGCGCGCGAGTATGTGCGCATCGAGAACGTCACCAAGCGCTTCGGCGACGTCACCGCGGTCGACGACGTCTCGCTGAGCGTCATGAAGGGCGAGATCTTCTGCCTGCTCGGCGGCTCGGGCTGCGGCAAGACGACGCTGCTGCGGATGCTCGCAGGCTTCGAGACCCCGACCTCGGGACGCATCCTGATCGACGGCCAGGACATGGCGGGCACGCCGCCCTACGAGCGGCCCGTCAACATGATGTTCCAGTCCTACGCGCTGTTCCCGCACATGACGGTCGAGAAGAACGTGGCGTTCGGGCTCGAGCAGGAGCGGCTCGCGCGCCCGGAGATCGAGCGGCGCGTCGGCGAGATGCTGGAGATCGTCAGGCTCGGCGAGTTCGCGCGGCGCAAGCCCCACCAGCTCTCGGGCGGCCAGCGGCAGCGAGTCGCCCTGGCGCGGGCCCTCGTCAAGCGGCCGAAACTGCTGCTGCTCGACGAGCCGCTCGGGGCGCTCGACCGCAAGCTGCGCGAGCACACGCAGTTCGAGCTGCTCGGCCTGCAACAGCAGCTCGGCGTCACCTTCATCGTCGTGACCCACGACCAGGAGGAGGCGATGACCCTCGCCACGCGCATCGGCGTGATGGACCGCGGCGGGATCGTGCAGGTGGGCAGGCCGAGCGAGGTCTACGAGTTCCCCCAGTCGCGGTTCGTCGCCGACTTCATCGGCTCGGTCAACCTGTTCGAGGGCCGCCTGGTCGAGGACGAGCCGGACCACGTGCGCATCCGCTGCGCGGAGCTCGCGCACCTCGTCCACGTCGATCACGGCATCAGCTCGGCGCCCGACGCAACCGTCTGGGTCGCGATCCGCCCGGAGAAGATCGAGCTGTCGCGTGAGCGCCCGGCCGGCGATCAGAACATCGAGCGCGGCGTCGTGCGCGACGTCGCCTACCTGGGCGATGCGTCGGTGTATCTCGTGCAGCTGGACGGCGGCAGGAGCGTCCGCGTGCGGCTGCCGAACGTCGAGCGGCACGCCAGCGATCGCGTTGCCCGTGACGAGGCCGTCTGGATCCGCTGGCATCCATCGAGCCCCGTGGTGCTGACCCAGTAGCATGGCACGGTCGAACCAGGCGCTGCGGCAGGGTGCGGGACGGCGGCTCGTGGTCGCCGTTCCCTATGCGTGGCTGCTGCTGTTCTTCCTCGTGCCGTTCCTCATCGTGCTCAAGATCTCCTTCTCGGAGGCGCGGGTCGCGATGCCGCCGTACGCACCCTTGCTGGAGTGGGCCGAGGAGGCCCGCCGGCTGGTGGTCACCTTCAACGTCGACAGCTACGTCTTCCTGCTGACCGACGGCCTCTACGTCAGCACCCTGCTGTACTCGGTCCAGGTCGCCGCGATCTCGACGCTGCTGTGCCTCGCGCTCGGCTACCCGATGGCCTACGCCATCGCGCGCGCGACGCCCAGGTTGCGCAACCTCTACCTGATGCTCGTCGTGCTGCCGTTCTGGACCTCCTTCCTGCTGCGCGTGTACGCCTGGGTGGGCCTGCTGAAGACCGACGGGGTGATCAACAACGTGCTGACGGCACTCGGTCTGATCGACGCGCCGCTGACGCTGCTGTACACCGACTTCGCGGTCTACGTGGGCATCGTCTATTCCTACCTGCCGTTCATGATCCTGCCGTTGTACGCGAACCTCGAGAAGCACGACCTGCAGCTGCTCGAGGCCGCCGCCGACCTCGGTGCCCGCCCGGTGACCAGCTTCCTGCGCATCACGCTGCCGCTGTCGCTGCCCGGCGTGATAGCCGGCTCGCTGCTGGTGTTCATCCCGGCGGTCGGTGAGTACGTGATCCCCTCGCTGCTGGGGCCCACCGACCAGCTGATGATCGGCCGCGTGCTGTCCGACGAGTTCTTCGCGAACCGCGACTGGCCGGTGGCGAGCGCGGTGGCGATCACGATGCTGGTGCTGCTGGTGATGCCGATCCTGCTGTTCCAGCGCCTGCAGGGGCGCCAGCCCGGGGTGGGCCGGTGACGTCCCGCGGCTGGTTCCGCAACGGCGCGCTCGCCCTGGGCCTCGTGTTCCTGTACGTGCCGATCCTGTCCATGATGGTGTTCTCGTTCAACCACTCGCGGCTGGTCACCGTCTGGGACGCGGCGAACTCGCCGACGCTGAAGTGGTATGGCGAGCTGTTCGCCAGCGAGCAGCTGCTCGGGGCGGCCTGGCTGTCGGTCCGGATCGCGGCGATGGCCGCGACCGGAGCGGTCGTGCTCGGCACGCTGGCAGGCCTGGTGCTGGCCCGGTTCGGCGCGTTCCGCGGCCGCGCCTTGCTCTCGGGGCTGGCCACGGCGCCGCTGGTGATGCCCGAGGTGATCACCGGCCTGTCGCTGCTGCTGCTGTTCGTGGCGCTCGAGCAGCTGACCGGCTGGCCCGAAGGGCGCGGCGTGCTGACCATCACGATCGCGCACGTGACCTTCGCCCTGGCCTACGTCACCGTGGTGGTGCAGTCGCGCCTCGCGGGCTTCGACGACTCGCTGGAGGAGGCGGCGCTCGATCTCGGTGCGCGGCCGGCGACGGTCTTCCTGCGGATCACCCTGCCGCTGATCCTGCCGGCCGTGGCCTCGGGCTGGCTGCTCGCCTTCACGCTCTCGTGGGACGACGTGGTCATCTCGCAGTTCGTCGCCGGCCCCGGCGCCTCGACCCTGCCGATGGTGGTGTTCTCGAAGGTGCGCCTCGGCGTCAGCCCCGACGTCAATGCGCTCGCTACCCTGGTGGTGCTGGCCGTCGCGACGGGCGTGCTCGGCGCGACGGCATGGTCGCGGCGAAGGGAACGGCGGCTGGCGCGCGAGCAACGGGCGGCGCGCGGAGGCGGGCGATGAACCGCGAGCTGTTGGGCATCGACGTCGGCGGCTCCTCGGTCAAGCTCGCACGGGTCGCCGTCGACACCGGGCAGGTGCTCGGCCGCCTCCAGTCGGTGCCGACCCCGGTCCCGTCGGACCCGCAGCGCGTGCTGCAGGTGGCGCTGGAGCACCCGCTCGCTGCGGCCACCGCCGGCCCGGTGGGCCTGGCGTTCCCGGCCGTGGTCAAGGACGGGCGCGCGCGTACCGCCGCCAACGTCGACCCATCCTGGGTCGGCTTCGACGCCCCGGCGTGGTTCGCGGAGCGCTGTGGCCGGTCGTGCGCGTTCCTCAACGACGCCGACGCCGCGGGTCTCGCGGAGATGCGCTTCGGCGCGGGGCGCGGCGTGCGCGGCGTGGTGTTCGTGCTGACCCTCGGCACCGGGATCGGCTCGGCGCCGTTCGTCGATGGGCACCTGCTGCCCAACAGCGAGCTCGGGCACATGGCCGTGGCGGGGCTCGGCGAGGTCGAGGCCGAGGCATACGCCTCGGCGCGCACGCGGACCGCGCTCGGCCTCGACTGGGCGGCCTGGGTGGCGCGCCTCGACCGCGTGCTGGCGGAGGTGCAGCGGCTGTTCTGGCCCGACCTCTTCATCCTCGGGGGTGCGGTCAGCGAGCGTTTCGCGGAGTGGGGTCCGCTGCTGCGCTGCCCGGTCGAGGTCCGTGCCGCGGCCCTCGGCGCGAGCGCCGGCGCGATCGGCGCCGCGATCGCGGCACACGAGCGCTACAATCCCTGATCCTCCCGCGCCGGCCAGGACCCGATGCCGTTCCGCAGCAAGCTCCCCGACGTCGAGACCACGATCTTCACGGTGATCTCCCGGCGCGCAGCCGAGGTCGGCGCACTGAACATCGGACAGGGCTTCCCGGACTTCCCGATCGATCCGCGCCTCGCGCAGCACGTGGCGGCGGCCATGGCCGAAGGACGCAACCAGTACGCTCACGGTGACGGTCTGCCGGAGCTGCGCCAGGCGATCGCCGGCAAGCTCGCCCGCGCCCACGGCATCGTCGCCGACCCGGTCGGTGGCATCACGGTCACCTGTGGGGGCACCGAGGCGCTGTTCTCGGCGATCCAGGCGGTCGTGCACCCGGGCGACGAGGTGATCGTTTTCGATCCCGCCTACGATGCCTACGAGCCGGCAGTGCGGCTCGCCGGCGGGCGTTGCGTGCGGATACCCCTGCAGCCGCCGACGTTCACGATCGACTTCGAACGGGTGCGCGAGTCGCTCTCGCCCCGCACGCGGCTGCTGCTGCTGAACAACCCGCACAACCCGGCCTGCGTGGTGCACGGCCGCGACGTGCTCGACGAGCTCGCACGGCTGCTGCGCGACACCGAGGTGCTGGTGCTGTCCGACGAGGTCTACGAGCACTGCGTGTTCGACGGACGTGCGCACGCCTCGGTGCTCGCGCACCCGGAGCTGCGCGAGCGCGCGTTCGCGGTGTTCTCCTTCGGCAAGACCCTGCACGTGACCGGCTGGCGCGTCGGCTGCTGCGTCGCAGGGCCTGCGCTGATGGCGGAGTTCCGCAAGGTCCACCAGTTCAACACCTTCAGCATCGCCACGCCGCTGCAGCTCGGCATCGCGCGCTACATCGAGGAAGACCCGTCCAGCTGGTCGGGTCTCGCCGACTTCTTCGGCCGCAAGCGGGACCGGCTCACGGCCGGCCTCGCGGGCTCGGGCCTGCGGGTGCTCCAGACGCAGGGCACGTATTTCCAGCTGCTCGACTACTCGGCCCTCTCGGACCTGCCGGACGTCGAGTTCGCGGATCGCCTGATACGCGAGGGCGGGGTGGCACTGATCCCGCTGTCGCCGTTCTATCGCAGCCGCCCGCGCCTGCAGCTGCTGCGCATCTGCTTCGCCAAGCGCGAGGACACCCTCGACCTGGCGGCGCGCCGCCTGCGCGAGTTCGCCGCGGGACTGGCGGCGTCGCCGTCCGCGGCGCCGGCGGGGGCGCAGACCCCGTGGGCGACTGCCTGAGGCTCCGCGCGCCATGCCGCTGCGGGTGACCTTGGTCCAGGCGGGCCTGCGCTGGCGGGATCCCGCCGGCAACCGCAGCAACTTCGACGCGATGCTGGAGACGCTGGCGCCGGGCGCCACCGACGTCGTGGTGCTGCCCGAGATGTTCTCCACCGGGTTCGACATGGATCCGGCGGCGCCCGCCGAGTCGCCGGATGGTCCGACGCTGCAGTGGATGCGCGGCTGGGCGCAGCGGCTCGACGCGGCGGTGACCGGCAGCGTGATGACGCGCGATGGCGACTGGCGGTTCAACCGCCTGTGGTTCGTCGCCCCGGATGGCGCGGCCTCGTCCTACGACAAGCGCCACCTGTTCCGCATGGCCGGCGAGCACCGTCATTATGCCGCCGGCACCACGGGCCTCGTGGTGGCGTTCCGCGGCTGGCGGATCGCGCCGCTGGTCTGCTACGACCTGCGCTTCCCGGTCTGGAGCCGTCGCCGCCCCGGCTACGACTACGAGCTGCTGCTCTACGTCGCGAACTGGCCCGCGCGGCGCGCCTATGCCTGGCGCCAGCTGCTGATCGCCCGCGCCATCGAGAACCAGAGCTATGTCGTCGGCGTGAATCGCATCGGTGCCGACGGCAACGGGGTCGCGCACGACGGCGACAGCGCCGCGCTCGACTTCCTCGGCATGCCGCTGGCGAGCCTCGGCCAGCGGGAGGACCCGGCCACCGTGACGTTGCAGGAAGCGGCGCTCGCCGAGTTCCGCGAGCGCTTTCCCGCGCACCTCGACGCCGACCGCTTCGAGCTGTTGCCGCCCGAGGCCGATCGGTGAGCGCGCCGGAGCCGCCGCACCCGCCGCCGGCCGCATCTTCGCCGGCAGCTGCGCCCGCGCCGCGAGCTCCGGGCATGCCGTCCGGGGCCGAGACGGCCGCCGTGCGTCCCGAGACGCGGGTCAACCACCCGCCGCGCGTCGAGCTGCCGCCCGGCAACCGCCCACTGACGCCGCCGATCTACCAGAGCGTCAAGTTCGAGTTCGAGTCGGTCGACGAGACGCTGCGCGCCCTGAACGGTCAGCGCCCGGGCTTCTTCTACTCGCGCACCGGCAACCCGACCGTGCGCCAGCTCGAGCTGCTGCTGGCCGAGCTGCAGGGACGCGACGATGCGATCGCCTGTGCCTCGGGCGTCAACGCCATCGCACAGGCCTTGTTCTCGCTGACCTCTGCGGGCGACCACGTGCTGTGCTTCGCCGAGACCTACAACCCCTCGCGGCAGATCATCCGGCGCTTCCTGGCGCGCTTCGGCGTGCGCCACACCATGCTCTCGATCGACGATCTCGCCGGCATCGAGCGCACGCTCGCCGGCGTGCCGACGCGGCTGGTTTTCCTGGAGACCCCGACCAACCCGGTCACGAAGGTGGCGGACCTCGCCACGATCACCCGGCTGGCGCACGCCCACGGGGCGCTGACCGTGCTCGACAACACCTTCGCCGGCTTCCACCAGCATGGCGATTACGACGTCGACGTGTTCCTGCACAGCCTCACGAAGTACGCGGCCGGCACGGGCGACGTGATGGGCGGTGTCGCGATCGCGCGGCGCGAGCTGGTGCAGGCGATGCGGCCCGACTGGGGTCTGTTCGGGGCGCAGCTCGATCCCCACGCGGCCTTCCTGCTGATGCGCGGCATGAAGACTTACTTCCTTCGCTACCGCGCGCAGTGTGCTGCTGCGCTGTCGCTCGCCGGTTTCCTCGCCGCCCACCCGGCGGTCGAGCGCGTTCGCTACCCGGGCCTTCCGGGCCACCCGCAGGCGGCGCTGGCACGGGCGCAGATGCGCGAGTTCGGCTCCATCGTGACCTTCGACCTGAAGGGCGGGCCCGAGAGCGGCCGTCGCTTCGCCGAGGCGCTGCAGCTGTTCGCAATCACCGCCAGCCTCGGGTCGACCGAGTCCCTGGTACTGCCGCCGCAGATGATCCGGCCGAAGGACTTCACCCCCGAGCAGGCCGAGTGGTCGGACATCCGCCCTGGAACCGTGCGCCTGTCGATCGGCCTCGAGGACCCCGACGACCTGCGCGCCGACCTTGCGCGCGCCCTCGACCTCACCTGAAGGGAAAAAGGGGACAGATTTATTTTTTCCGGGGAGGGGCCATGGCCCCTCCCCGGAAAAAAT